>JBAVCL010000012.1:0-15470 GCA_049586675.1 Dehalococcoidia bacterium
AGATCCCAAAGGCCGATAATAGATAAGGAAAAATGTAACAAATGCGGCTTATGCTGGCTTTATTGCCCTGATGCAGCCATAAAGCCTCTTGAGGATGGATATTATGAAATTGACCTCTTTTACTGTAAGGGCTGTGGGATCTGCGCTAATATATGCCCTGTAGAAGCTATAACTATGATAGAGGAGGAGGAAAAATGAGCAAAAGAGTGGGGTTAGAAGCTTCTCATGCTGCTGCCGAAGCAGCCAGGATGGCTGACGTGGATGTCATTGCTGCCTATCCCATAACACCCCAGACGCATATCCCCGAGCGGCTCGCTGAGATGGTGGCTGATGGTGAGCTGGATGCCGCTTATATACCTGTGGAGTCGGAGCACTCGGCCCTGAGCGCTTGCCTGGGAGCTGCTGCGGTGGGAGCAAGGACTTTTACTGCTACTGCAGGTCAAGGCTTGGAACTTATGCACGAAGTTGTTTACATTGCTTCATCTATGAGATATCCCGTGGTCATGACAGTATGCAACAGAGCTCTTTCCGCACCCTTGAGTGTTTGGGGAGACCACTCCGATGCCATGGCTGTCAGAGATACTGGCTGGATCCAGGTATTTTGCCAGAATAGCCAGGAGGCATTTGACATGACCCTCTGGGCTTTTCGTGTCGGTGAAGATTCCAGAGTCCTTTTCCCCGTAATGGTTCATTTCGACGGATTTCACCTGTCTCATGTAACAGAGCCAGTTATTTTGCCAGAACAAAAAGAAGTGGATAGATTTCTCCCTAAATTTCACTATCCTTTTACTTTAGACCCTGATAAACCGATGACTCACGGAGCTTTCGGTCCCCCCGAAATATATTCAGAAGCAAAGATAGCTCAAGAGGTGGCGTTCAGGAAATCCAAGGATGTCATAATTCAAGGATTTCAAGAATTCGGAGATATCTTTGGCCGTTATTATCACCTCGTCGAGTCCTATAGAACGAAAGGAGCTAAAACATTGCTTCTGACGATGGGAAGTTTTAGTGAGACAGCAACGATTGCCATAGATACAAAGAGGAACCAAGGAGAATCTGTAGGACTTGTCAGCTTGCGTCTTTGGAGGCCTTTCCCATTCGAGGAACTTCGCCAGGCGGTAAAGAATGCCGAAACTCTTATTGTTTTTGACCGCTCTATCTCCTTTGGAGGCCCGGGGGGGCCAGTTTCTTCCGAGGTTAGGTCGGCCTTATATGATGAGAAAGAGAGGCCAAAAGTTGTGAGTTTTATAGGTGGTTTGGGTGGAAGGGATATGTCGGTAAAAGATTTTGAGTATGTTATTGACCGGGGTCGGGAGATCGCGGAAAAGGGGTCGAAGGAGTTATTTGAGGCAGTGGGCATAAGAGGCAAGGTAACAGGCATAAGAGGGTGAAAATGGAGGGGAACTTTATAAGGTTCGGCAAAAATCTTGTGACCACAGAGGAGTTTGTCGCTGAGGGACATAGTTTTTGTGTAGGCTGTGGGGAAGCTTTGGCATTAAGGCTCGCCGGCAAAGCCCTGGGAAGGGATGTAATAATTGCCAATGCTACGGGGTGCATAGAGATTTGCACTTCTCCGCTTCCTGTCACCTCGTGGAGAGTTCCCTGGATACATACGTTGTTTGAAAACACCGCTGCTACAGCTTCGGGCATAGAAGCAGGGTTAAAGATTTTGATGAAGAAAGGCAAAATGACGGAGAGAGACATTAAATGTGTGGCTGTAGCTGGAGACGGAGGGACAAGCGACATAGGAATTCAAGCCTTGTCGGGAGCGTTTGAAAGAAATCATGACTTTTTATATCTCTGTTTTGATAATGAAGCGTATATGAATACCGGTATCCAGAGGTCAAGTGCCACTCCTTACGGAGCTTCAACTACTACGGCACCCGCCGGCAAATTTAGCATTGGCCAGACTACCTGGAAGAAGAACATGCCTGAAATTGCTGTCGCCCATAACATACCTTACGTGGCCACAGCCTGTCCCAGCTATCCTTTTGATTTAATGAACAAGGTTAAAAAGGGTAAGGAAATCAAAGGGCCAGCTTATGTCCATATATTCTCTCCTTGCCCGACAGGCTGGAGGCATGCTACTGATTTAGCTATCGAGCTAGGTCGGCTTGCCGTAGAGACAGGCATTTTCCCTCTCTATGAGGTAGAGAATGGCCGGTATAAATTAAATGTTGACCGGCCTAAGCTTAGATCGGTTGAGGAATACTTAAAGCCACAAGGCCGGTTCCGTCATTTGTTGGATGGGGAGATTGCCAAGATTCAAGAACACGTAAATGAGGAATATGCCAAACTCAAGGCAAAGGTAGCCTGTTTTGCAGCTTGATTTTTCTAATAAGCAAGGTTGATTGCTTCAATTCTCCTTACCTACTATAATACTTAACTATACGGGGTGTGGCGCAGCGGCTAGCGCGCATGGTTTGGGACCATGAGGTCGGTGGTTCAAATCCACTCACCCCGACCATGATAACCCGTTTTTCCATTTTGTAAAAGCCCAAGAAGATTTTGACAGTTTCATAGCTAAAAAGAGTGTTTTCTATTACAGGAGGCGGCTTTGGGATAGGGGGCTGGATTCAGGGGTTCATTTGGCAGATAGAAGCTCTTTCAAAATCTGCGAGATATCTTTGACCACCAGCTTATCATCCAGGTTTTCTGCCTTCACAGCGTCGGTGAGCATCGTCAGGCAACTGGGGCAGGCAACTGCTAAAGTATCGGCTCCGGTCTCGTAACCTTCTCTGGCCCTGATCCGTGCCGGGCTATCCGCGCTGCCGGCTAAAAGGTCGGTAACGAAATTGCCACTGCCACCGCCACAGCAGAAGGCATCTCTCCTGTTCCGCTCCATCTCCACCAGCTTAATGCCGGGAATACTTTGCAATATCTGCCTCGGCTCGTCATAGATATTATTATAACGTCCGAGGAAACAGGGGTCATGATAAGTAACTTTTACTTCAGTTCGTGAAGGTTTTATCTTATTCTTCTTAATCAAATCATTAAGGATTTGAGTGTAGTGATATACCTCGAAGTTTCCACCTGATGCCGGGTAAATGTTCTTCATGGCGTTGTAGCCATGCGGGCAAAGCGTAATCACCTTACTAACGCCAAGCTCTTTGAATTTCTGGCTGTTTTTCTCCACCAGATTCTGAAACAGTCCCGTTTCACCAAGCATATATATCTCGTTGCCGCAGCACTCTTCTTCTTCGCCAAGTATCCCGAAGGATACTCCTGAGGCATTTAAGATATCTACCAGGCTCCTGGCCATTTTCTGTCCGTTTTCATCGTACGAGCCCAGGCAGCCGACATACAGGAGATAATCATCTCCTGACGCATACTTTTTGGTGCCGCTTGCCCAGGCAGCCCTGTCGCTCCTGAGTTGCTTGAAAGGATTCCCATAGCCATAAACAGCTTCAAAAAAGCGTGCCACACGAGGCGGTATTTTCCCTTTCTCGACCATATCGCTCCTGGCTCCAACAATCCAGTCAACAATATCAGGAGCGAACCTCATGGGACATTGCTCAACACAGTTCTTGCAGGTTGTGCAGGTGTACAGGATTTCAGCGAAGTGCTCCGACCATTCGATTTCACCCTTCAACCAGGCATAAATAAGCCACAGTCGCCCACCGGTGGAATAGCTATCAAATCTGAACCTTCTGTAGGAAGGACAATTAAAGCTTGAATAATCGGTGGGAAACTTGCAGTACCCACACCTGAAGCATCTATGGATCTGACTAACATATTTCTGCATTATTTTACCTCCCAATTTCCAGGGTTCATGATTCCATTGGGATCCAGGAGTTGTTTTATCTTCTTCATAAGGACAAGCGTATTGGGGTCCATCTTGTCCATCAGCAGCCTCTGTTCGGCAATGTCTGCTTTCCAGAGCACGCCTCCTTCCTCCAGGGCGAATTTGCTGCATTCGTCTAAAGCCTTTTTAGCTCTTGCCATCTCATCAGTATTAGCTCTGCTAAAGGAGAAAGAAAAGGAAAACATCATGCAATGCCCGGCGTCGATAAGCCGCGTGCTGGATGCATAGAAGACATTATATTTTGTGGCTACCTCCTCCAGTTTCCTGACGAAAGCTGGGAATTTCTCAATGGGGGTGATAGGCCCGGCATATTGAAATCCGCCGCCTTTAGATACATCGGCAAATCTGGTCGAATCCCTTGAAGGCATTGACATCAGTGGTGCTTTCATCTCTGGCGAAGTGCTCAAAAGGCCCACATCACGGTTTTCAAAATGTTCCCAGAGGGCATCCCACACCATCTTGCGCTTAAACTCAAGCTCCTCATCGGAATCGCCAGTTATGTAAGCCATTATCCAGAAAGTTCCCCTGAATCTCAAAGGCAATGGCTGAGCCGAGACCACCACATCTTCAATCATCTCAGTGTGGCTGAGCCTCAGCATAATGTCTGGGACCAGTTCAGCCTTATCTGCCAAGAAGACCATGACATCTCTCATCTTCTTACATGGATAAAGCTTCAGCCCCAGCCGGGTGATTATGCCAGTGGTGCCAAACCAGCCCAGAAAGAGTCCGGATAAATCCGGCAGTGGAGGCCCCTTGGAGAACCAGTATGAAGATACTGAACACGAACCGATGTGGCAGAGTTCGCCCGTGGGCAGGACAACTTCCAGGCCGGAGACCATGTCGGAGTTGAAACCATGCTGCTGCGACAGGCGCCCCTGGCCGTGTATTACCGCGTTAGCAACTATTGTTGCTACTGGCGGAGCGTCAGGTATGCTGTGCCGTAAGCGAGGATGGTGTTTTTGCAGATAACTTTTCAATACACCCTGGGTAACACCGGCTTCAACGATGACGTATCTGGCTTTTTCATTTACCTCTAAAATTCTATCCATCCGCTTCATATCCAGCACAATGCCGCCTCGTTGAGGGATGACCAGACCGGTCAATGCCAAACCTGACCCCTTGGGAACTAGTGGCACCTTCTCCCTGTTTGCCAGCTTTACTATCTCCTGCACCTCTTCAGTTGTTTTGGGCATTACCACAAAGTCTGGTTCATGCGGGGGCATAAGCCCACCGTCCCTGGCATAGAAATAACGCTCTTCTTTCTGGTCAGAGACGAAATCCTTACCGACTATTTTAACCAAGGAATCGTATAAAGCACTGGTGGTCGTCATAATTTACACCTCCGCTACTAATTCAGGCAGCCTCAGAGCTTGTTCTTCGCCTATAGCAAGTTTGCACAGGTCAATCATGTGTATCGGCTTTATGCCTTGCTTGACAACCTTATGCGCTAGCGAGTCCCAGCAAGCCGGACAATTAAAAATGCAGTATTCGGCTCTGAACTTCGCCATATCGTCTATATTCCGCTTCTGAACATCGTCGGCCAGCACTGGCCCCCGCTCCATCCTGAAAATCTCGGCGCAGCACAGAGCATTTTCCCCGTCATATTTCCGCTTAACTCGCTCTACCCCAAGCAAACCGAATATATCGTCTACATAGTGGTCTGTCTCGGGGCAAAGCCGGGCTGAGCAGTTTCTCTGGTAGGCAGCTTTAATATTGAGCGGCTTTATCAGGTCTTTGAGCTCCTTCAGCCTGCCATACAAGTACTCGTAGTAATGAATGGGTTTGAAGGGCATGTCTATACCATAAGCAGACGTCAGCGAGGTGAAGGTGCCATAACATTCGTCATGGAGACATACAAGCTCTTTGATTCCCTGGTTTTTGATATTCTCAACTACTTTGGGTAGTCTGTCCTTTATTACCGAGGCTTTCGCATAATGCAGGTAAACAGCATTGCAGAAAAACTCCTGCCCGAAGATTACTGACCAAGCAATGCCGTCGAACAGCTTACCCTTGACCAGTGTGTTAAAGTGGGGCAAAAAGCAGTACGATAATGCCCTTTCCTCAACTTTACCCACCATGAATCTGCCTATTGGCTGGCACTGGTTAATATACATTGTGACGATTGGCCTGGGCGCCGGTAATATCCCTTTCTTTTCTTGCTGCTCAACAATCAAGTAAAATGGATGATTACCAAAAGGGCAATATTCTTCGCAGGCATAACATGTGGTGCAGGACTGGAGAACAGAGGAATTTTCACCGTCGATTACCTTCTGCCACTCCTTCTTCGCCTTGTCTTTGTCCTTAAAATCCAGGTACTGACATTTAACGAGGCAACTAATGGCTTTGCACTTGGCACATTTTGTCTTGTCAAATTTTAATTCAGGCAATTGGCATGTCCCTCCTTTCGATTCCTTGTCACACTACTAAGAATTAAGTATAACCTCTATCCATGATACTTTTCAAAAATCATATCTTGTGTTGTGAGTTGTTATTCCAAACGATGCTAGCCATTCCCATACAGACACCGTCTCAAAAGGCAGCTTAACGCGTTGAGTAAAATACCTTAACTTGATATAGTAAATGGACAAAACAGAAAAAAGGAGAAACATGGAGGCATCTTCGCTCACCGAACTATACGAACAAAAGAAGAAACAAATTATTCAGGACTGCGATCTTTGCGGCATCTGCGTGGATGTCTGCCCCACGGTACCGCTGACCAATCTCAGTTCCATACCGGCATCAGATATACAGCAAAAAATCATCGACGTACTCAAGGACGGAATTACGTCTGAAGAAGCCTCCTTAAAGAGCGCTAGCTGCACGCACTGTGGAATATGCCAGAACGTATGCCCTGTGGGCATCAATCCGGTTATCATGCATGAGCTGCTCCGGCTAGAACTCGTCAAACTGGGCAAGAAAGCTTATCCACCGATGGAGATAAATGTCGGTGACAACACCTACTTTGTGCCGGACATCATAGCCAGCATGCAGGTCAAGCCGAACGAGAAGCGCTGGATAACCAAGGTTCCTGATAATCCGCCACCAAAGGATATCGTGGTCTTCACCGGCTGCGGTATGGTCATGACGCCGGATAAGATTTTTTTAGTCTCCTCTATACTGGAGAGGCTCGGGCTGGATCATACAATAGTAGGCGGCGGTGAGCTTTGCTGCGGCGTCCGCTATATGGGTATGAATTTAGATAAAGCTGATGCCTACGGCAAAGCTTTATTGCATGCCCTGGGTGCTTTCAAACCCAAAGAGGTGGTATTTTGTTGCCCCGGATGTGCTTATCAGGTAGCTCAGTATGACCAAAAAATCATCCCAGCGCATTTCCATTATGAGCATCTATTTCACTTCCTCAGCCAGCATGTTAACGAACTAGTATTCAGCCAACCAATTAACAAGACGGTTACGCTGCACGAGCCCTGTTCTTTATCCAGGGCACTGGGTGATACTACGTCCTTGCGCACCATATTGAAAGCCATTCCAGGCCTCCAGTTGATAGAGATGAGCAGCAACAAGGAGCAATCTATTTGCTGTGGTGGCGCCGCCAGTCGCAAACTGCCCATCGGCAGTACCATGGTGAAAAGGTGTCTGGAAGAGGCAGCCAGTACCGGCGCTGAGGTGATGGTAGACGCCTGCGTGGGTTGCCATTTTCAGTTCATTCCGGAGGAGTCAAAGTATCCATTCCAGATCGAGCACATACTCACGCTCATTGGCGAGGCTATGGGCATTAATTATGAGGACAAGATAAAGAGATTCTACCGGTACGGGGATATCGACAGGATTATGGCTGAAGCCAGGGAGAATATAGAGTCCAGCCCCTACGACTCCAACTCCGTAGCCTACCTGGCAAAGCGTATGTTTGTAAGGTCAACGACTTAAGCTTACACACTTTAAACACCACAAGCAATTGCCATCAATTTCCGAGATCTGGTATTTTATATGGAAATAATTGAACCAATAAGGTTAGAACATTCAGCCGAGCCTTGACAAAGTCTACTGACTATTTTGTCCTCTGAGTCGAAAGGAGGTGAGCGGTCTCCGCTTTTTCTATGGCTTGCTTTGAGACCATGAGGTCGGTGGTTCAAATCCACTCACCCCGACCATAATAAAACCCTTGCCATCAGAAGGCGGCTTTGGGATAGAGGACTGGATTTAGGGGTTCATTTGGCAGACAAAAGCTCTTTCAAAATCTGCGAGATGTCTTTGACAGCTGTTTCACCCCGGCGGCTACGTATTTGGGTCAAAAAGCTATCTTTTCAATATTGTAACTACAGAGTTAGGGCCAGCACCCATGCTGTGAGCCAGACCAATCTTGGCCCCTTGAACTTGTCTCGGACCGGCTGCTTCCCTTAATTGAGTGATTATCTCAAAGATCTGTCGTCCACCAGTAGCTCCCAGGGGATGTCCACAACCCGTAAGGCCACCGTCTGTATTTGCTGGGAGCTTCCCCCCTATCTCAAAATAGCCTTCTTTCAACAGGTGGCTAGACTCGCCCGGTTTGCAAAACCCCATGTCCTCAACATCGTACAGAAATGCTGGCGCCATGGCTTCATATACCTGAATTACATCCATGTCCTCCGGACCATAGCCCGATATTTCCCAGGCTTGCTTAACAGATTCCTTGACCAAATTCGTCTTCGCCTGGAACTTAATGCTATTCTCACCATAATATCCGGTGTGGTGAACAGCGGTGGCTACTTGTATCTTCTTCTGCCTGGAAATGCTGGACTTAAGCTTGTCTTCGCTACAGAGGATAATGGCTACTGCGCCATCTACCATAGCGGCAGCGTGTAAGAGTCGCACTGGTAAGGCAATTGGGCGCGAGTTAAGAACTTGTTCAATAGTAACCTCTCCTTCCTTATACCATCTCGCCCACGGACACAGATTGGCATTCTTGCGCTCCATCACAACTACCCGGGCGAAATCCTCCTCGGTAGCACCAGTTTCTGCCATATACGTTATGATATTTTGGGCATAGTTTGCCGGCTGGATATTAAACCCCAACACCAGTTCCCATGGTTTAAAAGCAGTACTGGGTAGCAAACCTCGACCCATTTTCTCAAAGCCAACGGCAATAACGATATCATAGAGCTCAGTAGCTACCATTTGGTAACCCAGTCTAAATGCCGCTGAAAAACTGGAGCAAGCTTGCTCTATATTGATAATCGGTATGCCGGTTAGACCTATCTCGGAACAAACTTGGTGCCCCTTGCCCGTCCCGGCATAAACGTTCCCACAGAATGCTACCTGGATATCTTTCCATGCTATCTCAGCGTCTTCCAAGCAATTCAATATGGCCTGGCTACCAAAATCGTAATATTCCTGGTCTTCATACCTCTGAAACCTGATGATGCCAATCCCACCTATGTAAACCTTCCGTAAAGCTCTCAATTCTTTTGCTGATTTCGTGGCCTTAACCCTCCCTTCTTATCATTGCTTAACTGGCCTAAACATATGGGCCATAATCTCATTGTCTTTTTCGTCTTCACCTAGCTTCTCGATGACCAACTCCACAGGCATGCCCAGTTTAAGTTCGTTGAAATCACAGCCAGTGAAATGAGCTTGCACCCTGACCTCTGGCAAGTCTATATAGCCATAGGCATAGGGGGCCTTCCCTTTATAGAACTGTGTTGGCTGCTGCATTATGATACTAAAACTGTGAATTTTCCCTCTTCGGCTTAGTTTCACATCCTCTAGACCTCGATGCTGGCAGTGAATGCAAATTCCCTTCTCCCTTTTGGGAAAGTAAACCTCTCCGCAAGCGGGACATTTGCTACCAATTAGCTGTGGTGCTTCACCAGGGGATGCCGGAGTAGTCCACAGTCCCTCTCTTACCGGTATCTTCTTTTTCTCACTAGTATTCATTTTCATTCCTATCATGCTGCTTTAAATATTGGCTTGCGCTTCTCCGCGAAGGCTCTCTGCCCTTCCTCTCGGTTTTCCCTAGCTAAAGGCGTAGACGACTCTTGCTCAACAATAGCAACATCGAGTTTCAGGGCAGATTCGAGATTTATCTGCATCCCTTCATTTACACATCTTTTAGCTATCTTTAGGGAGTGGGGAGGCATGTCTAGCAGCGCATTAGCCATCTTCTTGGCCTCGTCCATTAACGATACCACGGGAACGACCTTGTTAACTAAGCCGACGCGGTAAGCCTCCCGAGCGTCAATTCGTTCGCCAAAATAGAGCATCTGCTTGGCTCTGGCTATTCCTATTCTTCGAGGGAGTCTCTGCATTCCTCCAGCTCCAGGAGCTGCTCCTATCCTTATTTCCACCAGCCCAAATTGAGCCGTCTCAGAGGCGATAAGCAAATCACAGCATAAAGCTAACTCCAAACCACCACCCAGGCAATAGCCACTTATAGCGGCAATAGATGGTCGATCATAATCCTCGATCCTCTTAAACAGGTCTCGCGAGCTGGGACGGCGGCCCCCGGGCGGAAATTGCTCTTTTATATCAGCTCCAGCGCTGAAGCACTTCTCCCCTCCGGTTATGATTATTACCCTAATACTCCTGTCATGTTCGATGTCTTCCCAAATCTCTTTCATCTCCGCTTGCATCCTGGTGTTTATGCTGTTAAGACTCTCTGGTCTATTCAGGGTAACAATGCCAACACCATTCTCCTTTTTATAGAACATAGTCTCATATGCCATTATGAAGTCCTCCTTGAAACATATCTATTACACCATACTAAATCCCCCACTAGCGCTGAGGGTCTGCCCTGTTATTTGTCTGGCACAATCTGAGGCCAGGAAGACAACCGGCCTTGCCGCATCTTCTGTCTCCGATGGCCTACCCAAAGGGTATATAGAATACCTGAATCTCTCCATCTGTTGCTTGGCAAAAGCTTCCGGGTCTCTTGCCTTTGCTGCCTCTTGGGTGCGGAGGGCCCTCTCGGTCAGCACTGCTCCAAAGGAAACGCCATTAACATTAATATTGTAGCGACCTACCTCCTTGGCTACAGCTTTTTGCCAGGCAATAATGCCTCCCTTGGCTGCTGAATATCCTGCCATATTTGGCTCGCCGACCCTGCCGGCTTCAGAAATACAATTCACTATCTTGCCATATTTCCTTCCAATCATGTGGGGAAGTACCGCTCTAGAACAATTCATAACGCCGTAAAGGCAAAGGTCCACGGTATAATTCCAGTCCTCAGTTGTCGTTTCGACAAACGGGCGAGGAGTCTTACCTGCCTCCCAATTTACAGACCGGCCAGCGTTGTTAATCAGGATATCTATCTGTCCAAACTCAGCCAGTGTCTTTTTAACCATCTCATTAGCAAATTCCACCTCAGCTACACTCCCCACACATCCTATTGACTTGACCCCCTTAGCCCTGACTTCATCAACAACCTTCTCCACCTTTTCTGAAATTACGTCATTGACCACCATATTTACACCTTCCTCAGCCAAAATCAGAGCAATCTTTCGACCAATTCCCTCACCGGAGCCAGTAACTATAGCTACCTTTCCTTTTAAACCTAGGTTCATTATTCTCACCTCCTTTTCAATTTCGGCAAATTCCAGATTCCTTATCTAAGGGCATTTATACCGGTAAGCTCACGCCCCACAATAAGTATGTGCATTTGAGTAGTACCATCGGGAATAGTAAATGGCCTGGCATCTCTATAGTAGCGCTCCAGCCGGGCATCAGTTTGAACCCCAACAGCCCCATGAACTTGGACTGCATTATATGTCACCCGGTTTACTGCCTCCGCAGCAAATGCCTTAGCCATAGAACAATATTTTCGCTGCTCTCCAAAGGGCAAGTCTCTATCTATGGCATCAAAGGCACGATAGGCAAGGTAACGTGAACAATCAACGTCAATAGCCATCTCAACCAGCATTTTCTGAACGAGCTGGAAGGCGGCAATGGGCTTGCCAAACTGCTTCCTCTCCCGAGCATAGCTTATGGACTGGTCAAGCGCAGCTTGGCCAAGGCCAGCACTTCTCACAGCGAGACCAGCGCGGCCAAGATTAATCCTTTTGTTAAATGCTGCATCCCCCGCTCCAGCAAGGAGATTCCCCTCGGGAACACGGCAATCATTGAAGTAAGTTTCGGAAAATGAAGAACACCTCCATCCTATCTTATGCATCTCCCTGGTTTCATAAGGGGATTCCTCCCTATCTACGAAGATAGTACCTACTCCCTCGACCCCTTTACCTCTATCGAGCAAGCAAAGCACTGCAATATAATCGGAAACGCAGCCATTGCTTGTCCAGGTCTTGGTTCCATTAAGTACCCAGTAATCACCATCCAGAACTGCTTTAAATTCGACGCCTCGGGGAGCCGCCGAGCCGACATCAGGTTCCGATATTCCACTGGCTCCTAGCATTTTCAGTGAAATCAGTCTCTCAGCGTACTTTTTCCGAAGTTCATCACTCATTCTGGGGATGATATCCGGTCCTCCGATGGTGGCAATAACTGAACTTAAGCTGGGCCACCAATAACCCGATTCTTCAAGGAGTACCGCGTAGCTTGACCAACTGAGACCTCCCCCTCCATATTTTTCTTCGATGGGGCCTGTGACATAACCTAAAGGCGAGAGCATATTGAGGTAATGGTGGTATTCTTCCTTCGAGAAGGTGTCCCCTTTTTCGCGCTCGTCAACTATAGGGTTAATCTCCTCCTGCCAGAAATCGTGAGCATTTTTCTTGAGCACCTTCTGTTCCTCAGTAAACTCGAAATCCATCTATTTCTCCTTCTTTTTTATCTTCCTCTCCGGACAGTTCAAGAGACCATGCTGGCTCATCCCTGCCTCAGGCTTGTCGGTTAAACATCCCCTTTTTGCCGTAGTTCTTCAATCTCTTCTGGCGCATAACCGAGCCAGTCCAGAATCTCTTGGGTATGCTCCCCTAATGCTGGTGGTAGCCTCCTAATCTGGGGCTGCGTTTCCGAAAACTTTGCCGGGTAAGCTACCTGTTTTACCTTCTCCCCGTTAATCTTCTCCACCTCGGGGAACATACCGCGATGTCGGAGATGTGCATCACAAACAACCTCCTTCAAGCTTAAAACGGGGCCACAGGGGACATCCGCTTCGGTCAGAATCTTAACCCATTCATCTCGTGTTTTTGACAGCAATGCCTTTTTGAGAGTAGCCCTGAGCTCGTTGCGCCTCTGCCATCTTTGCTCGCGAGGCATGTCAGCCAATTCTGCCTCGCCTATGGCATGGCACAAATTGCTCCAGAAGTAATTCTCGTGGGCGATACTCAGAGTGAGATATTTACCATCTCTAGTGGCGAATACTCCAGTAGCTGCTTCAAATCCGCGACCACCTTGCCTGGGCAGCATACCAGCAGCAAAGTATTGCCCTAATTCAACACTTAGCCAGGAAACTAATCCATCGGTCATGGAAACATCGATATACTGTCCAAACCCTAGTCTATCGCGAGCAAGGAGAGCGCTGAGGATGCTGATAGCGGCAAACATGCCGGCGGACAGGTCAGCTATGGCGACTCCAGAGGGCTGGGGAATACCTTCTCCGTCTCGGGGAGCCAAATCTAACATTCCAGCGATTCCCTGGTAACTGAGGTCATGTGCTGGCCAATCCCAATAAGGGCCATCTTGTCCATAACCCGAGACAGAGCAATAGACTATCCCAGGATTTATGCTCCTAATAGTCTCATAATCTATCCCTAATCGTTTAACTACGCCAGGTCTCATACACTCTATGATCACATCGCAGTTCTTAGCTAATCTATGAAAGACCTCCTTGCCTCTTCCTGACTTTAGATTAACGGTAATGCTCCGCTTATTTCGGTTAGTAATCTCCAGAAAGTGAGGCAAGACCCGCGCTGGATTGCCGACACCAGGCTGCTCAAGTATAATCACATCGGCCCCCAGGTCTCCCAATAACATAGAGCAGTAGGTCACTGGCAGTTTCTCTTCCACAGTTAGAATTTTTATATTCTCCAGCGCTAATGCCATACCTTACTCTGCATAATCTTCGTTTTGGCTTTTTGTCTTTCCATCCTCCCCATCAGCCTAGTGGTGACTACACTCAGTGACTATAAAGTCGACTATCGCTCGCGTTCTTAAGGCGTTACTATCTATCAGAACTAGCCAGTACCCTTAAAAACCATAGGTAAGCACCACCCATTCCAACCATCGAGGTTGGGCGAAGTAACCTAGATTATCCCCTCCTTCTTAAACCTAACCAAATCCTTACAGCTATAGCCTAAAAGCCCACAATATATTTCCTCATTATGCTCCCCTATTGCTGGAAATGAGCGCTCTATCTTCGGGGGTGTTGCTGACATTAGCAAGGGAGAGCTGCTAACTACGACCTTGGTCCCATCAGGACAAGGTACTTCTGTTAGCATACCCGTTTCCTTAATATGGGGGTCGTGAGCTACCTCAGTTATCTCATAGCAAAAACCACACGGGACAGGAATTTTCTCCGCTGCAGCAACTACCTCTTCAGCGGTTTGGGAAGCTACCCATTCAGTAACTGCTGGATAAGTGATATCGCGGTGCAACCAGCGATCCCAGTCGTTTTGCAACCTGGGATCAGTAGCCAAGTCCTCTCTGCCAATGAACCGGCAAAACCTACGCCAGATTTGATTGCCCATCATGCCTAAGTATACCCATCTCCCATCTTTGGCCTGGAAAGCATTGGAAGGTCCTACTCCGAAAGGCTGATTACCCACCCTTTCGTGGCGAATGCCGGCTGTTTCCCATTGTGTTATGAATGACGACGAATACATAAGAGCAGTCCGTAGAAGCGCGGTCTCAATCATCTGTCCCTGCCCAGTTCTTTGTCGGTGATAAAGGGCAGTCAGCACGCCAACAGCAGTCAAAAGTGCTGTGCCATAATCCACATAAGATATTGCGTCGCGCACTGGGGGACCAGGAGGTCCACTTATCATCATTATCCCGGACATTGCCTTGGCAACCGGGTCATAGCCGGGCCGATGGCTATATGGTCCGCTGGAACCAAAGGCAGATACATGAGCAAAGATTATATCAGGCTTAATTGCTTTAAGATTATCGTAGGTAATACCCATAGCCTCAGCTGTCCGAGGGCTGAAGTTCTCCATCACGACATCACAGTGCCTCACCAGCTCCTTCAATATCTCCCTGGCCTTGATATTTGCCTCTCCCCGACCTTCAAAATTGAGGGAGATAGCCTTTTTGTTGCGGTTAAAATTGATGAAACCCCAGCCATCACCGGTAGGTGCCACTTGACTTGGGTACTTCTGTATAAACGTTTCCCAGTCCTCTGGGCGCCTATCCCATGCCCCAGCAGGCCCTTCGACTCTAATAACCTCGGCACCTAAATCAGCCAGAAGTGCTGCGCTGTAAGGTTCAGCTAGCACGCGTCCCAGATCAAGTACCCTGATCCCATCTAATGCCCCAGCCATTTTAACAACCTCCCATGAATGCACAACGCTGTCAAACTTCGTGCGTTTTATTTATTTGGTAGCACGTAATAAGAGGACATTCCCAGGGATTCTTGCGCCTTCAGCAGGAGGCCTCCCTTCGCCCGATAATATATCACTCCCCCCAAGATGTCAAGATATTGTGCTGGCTGTGTTGATGTTTTACGATTTTGTCACCCTTAAGTGTTAAGCGAAAATGTCACCATGAAAGAGAGGGTGACATTGACCAAGAAAGAGCAGAGTAGGTTAATGGTGTTGAACGCGGTAGAGGTAGGCAG
>JBAVCL010000013.1:0-2216 GCA_049586675.1 Dehalococcoidia bacterium
GTACAGCACACAAAATCGCTCCTCTCTCTGAGGCATATCCCTACTCTTTTCGTGAATTATAATAGAACCATTGAAAACCCTGAAGAGTCTGCTGCAAGACTGAAAGCATTTCTTGGTGGAAGTTTAGATGAAAGAAAGATGATAGAGGTAGTGGACCCAGCTCTCAAGCGTCAGGTTTCCTTCTGAGGAAAATTTTGACCAATGCAATATTATAGCAAACTCACTAAATGTTTTTACATTGTCATTGCGAGCCCGAAGGGCGTGGCAATCTTATCTTTGAGATTGCTTCGTCGCTCTGCTCCTCGCAATGACACTTCATTTAACGCGTTTTTATTAATTATAATGCACCATTATAGTAAATTTTCTTTTTTAGATAACAAAAAGTAATCGTTAAACGGAATATGTCAATAACTTTGAGACACCCGCGATCCGCATTTAGTGTATTTTCCCATCACTCAATGTAACTATTTTTGGTTTGTTAATCCATGCTGCCTGAGGTACTAACGGCGGCACAGGGATTCTTTTAACAAATCGCTCAGGATGCATCTCATATGCTGCACGCAGGACTTTACCTCTGGCTATCTGCATGTCCTGTGCAAGGCCGTAATGCATGGCTTCCGGCGTAAGCAGGCCGATGCCGGTATGTCGATGCTCTTTGTTATACCAGGGAAAGAAATCATGGCAGAAGCTCCGGGAGTCCTCAATGCTGCCGAAGCGATCGGGAAAGTCCGGACGGTACTTAAGGGTTTTGAACTGGGACTCTGAATATGGATTGTCATCACTCGTATGCGGCCTGCTATGCGTCTTGTTGACTCCCAAGTCGGACAGGAGTAAAGCCACGGGTTTGGATTTCATAGACGAGCCCCGGTCAGCATGAATCGTGAGCTGACCCTTTTCAATATCCTGCTTTGCGCAGGTCTCACTGATGAGCTTCTCCGCTAATGCAGATGATTCAGCCGGGGCAATCATCCAGCCGACAACATAGCGACTGAAGATGTCCATAATTACATATAGGTAAAAATAGGTCCATTTTACCGGACCCAAGAGCTTGGTGATGTCCCACGACCAGACCTGGTTCGGGGCTGTGGCCAAAAGCTCAGGTTTCTGATACACCGGGTGGCTCAACTGATTCCTGCGCTCTTTGATTTCTTTATTGGCGTCCAGGATGCGGTACATGGTGCGGATGGAACAATGGTATTGACCTTCGTCCAGAAGGGTTGCGTAAACCTCATAGGGTGCTTTGTCCATAAACCGGTCAGCATGGAGAATATCAAGCACCCCCTGCCGTTCGTCGGAAGACAGTGCACGCACAGAGTTCGGGCGCTTCTTAGGTTCCACAAAAGGTGTATGTTCCCGTGCCTGTGTCCGGTAAAACCCGCAACGGGCAACATCGAGTGATTCGCAGGCTTGCCTGATACCCACTTCAGAAGAAAGTGTGAGAGCAGCTTCCATCAGTCGTTGCCTCCTTCCTCGGAGTTCGCAAGCGGAATTCCCAGTATCTGTGATATTTTTTTTTGAACGTCGATGATGATCTCCGCCTGCCTAAGACGTTTGGCAATCCTTTCGTTTTCTTTACGAAGCTTCTCATTCTCTGCAACAAGCGGATCACGAACTGATTCCTTGCGGCCCCGCTTCTTGGGTGTCAGGCCGGAGAGTATGCCCCGCTCTCTTTGGTGACGCCATGTATTCAGGTTCGATGCATAAAGACCTTCACGGCGCAAAAGTGCTCCCAGGATTCCCGGCTCAGTGCAGGCATCGGCAAGTGTGAGGATACGTAGCTTGTATTCAGCGGTGAAACGCCGCCTGGTGGCCTTATCAGGAACCTCAGGGTTCGGTATCGCTGCAGCCAGTTCCCTCTGTGAGACGGGTTTCTTCTCTTTTGCAGTCTCGATATAGGGTTTCTCTTCTATCAAAATGGCTCCTTCAATTCCCCGGCTTGCTATCATCTTTTCAGCGATCATTGTGTTTCCTCCTCCCCGCCTTCTACTCTAATTTATCATAGGGAAGGTGTCTCATCTATATTGGCACAGAGGGACTTCTCCAGTTTGTTGTATAAGCAGTTTTTCTAAATCCGTTCTTAATTCTTTAAAAGTGCAATATCTATTGATTGGGTCTTTTTCAAGACAGCGAAAGATTATAGGGAAAAGTGGTGAGTCAAATCTGATAATGGGGTTTTGACTGTGCAACGAATACCAAACTTTCATTATCTCTTCTTC
>JBAVCL010000014.1:0-59677 GCA_049586675.1 Dehalococcoidia bacterium
ATGATGGTAAAGTTCGTGTGGTTGGCCCTGATGGCAAAGAGTTATGCAAGTATGCTCCCCGGGAATATCTGGAACATATAGCTGAACGAGTCGAGCCCTGGACATATCTCAAGTTTCCTTATCTCAAAAAAGTTGGCTGGAAAGGTTTTGTTGACGGCAAAGACAGTGGAGTGTATCGAGCCACACCTTTGTCCCGGCTGAATGCTGCCGATGGTATGGCAACTCCCCTAGCTCAAAAAGAATATGAAAGGATGTACTCTACTCTGGGGGGCAAGCCAGCTAATTTCACTCTGGCAACCCACTGGGCACGCCTCGTTGAACTTCTCTATGCTGCTGAAAGGTTACTCGAGCTTAGCCGAGATCCAGAAATAACCAGCCCGAATATTCGCAACATACCGACGGCGAAACCCGATGAAGGAGTAGGTATTGTTGAAGCACCGAGGGGCACTCTCACCCATCATTACATAACCGATGAAAAAGGGGTGATAAAGAAGTGTAACCTGATTGTGGGCACTACCAATAACCATGCTGCTTTGTTTATGTCAATTAAGAAAGCAGCCGAAGACCTCATAAAGCCCGGAGTAAAGATAACCGAGGGATTGCTTAACCGTATTGAGATGGCATGGCGTCCCTATGACCCATGTATGTCTTGTGCCACACACGCTTTACCCGGTCAGCTACCCTTGGAAGTGACCATTTATGATGCCCAGGGCAACGAGGTTAAGAAACTGAGCCAGGGCATCTCATAACAAGTCTTCGCAAATCGAAATGAAAACCCTGGTTTTAGGGCTGGGGAATCCTATTTTATCTGACGATGGCGTGGGGATTCAGGTGGCACGTGAGGTGGCGAACCAAGTCAACAACCCCCAGGTAACTGTATCTGAAACAAGTGGAGCTGGCCTTAGCCTCTTAGATTCTACTGTAGGCTATGATAAAGTTATTATCATTGATGCCATCCAAACCAAGGAAGGACAAGCAGGTCAGATATATCGTATGGGGTCTGAAGATTTCTCCCTCACCAAACACCTTTCCTCACCTCATCAAATAAACCTAGCCACTGCTCTCGAATTGGGCAAGATGCTCAACTTAGACATGCCCCAAAAAATCACTATATTCGCTGTGGAGGCTAAAGATGTTACTAGCTTCAGCGAAAAATGCACACCTGAGGTGGAGCAGGCAATTCCCAAAGTGGTTAAGATGGTGCTGGAGGATTTAGGCAGCTAGATAAAGCCCGCTTTTGCCTCCACTCTTCCTTACCAGACGAATCTCTCCAATGGTCATACTTCTGTCCACTGCCTTGCACATGTCATAAATAGTCAGAGCACTTACAGATACCGCTACTAGCGCTTCCATTTCAAATCCTGTTTTCCCTATCCCTTTAGCGCTGGCGGTAATCTCAACAGAATTGCCATTGTCGGGGAGATGAAATTCAACTGCAATGTGAGTGAGCTGAAGAGGGTGACACAGAGGTATAAGACGGTGAGTTTCTTTTGCGGCCATGATTCCAGCCATTTTTGCTACGGCTAAGACGTCTCCTTTTTCTAGTTTCCCTTTACGGATAAGTTCTAAAGTAGCAGGCTTCATCTGTACCTTGCCTTTGGCTACTGCTTGGCGTTGTGTTTCTTTTTTCTGAGTAACGTCTATCATGTGAATTGGCCCTGACTCCATTCTCAACCTCCAATCTGCGACATTCTTCGCTTCACCACCCTGACATTGCCTCCCTCTAAATGATGATGCTCCGGCTTAGAAGCAACTGCCTTCAAAATCAGGCGTTTTAGCTCCTCCATCGAAGCATTATTGCGTAGCGGCACTTTCAAGTCAATTTCATCTTCTCCCAGAAGGCAAGGGCGTAGCTTGCCATCTGGAGTAAGTCGCATGCGGTTACACCGGGAGCAAAAGGAAGTCTCGGTGAGGGGACTGATGAAGCCTATAGTGCCCTTGGCTCCCGATAAGCAATAGTACATAGCAGGTCCGTTGCCAGCTATCCCGATGGAATCGGGATAAGGCTCAAGCTTGCCAAGCAAACTAATATGTTGTCGCAATTCAACGGAAGGTACAAACTCTGCCACACCCTTGAAGGGCATAAGCTCGATGAAGCGGACATGCCATCCATCTTTATAGGTCATCTTGGCAAAATCCTGTATCTCATCATCGTTTATGTCCCGCATGACTACCGTGTTTATCTTGACCGGTTGGAAGCCGGCTTCCTTGGCTGCCTCGATGCCCTCAAGAACATCCTTCAATTTTCCAAGACGGGTTACATATCTAAATTTATCGGGCTTAAGCGTGTCCAAGCTCACATTAACTCTAGACAAGCCTGCTTGCTTAAGCTCCAGAGCATATTTCTTGAGAACCGTCCCATTTGTCGTCAAAGACAGTTCTTGAATTCCCTCTATTTGAGAGAGCATCTTAATGAGGTTGGGCAACTCAGCTCTAACCAGGGGCTCGCCACCAGTGAGCCTTATCTTGTTGATGCCCAGCTCCGCCGCCGCTTGGACGACAGTTCGAATCTCCTCATAGGAGAGAATCTCGTTATGGGACATTTGTGGGACACCTTCGGGTGGCATGCAATAGAGGCAGCGCAGGTTGCAACGGTCGGTAACTGAAATTCGGAGGTAGTTTATTCTCCGTCCGAAGGAATCAAGAATTCCAGTCATTGGCTAATTTTCCTTTCCATAATATGCACCCCGGTAGCTTTAAAAGTAGTATAAACTTCCCTGCCCACCTGTAAATTCAATTCTTCTGCTGATATTTTGGTGACTAAGGCTACGAGAGGGAAGCCACAATTTATTTCCACCCGGCTGAGGGGTCCAATAGTGGTTACTCGGGTAACTTTGCCCTGAAAAGAATTCCTCGCCGAACTCTGGGTGCTGGATAAAGCCAAAGTGATATCTTCAGGCCTGATGCAAGCATATACCTCTTTTCCCACGGGGTAGTTAGAAATTGCCTGTAGGGCATTGCCACCTATATTTACCATGGCTATACCTTCGTTGTTGGCAACTATTACGCCTTCTATGATGTTCTCCATACCGACAAAATGAGCCACCACTTCGTTTTGGGGTGAACGAAATATGTCGATGACATTGCCTGTTTGGGCAAGTCTGCCATCAAGAAGTACCCCTATCCTGTCAGCGAGTTGCTGCCCTTGAGACATATCATGCGTTGCCATTATCATGGTTGTGTTATGTTGCCTGGCAACATACGCAATTAACTGCTCAATCTTGGCTGTGGAAATAGGGTCAAGGTTAGCTGTCGGCTCGTCCAATAACAACACCTCAGGTTCGAGCACCAGGGACCTGGCTAAAGCTACTCTCTGCGCCTCTCCACCGGAAAGTGTCCGGGCGTTTCTATTCTCATAGCCTTTTAGTCCAACCATTTCCAGGATATGGTCAACTTTCTCAGCAGTCTTGTTCTTTCCCTCTCCTCTCCATCTTAAGCCACAGGCAACGTTGTCATAGACACTCAAATTAAATACCTGAGGTTTCTGGTGTATAAATGACATCCGGCGACGTATCTCCAGTCTTTGTTTCCCCGAGTGGGGGATACACTTGCCGTCAAAATAGATTTCCCCCGCGCCAGGGACCTCCAGCAGGCCTATAATACGTAAAAGCGTTGTTTTGCCGGCTCCGGTCGGGCCGATCATGGTGAAAACTTCACCCTTGCCAATACCTAAGTTTAAGCCTTTCAATACCTCCCGCTCACCATAGCTGTGGCTTAAATCAACTACCTCGATTATTGAAGATAATGGTTTCATCATTGTTACCCTTGCAGTAGCCTATTCAGGACGATGTTAATGATAAGCGCCAGTAATAAAAGAATTATGCCTAGTGCCATTGCCAACTCTAACTCGCCTTTGGATGTATCTAATGATATTGCTGTGGTAAGAACCCTGGTGACTCCCCTGATATTTCCACCAACCATCATAGCACATCCAACTTCCGAGATAGCTCTGCCAAAACCCATTATCACAGCAGCCAGCACAGCATACCTTGCTTCTCGCAGCACAAGCCAGACGGTCTGAAAGCCGCTGGCACCAAGCGAGGTAGCAGTATCTACAATCTCCCTACTCACACCGCTCAACGCGGAAATGGTAAAACCAAGCAGCAGAGGAGTGATTAATATCATCTGGCCAATCACCATGGCAGTGGGAGTGAGTATTATGCCGAAGACGCCCAGTGGCCCGGCCCGGGAAAATAGCACAAAAACAAGCAAGCCAACAAGGACTGTGGGCACGCTGAACAGCGTCTGGATGATATTTATTAAGGCCCTTTTCCCACGGAAGTGATGGAAGTGTATTAAACTCGCCAGCGGTAGGCAGATCAGAGAGGCCAGGATACAAGCTGTCCCCGAAATCCTCAAGGACCTCCCGGCTATCTCCATCACCTCCGGGTCGAGGGAAATTATGAGTTCTATAGCCTTAGTTAAGGCATGCCATATTTCAGTCAATTGCTCCTACCTGCTTTAATATGCTATTTCTTGGTACAGGCTTCGTACTTGCCAGCGCAGGTAATCTTGTCAGCGCAGTTAGGGCAACCCGCAAATCTCTGGATCCCAAGGGTAGAACAGTGGTTCTCCATATTGGGACACGCCAAATTCGGCGATTAAACCCTGGATATCATCAGCTCTGAGGAAATTTACCAGATTATTAGCCATCTCAGGATTGACACCATTCTTGCAGATGATCACCGAGTAGACATTGAGCAGACCGCCCCCCGTATCTAACAAGGTTACCAAATCCAAGTTGCCTTTGTAAGAAAGGAAGGTTCCCTTGTCTGTCAGGGTGTAAGCCATTTTCTCGTTAGCCACAACCAGTGTATCCCCCATGCCTTTCCCAGTTTCAAAATACCAGCCATCGGCCGTTCCAGTCCCTTCAATATCCGCTGTATAATTATAGCCGGCTGATTTCCAGATGGCTTTTTCCTTGCCCTGAGTTCCCGAGTTATCCCCTCGAGAGACGAATTCAACCGTCTCTGGGTCAGCCTTCCCCTCTTGTTGGATTTTTTGGAAGGCTTGTTCTGGAGTCAAGTTCCCTGCACTAATGCCTATGGGGTCAGCCTCAGGGCCTACGATGATGAAGTAGTTATAAGCCCAGGTGACTCGCTCCGCACTAAAGCTTTCTGCTTTAACAGAGTAGTTACCGGCTATAAATGCTGCCTCCTGAGCGGGGTCATGGACAGCAACCACATCCACATCACCAGTCTTACCCAACGCCAAAGCATTACCAGTACCCTGAGCTGTTATCTGCAAGTCGACATTATATCTTTGCTCAAAGATGGGCTCCAGATAATCCCACAAGCCGGTGTCGTAAAGGCTGGTAGTGGTTGCTAGTTTTAGCACTTCTGTTTCATTGCCACCGCCACCGCCACCGCCGCCACCACAGCCGAGAACCGGTACGAGCAATGTCAAAAACAAAACAACCAAAACAATTGAAGCTATCTTAGGCAAAGTTCCTTTCACTAAAACCTCCTTTTATCTTTAGAAACCTTTTTAGAAGACATGAATTGCAGAAGCCTGAAATGTGCTCCTACTTCCCCCTTTTCTCAATTTAAGTTCGTTAAACGCCTGGCGGGTAATAAGGAAGCAACAAGCGAGAATAAAAAAGCACCGTCACAAAAACGATGCTGTCCAAAAACCAAGCTCCATATTCCCTCCTTTCCAAGCACGGGAGGCACAGACATTTCTATCTGTGCCCTCGAGGCTTTTCAGCCTACCGACTGGTTGCCCTGGATTCTCTTTAGGCAAGACAGCTCGGAGAGAGCTAATATTTAATTTCGGATATTATATCAGGGACTTGATAACCAAGTAAATCTAATATATTCGTATGAATACAGAAGCAATCGCCGGATAAGCCAGACGGTTATGTTTCTTTTGATTTCTTTTCGTCTAGCGTAGCCTCTTTGGGAGCTTCAGCCGCTTCCTCTGCCACCTCCGCCTCCGCCTCTACTACCTCCTCTACTACCTTCTCCTCTACCTTTTCCACAGGCCGCAGACTAATTTTCACCACAACCAAATCTGGGTTGTTAAGAACGGCAATATCTTCGCCTAAGGCGACATCTTTGACGCGTATTGCTTGATCGGGCTCGGTGAGGGAACTAATGTCCACTTCCAGGCTAGTGGGAATTTTTGCCGGCAAACACTCTATAGTCAAAGTCCCAAGCTCATGCGCCAACATATTAGTTTTAGACTTCAAGGCTGGCGCTTCCCCGACTAAGACAACAGGAACCTCTAACCTTATCTTTTCCTCCATTTTGACCTGATAAAAGTCTACATGGATCAATTTCCCCTTCCGCCAGTCTCTATCAAATTCGCGAACCACAGCGATCCTTGGCTTCTTTTCCTTAGCGAGGTTGAGGTTAATAAGCCTTGTCTGCCCAGCTTGATCTAACACTCGCTCGAGTTCACCAGTGTCGCACTGTAATGCCAAAGACTCGATACCGTGCCCGAAAAGATGCACCGGAGTAATTCCCTGGCGGCGCAAATGCTTGACTTTCTTACCGAGAACCTCTCGCTTATTAACCTTTAACTCTATTTTGTCCATTTTATCTCCCTAATCATACCAAACAATGCTTTTCCCAGCAAGAAACTATGGCAATGCCAGGATTTCTTCTGATGTTTTGACAGACCCTTTAGGCGTTTCGGGCTAAGTACTCCAAAGCTTGCTCCAAGTCCATGGGCAAGGGCGAGGTAAATTCCCGGTATTGCTTAGTTGATGGTAGACGAAAGCCAAGGCGATAGGCATGAATAAATTGCCTGTTAAGATAAGCCGATTTTATTCCATAAATGGGGTCACCAACGACCGGATAGCCAATAGCTGACAGGTGTATTCTGATTTGATGTGTGCGCCCTGTTAGGGGGGTGACTTCAACTAAAGTGTAGTTATCCAAGTATTTCCAGACTTGATATTGAGTGCTAGCCTCTTTCCCAGCTTCTACTATTGCCATTCTCCGTCTACTATGAGGGTCTCGCCCGATAGGTGCTTCAATTATCCCCTGTTCAGGAGATAGCCTGCCCTTAACAAGGACAAGATATCCTTTGGTCACAGTGCGGCTTTTGAACTGCGCAGCTAAATATTCCCGGGCAAAGTCGTTTTTGACAATGACCATGAGTCCCGAGGTATCTTTATCTAGCCTGTGAACTATGCCTGGGCGCATCAGTTCGTTGCTCATGGCTAGGCCGGGACAATGGGCTAAGACGGCATTGACTAAAGTACGGCTGGGATGCCCCGGAGCAGGGTGAACTGTCAAGCCAGCAGGTTTGTCTATGACCAGTATATCTTCATCTTCATAAATTATAGTTAACGGGATTGGTTCGGCTAAAGGACGGCCTGGTAAGGGAGGCAGCTCAACTGCTATCCTGTCGACCTTGTTTAATATCTGGCTCGCCTTTGTCCTGTGCCCGTTGACCAGAACATAACCCTGCCCAATTAATTTCTGTAAATGAGCCCGCGAGAATTGCGGAAGAACCTTGGTTAAATACTTATCAAGGCGGATATTGGGAACAGGTGAGCTGAATTGCAACGTCTTAATTTTGGGGTCCGTGGTTGCGTTCATATGATTTTCTAAATACCCCCGACTTATAAAAGTAATAAATGAGAGTAAAAACACCCACTGCTATAGCTGTGTCAGCGATGTTGAAGGTCGGCCAATGGAAACTGCCCCACAAACGGAAGTCAATGAAGTCAGTGACGTAACTAAAACGGAGGCGGTCTATGAGATTGCCTACAGCACCACCCAAAATCAAACCAATAGATACCATGCTCAAGGTAGTAGCCGGGGATAAGTAACGAAGAAACAGCAAGATAATGAGCAAACTAGCTACGCCAATGATGATGAGAAGAAAGGCTTGGTTGGCAAGTAAACCAAAGACAGAGCCCGTATTTCCGATATGGGTCAAACTTAAGCGGTCAGTTATAGGGAGCGATTCCCCAAGTTTTAAGTGAGCTGTGATCCACAGCTTGCTCAGTTGGTCAAGAGTAACCACCAGAGCAGCAACAATCAGAAATAACCTTAATTTTCCTCTGTACCTACCTGGAGAAACCTTAGATTTATCTTCACTCACAAAATCCGTTATTTTGCGGACCCCCAATTTACTTGGAGATCCATTATCTTGCACCTTTTAAATCCTTTTCTCGGCTTGCCTTACAGCTCAGACATAGGCTGGCTTGAGGTATGGCTTCAAGGCGAGCTTGTTCTATAGCTCGCCCACAAGAATCACACAATCCATAAGTGCCAGCTTCATATTTTTGTAAGGCATGCTCAATCTCATTAAGAGACTCCACCAGCCTTTGTTCCAAGGCCAGCCTTTTCTCTAGCTCAGAGGCTTCATCAGCTCCTTCTTCCCTTTTGCCAAATGGACTACCTTCCTTTCTCTCTGCCGATGGTTTACCAAGAGCTCTCAACTGTTCTATCTTTTCTAACAGCTCGGCTTTCTCTTTCTTTAGTCTTTCATAAAGTTCAGCGATTTCTACCACTTCTTGCCCTCCCTACGATTCATAGCTATCCTACACCAGAATTCCACACGAACTGTGTGAGATTTGTAGTTCTACTATACAATGCCGGGCTTGCTAAAAACTTCCCTTATATCAGGATGTAAGGAGTCTCCGAGTTCTTTCACGGATTCGTGCCTGACTTTGTTAAGTTCCCTCTGCTTTTCTTTAAATTCAGTTCGGGAGTAAAGTTTCTCGGGATGCAGATAAATATCATCTACATATCTTATCGCCCCAGGCACCTTAAAGCCCGTGGGGGAATCCACCCAATCTTCTAAACCTCCCCTTAGTAGAGAATCGAGTATTGCCATGGTAAATTCTAATCTTATATCTTTGTAACGTTCCCCTTCCCCTATGCCTCCAGTATTTATCAAATAGTAATTTAGGTGAGGAATACCTTTTATTATCTCATAAAACATATTAGCATGTTTAGCCAGGTCTCCGGCAACAAAGGGGTCATAGAAAAACTCGCTTCTAATTTTCCCGGCCTGGGTTGGGTCACCAGCCGAGGATTCCATGGCCTGCCCCAGAACCATCAAGGCTGCCGCTTGCTCCCGGGTTAGCTTTGATATTGCCGGAATTAGTGGCCCCCTGGTGATAAGAATTAGATTGTCAATCCTATCCACATCGATATAGGGACTGGCATGCATAAAATCTCTTCTTAATACCACTGCTCTGCCATTGGATGTTCTATCAAAATTGTAAAAGTCAAAATCCCCGTCTTCGGTTACGTAAACATTTTCACAGACAGTTCCCGGTTTCAACAATCCGTAAAATATTTCGATTTGCTCCCCAGGATTCACGCCTTCTGTCTTTACGAATATTCCCCCGGCTTCAAAGCCATGAAAAGAGCCATCGGGCATGAGAGTCCCTCCATCGTCCTGAATGAGCCATGATTTCTCCTTCCCTTTTCTGGCCAAGATTCTACAGGTTGTAGTTGTTTTCCCGTTAGCACTTAATGCCACAAGTAACGTCCTCGCCATCCGATAGTCCCCCCGTACTGATTGAAGGTAATCCTCTCTACAGCCAGCATGTAAGAAGATGCCCCCCATTTTTGTCTTAGCTACCCAATCCTCAGCGGCGAAAACCCCTTTCTTATATTCACCTATGTAGTTACCATTCCTAATTATCTTGACAAACCTTCCGCCATCCAGCATAGCCAATCTGATGGTGATATCTTTCTCGGGGAGCGGCTTTGACTGGTTAGTTTCAAAAGCCCCGTCAGCGAAGAATAAAATTTGGTAGGTCGGCTTTTTGACTTCCCCCTTTGGGGGTATAAAAAGGTTCTTGCCTCCATAGGCGACATGGGCAAACCCCTCAGGAACAATTAACCTGACCGTGGTGTTACTGTTTTCATTGCCCACAATTCTGTCTATGGAAATCAACCTTCCCTCGCCCAAAGCCTTTTCACACTGCGTTAATATCCTTAGTTCATCCTCGCCAAAGGGATGGTCAACACTGTTTTTAGTGAACATTGCTGACCTGGAAGTAGGCTCACTTTGGGCGACAAAGTTTCCATATATCGTTTTCCTAACCCCCGGCTCTTTTTCCACAAGCCTTCTCAGTTCCTCATCAGAGGGGTTATGAGTTAACCGATTTTCTTCTCGCGCCTTTTGCCAGATTCTGTTGGCAGCTATGGCGAATTGTTCCAACTCAAACGTTATCATCATGCTCCTTGTGAGAAATGTAATTTCGTGTTCCCAATTTCCCGGGAATCAGGGGCTTAATATTTACCGCTTAGACCTCGCGGAACTCACCTTCCACTGTTCCTTCTTCTCCCCCACCAGGTTTCTCTCCACCAGGTTTCTCTCCACCAGGCGGCGGCTGCCCTGGTTGTTGGTAGACCGATGCCCCAACCTTCTGTATAGCCTGTGATAGCTCTTGCATAGCCTTACGAATGGCGTTTACATCCTTCCCTTGAAGAGCTGACTTCACACTGGCTATCTTAGCATCTATCTCTTGTTTTACATTGGCGGGTATCTTATCTCCGTAGTCACGGAGAGTCTTTTCCGCAGTGTAAGCCAGGCTGTCAGCAGAATTGCGCACCTCTATTTCCTCTTTACGTTTAGCATCATCAGCAGCATGTTGCTCAGCCTCTCGCCTCATCTTCTCCACTTCCTCTTTATTCAATCCACTAGAGGCGGTAATAGTAATTTTTTGTTCCTTCCCCGTGCCCTTATCACGAGCGCTAACATTAAGGATGCCATTGGCATCTATATCGAAAGTCACCTCAATCTGGGGCATACCCCGTGGTGCCGGCAGAATGCCATCGAGTATGAAGCGCCCCAACGTTCGGTTATCAGCAGCCATAGGACGTTCCCCTTGAAGAACGTGTATTTCCACGCTTGGCTGGCTGTCACTAGCAGTGCTGAAAATCTGGCTCTTTGAAGTGGGTATAGTGGTGTTGCGGGAAATAAGCGGCGTCGCTACTCCCCCTAGCGTCTCTATCCCCAGAGTGAGTGGGGTGACATCAAGAAGAAGAATTTCTCCAACTTCGCCCTTAAGCACCCCAGCCTGAATGGCAGCCCCCATGGCTACAACCTCGTCGGGGTTGATTCCTTTCGATGGCTCCTTACCAAAGAACTGCCTCACCTTTTCTTGAACTAACGGCATTCTAGTTTGACCACCGACAAGAAGGACTTCGTCAATCTGGGCTGTAGTCAACCCTGAGTCTTTAACTGCCTGGCGACAGGGCTCCAGAGTCTGCTCCACCAAATCCATGACCAGTTGTTCTAACTTAGAGCGGGTCAAGGTGATATTAAGGTGTTTAGGTCCCGAGGCATCAGCGGTAATAAAAGGAAGGCTTATCTCAGTCTGTTGCACCGTAGAAAGTTCAATCTTAGCTCGTTCCGCTGCCTCCTTAAGACGCTGCATTGCCATGCGGTCGTTCCTTAAGTCGATTCCCTGATCCCGCTTGAACTCACTACACAGCCATTCGATAACCCGCTGGTCGAGGTCATCCCCACCCAAGTGGGTATTACCGCTAGTAGACTTAACCTGGAAGGTCCCCTCCCCTATCTCTAGGATAGAGATATCGAAGGTGCCTCCACCAAGGTCGTATACTGCGATTGTGCCCTCTTTCTTCTTATCTGCACCGTAAGCTAAGGCGGCAGCAGTTGGCTCATTAATAATGCGGATGACATTCAATCCCGCGATCACGCCAGCATCCTTGGTTGCCTGGCGCTGGCTATCATTGAAATAAGCTGGTACTGTAATCACTGCTTCTGTCACTTTGTCGCCAAGGTAGGCTTCGGCATCGGTCTTTAGTTTTTGTAAGATCATTGCCGATATTTCCGCAGGAGTGTATTCTTTTCCACCCATGACTACCTTGACTTCGTTATTAGGACCGCGAGTTGTCTTGTAGGATACGCGGCGTGCGTCCTCTTCCACAGGTAATTCTCTTCCTGGTGGTTCCCCAAATTTTCTTCCCATGAAGCGTTTGATGCTGTAAATAGTGTTTTCCGGGTTGACAATAGACTGACGTTTAGCCACTTGCCCTACCAGCCGCTCACCGTTCTTGCTTATCGCCACTACCGAAGGATACAAGTTAGAGCCTTCAGAGCTGGGGATAAGCTTCGGTTTTCCCCCCTCTATAACAGCAACCTCGCTTAATGTTGTTCCTAGGTCAATACCTACTACCTTAGCCATATTATCTCTCCTCTGAGCTTTCCTCTTGAGTCTTATCCTTTTTACCTATGCCTACCATAACCATACTGGGGCGAAGCAGCTTATCCCTAAATTTATAACCTTTGCGAATTTCCTCTATGATTATGCCCTCTTCTCCCTCCACTTGACCTGCTGCTTCATGAAAGTAGGGATCGAAGTATTCTCCCTTGGCTTTAATTTCAGTCAGCCCCTGCGTTTCTAAAACAGTTTTAAGTTTATTATAGATGAGTTTTATGCCTTCAGTCCAATTTTGCTCATCAAGCTCAGCCGGCAGAGAAGCAAGTGCTCTCTCAAAATCGTCTAGGATAGGTAGCAAGTCCAAGATAAGCAGCCTGTTAGCAAACTCAACTGTCTCTGATTTCTCCTGCTCAGCGCGTTTCCTGTAGTTCTCAAGGTCCGCCTGGCTTCTTTGCCAATTGGCCAGATATTTTTCTGCTTTTCCCTTCTCCTCAGCTAGAACTTGCCGTAACGTTTCCATGTCCTCGGCTTGCTCAATTCCGGCTTCAACTACTTCGTCACCCTCAGCCAACGTTAGACCTCCTTTAGACACCTCTTAATTTAAACCCAAATTTACCTGGGGTTGCTTTAAATATATTCAGCCACTGAGCCGCTTAGAAATGCTGAAAGGCAGTTAAGTGAAGAAATAGCCTTGGCATAGTCCATTCGTTTGGGGCCAATCACTCCCACAATACCACTGGCCTTACCAGGTACTCCATACTGACTAGCTATTAAACTCAAGTCTCGTAATGCTGGCTCTGGGTTTTCTTCACCAATGACTACTTTTACCCCTCCCTTGCTAAATTCCTGGCAAAATATATTTCTAAGCCAATCCTCTCCTTCCAGTACTTCTAAAATCTTAAGTATTCTCGGACTGTTGGTAAACTCTGGTTGACTCAGCAGCAAACGTAGCCCTTCAAGATAAGGCTCACCATATTCTAACTTATCTTCGGCAGCTACTATTTCTGCCAAACATTCAGCTATCTGCCTTTCTTCAGAAGAAAGTCCCTCTTTTTTAACCGAGATCTCACTGCTGGTCATCCCGCCATAAATAGAAGTAATTTTGTTAGCTGTCTTTGTTAGCTCATCCTGGCTAACCTTTCTACCAAAAGATAAGACCTGCCGTCTAACTTTTGCTTCATACAAAACCACAATCAGCAAAGCCATGAAATCCTGCAAGGCTACCAAATCGAGATGCTTAAAGCGACAGTGAACCGCTTTGGGAGTGGTTATTACTACCAGGTTGTGAACAAGGCGCGCCAAAATCACTGCCACTGTCTTCAGCCATTGCTCTAGCTCTTCTTTTGCTTCCTGCGATATCTGATGAATTAGGTACTGCTCAACAGGGGGAAGTTCAATTTCTTCCCCTATCAATTCCACATAGTAGCGGTAAGCCTTATCAGTAGGCATGCTTCCGGCTGAATGGTGAGGGTGGATAACATATCCTTCTCGTTCTAAGTATGCTGTATCATTGCGGATGGTAGCTGGGCTTACCTTCAAGCCGTACTTTTCCACGATAGCACTTGAAGCTATTGGTACTGCTCCAGTGATATAATCTTCAATTATCACCCTGAGAACAGTTTCTCTTCTTTCTCTCATAGCCATTTAGCAATCTCTCCCTTTAATTGCTAAATAAATTAATTTATCACTGTAAACACGTTCTGTCAATGATGCTGCGGGAACCCATTTTGATGGGTTTTTCTTATTGACCGAGAATGAAATATCAAGTACTATATAACACGAATGTGAAAACCGCAAAGGCAGTTTCCGTGGCACAGCGTGATAGCAAAGTAGCTCAAATCCTATGCTTGGAGGCAGAGAGGCAAGCAAGCACCATAAACCTTATTGCCTCCGAAAACCATGCCAGCCGGGCAGTGCTTGAGGCCCAAAGCTCAGTGCTAACTGACAAATATGCTGAAGGATATCCCGGGCATCGCTATTATGGTGGTTGTGTCTACATAGACGAAATTGAAACTTTGGCTATCGAAAGGGCTAAAAAGCTCTTTAAAGCCGAGCATGCCAACGTCCAAGCTCATAGCGGCAGTCAAGCCAACATGGCAGCCTATTCAGTTTTATTGGAACACGGAGATACTATTATGGGGATGAGTCTCAGCCATGGCGGGCATCTCACCCATGGCTCTGAGGTCAATTTCTCCGGGAAGTGGTATAACGTTGTCCCTTACGGAGTCGACCCTAAAACCGAGATGCTTAATTACAACGAAATTGAAAGGTTAGCTCTGAAGCATAAACCCAAGCTAATTATAGCTGGGGCGAGTAGTTACCCTCGTATTATCGATTTTGAGAGGCTCCGCCATATAGCTGATAAGGTGGGAGCTAAGTTATTGGTTGACATGGCTCATATAGCGGGGATAGTGGCCGCTGGACTTCATCCCTCCCCTGTGCCCTATGCTCAAGTTACTACTTCCACCACGCAAAAGACCTTGCGGGGACCCCGGGGTGGCTTTATTTTATGTGATAAAGAGCTGGCTTCAGCTATTGATGCTGCAGTTTTCCCTGGGATGCAGGCTGGCCCTTACATGCACATCATAGCCGCCAAAGCCGTGTGTTTCTTTGAAGCTATACAACCCGAGTTTATTGACTACCAGAAGTCGGTGCTGGAAAATGCTCGTGTTTTGGCTTCTGAACTCCAGAGATATGGAATGCGTATTGTTTCCGGGGGCACAGACAATCACATTGTCCTCGTTGACCTTGCTCCTCAGGGGATAAGCGGCAAGGCTGCTGAGGAAGCTTTATGGGCCGCGGGCATCTCGGTAAATAGGAATACCATTCCTTTTGACCCCAAGCCACCATGGATTACCAGTGGTATCAGGCTGGGCACCCCAGCAGTGACCACGAGAGGTTTTGGCACAGAAGAGATGAAGCGCGTTGCTTCTTTCATTGCCAAAGTGCTTTCTCCTTCGGCAGACAAGCGGGCCCAAGAACAAGTCCGCCAGGAAGTACGAGAGATGTGTCAACGATTTCCCATTCCTGGGCTGGCCTGAGAGACTCCTTCCCTCAAATTATAGTTAACCGTGTAAATCCTCACAATTCTCCCTCCCATAGCGGGAGGGAGTTTAGAGGGAGGGGGAATTCACTAGGTTTCACCCTCACCTAACCTCTCCCTTCAAGGGAGATGAATTATATACGAAATTATGCGGTTGATCATGGTTTCTTTGATTAGTTTTTAACTAACCATTCTTAAGAAACAGTGATGATTTCATGCTATAATCAAGTTAGTATTCTGGTAACTAAAAAGCAATGATGGACGAATTAAAAGTATTCAGCGGCACTGCTCACCCTGCCTTAGCCAGGGCTGTGTGTGATTACTTAGACATACCCTTGGGGGAGGCTGAGGTCTTTGAGTTTAGCAATGAGAACATTTTTGTGCGCATCCTTGAGAATGTCCGGGAACGGGACGTTTTTATCATTGAGCCCATTTGCTCACCAGTTAACAAAAGCCTGGTCGAGTTACTTATCATGCTCGATGCCTTCAGACGAGCTTCAGCAGGGCGAATTACCGCTGTCGTTCCCTATTACGGCTATAGCCGAACTGATAAAAAAGACCAACCCAGAGTTCCTATTACTGCTCGCTTGATTGCTGACCTGATTACTACCGCTGGAGCTAATAGACTGCTCACCGTAGACCTCCACGCCCCTCAAATTCAAGGATTCTTCACCATACCTGTGGATGAACTCACCGCTCGGCCCATGTTGACTCAGTATTTCAAGGAAAAAGCTCTGGATAACCTGGTAGTAGTTGCTACTGATATTGGCATTTCCAAGGTAGCCCGTGATATGGCTGCCAGACTTGGAGCCCCTCTGGCTATCATGGAAAAGAGGCGTGCGGGAAATGTCGATGCCAGTGAAACCCTCAACGTAATTGGCGAGGTTGAGGGAATGCATGCCCTGACGGTTGACGATGAGATTGACACCGCTGGGTCTCTGATTGGGGTAGTGAATGCTCTTTTGAAACGCGGCGTTAAGAGAGTTTATGCCTGCTGCACTCACCCCGTTTTCTCAGGTCCCGCTATCCAGAGGATAGCCGCCAGCCCGGTGAAAGAGGTAGTGGTCACCGATACCATACCTGTTGACAACGATAAGAAACTAAACAAGATCACCGTCTTGTCCACAGCCTCGCTTATTGGCGAAGCCATCCACCGCATCCACACCGGCTTATCAGTGGGCGCGATGTTTGAGTCATAATGGAGTAGTCAGCAGTTATCTGAAAACTGAGGGGTGGTAGCCAAAAATGGTTAAGTGGCTTAGCAGTCTGATTGATTCCAACGAGAGAGAAATGAGGCGCCTTCAGCCTCTGGTTGACCACATAAACTCGTTGGAGCCTGAATTTGAAAAACTTGGCGATGCTGAGCTTCGAGCCAAAACCGATGAGCTTAAGGCGCGGCTGAAGGACGGCGAGAGCCTGGATGAGATTCTGCCCGAGGCTTACGCTGCTGTTAGAGAAGCCGCCAAGCGAACCATAAGGCAAAGACATTTTGATGTCCAGCTAAAAGGGGGAATCATCCTTCACCAGGGCAAAATAGCCGAGATGGCAACTGGTGAAGGAAAAACCCTGGTAGCTACCTTGCCCCTTTACCTCAATGCCCTCACCGGACAAGGCTGCCACTTGGTCACCGTCAATGATTATCTGGCCAAGCGGGATTGCCACTGGATGGGTCCTATTTACCACGCCCTGGGTATAAGCGTGGCAGCTATTACTGCAATGCAAACGCCCGATAACCCCTTCCCGTCTTATATTTATGACCCTGATCTTGATTCGGGAGACCCGAAGTGGAAACATCTGCATCCTATTCCTTACCCCCCTAACCAACCTCAGAAAGCTCGCCGCCAGGCTTATGAGGCGGATATAACTTATGGCACCAATAACGAGTTTGGTTTCGATTACCTCAGAGATAATATGGTCTGGGACTTGTCCCAATGTGTTCAGCGTCCCTTGGTCTATGCCATCGTCGATGAGGTTGACAACATCCTTATTGATGAAGCCCGTACACCACTGATTATCAGCGGTGCTGCCGAGGAAGCAACTAAGAAGTATTACACCTTTGCCCAGTTAGTTTCCCGCCTTGGCAAAGACGAAGACTATACTATTGACGAGCGCACACATACCGCCAGCCTTACTGACATAGGTATGAGCAAGATGGAGAAGATGCTGAAGCACGAAGGCTTGCTCAAAGCACCTGAACTTTATGACCCCTCTAATTACTTTGTCACTCAATATCTGGATAGCGCCCTTAAGGCTCATGCACTATTTAAGAGGGATAAGGACTATGTGGTTAAGGATGGACAGGTCATCATCGTGGATGAATTCACGGGCAGATTGATGTTCGGCAGGAGGTATTCTGAGGGATTGCATCAAGCCATCGAGGCCAAAGAGAAGGTAAAGATTCAACGAGAATCAGTTACCTTAGCTACCATCACCTTCCAGAATTACTTCCGCATGTATAAAAAACTGGCAGGCATGACCGGTACCGCCGCTACAGAAGCCGAGGAGTTCTACAAGATTTATAAGCTAGATGTTGTGGTTATCCCCACAAACAAGCCCTTGATTCGCACTGAATACCCTGACCAGATTTATAAAGATGAGAAAACTAAGTTTGCCGCTGTAGCCAGGGAAATTAAGCAATTAAATGACCAGAAAAGGCCAGCCCTTATCGGCACGACCTCTATTGAGAAATCAGAGATTTTATCTGACCTCCTGAAGAGAAATGGCATACCCCATCAAGTGTTAAATGCCAAGAATCATGAGAAGGAAGCAGCTATAATCGCTCAAGCCGGGCGTCTCGGGGCGGTAACTGTCGCCACGAATATGGCCGGGCGAGGTGTGGATATTATCCTCGGGGGCAATACTGAGGGGCGTGGTGAAGCAGAATGGCAGGAAGAGCATAATAAGGTAGTTGAACTGGGTGGACTTCACATTGTAGGCACTGAACACCACGAAGCCCGACGCGTTGATAATCAGCTTCGGGGAAGGTCAGGGAGGCAGGGAGACCCGGGCAGTTCTCGTTTTTATGCTTCCCTGGAAGATGAGATTGTTAGCCGCTTTGGTGGCGACCGTGTTAAGGGAATTATGCAGTGGGCAGGTATGGATGAAAATACCCCCATTGAGCATTCTTTCGCCACTAAGGCTATGACCAATTCCCAGGTCAAGACCGAAGGCTACCATTTCGATATTCGTAAACACCTTGTGGAATATGACGATGTCGTCAACAAGCACCGCGAGGTGATTTACGCCGAGAGGAAAAAAATCCTCAGCGGCGCTGACCTCAAGGCCAACATAATATCTATGGTCCAGGATGAAATCCAAAGTCTGGTGGCCAAGCATCTCAACAGCCCTCACCTAACCTCTCCCTCGATGGGAGAGGAAAAAGGAGAGGGTGAAAAAGAGCAATCTAATCTAGCCGGCTTGCTTGAGGATATATCCACCATCTTCCCCTTGCCTCCGCAGTTCCGAAGCAATGGACTCTCTGAACTCAGCGCCCAGCAAATCACAGAAAAGTTGACTGATTATGCCAACGAGTTTTACAACCAGCGAGAGCAGGAGCTAGGCCCTGATAACATGCGAATAGCGGAGAGGCTGGTAATGCTGCGAGTTATTGACCGGTTATGGATGGAGCACCTTACTGCCATGGAGCATCTGCGTCAAGGGATAGGTCTGCACGCTGTAGGTCAGCAAGACCCGCTGGTAGTGTATAAGAGGGAAGGACATGCCTATTTTGAAGCCTTCTTAGCTAGCATCCAGCATGACGTTGCCCATAATATTTACCACGTCGGTATTGCCAAGGAAGCTCCACAAAAAAAGAGGGAGGCGGTGCCGGTGGGTAAAAAGGTTGGGCGTAATGACCCCTGCCCATGCGGCTCAGGCAAAAAATATAAGCATTGCTGCGGTAAATAATTAGTCTCCAAAAGTTCCCCTCTTAAGGTAAGAGGGGCTAGGCCTGCCCGCCGAACAAATTCTTTGGCAGGCGGGGGAGTTATGAAAGAAAGACTGTACCTCTCCTTGATGGGAGAGGATGTAGTTGCCCAATTCATTGGGCTTGTTTGTAATCTATTAAAGGAGGTGAATGCCATGCCAATTTATGAGTATAAAGCAAAAGACGGTGCTCATTGCAAGGTGTGTAAGAATAGGTTCGAGATCAGGCAGGGGATAAATGATGAACCGCTGAAAAGATGCCCCGAATGCGGCGCCGAGATAAGGAGGCTCTTTTCTCGCCCATTCCTAGGCCGAAAAGAATCCTTCACCCATGAAGGCCCCTTCAATTATATGGAGGACGAGGCTGACGAATTAGGGCTGGTGGGAGACCTTGACGAAGAGGAAGTCTGGGAGTGAGGGAGCTGGATAAGGAAAATATTGCTGTGGAAGGTAACGGTTATGACCAATAAAGAACTACGAGAAGCAATCAAGGACGCAACTGATGATGTAAGGAATTTATCTTCGTCTCCATTTAGTGGGCCTTTCCCTCGGCATGAGGTAACTCGCAGAGAAATGATTCTATTGAGGCAATTGACTCTTTACAAGATAGAGGATGCCAAAAAATGTAAGAGAAAAGACTGGGAACGCTCTAATACAGAAATATATAATTTAATGACAGCCTTTGTGAAGTCGCAATAGTAGTCTGGTAGTGTAGGAGTGCGGATATGAAGCTCGACGATTTGATGAAAATGTATGAGGAGAAGAAGAAACAGTACAAGGATAAAGCTTATCTTCATGTTTCTGAGGTTTTTGAAGAGGCAAGGGAAGAGTATAAGCGAGAATATTTAGCAAGCTCTAAAGCAGCAAAACTCCGAGCTAAGGGTAAAACTCCCGATGCTGAGCAATCGTGGAAGGCGTTTAAGGGCAAGAATTTTGAAAAGGTAATATGGTACATGATTGGTGAAGAGCTGCAATCTATTAACCTTCGAGCTATTCCAGGTAACCAACTAGGGAGAAAAAGGCTTTCTCCTGAACAGAGTAAAGTATATCGCAACTTACTTATTAGATATGGACAATGGGCATTGCTCCCCGATGTAGACTTAGTAATATATGAGCCTGCAACTTGTGGTGTCATTGGGGTTGTATCTTGCAAAATCACACTACGGGAGAGGATTGCTCAGACCGCATACTGGAAGTTAAAGCTTTTGAATGATCCTTTAACTATGCATATAAAGGGATATTTCATCACGACGGATGAAGATGGTGATTTGGTTGCAGGCATGGCAAACCCATCCCGGAATAGAATCATTGTCGAACATGAGTTAGATGGGACTTATACTCTCCGAGAAGCGGCTGAGAGTGAAAAGGTTAAAGCCTTCCCTAAATTTATAGCAGACTTGCAAAAGATAGTTAGCAAGGGTGGAAAACATGGCTAAGAAAAAGGCTAAGACTGAGAAACCTATGTTGCCTGTTTCCGAAAATATGCCACCTGACGGCTTCACTTATCAAGTTAGCGAAGTTAAAGAATCGTATGATGGAAAGCTCATGCTGGAAGCTACGACATTATGGGATTTCCCAAAGCAAAGTTATGGCAAGAAACCAAAGGGTAACAATAAATATCCAGGTGTTACACCTGCGTTTATAATCTGGAATCTTATTCAAAGATATACCCAGCCCGGAGATCTAATTGTCGATCCCATGGCTGGAAGTGGGACTACGATTGATGTGTGCAAGGAAGAAGGGAGACAGGTCATTGGATATGATATAGCTCCAGCGCACCCCGAAGTTATACAAAACGATGCCAGAAACATTCCACTTGATAACAACACAGTTGATTTAGTATTCATCGATTCTCCTTACTCTGACAACGTAAAATACAATGACCATCCCGATTGTATTGGTAAGATCTCATGCGAGGATGAGCGTTTCTTCGAAGAGCTTGAGAAAGTTGCAGAAGAAGCGCATAGGATTTTGAAGCCTGGTAAGGTTTTAGGATGGCTGATTGGCGACCAATGGGTTAAGAAAAAATATACGCCTGTAGGTTTCAAGCTATATCAGTGTTTGTGTAAGCGCTTTGAGCCGGTGGACGTTATTTGTGTTGTTAGGAGAGGCCAAACTTCGAATACAGGGCTTTGGTACAATAGAGCTAGAAGGTTCAATTTCTACCTTCGAGGCTTTAAATATTTGCTCATTATGCGAAAGCCTGATAGCAACTCAATTCAGAAAGAAAAGGCGCGTTCTGTGAAATGGGCTAACTATGAACGAGGCAAAACCAAGAAAAAGAAGCTAACAGAGCCAAAAGTAGAAAATGATGGCACTAACACGAGTGGCTGAAGGATAATTTCAAGTCTTTCTTCGAGCATGGCAAGCCTGATTGGGACTGGATAAGGGGGAAGATTAGGGCCACAGATAGCGTATAGCAAACCAAGCTAGAAAGAGCCGATGCGGTAAATTGTTGCACTGGCCAGAAGGGCTTGCTAAAATAGCTCAATCGCTGATAACCAGGATGTAGCTATGATAGATTCTCCTGTTTTAGTGCTTAATCAGAGTTATGAGCCCCTTAACTTATGTCGCACGCGTCGGGCCATAGTGCTAGTGTTTCGCGGCAAAGCCGAAGTGCTGGAAAATGGCAGAGGGGAGCTTCACTCTGCTAACTGCATATTTCAGATACCTTCAGTAATCCGACTCGTCTATATGGTTAGTCGTCCTCGCCATCAGAAAAAATTGAGCAGGTCCGAGGTATTTATTCGTGACCAAAACACCTGCCAGTATTGTGGCCGGCAAACCAAGGAGCTTACCTTAGACCACGTTATTCCGCGGCGGCGGGGTGGGATGCACGCCTGGGACAATGTGGTTAGTGCCTGCATTCCTTGCAACAGGCGCAAAGGTGGACGTACGCCGGATGAAGCTAGAATGAAACTGTCGCGTCAGCCGCGTGCTCCTCGCAATGATGGCCTCTATATTCCCTATAACATTCTCCATAACCATGATGAATGGCAAAAATATCTACCCTCTTTGAATTAACCTAACCCCACCAAAGTAATAGTTTAATTTTTCTATGAGTTCCGTCTTAAAATTAGGGCTCTTTCTTTGAACATCCCCCTTGAGATAAGGGGGATAAAGGGGGTTATCTCGAAGGGCGCCATATTGTTGCTTGCTTCATAACTCCCCTGCCTGCCAAAGAATTTGTTCGGCGGGCAGGCCTAACCCCTCTTACCTTAAGAGGGGGCTCTTCTTAATCTTAGGGGGTAATTTTGGAAAGACTTACCTGTTACGTAATGGATTTGTTCTGAGTTCGATCGGGGTCCTAAGAAAACTATAACTGCTCTTCGGGATGAACTAATTCACTCAGAGCTATCTCCTTAGTCGCTTCACTATCCAATAATTGAACTGTTACCGTTTCCTTGAAGATGTCAGTGCTGATTACCGTGGCTTTACCCCAAGGTGTTGCTATTTCTTGTTTCGGCTGAGGCATCTTCTTTTTCATAGCCGCATATTCTTTGCTTTCATATGCCAAGCAGCAAAGGAGCCTGCCACAGACGCCCGATATCTTCATAGGATTCAAGGCCAAATTCTGTTCCTTAGCCATTTTAATAGATACTGAAGCAAAGCTGGTGAGGAAACTCTGACAACATAAAGGATAGCCGCACCTGCCCATGCTGCCCAACAACTTAGCCTCATCCCTTGCCCCCACCTGCCTTAACTCCACCCGTGTTTCCAGAGCCTGTCCTAATTTCCGAACCAAGTCTCGGAAGTCTACCCTCTCCTCAGCTCTGAAGAATACGGTCAGACGCTCGCCTTGGGAATCATAGCGAGCCGCTAGTGGCTTCATATTTAAACCAAGTTGAGCTGCCATTTCCTGGCACTTGCTTAAGGCTTCTTTTTCTAGGTTCCGCCGAGCCTCCTCTAAATCCTCCGCCTCCGCCTGGCGTACTACCATCATTAATTGCCCGTCTGGTTGAGACGGGGCTTGCAGAGTAACGACTCTAGCCACGTCCAGACCACGACCAGTATCCACCACCACATAGTCATTTACGTGCGGGGATATCTCACCAGCATCACAGCGGACTAATTTTCCTCTAGAGCGGAATTTAACTCCAATTATGTTAGCCATCGACGTGTAACTCCTAAATTCTAATTTCCAATCCCTGATTTAATCAGGGACTAAACAAACTCTAATAAATATAAAAAATCAAAGATAAAAAATAAAAATCACAATTCAAAATGCAAAAAGGCTTTGTTGAACTGATTTTTAAATTTTGCCCTGTCATTTTGCATTTCTTCTAGTATTTAGTGCTTAGGACTTTCCCTCCTGGGTAAATTGAGCATCAGCCATTCCCATGCTAAACGGGGATTAACATTCTTAGAGATTTCCTCCTGCAGCAAGCCAAGATTAGCCAGAAACCCTTTAATCTCGCTCAGACTTAATCCCCCAGCTTGTTCTTCCAGAGCTATCTCATAATCTATATTGATGATGGCCTCCTGGCAACCACCCTTAATGAGCATCAAATCACGCCACCAGTCGAGCCAAATCTCTATTATTTCTGCTCCAACTCTCCGGTTCTGGCTAAACTGGCTGGCTAGCTCCTGGGCATAGGCAAACCTTTGCTCTAAGCTCCGACTTGTCGGGGTTAATAAGGAGACCAGCTTGGCTATCCTTTGGGAGCGCTGCTCTAGTATATCGTCATGTGCCAAAGCGGACACTGCCCAGCCCAGGCGACCATGGCACAATTGAGTCAAAAGCTTCGCTTTATCGGCATCAACGTTATAGGAGTTGACGAGTACCTCCTGTATTCGCTCTGATGGCACAGGCTTCAATTCCAGCCGCTGACAACGTGAAATAATTGTCGGCAAGAGGTGTTCCTCCTCAGCAGCTAATAAAAGCCAAACTACCCTGGGCGGTGGCTCTTCTAATATCTTGAGCAAGGAATTAGCCGCCTCAGTAGATAGATATTCAGCATCATCAATGATAAACACTTTGCACTTACCTTCATACGGTGGCAGGTTGGCTAAATGTTGCAGCCCTCGAATATCATCAATGCCAATCTCCGTTTTAGAATCCAAGCCAATAGGGGTGACATCAGCGTGCTTGCCCTCCTTGATTCGCTGGCAGGAACGGCATTGACCGCAAGGCAGTTCAGGGCCATCGCAATTTAGGGCTTGAGCCAAATTGATGGCTAAAGTCCCTTTGCCCACATGCCGCGGCCCTGCCAGAAGATAGGCGTGGGCTATAGCATCGGTTTTAAGGCCATAATCCAGCAAAGATAAAATTTTATCCTGCCCTATAACTTGCCACATATTAAATCAGGTCCAGGTTCATCATATCCTGATAAGTTTCCCGGCGACGAATAAGACGCGCTCGCCCTTCCTTTACCATAACTATAGCCGGCTTAGGCATGGCATTATAATTGCTCGACATGGGTATGGAATAAGCACCACAAACTGGAATAGCTATGATATCACCGGGGTGCACTGCAGCCAAATTTATATCCCTGACCAAAATATCACCAGACTCGCAGAGCTTGCCAGCAATGGTAACCATGTCTCTTTCTGCCTTCAAAGCTTTGTTAGCCACTAAAGCCTCATATTTAGCTCCATAAAGAGCCGGGCGGATATTGTCGCTTATGCCGCCATCGATGCAGACATATTTCTTTATGCCCTGTATCTCCTTTATCGCCCCAACCTTGTATAATGCCACTCCGGCCTGGCCGACAATGGCCCTCCCTGGCTCGATAATAAGCCGGGGGCGACTCAATCCCAGTTCCGAAATAAGAGCATTCAATTTCCCTATTACAGCTCGGGCATAGGCAGCTATTGTGGGTACCTTGGAGTCCAGAGTGTATGGAACGGCAAAACCGCCACCGATGTTAAATTCGCTAAGGTTAAAGCCGAATTTTCGGCCCATTTCCCGGGCAAAGCGGAGAGTAATCTCCATGGCAAGCTCGTAAGGCTGAACTTCGGGCACCGGGGAGCCGAGATGAAAGTGCAAGCCCAGAAGATTAAGGTTGGAGGCTGACAAAGCCTTGGTTACCGCTTCCTCAGCCTGTCCGGTATCTACGGGAAAGCCAAATTTGCTCTCTATCGTCCCGGTAGTAGTATATTGGTGAGTGTGGGGGTCAACTCCCGGAGTGAGGCGAAGCAAGATATTCTGGCTAATCCCCCTCTCCCCAGCCAGCCCATTGAGCAATTCAAGTTCATAAAAGTTGTCCACCACGATTCTGCCCACTCCCAAATCCAGAGCCAGATTCAGCTCTTCCGGCGTCTTGTTGTTGCCATGGAAATAGACCTTGTCCAGAGGAAAATCCACGGAATGGGCGATGCTAAGTTCTCCTCCAGAGACGACGTCAAGTCCCAGGCCCTCTTCCTTAAATATGAGAGCCAGAGCCTTATTTAGGAAGGCTTTGGAGGCATAAATGACCAACGTATCAGGATGATATTTACGGAACTCGTCTTTGAATTCACGGCACTTATGGCGGAGGGTGAGTTCATCGAAAAGATAGAGCGGCGTGCCGAATTCCTCAGCTAGATCCACAACATCGCAGCCACCGATAACGAGATGGCCCTGCTTACTTACCTCAGTGGTTAAAGGAAAAAGGGCTAACTTGGGCACCTTGCTTGTGTTCATGTTAATCTTCCTCTAACTTCCTTTCAATTAAATCAATGGCACTTTTCGCTAGTTCCATTGCTTCTTCGGCTTCTTTGGGATCATCGAAATATCGTGAAGGTACTCCACCGGGCAATCCATTTGGATAGCGGGTTGGAATGTAGTACCTATCTAGCTTCTTTGCAGAGGCAACTTCTTTGAAATCTGAATCTATTTCAACTGCCATTTTTGCTAGCTCATCCACGGAATGAGTATGGAATACCTCAGTGGATTTGACTTTCAGATAAAGATATGCCTTGAAAGCCTTTTCCGTGGCCTGTTGGAAATGAAAAAGGGCAAGATAAAACCTCCTCTTTTTTCTCAATTCCTCTGCGTCTTCGAACTCATCCTTTGCCTGGGTAAGCCATCTTAAAGATTCATCTTTATAAGGTCTTTTCATAAACAATCCTTCCCGAATCTAATATGCCTCTCAAAAAACTGCTCCTTGCTAAGTTTTCCTGCAATTCTTTTTGATTATAGATAATAATGTCAGAAGCAATCCCGCGGTCTACATTCTCGTAGGCCAACCTCATCCATTCCTTTCCACTCTTTTCAGGTGGCATGATTACTAGCAAATCCAAATCGCTGAACACATCCACATCTTCCTCAGCCAGCGAGCCAAAAAGAATAATTTTCAATGCTCCAAGGTCACTTAGCTGCCTTGTCACCGAATCTAATGAAGATTTTAGCTTCTCCTCCCTCTCTTTTTTTCTTTGCAAAATTTCCTTTAGTTTTGACATATGTTTAGCTCAGTAGAGGTAGAAAAACTACGCCGCTTAGCTGATATGGTAGCTTGTAATGCCCAGTAAGTCAAAAGTCTTGAATGAATTCTCGACGGCTGGTTAGAAAGACCAATGTTCTCCTGGGATTCAGCCTTCGCTCAACTCAAAGGTTACGATGAATTTCCCAATGAATCAGTCCTCAAAATTTCTGATAACGGTATCGGCGTAAAAGAAGTCCCGGCGAAGCCGAATTTGGACGAAGTGAAACGCTGTCTTTTACACCGTGTTATATGCCGTTGTTTTTTCCTTTTCTGAACCACGGAAGTGTAGCTTTTTGGAACTGCCCAAATTCTCGAATGAATTCCTCAGCCCACGTCACGGCTTTCTTAACTTCATTTTCCAGCGTGTCGGAGGTGTAAAGAAATTTCTTCCAATGCTTATGTTTGGCGTAGGCGTCCTCGAACATCCAGGTGGCACCTTTTCCCTTTTCTTGAAGAACAATTGTGACAGATTCGGCCATTTTCGTAACATGTGGTATTTCATAGAGGTGGCCAGATGGTTCAGAGTTTTCGATTATAATGAACTTAGCTGACAAAGCGAACCTCAGTACTTTTTGAATAATACTCTCGCCAATTTTATCAGGTTGTTCTTTGATGATATAAGTATAGTAGCCCAATTTTTCTAGCTCTGCGGCGATGCTCTTTAGCTTCTCTAGACCATCACCAGTATCCTTGCCAAGGATGAGAACAGAATCAGAATTTTCAAGAATTGAATTTGCGCGCTCCCAGACTAAATCAAAAGCAGCTTTGATTGATTCAATCATGTCTTGGGCGAAGGTCGTCTTTGGAAGTGTGAGCTTCCATCGGATGAAAATGTGAACGTCATCATCAGACTCTATGCTCGCATCAGAGAGTGGATGTCCTTCGTATTGCAAACGCCTAACAGCTCTTTCCATCGCTTCGGCAAAAACACTAGCGTGATATTTGTGCCACCAATATTTTGTGTAAATGTGCTCAGTTATCTCAGCAATTATTGCATCACCCTCACGCCAAATTAGCGTTTCAGGGAAATCAGACTCAAAGATTATGAGTGTAATTCCTTCTGGTAGCATTGACAAATCGCTACCATGCAAATCACTGAGGCTTGTTTCTATTGGCTCAATATCCCCTTCTTGAGCAAGTTGTTTCAGTTCATCGTAGTCGAGCATCATTAGTACCCCTTAAAACCAATGGCATATAACGTTTTGCGCAAAATAAGTTGCCGAAGACAATGACCCGAAGGGCAAGGTTGCTAAGCAACTGCATAGTCGCTCGCCTTGTATATCCTTTAATTTCATCCCTTTCTTGACTATCTTAAATCTTTAAGCACTTTAAGCATTTTCCCAAAAAGTAGAGAGTAAAGAATTAATGCCAATATATGAAGAGGAGCAGGTATATAAGATCCGATGGTTAGACCAATATAAGATGAAATGATAGATAGTATGCTATATATCATTGAAGGTAAAAAGGAGATTAAAAAAATCCCTAATAATGCTGAATGCTTAGAATAAAAACTAAACATTTTCATTCGTTTAAATCCTATATCATCCCAATAATGTTGCCATCCAATCCAATACCGATCGTAATTATTATTACTTTCATCACATCTGTATCCAAGTATATCAGGGATTCGTTTTTCCTCAATTTCTTCTTTCATATATTTACCTTGAATCTCGAGGTTACGCTGTTCCCAAATGTAACGAAAGATGAAAGGTGAAACAAGTAGTGGGGCAATATAAACGATATCGGGTACATGTTGTGCTACTATGTATCCATAGACAGCCGAAAGCACAAATACCATAATATAAAAGAGTTGTAACTGACGGTCAGAACACTTGATAATTTCATTTCTTAGAGTCTCATACTCTTTTAAGACAGCATTTAATTTGTCTTGCATAGAGATATTAGATTCAGAATTCTTCATAGAAAACCCTCATTAAATTTGTGAATAAGGACTTCTTCGTTCGATATTCTTCATTATTCATCATTCATCAGGCGGGTTATTTCGCACAACATTGGGTATGCGACCTCCAAGTTTCCCTAATCCGATTTGCCCACTGCTACGATAGCACTTCCCATCCCGCCCCCTTAACGCTTTAGCTTCGCTATCACGGCATCGGCGACCTGGCTGGTGCCTACCGCAGTGGCGGGGTCGAGCTTCAAATCATAGGTGATATTCTTGCCCTCAGCTATGACCTCAGCTATAGCGCTTTCCAACCTATCGGCACTATCCTTTTCTCCGAGATGACGCAGCATCATCACTCCGGAGAGCATCATGGCCATGGGATTGACTCTATTTTGCCCGGCATATTTAGGAGCACTGCCATGGGTAGGCTCAAAGATAGCTGCCTCATCCCCGATGTTGGCTCCCGGCGCTACGCCCATGCCACCACACAGCCCAGCACAGAGGTCGGAGATTATGTCCCCGTACAAATTGGGCAGCACGAGGACATCAAACATCTGGGGCTTCCTGACCAGCTCCATGCAGGTGGCATCCACAAGCATATCGCTAAATTCTATATCGCTATACTCTTTGGCAACTTCACGAGCAGTATCCAGAAAAAGTCCGTCGGAAAATTTGAGTATGTTAGCCTTGTGAACCGCAGTCACCTTTCTTCTACTATTCTGTCGGGCATATTCAAAAGCAAATTTGACAATCCGCCAGCTAGCTGTTTGAGATATGACTTTCAGGCTTACAGCAGAGTCTTTGTTCAGCTCTTTTCCCGTGGCATTGAGCACAAGAGCCAGTAATTGCCTTGTCCCTGAATCACCTCTAGCAAATTCGATACCGGCATAGAGGTCTTCAGTATTCTCCCTGACTACTACTATATCCACGCCCTTGAACGGCGTTTTTATACCCGGGTAAACCTTATAAGGACGAAGACAAGCGTAAAGGTCTAAGGTCTGCCTCAAAGCGACGTTGACGCTTCTGAAGCCCGTGCCTATGGGCGTGGTCACCGGTCCTTTAAGGGCGACCTTATTTTCCCTTATGGACTGGAGAGTCTGGTCAGGGAGAGGTGTGCCAAACTTATCTTGAGCCTGACTACCTATGATAACAGTGTCCCACTGGAACTTGACCCCAGTAGCTTCCAGCACCCGCCGTGTCGCCTCAGCCACTTCAGGGCCTATGCCATCGCCGGGGATAAAAGTTACCCTATGCATTTTGAACTTTTTAAAAGTACGTCTCCTTCCATCCCGATTTTGTCATATTTCCCGGCCCATGTAAGCCTAGAGAATGTTCTACTTTTTCCCATATTCGTTATCCCCTTAGAGGCTCAATGAGCAATTAGCTGATGAGCAACTTCCCATAATTACGCATCAATCATTGCACGCTTATCTGCGGTCGGGAAGCAGATCGGATCTGAGAAGGAATGACATATCTCTGAACTCCCGCCGCCAGCAGGCTGGCAACGTATTGGTTTAGGCTCACTCCTTCTTGCTTTGCAGCATGAGCCAGAGTCCGATGGAGGCTTCGTGGAATCCGCACCAGGAACTTCCCGCTATGCTCTTCCATATCCCTGGGCAGGGGAATATCCTGACCTATTTCATAAGTTCCCTGAATCCATACCCGCCGGGCATCCTCAATAGCTTTAAAAGCTTCGTCAAGGGTCTCGGCTTGGGTCATGCATCCTGGTAATTCCTCAATCTCAGCTACATAACCGCCATCGGGGTCAGAATGTATAGTGATGGGGTAACGCAGGTTTAAGTAGAATTTTAAGTCTTTACGCTCTGTGTCATTTCTCATGCCATTCCTCCAATTCTAAATTATCGATAATCATACTCACATAGCGTCTTTTCACATACCGCCCTTTTACTGTTGGAATAGTCTTGCCCCGGTGACCCGGCTTCGCAAAGAATCGATGACTTCCTCCCCTTGGGGGACGCTCCTCATAACCAAATGCTTCCAAGACCTTAGCAACATCTTCAAATAAAACCTCCGGTGGCTTTCTTAGGAATTTCTCTACTAGTTTATCGAGTTGATTCATTCATTCCACGATTATGATACCATATATAGTATCAATTGTCAAGAGACAATTAAGAGGACCGAGCAATGTCAAAACCCCTGTGCTTTTGTATGTACGGGATGAGCCCACCTTCTTTAAGGATGGCGGACATTATCGGCGGCATCTTCCCACAGCTTAATGTAATACCAGAAGTCAAATTAGCAATCTTACCATCTGTCAAATCTATCTCCAGCTCATCGCCGTCGCTGATTTTATCGGTGTCGCAAAGCAGGACAGGCAATCCCTGGTTTATGGCATTCCGGAAAAAGATGCGCGCTGCCGATTTGGCCAAAATAGCGCCTACCCCCGACATTTTGATTATCACCGGGGCCTGTTCCCGACTGGAACCCAGACCAAGATTTTTGCCCGCCACTAAGATTGCTTGGCCTGCACCTGCCTCTGACAAAGCCTTTGCTCTTGAGGCGAATTCAGGCGCAGCATCCTCCAGGATATGCTTGGCAAGTTCAGGTAAGTTGCTCCTCAGATGAGTAAACCTGCCGGGAATAATATCGTCAGTGGAAATGTCATCCCACAGCTTAATGGCTTTACCCTTGAGTACCAAATCAGTCATCTTCACCCTCACCTTAATCCTCTCCCGTCAAGGGAGAGGAGGTTGTTTCGCTTCGCTCGCAATAACATAATGACAGCGGGAAAAGGAATTCATGGCAGCGTTCCATCACATCACCTCCCTGGGGTCGGTAATCTCACCCTTTATGGCTGAGGCGGCGGCAGTGGCCGGGCTAGCCAAGTATACCATAGCCTCGGGGTTGCCCATCCTCCCCTTAAAATTACGATTGGCGGTGGAAAGGCAAACCTCGCCATCCCCTAACACCCCCTGGTGAAGACCAAGGCAAGCAGCGCAACCCGGCGGTAGAATAATTGCTCCAGCTTCAACTAAGCTCTGAATATAGCCTTTTTCGATAGCGCGAATGAGCACCTGCCTCGAAGCTGGCGCTATGAGCAACCTAGTAGCGGGATGCCTCTTCTGGCCCTTAAGAATCTCCGCAGCCACAGCTAAATCCTCCAGACGTCCATTGGTACAAGTGCCGATAAATGCTTGCTGGATTTTGACCCTTTTTACTTGAGTCACGGGACGGACGTTGTCCACGGCGTGGGGAAGGGAGACCATTGGCTCAAGCTGGTTGAGATTCACAGGTATGACCCGTTCGTAATTTGCCCCAGCATCGGGATGTAGCGGCTTGTAATTGCCGCCCCGGCCGTGTTCCTTGAGGAAGTCTTTGGTGATTTTATCGCTGGGAAACAGGCCAACCTTAGCCCCGGCTTCCACAGCCATATTGGCGATAGTGAGACGCTGCGACATAGCCATCCGAGCCAAAGCCTTGCCGCCAAATTCCAAAGCCTTGTAATTAGCACCATCAGCGCCGATCTGTCCAATGAGATACAGAATTAAGTCCTTGGCGTAAACTCCCCGAGAGAATACGCCATTGAGCTCAATGAGAAAACTTTCCGGCACCCGAAACCAGGTTTTACCCAGAGCTAAGGCTACGGCAACATCGCTGGAACCCATGCCCGTGGCAAAAGCTCCCAAAGCACCAGCAGTAACAGTATGAGAATCCGCACCCACAATGATATCCCCAGGATTGGCGAAATTTTCCGCCACTAATTGATGACATATACCATCGCCTATCTCGGATATGTGACAGCCCGTTTCCTCAGCGAAGCGGCGCAGAAGGATATGGTCATTAGAAAGCTGCTGAGCGGGACTGGGAGCAGCGTGGTCCAGGAATATTATTGTTTGTTGCGGCTTGGCCAAAGCTTTAACACCGCTTTCCTTAAACTGTCTTACGGTGAGGGGTCCAGTAGTATCCTGGACAAAAGCCAAATCTACGTCTGCAATCACGACGTCCCCAGCCTTAGCTTCGCAATGCGATTTAAGGCTTAGAATCTTCTCGGCTAATGTCTTGCCCATTTAAGATTACAGTCGATTGTAGAAATCGCTACACAACTCTTCCGTCATTGCGAGCCCCGACTTGTCGGGGCGTGGCAATCTCAAAAAGATTGCTTCGTCGCTCCGCTCCTCGCAATGACATAATACAATTATTTTTATTTTGCAGCGTACTATAAGCAATTATGGCTATTATGTTTTTACCACCTGGTGCCTCACTATTTTAAATTACCCCTTCTGCTATAATCAATAACATGCCTGATTATAAACCAAGCAAGCTAGGTTCCACCCGATGCGGCAGGATCATCTTTTACTGGGGCAAGCGAACTTATGTCATGGGTGTAATAAATGTTTCCCCGGATTCTTTCTCGGGCGATGGACTGGCAGATGCTGAAGAAGCGGTAGCCAAGGCAAAGCGATTAGCCTCTGAAGGAGCCGACATAATTGACATTGGCGGGGAATCCACTCGCCCTGGCTCAACCTCGATTTCCATCGACGAGGAATTACGGCGGGTGATTCCTGTTGTGGAAAAGCTGGCCCAAGAGACATCAGCGCCCCTAAGTGTCGATACATATAAGCTAGAGGTTGCCCGCCAGGCTTTAAACGCCGGAGCCAACATGATAAACGACATTTGGGGCCTGCAGAAGGAGCCAGGGTTGGCTGAATTAGCAGCACAAAAAGGTGTGCCAATTGTTTTGATGAGCAATCAGCGTGACTCTCCATGCCAGGACATTATGTCTGCGGTTACTTCTGATTTGAAAAGAGCCGTCAAGCAAGCGTTAAGCGCAGGAGTGCCCTGGGAGAATATCATCGTTGATCCGGGCATAGGTTTTGGCAAGACACAGGAGCAAAATCTGGAGGTTTTGCAACACCTAGAGGAACTCAAAGTGCTGGGCAGGCCTATCCTTCTGGGTAGCTCACGCAAGTCTTTCATAGGCTGGGTGCTCGATTTAACTCCTGAACAAAAATCGAATAAAGTGACATTCGTTCCACCAGGCGACCAGCGGCTAGAAGGAACGGCGGCCACCATAGCCCTCGGCATCGCCAAGGGCGCTGATATCGTTCGGGTACACGATGTCAAGGAGATGGCACGCGTGTGCAAGATGAGCGATGCTCTTGTGAGGGGCGTGTAAGCGGATTGGCTATTGTCTATCTTGGTCTGGGCTCAAACCTGGGAGAACGGGAAGAAAACCTCCGCCAGGCTCTGACACTGCTTTCTCTAAAAGTAAAACTCGGGGAGGTCTCATCCATTTACGAAACCGAGCCAGTAGGCTACAAAGAGCAGCCATTGTTCCTCAACCTGGTCTGCCGCATCACCACCAATTCATCTCCTGAGGAACTTTTCCATCTCGCTAAAGACATTGAAACCAGAATGGGCAGAGTGCCCAGCTTTCCCAATGCACCCCGCATTATAGATATAGATATCCTGTTCTATGACAACAAGATTATGGACACCCTGAACTTCACTATCCCTCATCCCCGTTTGCACGACCGGGCTTTCGTACTTATACCGTTAGCGGAAATTGCCCCGGACTTAGTTCATCCCAAGCTGGGCAAGAGCATTGCCCAATTAGCTAAGGATATCGACGGACAAAAAGGGGTGCGAAAATGGTATTATATGAAATGACATAAATGCCTGCGGATGGCAAAGAATACCAAAAACAGGAGGCTAGCAATGGGAACTAAAGGCAGAAAGAACATTAAAAAGCCCAAGCAGAACAAGGAAAAGAAGAAATAGGAAAGGATAGGGTAAATATTAAATACTAATTTCTAAACTCTAAACAATATCAAACGCCCAAAATTCAAAGGAACTAAACCGTTTAGAACTTGAATTTTAGATATTGTTTAGGATGCGATATACACAAGAGGCGTTAATGTATCAGCTATTTGTAGAAGAGCACTTTGATGCCGCCCATTATCTCCCGAACTATCATGGTAAGTGTGAAAAGCTACATGGCCACAGCTTCAAGGTAGTAGCTCATTTTGAAGCAGCCAGGCTCGATGAGACTGGCCTGGCTTACGATTTCGCCCAGCTGAAGCAGCACCTCAGAGAAGTTCTGGCTCAATTCGACCATACGTGCCTGAATGATGTGTCTCCACTTGATAAAATTGGACCTTCCAGCGAGAATATTGCTGCCACTATATATGATGCGCTCCAAATCCGCTTTGCCAAGTCTCCAGCAAAGCTGGTGAATGTAGAAGTTTGGGAATCGCCCACAACAGGCGTGGCGTATAGCCCTTGAGTTAAGTTTGCTGTTCCGGCGGCAACAAATTGGGGATCGTATCTACAATAGGGTAAGAATAGTTGCACTTAGAGCAATAAAGAGAACCCGTGACTATTTCTTCCCCTTTTTCTTCATCCACTTTAAGATCCAAATCCCCTTTACATACGGGACAGGCTAAGATTTGCATCAGTTCCTTTTTCATTTCAGATTCCCAATTATAGCATATGAGGTTGTTTAATAATGTGCTTTTGTCATTCTGAGCGAAGCGAAGAATCTCTGAGATTCTTCGTCGTCCCGATTTCGGCGGGACTCCTCAGAATTACATTGCTAAACGCTCTATGGCATATGAGCAGTGAAACTAAAGTTAACGTACTCGTTCAATACCTTAGTGACACATTTTTATCACTAAGAGGAGCCTTTTCCATTCGTCGTTGCGAGGAGCATAGCGACGAAGCAATCTCGGTGGACTTGGCGGGGAATGAGATTGCCACGCCCCAACAAGTCGGGGCTCGCAATGACATGAGAGGTTATTACCCAACGTTACAAACATACAGAGTGTCACCCATCTATCTGAACTAGAGCAGTTAACTGCATAAATCCATAAATCATTATAATTCTCTCTCCCCTGGCGGGAGAGAGCTAGAGAGAGGGGGAAATTCACCCTCACCCCGACCCTCTCCCCTCAAGGGAGAGGGTTTTGTACAAGATTATGCGAAAGATTATAAGAAAGGAAAGTGCTATAATGTTCGGCAGGAGAACAAAATGACAATCCAGATTAAAAAGACTTATCGGGGCTTAAATCCTGGGATGCTCTGCGATGAGATACAAGGCTTGTTGCAGAAACAAGGGATTATGGCTGTTGAGACTGAGTCGCAAACATATGGCCTTCCCAGCGGCGACACTCAATCGCATACCACGTTAGCATTAAAAACACCGGCCGAGCGAGAGAAAGACCAGAAAGAATGCGGCATCGTACATATTCTAGGCTCACCACAGGACGAAACCAAAATGCTCCTTGACATAGATGAAACCCTCTTCCCCCAAGAAAAACTCTCCGCTTTTCAAGGAGACCTCGATTTTATCCTCGGCTCATACGAAATTAAGTGGTAAACGAGCGACTTTCAGACCAGAACCAGCTTGCCAGGAAAACCAAACAAGAACGAAGAGAAAGGCGGCGAGCAAAGGAAAAGGGTAAGATGCCCCAGCATGGCAAGAGCCTGGCAAGGGTATATAAGGACGCTGTATCCAAGGACGTTGTATCCAAGAGAACCCAGACCACGAAAGCCCCCAAGCATTCAATCTAAAGCCAAGTGATTGTTATGATAAAGAATAATCCAATATAAGAATGACTCCCTGCCTTAGCAGATTTCGGACAAAGCCTCACAAGACGAAAATCCAGCCTCTTCATAACACTAAATTTTGTTTAGAACGGTTAACAAGAGTGCTTATTGTTCGGCTTGGGTGCCAAAAGCTTAGATTGTTATCTCTGTCGTAACAACACAACGGAATGTTGCCCAAGAAGGTAGCCTTTCTGTAGTGCTACAGTTTTGCGTTGCACTACAAGCCACAGCTAAGAAAACTAGCCCCGACTAGAATCAGCATAAGAACCACGAGTACAACACCAGCCAGAACTGACGCCAAAAGCGTTATGAGAAGACCTTTGCCGTAGCTAGTCCCGAAAATCGCCTTTACCACAAGTGAATCAATAAGCCATGCTCCGATTGTGCTAAGAATAACACCTATCACAAAAAAGCGACCGAAAAAGAGGCCAAGCACGAATGAAACGGCTCCGCCAGCGAGTGAGCCTAGGAAGGTTGCTGCTAAAGCCCTCCCAAACGTGGCTTTCTCAGCCTTAACTATCTTCGCCGCCAATAGTGTGAACGCGGATGCAATAAAGAAAGTTACGATTACAATTACGATGATGATGCCGCCTGCTGCGGCTACGGCACTCAATAACCAATTTATCATTAAAGCACTACCTCCTTTGCATAATCATGTTACTTTTCTCTTCTCAATAGACGGCTTTCGTTGTTTCTTTGGGATAACACATTTGCATACTGACTGTCTCTCTGTTATTGCGTCCCTTAGCTCGTGGAGATTTTTCGGTAGTATTTTAGGCACCTCTACCATGGCTCTCAAGGTAGAGACAAGAGCAATCGGGGTAACTGAGGTATCAATCCCGTGTTCTCCGGGAAAAATCCAGAGGCTGCTCCAGCAATTGGGGTGCTCAGGGCCTTGACTCCTGGTTCTGCTCGGATTTGAAACGGCCAAAACACCATCCATTTAACTGGTCTGGCGTTTCGAACAAATTGCAGGGCACTGTTCACATTTATTGTCGCACGGCTCAGCATGAATGATTACACTAGCCTCGTGGAGCACGCTTTGTATTTCGACCTCAATCTGGTCGCATATTTGATGAACTTGCTCCAAACTAATGTCCCCGGCCATTACCAAATGAAGGTCTATATAGCTCTGACTTCCAGCCCGACGTGTCCGTAGTGCATGGAAGCCGGACACCTCTCGGCTATGTTTCTTTAAGCTGTCTTCAATAACTGCTTGTTCTGAAGAAGGGAGTTTTTCATCAAGCAGTCCGGATATCGGCTTACGGATAGTATCAAGAGCCACTTTTAAGATGTAAACAGCAACTCCAATAGCGAGTATAGGGTCAATAATATTGAGCTTGGTGAATCGTAATATTGCCAGCCCCACCAGTACTGCTGAGGTGGAGTAGACATCTGTGGCAATATTACGGGCATTTGCCTCCAGGGCTACTGAGTCAGTGCGTCGGGAAACTCTTAATAGATGGCGAGATAGGAAAATGCTGACCACTATGGAAACCGCCATCACAGCTATTCCAGCTTCGGCTAGTTCAACGCTAGAGCCTTTTATTATCCGGTCTATTGCCGAATAGATTATCAGCCCGCCAGCGACAAAGATGAGAATTCCCTGCCCAACGCCGGCAATGTCCTCTGCCTTACCATGACCATATAGATGTTCGGCATCGGCTGGCTTAGCTGCAAAGCGAATAGCCGAGAAGGTAATTATTCCCGCAAACAAATCCAATAAGCTGTCAGCTGCCTGAGCCAGTATGCTGATACTGCCGGTCAGCCAGCTAACGACCACCTTAAGTATTATTAAACCGACGACTACACCAATCAGTAGCTTGGTAGCCCCGGCTTTGGTTGAAAACATTTTTTTCGCTCTCCTGCATTCCCTGACATAAAACTACAGAGAACCAGAAGTTTACAGCGCTATTTCGGCTAAAGCAACTATTATCTAGTGAGTTGTTTACCGACCCCTCACCCTTTATCCCTCTCCCCTTCGTAAGGGGAAAGGGAAGAGATTTTAGAAGCAAAAAATTTCTTAAGGAATGCCAACCATAACTAGAAGAGTCCCCAGTAAATAAGTTAAACTGGCTGATTATGGATGAACCTGCGGGCAATGGTACCAGCAAAGGAGTGGTACTAGTTGTCGCCACGACAGCTGCGTTTATCTTCCCATTCATGAGCTCTGCTGTGATTATTGCCCTCCCTTCACTCGGGAAAGAGCTATCATTGGATGCGGTCATGTTAGGCTGGATTGCTACCGCCTACCTCTTGTCTTCGGCAACCCTCCTTGTTCCCTTCGGCAGGATAGCAGACATATATGGCAGGAAGAAGATTTTCACCTGTGGCCTAGTGATTGTCATGCTCTCGTCTCTTCTTTGCGGGATGGCAAGCTCTGCCCGCATGCTTATTTCTTGCCGGGTTTTTCAAGGAATTGGCGGTGCCATGTTTGCCGGAACCGCAGTAGCATTGCTTACTACGGTATTCCCCGCCAACGAAAGGGGGAAAGCCCTGGGAATAAATGTCGCGGCAACATATACTGGCCTTTCCCTGGGCCCGGTTTTTGGTGGGATTCTCACACAGCATCTTGGCTGGAGGAGCATCTTTTTCCTAAGTGCGCTTTTAGGATTGGCAGTTATCGGCGTCGTTTTATGGAAGCTAAAAGGTGAGTGGACCGGGGCAAAGGGCGAGAGATTTGATTTTGCCGGCTCTGCAATCTATAGCCTTGGGCTTGTAGCACTGGTATACGGTTTTACACTCTTGCCAGCAATGTCAGGAGTGTGGTTGATTGTGGGAGGCATCATAGGGCTTTCATTATTCACCAGGTGGGAAATGAGAATAAGAAGCCCGGTCCTGGATATAAGCCTCTTTAGAAACAGCAGAGCTTTCACCTTTTCCAACCTGGCAGCGCTGATTAACTATAGTGCCACATGGGCCGTATCTTTTCTCATAAGCCTTTACTTGCAGTATCTGAAGGGATTCAACCCTCAAAGTGCCGGCTTGATTCTGGTCGCTATGCCCGCCATGCAGGCTATTTTTTCACCGCTGGCCGGCAGGTTTTCAGATAAGATTGAACCAAGAATAATTGCCTCAGCAGGAATGGCATTTACCACCGTAGGACTTATCATCTTCATTTTTCTAAATGAAGAAACCTCCTTGGATCTCATTATAGGCAATTTGATTCTGATGGGTTTTGGCTTTGCTCTCTTCTCGTCCCCTAATACCAACGCGGTTATGAGTTCTGCGCCAAGGATGGCTTACGGGGTAGCTTCGGCAACGCTGGCCACGATGCGGCAGGTTGGCATGACATTCAGCATGGGAGTCGCCATGCTGCTGTTTGCCCTATACATGGGGAGAGTTCAAATTACACCCGAATACTATCCGCTTTTCCAAGAAAGCATCAAGACATCGTTCATCATTTTCGCTATTCTCTGCTTCGGCGGCATATTTGCGTCACTCGCCAGGGGGAGGGTGCGATAAGAGCTCTCCGTCGGCTTCTGAACTATCCGTGAGCAGCACCAAGTCTCTCCTTAGACAGGCAGAGAAAGACAGGACAACTCGACCTGCCTTCTTTATCTCTTAGTAGCGCAGCTTAGGGTTGAACCAGCGACCTTCGAGAATTGAGGTTTTTCTTGAACTGCCTATGATAATTCTTTCACAGCGGTCACAATATAGTCAAAGTTAGCCTTACTAACCGAGGATCTCCTAGCAATTCTGTGATACAATAAGAATGGCTATTTAAGTTAGTAAGGCACCATATATGAGCATAGACGGATTTTATAGATATAATAGACTATTATTAGGTTTGGATTACGCTGTGCAAAGACCCCAATTCAAAGAGATTCCCAAATGTCTCGTTCGGAAGGACCATTATTGTGGAAAGTTCCTCGGTGCTTCAAAATCATGCTTTGTTGCTTCTCCTTCCACCGATGAAGTGGAAACTATGTTAGCCCTCATCACCGAAAAACTTGTGAAAATCGGTATTGAACCAATAATTGCAATTAAGGAGAGAGCCTACGGGCAAGATATATTTTGCACGAAAATATGCGGTAAAATAATAGAGTCCCAATTTTGCATTGTAATACTTGATGATATGATGCAACCAATGAATGGTACTAAAGTAAATATTCCTAACCCAAACGTCTACTATGAATATGGTTTAATGACGGCCCTAAATAAGTATGTAATTCCCCTGCAAAAAGAAGGTCAAAAATTAGCTTTCAACATACAAACACATGATACTATTAAGTACACTCCGCACAATTTATCTGCTGAGTTAGACAGAGCATTGAAAGATGCAATCAAAATGACCCAAGAGGAAAGATCTGGATATCAAGATGCGTCTGCTATGTCAGAACGTTTATTTAGTCGTTGCTTAGAAATTAGCGGTTACGAGAAAAAGGACTCTCGATGGTTCCTATCAAAAGAGTTTGATGACACCGTCTTCACTGGTTATGGTCACCCTGAACGAAGAGAGTATTTATTCTTCACGGTTATAGATGACAAAGAGTTGCTCCGAAGCACACTAACAGACATGCAAGTAATTATTAAGAGATTGGAGTCTAGCCACAAGCAGTTATCAGAAAAGAAGGATACTCTATCTAACAGGATAGATAAACTTAATCGCGAAGTGCAAGGGTCAATTGATATAGCAGTGTTTGGGAGCTCGCCTAGGCGAAGTTATGAATTGGAGAAGGAAATAGAAGAACGAGAGGAAACTTCTTCGAGGATTCAATTAATTGAAAACGGTAAATTCGCCATCGTGCTTGGCCCGCAGATTACGGGATTGAAAGAAAAGGCCATATCAGAGCATAAAGCTATGGACAATAGAGTTCTATTTATTCCCCTCTATATTGGTGATACAACCGGCATTAGGATAGGGGATTTGGACATTGCTTTCAAAGCTCCAACCTTGTAGAATAAATGCTGTCTTTCTCCTCCCTCTTCTAATTATTTCTGCCCCTCAGGATTCAGTAGTATTACACCTATGTGGAGACAACATGCTCTGCGCACCATCTGATAAAGGATAAACAGAAGTATAAAGGGATTTCTTTATACTTAAGATGGGCGCTGTCCCGAGAGCAATGATAAAACCCCAATAAGTAGGCCTCTTAAAATCGGAATAAGCAGAAAGTTGAGTTTCTTAGGGCCGGATTTGATTGAAATGTTAAACAATGCACCGGCCTCTTTCTAAAACTTTTGCATTTTGATTTGTCATTTTGATTTTTGACCTTTGATTTTTAAATTTCTATATTGTTTAGGATTTGGTGCTTGGGATTTAGGACTTTGGGCTGGAGAAAAGTAGAGTTGACCCTATTTTCACGTCACTTCTTGCAAAGCGGAGCAATAGCTTTGGTAGGTTCGGGAATCAAAGAGAACAAACACGACATCTTTAAGGGATGTCGCTTGCTCCTTAAGAAATGAAACGACGGTGCTTACTGCTATTTTTGCCGCTTCATCTACGGGATAGCCATAGGCTCCGGTGCTTATGGAAGGGAAGGAAATGCTGGCCAATTTGTTCTCGGTAGCTAATTCCAGACACTCGTAATAGGCACTCCCCAAAAGCCCAGCTTCGTTTCCTCTGCCACCATGCCAGATGGGACCAACAGTATGTATCACATACTGCGCCTTGAGATTCCCCCCTGTGGTGATTACAGCTTTGCCTGTGGGCAATCTTCCTTGCCGGGCCACGATTATCTTGCATTCCTCTAATATTGCTGGCCCCCCGGCCCAGTGTATTGCCCCATCCACCCCTCCGCCACCCATTAAACTGGGATTGGCGGCGTTAACGATGGCATCGGTAGCTTGTTTGGTAATGTCTCCCTGGATTATGGCTAGCTTAGTCTGGTTAATGCTCACTTCCATAGATTGCTCCCCCATAGCTATTTTTTCGCCAGCTCAAGGGCTTCCAGTGTTTATTTTTTTATCCTTTTTACTTCCTCAACTATCCTCGGCAAAATTTCGCCAGTTTTCCCTTGGATCAGATAATCAGAAATCCCCTCCTCAGTTAGGGGCGTTGGGTCACTGTTCACCTCAATTATTGTTACCATTCCCTTCTGTTTGGCTACCCTCGGTATATTAGCGAACGGATAAACCACAGCCGAAGTCCCACAAACGAGCATCACATCGCATTTCCAGGCTTCCTCTAAGCTTTGCTGAGCCACATCATTGGGAATTGCCTCGCCGAAGAAAACGGTATCGCTTTTTACTACTCCTCGACATTTAGGACAGCGGGGAGGTAGCTGGTTCTGCTGCATAAGTTTGGCTAAATCAAATTCGTCCCGCCTAAATCTTAAATCGCAAGAAACGCACCTTAGCTTGGCAAAGCTGCCGTGATATTCCAAGAGCTTCTTAGTCCCGGCCTTTTCATGAAGCGCATCAATATTCTGGGTGATTAAGCACTTTATGATGCCCAGTTTCTCAAGTTCAACCAAGGCATAATGACCAGGATTGGGCATAGCTTCTCCAAGGCCGCCTAAAAGGCTGACACGGGGGCGGGCTAACAGTTCTTCCCACCACCCTTTAGGGTCTTCCAAAAACTTCTCATAGCTTTGGTAGGCTCTTCTTTCGGCCTCAGGATTCAATGTCCAGACCCCTTTGGGTCCCCGAAAATCAGAAATCCCTGACTCGGTTGAAATCCCGGCCCCCGTCAGGGCAACAGCATACAGTGAGTTAGTTAAATCCCAAGCCGCCTTCGTAATTAGTTGTTCCATAGTTCCCTACCTCCTTTGCTCATTTAGCCATAGGCTTTCACAAATTTCTCAATTGTGTCAACTACTACCTTTATGGAGTCTGTTTAACTTGTAACACAACCAATAAATGGGGTCAACTCTATTTTCCCTTTATTAAGCGACTTCGGAGTAGGAAGTTTGACGCATTTGCATGGTATAAGGTAAATTTAATCGAGATGAAGGCTGTTATTCTGATTGGTGGGGAAGCGACCAGGCTGCGTCCCCTTACTTGTAACACCCCCAAGATAATGGTTCCCGTGTTGAACCGCCCTTTCTTTGAGCACCTCGTGGGCTATCTCAAAGCGCATAATATTATTGACATAGTTCTCGCTGTCGGAAAGTCACCTGAGCAGATCCAGGATTATTTCGGCGATGGCAGCAAGTTCGGTGTCAGGATAGCTTACTCGATAGAGGATTTCCCCATGGGAACGGCCGGTGCAGTGAAAAATGCTGAAAAGTTCTTAGACGATTCTTTCATCGTTTTTAATGGGGATATTTTCACTGATATTGACCTGAGTGTGATGATGCGACTACACCGCGAAAACAAAGCTATAGCCAGCCTGGCTTTGACACTTGTAGAAAACCCCACCGTTTATGGAGTAGTGGAGACGGATAGCCAGGGCCGGGTCAAACGTTTTATAGAAAAGCCAAGTTGGGACAAGGTAACTACGAATATGATTAACGCTGGTATTTATATCTTAGAACCTGATATTTTGAGTTACATCACCCCCAACGCCTTCTCTATGTTTGAGCATGATGTTTTCCCACCGCTTTTGGAGAAGGGACAGGCCATATATGGCTATCCGTTCCAGGATTACTGGATTGATATAGGCACTCCAGATAAATATTTTAAATTGCAGCACGATTTGCTCCAACGCTATGTGGGCAATAGGGGTATTAAATTTGAAGGTGAGAGCTTTGTCCACTCTTCAGCTCACATTGAGGGCCCAGCAATAATCGGCAAAGCCTGCTTTATTGACAGGAATTCCATAATGAAGGGGCCTGCCGTATTGGGGACAAGGTGTCGCGTAGAAGAAGGCGCTGTAATAGAAGGGGTGATATTATGGCAGGATTGTCAAATCGGCAAGGGGGCCAAGCTGAGAAACTGCCTGGTTGCCTCCCGTTGTTATATTGGTGAGGAAAGTGAAATTCTGGATGGCTGCATTTTAGGCGACGATGTGCGAATCGGTAAAGGAAGTAAGCTGTCCAATGAAATTAAGATTTGGCCAGGTAAAGCTATCGAGCCGGGTACGATTTCGTTCTAAAATTTACATTTAAATCACCCACGAAAATCTTGCGATTTTCGCGAAATATTATTTGTTTCATTGTGTCCGGCTCTTCCCTCGTCTCATGCGCGAATGGCAAATTCTGGAATTTGAAGGGAATGAAAAGCGGCTAAACATTAAATAGAAAGGTAACTACATCTCCATCCTGGATGATGTAATTTTTGCCTTCTGTCCTGAGCAGACCTCTTTTTCGCGCCTCAGCTAGATTGCCACAGCTTTCCAAATCACTATAGCTGATAACCTCAGCTCGGATAAACCCCCTTTCCATGTCGGAATGAATCTTTCCGGCCGCTTTTTGTGCTGGAGTTCCGCCGGGGATAGTCCAGGCCTTTAGCTCAGAGGAAACTGTGGTAAAGAAAGAAACCAATCCTAAAAGACTATGGGAAAGGTCGATAACCCGGTCCAGCGCCGGTTTGCTCAGTCCCAGGGCTTCACGAAATTCTTTGGCTTCAGCGTCGCTGAGCTGAGCTAGCTCCATCTCCAGCTTGCCGCAAAGGGCGACCACGGCAAACTGGGGGTAAAGGGAACTTATCTCACCTTCCAATTGTGAAGCCTGTGATATTTGCTCCTCTCCGATATTAAGGACTACCAGCATGGGTTTAGCAGTAAGAAACTGATAGTTGGCTAACATTTTGAGTTCTTCTTTAGCCAGGCCTTGTATTCTTATTGGTATATCCTTCTCTAGCTCCGCTTTAATTTTTTGAAGCAGAATTTGCTCCTTTGAATAGGACTCTCGCTCTGCTGCTTTAGCTCCTTTCAAACTTGTCTCCAGCTTGTCAAGCCTTCTCTCCATAATAGCTAAATCGGAAATAGAGAGTTCTAAATCCAGGGAAGCTATGTCTCGTTTCGGCTCTATGCTTCCTTCAGGATGGGGAACATTGGCATCTTCAAAAGCCCGGACTACCTGGAGCAAGGCATCAGCAGTAGTCAGGTAGTTCAAGAATTCTCCCCCTGCTCCTTCTTTACCGAAGCCCTTAATGGAACCGGCAATATCTATGTAACTCACCTCTGCGGGAACAGTCTTTTTGGGCTGGAATATGCCTTCCAGCACGGATAGTCGGGAATCGGACACTTTAGCCACGCCGATATTGGGAGCCAGTGTCGGGGAATAAGCGGCAACTTCAGCCTTGCCCTTGGTCAGGGCATTAAAGATAGTCGTTTTGCCGCTTTTAGATATGCCGATAATGGCAACCTTCATAATTATATCCTACCATATTTTGCCTTGAGCGATTGACCAATAATATTCATATGTCATTCCAGGCCTTTCCCTCTAATGTCATTGCGAGCGACCTGCCCGCCAAGGCTTGGCAGGCGGGAGCGTGGCAATCCCTTGCCCATCCCCGAGATTGCTTCGGCTGGCTTCGTCAGCCTCGCAATGACAGAGTGGGGGGTGTCATTCTGAGCGTAGCGAAGAATCCTTCGCATAGCTCAGGACAGTGTCCAGAGATTCTTCGTCGTCCAAATGAATTTGGACTCCTCAGAATGACATTGCTATGCGCCCTCTTTTGAGCTTCTGCCTGACAGCAGCCGTTTGGCATATCCGCACCCTTCGCACGATTGAAGACAATCGGGCGGGGACAAGCCCCGCCCCTACGAATAAATGTAGTGGCGGAGTTCATCTCCGCCTCGCTCTGAGGGACACAGGTCCTACCCACACCCGCTGTGATAGAATACGAGGTAAATGCTCTACATTCTTTATGGTCAGGACGATTTCTCCCTTAATCAAGCTGTGAAGGAGATTAAAGCTGGCCTGGGCGATTGGGAGATGGTAGCGACTAACACCACCAGCTTAGAGGGTCAACATCTAACTTTAAGTGAACTTAGAAATAAATGTAGTGCCGCTCCCTTTTTATCCTCGCATCGCCTGGTTATAGTCGATGGCTTATTAGGACGCTTTGAGGTACAACAAAGCCGACCACGGTCTGGCAGAGGCAAATCGGGAAACGGGCTGGGGGAATGGGAAGACTTGGCTTCTTGTATCAAGCAAATGCCCGAAACGACTGTGCTGGTGCTAGTCGATGAGGAGGTGAAGGGCCAAAATCCTCTATTAAAGAAGCTTTCACCATTAGCTGAAGTGAGAACCTTCCCCTTGCTGCGAGGCAGGGATTTAAAGGCCTGGATACAAAAGCGGGTAAAGGAAGAAGGCGGCAATATTACCTCCCAAGCCGTGAATGTGCTCGCTGAGCTCATAGGTGGAGACTTATGGGCGATGGATGGTGAAATCCAGAAACTGCTTCTTTATAGCCAGGAGCGACCTATCGGAGAAGAGGATGTTAGACAACTGGTAAGTCATGTCCAGGAGGCTAGCATCTTTGCTCTGGTGGATGCCGTGGCCGAAGGTCGAACCGAGTTAGCTCAACGGATACTTCATCGGCTGTATCATGAGGGTGTAGCACCAACGTATATTCTCACTATGATTACCAGGCAATTCCGCTTGATAGCTCAAGCCAAAGATTTGGAACCGGGGCTGTCTCACCTACAAATTCAGGATAGGCTGGGACTGAAATCAAGCTATAGCTTAGATAAAACACTTAGCCAGGCCAAACTGTATGATTTCGAGGGCGTAAAACGGGCTTATGATAAGCTTTTGGAGACCGACCTAGCCATCAAAACTGGCAAATATAGCGATAAATTAGCTCTAGAACTCCTGGTAACCGAACTTGCCTGCCTATAGTTAACTGCATCAATCATTGTAATTCTCTCTCCCTTGGCGGGAGAGAGTTAGAGAGAGGGGGAAATTCATCCTCACCTAGACCCTCTCCCTTGAAGGGAGAGGGTCTTATACGAAGTTGTGCAGGGGACTATAATTAATTGTGTCTAGAATTCCAAGAGGAGGTTTAGCATGAAAGCATGTGAAGGACGAATTGGCCGGGTTTTCGTAATACGGCTGGAGGATGGAGATGTTGTGCCCGAATGTATCGAGCGGTTTGCCAAGAAGAAGCGGGTGTCTGTGGGACAGGCTATTCTGGTAGGTGGAATCGGGGGTGGCGACGTTGTTGTCGGTCCGCGGCGTTCGGAAGAAAAGCGGCCGGAGCCCATGCTCCTGCCCATCGATGGAGCCCATGAGGTGGTGGGGGTGGGCGTGCTCGCTCCCGGTGAAGATGGCAAGCCGACTTTGCATATCCATGCTGCGCTGGGGCGGGCGGGGCAGACCATGGCCGGATGCCTGCGGCATGGCGTCACCACCTGGCTTGTGGGAGAAGTCATCCTCTATGAAATCCTCGACGCAAAGGTGGTGCGCATTCAGGACAAACAGAGCGGCTTCGAGCTCCTGGAACCCGTGGACAATTAAAATCTCCCCTCCCTTGATAGGAGAGGATTGCGCCTTTTAGGAAAACTCGTTTTTTGCTACAATTGTTCACCGAGCAATGGGTTACTATTTAGGCGTAGATATTGGCTCTGTCAACGCCAAGCTGGCGCTCATAGATGAGAACGGCACGGTCGTTCAGTTTGATACCGAGAAGGTAACTTCCAGCCCCAGAGCCGCTGTCAATTCACTTATCGCCAGGCTGGGCGAGAGATTCAATCTCAAAGAGATTATCGCTGCCGGTGTATCTGGCTCGGGCCGGGCTGTTATCCCCAAAGAGCTTGGCTGGACGGAATACAGCAGCTCACTGGCGATTGCCTCCGGGCTGCTTCATCATTACCCCGATGTCAAAACTGTCATACAAATCGGCGGCCAGAGCACTCTGGTGATAGAGCTGGAAGATGGCTTGAAAAAGCCATGGAAGGTGGCATCCAATCCCCTTTGTGCTGCAGGCACGGGAAGATTCCTGGAGCAACAGGCATACAGGATTGGCATCAGCATGGAGGACTTCGCCAGCCTGGCCCTGAAATTCCAGGGCACCGCCCCCAGGATAGCTGCCCGGTGCAGCGTCTTTGCCAAGACCGACCTCATCCACCTCCAGCAGAAGGGCGTCCCGCTGGACGCCATGCTCTATGCACTCTGCGAAAGCGTGGCCCGGATGGTCTCCTCTTTGAAGAAAGGAACTTTCCAGGAGCCGGTCTATTTTGTGGGCGGCGTTGCCGCCAATCCGGCTGTGGCCAAATCCCTCAACGATATGATTTCTGCCAGGAATGGGCATCCCGTTGAGGTAATCATTCCCGAAGACTACCTTCACATGGAGTCCCTGGGTTCGGCATTACTGTCCATAGGGAAAACTTCCCAGAGCGTTATGCTGTCAGGAACGGACGCCGAGCAGCGCCATTTTGAAATGCCCAGGCTGGAAATTGTCGCCGTTCAGGATGGCGGGGACGGTCAGAGGATAGAAGAACAATGTGTTGGCTATGTCGGGGTTGATGTGGGCTCCACCAGCACCAAGGCAGTGATAATGGATGAATCGGGCACACGATTGCTGGGGAAGAACTACTTGATGACTGCGGGAAGGCCAGTTGAGGCTGTCAGGCAGGTCTTCAGGAACTTGCTTCGGGAGGGCGCAGACAAGGTCAAGATAACTGGTGTCGGCGTTACTGGCTCGGGCAGATATCTGGTGGGTGGCTTCATCGGGGCGGACCTGATTAAGAACGAAATAACGGCACAGACCAGGGCTGCCGCCGAGATAGACCCTGAAGCCGACATTATCGAGATTGGGGGGCAGGACTCCAAGCTGGTCATCAAGAGAAAGGGCGTGGTTGTGGACTATCACATGAACAAAGCCTGTGCCGCGGGAACGGGGAGCTTCATTGACGAACTGGCCGACATGCTCGGCGTTTCCGTGACCAACGGTCAGTTTGCCGACCTGGCATTTACCGCCCCCCATACCATTGAGTTGGGAACGAGATGTGCTGCGTTTATGGGTCAGGCGGTGGCCTCGGCACAGCAGGAAGGCGTGCCCCTGGAAATAATCACAGCCAGTCTGGCTAATTCCATAGCCAAGAACTATCTCTCCAAGGTGGTGGAACACAGAAAACTGGGCGACAAGGTTATCCTCACGGGAGCGGTATTCTACAATAAGGCCGTAGTCTCTGCCTTTCACCAGCAGCTTAAAGGTAAAACATTGACTGTGCCGGAGCACAAAGAGGTCAGCGGCGCCATGGGCGCAGCCCTTCTGGCCAAAGAGGCCATGGCCGGCCAGGAATCGAAGTTCAAGGGCTTTCAAGAGGTTGTGGATAGAGAGTGTAAGCTTACTACATTCGTGTGCAAAGGGTGCGACAACAACTGCACCATTACCCGGATGGAGATGCCCGGTGAAGAGTCTAGTTTCTATGGCAGCAGGTGCGACAAGTACGACGCCATAGCCAGCCATGCCAAGAGAGAGACATTCTTCGATAAGCGAGAGCAGTTGCTCTTTCGAGAGTACAAGAAGGATTCGGGCACAGGGCCTAGGGTGGGCATTCCCAGAGGACTTTTGGTGTACGACTATGCTCCGCTCATTATCGGGTTTCTCAATGCCCTCGACGCCAGGGTTGTCCTTTCCAGCCAGACCAACAACGCAATCATGGAGCAGGCCACCGAGCTAAGTTACTCCGACAGTTGTTTCCCTCTCAAGCTTCTCCACGGACATGCGGCAATGCTTAAGGATGCGGATTATATCCTCTACCCCTGCGCCATTCGCCTGGGTAGAAAAGATGGGGATGCGAACCAGAAATACTCCTGTCCCTTAGTTCAGGCCTCTCCGTTCATAATACGCAATGTGCTTGGCTTTGGGGAACGGCTGCTGATACCCATAATTGATTTCAGTCGAGGCGATGCCGATGTGATAAAGAACCTTGCGGATGTCGCCGTGAAGATGGGGGTCAGTAGAAAGAAAGGCCAGGAAGCAGCCCAGGCGGGCATTGAATCTCAGCGGAGGTTCGAGGCTGACCGGGCAGTGCTGGGCAGGGAACTATTGAGGCAACTGCGCCAAAGCGACCAGTTGGGCGTGGTCCTCTTCGCCAGGTCTTATATGTCGCAGGATGCCGGGGCAAATCTGGGCATAGCGGAGAAGCTCGCTCAGCTTGGGGTGGTGCCCATACCGCTGGACTTTTTGCCCCTGGAGTCGGTGAATGCCAAGAATTACTCCGACCGTCCTTACTGGTACTATGAGAACAAATATATAGCCGGCGCGGCTATAACTGCCTCAGACCCACAGCTTTATGGGTTGTCGCTGACAAACTTTGGATGCGGCCCGAATTCCTTTATCCTCCACATTGTAGAAGATATCATGGGGGGCAAGCCTCTGGGGCAGTTGGAAATAGACGAGCATGCTGCTGAGGCTGGTATCGTTACCCGCCTCGAAGCCTTCGTCGACACTATTCAAGGATTTGCCCATTCTGCTGGGAAGCGTGAAGCGCCACATAAAGAAGATATCTATCGGAGAGCATTTCCGCCCGTCATTGATACCACGAAGACCTTTATTATTCCCAGAATGGCGCCGCACATTGAGCTTGTAAGTGCGCTTCTAGAGGGCAGCGGCTTCAGAGCAGTTGTGCTTCCTGAGGCTAATGAACGCAATCTATTTTATGCCGATAAGGTAACATCGGGCATGGAATGTTTGCCCTATAGGGTAACCCTGGGTGACTTTCTGAGGTTCTGTTACGAAGATGGCACCGACTTGAAAAATGTCGAGGCAGTTATGGCCAGTGCGTACGGTCCCTGCCGCTTTGGGAAATATGCCCTGGAACAAATCAGGGTACTTAAGGAGTTGGGCTTTGACCTTCCCATACGGACCACTGTGTCGAATAATGCGTATCGGGATACAGACATTAGCCCTCGTTTTGCTCGCCTCGCCTGGAAAGGCTGTGTGGCTATTGATTATCTCCAAAGATTGCTCTGGCGCACTCGCCCTTATGAAAAGCGGTCAGGCTCGGCAGACGAACTGTTTGACGAATATCTCGGTAGAATTGTCGGTCGCGTCCGTAACAAGGAAGGTTTCAATGATATCCTGCGCCAGGCAACTTCGGATTTCAAGTCTCTCATTGACCCTGAACTGCCCCGCAGACCTGTGGTGGGCATTAATGGCGAAATCTTTCTGCGCTCCAACAGATTTAGCAACCAGGACCTGGTCAGGGAGTGCGAAAAAGCTGGGCTGGAGGTCGTCGTTTCTTCCATCGGGGAATGGATGAAATATATTTTCTACCGGCATGTTGAGGATGCTATCAAGGATCGCAAATTCCTGAAGGCGCTGATTAGCTACATAATAGAGCGTGTCTGGGAGCATGACGAGCACGCGGTAGTCAAACATTTCCAGGACCTGGTTGATGAGAGGGAGCCCTCAACGGGAGAGTTACTGGCACAGACCAGCCGCTGGCTTTCCCCGAAATGCGGAAGCGAGGCAGTTCTTAGTATAGGTAGTGGCATCGAATGGATGGAGAATCCTGAGTTTGCTGGTGTGATATCGGTAATGCCCCATGGGTGTATGCCTGGTGGAATTGTGGCGGCCATGTCCGAGAAGTTCAGCGCCTTGTATCGCAAGCCCTGGATCAACCTCACCTATGACGGCTTTGTGGAAAGCACCAACCTCACGAGAATCAACAATTTTGCTGAGGTCCTTAGATTTTGCAGCCAGGAAGGAAAGAAGGGCTCGTAGTTGTCTGATAACCCTGTAACACATTACGTGGGTTGAATGCATCTTCATCCTTATCCAGAGCCTGGTTTAACCTCCTTCAGAATAGTAATAACGGAGCTATTTTTTAAAGTTTTTCGGTTGGATTTTAGATGATTTAATTTTTTAAAAATGATATAATAAAACAACTATGGCGCGATCTTATGTTTACCAATCACTGCGAGGCGTTGTGGAGCCTTTGCTGCTCTTCATTATAGGAGGCGAATTACCCATACACGGCTATAAGATTGCCAGAGAACTGGAGCGCAGGAGTGAAGGCTATTTTAATCTAACCGCAAGCACCCTTTACTCTGCATTGCGCCGTTTGGAGAGCAGAGGACTTGTGTCAAGCTCGTGGCAGCTAGTTGCCAAGCAAAGGCGCCGATATTATGAGTTGACGGAGAAAGGCCGTCAGATTCTGGCTGAAGAATTAGCTCAATGGCAGAAGTTTTTTGGTGCTACCGAGCGAATTATAGACAGCCAGTGAAGTGGAAATCCAAATCCTAGGGGCCCATTTAGCTGAGGTAAAAGGGGCACGGTTAACTTCTCTATTAATTGATGGTGCTTTGGTTGTAGATGCTGGTGGACTTACCTCTGCCCTTTCTCTGCCCCAACAGAAAAAGATAAAAACTGTTTTGCTTACCCATCACCACTTCGACCATACTCGGGATCTAGTTACTCTAGCTGCTAATGCTGGTTACTACTGGCAAAGGCAACTGGTAGTTTACGCACCCCGCTACACACTTGATATTGTCACTAGCTGCCTTCTTAATGGCGCAATATATACCAATTTTCTGGAGTACCCCAGTAAAGAAAAACCGACTCTCAAACTTGAGGCTATTGAGCCTTATAGCAGAAAAACCATTGCTGGTTATGATGTTTTAGCCGTGCCGGTAAAACATTCCGTACCTGCTGTGGGCTATCAAATCACCTCCTCGGATGGTAAAAGCTTGTTTTACACCAGCGATACCACAGTGGGAATATCTGAGTGCTGGCAGCATATCTCTCCCCAGTTGCTTATTACTGAAGTTGCCGGACCTAATAAGTATGGAGACTGGCTCAAGAAAGCCGGTCATCTTTGTGCTGAGTTTCTAAAAGAGGAGCTCATACAATTTCGCCGACTCAAGGGGTATTTACCTCGCGTCGTCGTTATTCATATCGGGAATCCTTATGAAAAGGAGATTAAGGAAGAAGTGGCTCAAGTAGCTCAAGAACTAGAAGCAGATATAAGCCTGGGCTACGAAGACATGAAGATTACCTTGTAATCGTCCCCCTACGGAGTCACTGCTATTCTTCTCTACCGGCAAATATTTATGGCTCGTGCCTCAGGCTGGCGCCATAGCGACCTATCTTGCCACGGCGCCAGTCATTTTCTTCAGGGTACCTTAGGCAATTCAAGCTGTGCCTTCCTTACTTCTTCCTCAGGATAGGCATAATCCTGAAGTTTACCAGATAGGTAGGCATCGTAGGCAGCCAGGTCAAAGTGCCCGTGCCCACTATGGGCTATCAGGATGGTCTTTGATTTACCTTCTTTCTTACACTTAAGGGCTTCATCAATAGCTACCCTGATATTGTGGCATGGCTCAGGACCGCTGATAATGCCCTCGGTGCGGGCAAACTGTACCCCTGCCGCAAACGCGGCAGTTTGAGGCACAGCTACGGCTTCAACCAAACCCAGTTTATGGAGGTGACATATAGTAGGTGCCATCCCATGATAGCGCAGTCCACCGGCATGGATTGGTGGTGGCACGAAGCCGTGACCCAGGGTGTACATTTTGATCAGGGGAGTCATACCGACCATATCACCAAAATCATAGGCATAAAGTCCTTTGGTCATGCTGGGACAGCTTTCTGGCTCACAGCAGATAATGCGCATGTCCTTCTTTTTGCCGCTAATCTTATCCCGAATCCAGGGGAAGAATTGACCGGCGAAGTTTGAGCCGCCGCCAACACAGCCGACGATAATGTCAGGGTAGGCGTCTGCCATCTCCATTTGCTTCCGGCATTCCTCGCCGACGATGGTCTGATGAAGCAGGACATGGTTAAGCACGCTGCCAATCGAATACCTATAGTCTGGACGGTTTGCCATGTACTCTATTGCCTCGCTAATAGCCAGACCTAAACTGCCGGGACAATCAGGCCATTTTTCCAGCATAGCTCGCCCTGACTTGGTCTCGGAGCTGGGGCTGGGGACACAATTAGCTCCCCAGGTCTCCATGGCGATACGGCGATATGGCTTCTGGTTGTAACTAATCCTGACCATAAACACCTTGATCTCTAGACCGAAGAACGCCCCCGCCAAACTCAGGGCACTCCCCCACTGCCCGGCACCGGTCTCAGTACTTAAGCCCTTGAGTCCTTGTTTCTTAGCATAGTATGCCTGAGCGGTAGCCGTATTGGGCTTGTGACTACCAGCCTGGTTTGTCCCTTCATACTTGTAGAAGATTTTGGCCGGTGTATCCAGAGCCTTCTCCAGCCGATATGCCCGATGCAGTACCGTTGGTCTCCAGGTGCGATAAATCGCCTGCAGTTCCTCAGGTATTTCAATCCAGCGGTCTTTCCTGTTGAGTTCTTGCTCGGCGCACATCCTGGGAAATAGACCGGCTGCGTCATCTACGGTTGCTGGCTTCCCTGTTCCCGGGTGAAGCACGTGTGGCATATCCCCGGGCATATCGGCCATAATGTTGTACCAACGAGTTGGCATGTCCTTTTGATCAAGAAAATACATTCCTTTTTCCATTTTGTTCTCCTTTCTATTTCTTGTTCGGCTAGCATTCAGAGCTAAGTTACCTTACTACATATTGACCTCCTTTTACAATAAGGCCTCTCTCAGACATTTAATAAAAGAGCAGGCATTTCTAAGTGACTTGTCCTCGTCGAGCAACTGTATAATACGGCTGCCCACAATGACGCCATCAGCTACTTTGGCTACTCTTCGAGCTTGCTCGGGTGTGGAGACTCCAAAGCCCACGCAAAGAGGCTTTTCAGTCCTTTTCCTCACACTAGCTACGAAGCTTTCTAGTTCCTCGGGGAGTTTATCCCTGGCGCCAGTGACACCGGTCAGCGAAACTAAATAGATGAAGCCGCTGGACCTGCTGGTCACTAGCTTAATGCGTTCTTCGGTGCTAGCCGGGCTCAGAAGATAAACAAGGTCTAGCCTGTGCCTTTTGGTTGATTTTTCCAGTTCTTTTCCTTCCTCGGGTGGGAGGTCAGGTATTATTAGCCCATCAATCCCTACCTCGGCGCACTTCGAGCAGAATTGTTCCAGCCCGAACTTAAGCACAGGATTGTAGTAGGTCATAAATACGAGAGGGATTTTTACTCGCCGCCTTAGCTCCTGGGCCACTTCAAAGCAGAGCCTGGGGGTAACTCCTTGCCTGAGCGCTTCATAGCTTGCTCGCTGGATAGTAGCACCGTCGGCCAGAGGGTCGGAAAAGGGGATGCCCAGCTCGATGATATCGCATCCAGTGCTGGCGAAAAGAGGCACTACCTTCAAGGTTGTTTCAACAGCGGGATAACCTACTGTGATGTAGGGAATGAGAGCAGTATGATTTGCCTGGACAAAAACTGAAGAGATACGGCTCAAAGCTTCACCCCCAGTGCTTTGACCACAATATCCATATCCTTATCGCCATGCCCACTCAGGTTGACTACAATAATTTGCTCCTTATCCAGAGAGCTTGCCATTTTGGCCGCGTAGGATATAGCGTGGGCTGGTTCGAGTGCTGGGATAATACCTTCGGTCTGACAGAGAAGTTGGAAGGCTTTCAGCGCCTCCTTATCATTTACTGCCACATAGGTGGCGCGTCCAATACTCTTGTAGTAACTATGCTCAGGTCCTACTCCAGGGTAATCCAGGCCGGCGGCAATGCTGTGAGTTCCGAGAATCTGTCCGGCATCATCCTGAAGGACATAAGATTTCGCCCCATGCAAAACCCCTACCGTACCGGCAGCCAGAGTGGCAGCGTGTTTCCCTGTCCTGATTCCCTTGCCGGCTGCTTCTACCCCAATAAACTTGACGTTTTTATCGCTCACAAAGGGGTGGAAAATACCGATGGAGTTGCTACCTCCGCCCACACAGGCGATGATATAGTCGGGCAAGCGACCGCACTTAGCTAAAATCTGTTCTCTGGCTTCTTTGCCTATGATTGATTGAAAATCACGCACCATCATTGGGTAGGGGTGAGGACCTACCACCGAGCCAAGAAGGTAGTAAGTATCTCTTACATTGGTTACCCAGTCTCTAATTGCCTCATTGATGGCATCTTTCAGTGTTCTGGTACCTGAGGAAACGGAGCGCAACTCGGCACCAAGCAGCTTCATACGGAAGACGTTGAGGGCTTGACGCTGCGCATCTTCTTCACCCATATAGACAACACAATCCAGTCCTAACTTGGCACATATAGTGGCAGCAGCTACCCCATGCTGTCCGGCGCCTGTCTCAGCGATAATCCTTCGCTTTTTCATCCTCTTGGCGAGGAGACCTTGCCCCAGAGCATTGTTTATCTTATGGGCCCCAGTATGAAGGAGGTCCTCCCTTTTGAGGAAGATTTGCGCCCCCCCACAACGCCTGGTGAGCCTTTCAGCGAAATAAAGTGGTGTTGGCCTTCCTGAATAGTCATGGGACAGGGAATCGAATTCAGCCCAGAAGTGTGGATCACTCTTGGCCTTTTCGTAAGCTGTTTCCAGTTCGTCTAAAGCCGGCATAAGAGTTTCAGGCACAAACTTACCGCCGAACTGCCCGAAATAGCCACGGGCATCAGGTAGCTGCTTATCTTTTCTCATCGGCTTTCCTTACTGCTTCAATGAATGCTTTTATTTTAGCTATATCCTTGACTCCTTTTGTCTCTACTCCCGAGGAGACATCCACTCCCCAAGGTGCCACTCTCTCGATTAACCTGGCTACATTCTTCGGGTTGAGTCCACCGGCAATAATGACTGTAAACCTCTCAGTCATCTCTTGAGCTAAATCCCAGTTGAAGCTTTCTCCTGTTCCGCCATATTTGCCTTCAACCCGGGAGTCCAGAAGGGTGATAAACCCTTGTGCGGGAAGTAATTTGCTTCCCGCGGATAACTCAGTGTAGAGCTCCTCGGGGGATTGCTGGTCTATTCGAATTGCCTTGATAACTGGTTTAATAACCTCGTGGCAATACTCCCAGGATTCATCGCCACTTAGCTGGACCCAATCTAAAGCACAGAAATCGGCGAGCTCATTTACCTGGGAACTGGGTGCATTGACAAAGACGCCGACCACTTTTGTGGCATCGCTGCTTTTCTTGACGGCACTGGCTATCTCACGGGCCTTGGCAGGACTCACCTGTCGTTGACTGGGAGCGAAGACTAACCCGATAAAATCAGCACCAGCCTCAACCGCTGCTAGAGCATGGGCTTTATCCCTAATCCCGCAAATCTTGATACGGGTAGATGATGAAAATTTCTTCATCTTAGCAATTCCTTCATCTTAGCCTGGACATCACCGGCGGTAACCAGAGCCTCGCCAACAAGTACAGCATCAACTCTCCATTTCCCGAGCTTTTCAATGTCTCTTTTGCTTTTTATGCCACTCTCGCTAACTACGATTTTCTCTTTGGGGACAAGCGGTCGTAAACGGCGGGTGGTATTGATATCAACGACAAAAGTATTGAGGTCTCGATTATTAATTCCGATGATTTCCGCTTCGCTGAGAATTGCTCTTTCCACCTCACCTTTATTGTGCACTTCAACCACGCACCTTAAACCAAGGCTGCGACTCAGCGAGACGAGTTCCTTAAGCTGTCCCGGGCTTAGAATGGCTGCGATTAACAATAAAGCATCAGCGCCATAGGCCCGAGACTCATATACCTGATAAAGGTCGAAGATGAAATCCTTTCTCAGCAAGGGAAGCCCAACCACTTCTTTGATTGCTTCCAGGTGTTCAATGCTGCCCATAAAATAATTGGCCTCAGTGAGCACGGAAATAGCAGCAGCACCACCTTCAGCATAGGCCTGGGCTAATTCGGTGGGGTTGAGGTTGGGGCTTAGCATCCCCTGTGATGGGGAGGCCTGTTTCACCTCGGCAATCAGTCGGATGTGGTCGCCCTTGAGAGCTAGAGCGAGGTCAACCACAGGCTTCTGGTGAGCAATACGCTCTTGCAAATAAGTCGAGGGCGCTACCTTCTTTCTTTTCTCAACCTCTTCCCTTTTTTGGGCGATAATTTTATCCAACATTTCTTTTTCCCTAGATTTCAGCAATCAGCTAAACACTGACTCCTGTCTACTCTTTATTCAGACTCTGGCTGAGCTTTATTAGTTCGTCGAGTTTAGCCAGAGCTTGTCCGCTATCGATTGTCTCTTCAGCAATACAAACACCTTCCTTGAGATCTGATGCCTGGTTGCCAGCCACCAGTGCAGCAGCAGCATTCATGATAACTATGTTCCGCCTGACTCCTACTTCTCCGCTTAATATGCCGCGCAGTATCCGGGCATTTTGCCTGGCTGTTCCTCCCCTAATTTGGGTCACGCTGGCCTTCATAAACCCCAAATCCTCGGGGAAAACTTCGTAAGGTGGCGATACCCTATGTTGATTGACATCCCACACCAGAGATTTGCCACCGATGGAAATTTCATCCATGCCATCTGTGCCATGTACCACCAGAGAATGCTCTGTGCCCAGGCGGTGGAGAACAGAGGCAACCTTCTCTCCCAGTTCCTTGGAGGGAACACCGATGACCTGAAACTTGGCTTTGGCGGGATTAGTAAGGGGGCCGAGAATATTAAACACAGTACGAATTCCGATTTCGCGTCGGGGGGTAGCGGCATATTTCATCGCGGGGTGGAAGATGGGAGCAAACATAAAACCGATGCCCACTGTCTCCAGACATTGGGCGACATCCTCAGCCCCGAGATCAATCTTCACCCCTAGTGCCTCCAAGACATCGGCGCTGCCGCAGTGGCTGGACATTGCCCGGTTACCATGCTTGGCGACCTTGAGTCCGGCGCCGGCGACAATGAAAGCGGCGGTTGTGGAGATATTAAAGCTGGAAGAGCCATCTCCCCCTGTCCCGCAAGTGTCAACCACTGGCGAAGTGACCTCAACCGGTGTTGCCTTAGCCTGCATGATGGTGGCTAAGCCAGCAATCTCGTCCACCGTCTCTCCTTTAATGCGCAGGGCGGTGACAAAAGAGGCAACCTGGGCTGGCGTGGCTTCGCCAATCATTATCTCCTCCATTACAGATGCCGCTTGCTCAAAAGTCAGCGAGCGACCGTTGACCACAGTTTCAATGGCTTCTTTAATCATTGTTATGCTCCTTGCTTCAGAAAATTCTTCAACAAGTCCTTCCTCACTTCACGCTTAATTATTCAGGGCGAAACCGAACGCGTAAAAGCATACTGGTCAGCCTCCGCCTGGTCAATAGCCGCAAGCAATGCCTGAGCTTTGTTCAAACTTTCCTGGTATTCCCGCTCAGGGACGCTATCGGCAACGATGCCGGCGCCCGCCTGGATATAGGCGATGTCATTTTTGATAACAAAGGTGCGTATGGTAATAGCAGTGTCCAGATTGCCCGAGAAGTCAAAATAGCCCACGGCACCAGCATAAGGTCCCCTTTTTTCTCCTTCCAGTTCAGCAATTATCTCCATAGCCCGAATTTTGGGAGCGCCGGAAACAGTACCGGCGGGAAAGCAGGAGCGGAGAGCATCAAACTGGGAAAGTCCGGCTCTGAGCTTACCCTGAACATGTGATACCAGATGCATAACATGTGAGTAGCGTTCCACATCCATAAGCTGAGTTACCTCGACTGTGCCTGGCTCGCTGACTCTGCCGATGTCGTTGCGCCCCAGGTCAATGAGCATGATATGCTCGGCACGCTCCTTTTCATCGTTCTTCAGTTCCTCTTCCAGGGCCAGGTCCTCGGTAGTATCCTTACCACGGCGGCGAGTGCCGGCGATAGGATGAGTGGATACTGTGCCATCCTCAACTCGCACCAGAAGCTCGGGGGAGGCTCCGGCGATATAGAAATCACCTAAATGGAGATAGTACATGTAGGGAGAAGGGTTAATAGAACGCAACGCCCGATATATAGCAAAGGGATTGGCAGTAGTACGTCTTGCCAACCGTTGCGACAAGACAGTCTGAATCACATCACCAGCATAGATATACTCCTTGGCTTGAGATACCATAGCCTCGAACTCTGCCGGAGTAAAATTCGATGATACTGCAG
>JBAVCL010000015.1:0-22065 GCA_049586675.1 Dehalococcoidia bacterium
TTTGGGCCGTGCCTGTATTGGAGGGGTCAGTGGGTCGCGCAGCAGCAACAGAAAAGAAATACAGAAAGTAACTTTTGATAGGGCTTTTTATCGGCTGGCAGGGCACCCAGAGGTAATGCAGTCTTATGCGCAATGGAGAATCTGTTAGCTTACCTTCGGATGACTGGTGAAAATAACGACGGGTTTCAAGCCTGACTGGATTTTCTCAGTAAGCTATCCTCAAACTTCACTGAGCTAGCAAGTGGTATAATTAGCTGTAAGATTTATGTTTTGGCTGATAAATAGCCTAGCCAGTGTGATTGAGAGAAGAATACAAAGGCGAAATGACAGGGTAAAGGCTAAGATGCAATTTGGATAATGTTAGGGACTTAATATAAATGCCAAGTTCTAGAGAGAGATATTGCTCCAAACATAATATAAAGTATCACGCCTCTAGGTGCCCCCAATGCCGTGAAGATGAGGAGAAAGAGCAGTATATGGAGTTCGTAAGGTTGAATTGCGTAGGATGCAAGTTCGCTAATATAACTACGGTTGAGTCAAGTACTGGACCGCATGTCTTCTACAATAAACCATGCCTACACCCCAAGCCGCACGTGCTAGACCAGTACCATTGCCTCTCACGTGTGCCGGTAGCGGGGAAAAGGTAATAAAGGCAGAGTTCCTCGAGCTTCATGTAGCTAGCAAATAGTATAATTGGGGTAAGGAGGTAGCATGGACAGGAAAGAGCTAGAAGAATACAGAAAGCTAGTCGTAAGATACCTCGAAGGACACGAGAAGTATGAGGAATTGCTTCTTCAATTTTCATCAGTCGGTCAGCTCGAAATCGGTAAACCGATTCCGTCCCCAAAGCGTATGTTTGACGCCGCTGCCTATAAGGAGATTACGGACCTAGAACGAAAACTTGATAAGCTTCGCAAAGAGATGATTAAAGCTGAAAAGCGATATTACGAAGCCTATCACAGGTAGTAAGCAACGCTAGTGTCTCCAGTTCACTATTGGCTGATAAGGCCTCAAGCTACCTCAAACTTCACTGAGCTAGCAAGTGGTATAATTAGCTGTAAGATTTATGTTTTGGCTGGTTGATGATTCAGTCGGCGGATTTGGAAAATCAATTTAAAGAAGATGCCTCGTAACGAGCAATCCATTGCAAGGAGCAAATGAGTAAGTTAACCTGCTATATTCCTGTGAAACCGATTACGGCTATCATAATTGGCATCATACTTGTGTTAAGCATTCTCGTGTCAAGCATTTGTGCCACCTCGGAAGGTATGGTGACCCCATCAAATGACAAAGGGTTTGCCATCTACTTGACCAAACAAGATATTCCTCCCGCCCAGATGGAGGCTTTAAGCCACGTCAACCTGACCGACCAGCCTATCATCTCAATTAAAGATGTCATCACCTATAACGCTCAAACACATGAGATAAAACTTACTGACGAAGCTTTTGAACGTATTTGTGAACTTGAAGTACCCGTTGAAGGCAGGTCGTTTATGGTTTACGTTGATAAGCAATCTATTTATTGGGGGGCTTTCTGGACTCCGATTTCTTCCATTTCATTTGATGGTGTTACTATCTGGAAGCCGTACAGCTCCCAAGGCCCTACAGTCATAACGCTCCAACTAGGCTATCCATCTTCCTGCTTCTATGGTGGTGAGGATCCTCGCAACAGTCCTGAAATATTGAAATCTCTGGAGCAGGCTGGCAAGCTAATCAACAGGCTATCAATTACATCTGTAGAAAAGCTACCCCACTCATTTAAAGGATATGAGCTGTACTCATGGGAGGAAGAAGGACAATGGCACTTTACTTTGATTACAGGTACCAATCGTATTAAGACGATAGAAGAAATAACTTCTAAAGGTGACTTTATCTCTGAAACCGGGTGGGTGAAAATTCAGGTGGTGGGTGCAGATGCCATTAAAGATGTTCTCAGCCGCTTGCCTGAAGGTGAGTCAGTCTTCTGGTGTGATGAGTTGCATATAGGGCAATCAACAGAGACGGATTTGCAGGTACCACCTGAGCAGATTGTAGATGCAATCGAGGAATATGCTAAGCAGTGCGGCTTAGATTTTGTGGTTACAGTACGAAGCTATTGAAAACAAAGGTCACGAAAAAGCATATGCTGAGTATCCACTAAACACAAACTAGCGTTTCGTTATGCTTGTGACGAAAGCCAAATCTCTTCTCAAAAGTTGATCAATCTTCCAACAAAGCCTCAAGCTATCCTTAAACTTCACTGAGCTAGCAAGCGGTATAATCAACTGTCAAAAACGACAACGATTTCTCGTGGGAAAATCCCCCACTCACACATGTCTTCCATTGGCGGTTAGCTAATGATATAATGGAATCTGAAGGAGGTGAACTATGTACGCGAGAGTGACGTTTGCCACAGCTCAGCCGGCCAAGGTCGACCAGACAATAAAAATCATGCGGGATTCTATCCTGCCCGCCGCAAAGAAGCAGAAGGGCTTCAAAGGTTTGATCTACCTAATGAACCGCAAAACAGGCAAGGGCATGTCCATCGTCCTTTGGAATACGGAGGATGACATGACGGCGGGTGAGTCAAGTGGGTTCTACCGAGAGCAGGTCGCCAAAGAAATGCCACTTCTTTCTGAACCACCTACTATGGAACACTACGAGGTCAGCGTTAAGGGATAACCCCAGGCAATACTTCTTATAATGCGACGCTGCTAGAAAGAACAAAGGAGGTGTAATTATGCAAGATATATCAGATAAACAGGGGAGGCAATTCGTGGTCAATGCTGCATTTTGTTCCCGCTGTCTGGGATTGGCCACGCTGATTGTCGGCATTATTACTGGGGCTATGGATGTATCATTTTGCGGTTTCAAACCCATTTATTGGTTCCTCATTGCCATCTTCTGGTTTATAGTCGTGGCTTGTACGGAAGTGGCTCTATTGAGATTAGACACCAAGAAGGAAAAGTAAGAGAATCGAAGATGCCTAAACACGACTTATCGGGGAGTCGAGATTCTCTACAAGCCTAACTTCAAGTGCCCAAGTCATATTGTCCGAATGAGATAAAAACATACATGCTTCCGGGTGCCCTGCCTTTACAGCAATAAAATTAAGAAAGGAGGAGTAAAATGAAGTTTCTCGGGTTTTCAATGTTTGATGTCTCCAAAGCGGCGGAAGTAGCACAGGCTGGCGATAAGGCGGCGAAAACGCCAGGGACCAAGGTACTGGCCCAATATATCTGTCAAGGAATTCCATTTCAAGGCGTTCCGCCAAACATGATGGTAGTTGTCCAGGTCGGAGAGTACGAAAGCAACGAGGCCATAGCTGCTAGCCAATACCCGGTGGCACTTGCTGGGGCAACCACGTGGGCCGTGCCTGTATTAGAGATGCCAGTGGCTCGCGCAGCAGCAACAGAAAAGAAATACAGAAAGTAACTTTTAATAGGGCTTTTTATCGGCTGGCAGGGCACCCAGAGGTAATGCAGGCTTATGCACAATGGAGAATCTGTTAGCTTACCTCAGGTGTGGTAAAAAGGTATTGACAGGGTTTTGATAGGGACATATAGTTACCACACAGTCCTGCATGGGTTTTGACTGGAGAACGAATGGACACGGAAACGAATCGTTCGGCTGCTATGCCAGCACCCGAAATCTTACGCCAACTAGATGCACGCATGTGCGAAGTTGCGATCTTACGCGCGGCTTTGGAATTGGAGGTTTGGGCTAAAGTGGCGGCAGGTGAAGATTCCGTCGATCAACTCTCTGCAATAGAACATTGGGACCCTCTTGGCACGCGTATGTTGCTGGACGATCTTTGCACATTGAAACTACTAGCCAAGGAAGGCGATCAGTATCGGCTAGTTCCCGAGGCCGAGTACTACCTGTTGCCGGACAAGCCTACCTACAGGGGTAGATACCTTCTGGCGGATTTTTGTTGGGAAGGTAATGGTCGTTTGGCAGAGGCAATCCGGACAGGAAAGCGCCCTATCGGTTTTAGGGCCACAACGACGGAGGCAATCGATATTTGGATTGGCGGCTATTCTCGTAGCTGGGCTGCCCCCGAAACATATCTGAAGGATTGCGACATTATGTGGCACGCCTTGGGTATTCATGGGCACGATGGGTTACGGGTCCTAGACTTGGCGTGCGGTCCTGCACCTAAGTCACTGGCCCTCGCCCTAGCTAATCCAGGCGTACGGGTTACTTTGCTCGATTGGGAACGCATTCTGCAGGTGGCACGCAAGGTCGCCGCTGACCTGGGAGTTGACAACCAAGTGACATCCCATTCGGGTGACTTGAGGCGCGCAGCCTACGGCCGCAACCAGTATGATGTCGCATTCTTGGGAGACATCACGCATTTCTTCAACCCGCAGCAGAACATCCGCATCTTCCGCAAGGCGTATGATGCTCTAGTTGATGAGGGAATACTAGTCGTCAATGCAGTTCGAGGCGAATACCTTGATCCAATAGAGCACGGGCTGTGGTACTATGCTATCTCCGCGGGGGGAGCTTACAACTTCCAAGAGTACAAAGATATGCTCGAGCATGCTGGTTACACTAATATTGTGGACACCAATATTGTGGACTTGAGCATACAACCTATCAAAGCAACTAAACGCGTATAAGGAGCTACTGCCCTCAGTGCGGAAAATCACAACCATGCTATTGACCCATAAAGCCTCAAGCTATTTTCAAACTTCACTGAGCTAGCAAGTAGTATAATTTGGGTAAGGAGGTAGCATGGACAGGAAAGAGCTAGAAGAATACAGAAAGCTAGTCGTAAGATATCTCGAAGGACACGAGAAGTATAAGGAATTGCTTCTTCAATTTTCATCAGTTGGTCATCTCGAAATCGGTAAACCGATTCCGTCCCCGAAGCGTATCTTTGACGCCGCTTCCTATAAGGAGATTACGGACGCAGAACAAAAGCTTGATAAGCTTCGCAAAGAGATGATTAAAGCTGAAAAGCGATATTACGAAGCCTATCACAAGCAGTAAAGCAACGCTAGTATCTCTAGTTCACTCAAAGTAAACTCCGTGAAGGATCAGGTGATGAACCGCCAAGAAGTTGGTAAGCTGGGGGAGAAAGCAGCCCAGAAATTCCTCAAAAAGCGTGGCTACCGCATTCGCGAGACAGGTTTTCGCTGCCATCATGGAGAGATTGATATCATTGCCCAGCACAAGGACCATCTGGTGTTTGTCGAGGTCCGTACCAAGAGCAATTTGGACTTCGGCACTCCTGAGGAGTCAATAACACAGGCCAAGAAAGAGAAACTTATCGCCTCAGCCCTGACCTATACTAATACTCATCAAAACCTCCCCCCTCTATGGCGCATAGACGTCGTAGCCATAGAACTTGATGACAAAGGCAAGGCCAAGCGCATCGAACTCATCGAAAACGCCATTGAGCAGGGCCCTCCGTTTACTGGCTAGTTACTTTATGCCGGTAACCCTACCGCTGGCCTCAGCCTTGTTCATAGCTAGAACCTAAAATCTTGCGACAGCAGCCAAATTGTATGCTCTAGTTCAGATAGATTAGTGACACTTTATAATATGTTTGCAATATTGGATAATAGCCTTCCATGTCATTGCGAGCCCCGACTTGTCGGGGCGTGGCAATCTGTGGGGATTGCGGAGCCTGTTCCGAGTGTAAGCGAGGAATCTCATTGAGTTTGCTTCGGCTTCGCCTCGCAACCGCTATGCTCCTCGCAACGACGAAGGGGAAAGGCTCCTCTCAGTGATAAAAATACATCACTAAGGTACTGAACGAGTAAATTGTATTTGACAAACTGATAAAATACCTTAAAATATATGGAACTTTCAGAAAAACTAGACTGTATTAAAGCGTGACATCTACAACTGCTACCGCTGATTTAAAATACCTGTTTCAGCCTCGTTCCATAGCCATAATTGGTGCCTCACAGGACGAATCAAAGTCGGGAGCAATGTTTGTTGCCGGTCTGCTTAAAGACGGTTATAAGGGAATAATCTACCCCATAAACCGCAAAGAATCTGAAATCATGTCACTCAAGGCTTATCCCAGCGTTCTTGACATTCCCGACGACGTAGACCTGGCAGTGATGGCAATTCCTGCCCCGGGCGTGCCTCAGGTAATGGCTGAGTGTGCTAAAAAGGGAGTCAGGTTTGCTATTGTCCACAGCGTTGGTTTTAGCGAGCTGGGGTCTGAGGGCAAGGTCCTGGAGCAGCAGGTGCTGGAAGCCGCCCGTGCCGGTGGTGTCAGGGTAGTTGGTCCTAACTGCATGGGAATAGTGTCGCCTCGCTCCAATATCAATACTATTACACCTCATACCAGATTGCCCATGGAGCCAGGCGGCCTAGGCTTCGTGGGGCAGAGCGGTTGGGTGTGTGAGAATGTGTCGCGTCTTGGCAGCGAGCGGGGTCTTCGTTTCAGCGGTATTATAAGCATCGGTAACCAGAGTGACCTCAGCATCGAGGACTTCTTAGAGTACTTCGGTAATGATACTGAGACCAGAGTCATCGCTTTTTACATTGAGGGTATAAAGAAAGCCAGCCATTTCTTCAAGCTCGCTGGGAATATATCGCCGAAAAAACCGATTATAGTTTGGAAAGGCGGCAGTTCTAACCTCGGCGCCAGAGCAGCTGCCTCACATACCGGCTCCATAGCCGGCAATTATGCGCTGTTCGAGGCAATCAGCCGGCAAAAAGGCATAATCAGTGCCCAGAGCCTGGAAGAGCTCATGGACCTGGCTGTCGTCTTTAGTTGCCCTTATTTGCCGAATGGCAACGAAGTGGGGTTGCTTATAGAGGCTGGCGGTGGCGCTGTAGCCAGCTCTGATGCCTGTGCCCGAGCAGGACTTCATATTTCACCCCTGCCTAGTGATGCTCAGCAGAAACTCCAAGAGTTTCTCAAGGACAAGATACCGCCATCTCCCAGCCTCGCAAATCCTGTAGACCTAGTCTGGGTTCCCTCTAAGGAAGCACCTCTTATTTATGCCACCTGTCTCGAGATAATGGCTGAGGCGGTGGACTCCTGCCTGATGATTTGCTATGCCCGTATCAACGATGACTGGTTTCTGTCACGCCTTCAGGGCATCCGTGACGGGACGAAGAAACCGATAATTGTTGTTCCCGGCAACTCTATTGACCAGCGTGAAGGCATGGGTAAGACAACCAATCTGGGAATTCCTGCCTTCGCCATGCCCAATAATGCCGTGAAAGCTCTGGCTGCCCTGACCCGCCGGGCAGAATACTTGAAAAGCCTCTCTGATTCTTAAACTTCCAGCTGGTATCGCCCACAATCCACTCCTTGCCACGCTTACCGCACTCTCAAGTAAGGCTCTAATACTTCAGGGATTAATACTGTACCATCAGCTTGCTGATAGTTTTCCAGCACAGCAATAAGGACTCGTGGTAGAGCCAGTCCTGAGCCATTGAGCGTGTGAACAAACTCTGATTTGGCACCAGGCTCAGGGCGATAGCGGATATTGGCTCGCCTCGCCTGAAAATCAACACAATTGCTGCAGGAACTGACCTCGAGCCATTCAGCACAGCCAGGAGCCCACATTTCAATATCATATGTTTTGCAGGCGGCAAAGCCGAGGTCTCCAGTACATAATTGCACCACCCGATAGGGTATGTCCAGCTTCCGACATATGTCCTCGGCATCGGCAACCAGTTTCTCCAGCTCTTCGTCAGAACTCTCAGGGTTGGTAACCTTGTAGAGCTCCACCTTATCAAACTGGTGCCCCCGCTTGATGCCCCTGATATCTTTGCCAGCAGACATCTTCTCTCGGCGAAAGCAAGGAGTGTAGGCAACATAATGAAGGGGCAAGTTATCGGCACTTAATATTTCATCACGGTGCAGGTTAGTTAACGGTACCTCCGCCGTGGGTATAAACCAAAAATCGTCTTCTTCGTCATGATATAAATTATCGCCGAACTTGGGTAAATTTCCTGAGCCGACCATACACTCTCGCTTCACCATAAAAGGAGGATAGATTTCTTTATAGCCATGCTCGTTTACATGGACATCGAGCATAAATGAGATAAGTGCTCGTTGAAGGCGTGCCCCCAGCCCTTTGAGAACATAAAACCTGGTTCCTGAGAGTTTCACTCCCCGCTGAAAATCTATTATGCCCAAATTTTCGCCCAACTCCCAGTGAGGCAAAGGTTTAAAGGAAAAGTCCCGTGGTTTACCCCAGGTCCGCACTATCACATTATCAGCTACGCCCACCCCCAAAGGCACACTGGGATGGGGGATGTTAGGTAACTCCAGTAGCAAGGAATCAAGGTTAGTCTTAGCTTCTTTGGTCTGTTGCTGCAAGGAAGATATCTGCTCTCCCAATTGACGCATCTGGGCGATGAACTGAGGCGGTTTTTCTTTGCTTTTGCTCAGCTGTTTGCTGGCCTCGTTATGTTGGGCACGGAGTTCCTCGGTCTGACGAAGCAAGCTGCGATAACGGCCGTCAATCTCAAGGATGCTATCGAGAGCAAAACTATCGCCTCTTTTCTCCAAAGCCTGGCGAACAAGCTCAGGGTTTTCACGAATCAGCTTAATATCAAGCATCTTCAAGCTCCAAAGTAGTCAGTAGTCAGTAGTCAGTAGTCAGAATTCAGGATTCAGCAATCAGAAGCCACCCCCTCCCTACTGGCTACTGACTTCTGAATTCTTCCCATTTCAGGATTTCAAATTTCGTGCTTAGGATTTATCATACTTTGCCTTGCATTTTGTATTTTTACTCTTTCGTCTTCAGCTGGGGGAAAAGTATCACTTCCCGAATAGATTGCTGATTTGTAAGTAGCATCACCAAGCGGTCAATGCCTATCCCCAAGCCACCAGTAGGTGGCATCCCATACTCCAAGGCCTGCAGAAAATCTTCATCGGCGATTTCCACTTCCTCATCGGCAATCCGTTCTTTGAGCTGCTGGCGAAACCTTTCCCTTTGCTCCAGGGGGTCATTAAGCTCGGTGAAGGCATTGGCAATCTCCATGCCTGCCACAAAGCCCTCAAATCTCTCTACCAGCTGGTCATCACCCCGCTTCCTCTTAGCCAGAGGTGACATTTCCACAGGGTAATCCAGAAGAAAAGTTGGCTGAACAAGGTTGGGCTCGACAAAAGTGGAAATCAATTCTTCTACCAGCCTGCCCTTCCCTTTAGTTGGATCAACATGCATGTTCAACTTTGCCATCCGCGTCCTCAGTGAAGCAGCATCAGGATAGTCTTCAAAATCAATGCCGCAATGATTTTTTATTGCCTCACGAAGGTAAAGTTTTTGCCAGGGAAGACTAAAGTCAATGGCGTTGCCGTTGTAAGTAATCGTAGTATTACCAAGAATCTCTTGAGCTACATGAGAGTACATCCCCTCAACCAATCTCATCATATCGTTGTAATCACTGTAAGCTTGATAGCACTCCAGCAAGGTGAATTCGGGGTTATGTTTAACGGAAATGCCTTCATTGCGAAAGGCACGCCCCATCTCGTAAATTTTGTCAAAGCCGCCTACCACCAGTCTCTTGAGGTGGAGCTCCAGGGCAATTCGCAGATAGAGGTCTTCATCAAGGGCATGATGATGGGTAACGAAGGGGCGTGCTAGTGCTCCGCCGGCATGGGGCTGAAGAACAGGAGTTTCTACCTCCACAAACCCCTGCTTATCGAGAAAATTTCTTATGGCAGCAATAATCTTGCTGCGCAAAATAAAGATGCTCTTACTCTCTTCGTTGGAAATGAGGTCGAGATACCTCTGCCGATAGCGTTTTTCTACGTCAGCTAACCCATGCCACTTCTCAGGCAGCGGGCGAAGGGATTTACAGAGCATGGCGAAATCGGATACCTCCAGAGTGAGCTCCCCGGCTTTTGTCCGGAAGAGCTTCCCCCTTGCCCCGATAATGTCGCCAATATCAATATCCTGAAGAAATTCGTACTTCTCCCGGCCTAGGAGGTCGTAGCGCAAAGAAAGCTGTATCTTCCCTGAGCTATCGCGAATATCCAGAAAGGACATCTTACCTATAGAACGCTTGGACATAATCCGGCCAGCCAGTGATATGTCCTGAGAACTCGCTCCTTGCTGCTCGAAAAGAGTTATCGCCTCTCGAATAGTATGGCTAGGATGATAGGAATGAGGATAAGGGTCTATGCCGCGAGCTCGGATTCTGCTCAGGCTATCCAGCCGCTGTTCAGTTATGCGTTCTAATCTTGAGGTCATAGGGGTTACACAACTCCTAAGATTTCCTTGGCTTCCTCTGCCAGATGCTTGGGCACCATTATTTTCACCTCACCTAACCCGTCAACTGTAAGCCCGTAAATCAAACCGGCGCTCTCATAGCTTAGAAGAACTGGTATACCTTCGCTCTCCAGCCGTCCCTTGATTATTTGCGCCTCCATGTAATTGGCAGTGCGTACAGTAACTAATTGTTCACTTGCCGACATAGTTCTTGTCTCCGTTTATTTTAGCAAAAACTCCTGGAGTATTGCTAAAAGGATTGACATTATATAAAATTTGCGCTGTTGCCTTTGAAGCAACATAACAAACTTAAATTTTAAAGGAGGGAAGGTGATTTGTATGCGCTTGGAAGACATCTGCTACTAGAACTGAAAATCTGCAATGAGGAGGTGCTAGATGATTTAGATTTTCTCAAAGAGTGTCTTAACGAAGCTGCCATTCAATGTGGTGCTACCGTAGTGGGCGAATCCTTTTATCACTTCTCCCCTTACGGAGTGAGTGGAGTGGTCAATATCGCTGAATCGCATATCGCTATTCATACCTGGCCGGAACACAAGTACGCTGCCGTAGACGTTTTCACCTGTGGGAACAATGTAGACCCGGAAAAAGCGGCTAAGTTGATAATAGAGAGGCTGGGGGCTCAAAGCCACTCTGTGATTGAGCTTCGGCGGGGGATTATAGAGGATAGCCAAGTTGGGTGTGTAAAATGAAAGATAGCGACCCTGATAAACATAGATGCTTCTCTGATTATGTAAGTCCTGACCTTACTGTGCTGCATAGCATTAAGGAGAGGGTATATTCAGGACGAAGTAAGTTTCAGTCCGTAGATATTATCAATACGGGCAGCTTCGGAGTTTGTCTCGTCCTCGATGGCAAGATTCAATCCAGCGAGACGGATGAATTTATCTATCACGAGGCTCTAGTACACCCGGCCATGCTTACCCATCCCCACCCAGAGAGAGTTTTCATTGCTGGGGGAGGTGAGGGTGCCACCTTAAGGGAAGTCCTGGCACATAAGACGGTAAAAACGGCTGTCATGGTGGATATTGATGAAGAGGTGGTGAAACTTTGTCGTCGCTTCTTGCCCGCCTGGCATCAAAATGCCTTCGATGACCCTAGGGCAGAGCTTCATTTCGCCGACGCCAGGAAATACCTGGAAGAAAGTAGCGACAAATTCGATGTCATCATCATTGATCTCGCTGACCCTTTGGAGCAAGGGCCAGCGCACTTGCTATACACTCAGGAATTCTACCAAATAGTTAAACAAAGACTAGGCCCCGCTGGCATTATGTCAGTGCAGGCTGAACCTGCTGAATGGAGGAACTTAGATAATTTCACCGCTATTGCCAATACTTTAAGAAATGTTTTCCCGATAGCCCACCCCTACCAAGCCCATATACCTTCCTTTCTGAGCTTATGGGGCTTTGTCGCAGCTTCTCAAAACCTTGACCCCTGTGAATTGACGCCCGAAGAAATTGACGCCAGAATTTCCACAAGAATATCAAAAAAACTAAAATCCTACGATGGACTTACTCATCAAGCTATGTTTACTATCGCCAAACATATTCGCCAGCAGTTATCTGCCAACAAAAGAATCATCACTGACAAACAACCTATCTCTGCCTATTGACTTGCCCGCACAAATTACTTTCTTGTCGTTGTTAACGTCTTTTTACTAATTTTTTCTAATTCCACCTGGAAAGTAACTGCTGCTCCTGAGGACATGAGCAAGTCTTCGACTTCTGTGCCTCTCAATCCTACGGACTTTTTGTCTCTCCCTCAGCAGAACCCACCGCCTTTTCCTCTCCTTTTGAAAGATACAGGTGGCTTGTGCTTGATTTCACCCGTGGTACTACTTTCCCACTACAATGAGGACACTGCAACTCAACAGCTTGTCTCATGCTAAAGCAGATGCTGACAATTCCTACAACCGCCAGCGCTATTCCTACACCCATTACCACCCACCAAACGCTTTCCCCGAAGTCAGGCCTCCTTAGAAAAAGGCCCAGGATTATTAACGCAGCACCCAGAACCACCCACACCACCACCGTCAGAATATCGTACCTTTTATAAGTCATTCTACCACCTCCTGTTCTATACTATAAATAGACTAGCATCTATTGCCTACGTTGTCTAGCCCCTGTTGGCTTCTCCCAAGGCCTTATCAATAGGGTCAACTCTATTTTTATCTGCGACCCGTCACTGCGAAATTAAGGAAGTCAGCCTAAGCAATCCCGGTGGGTAGAGTGTAAGAAGAAAAATAGATTTGCCCCTATTTTAGGCATTCCTGTGCCCATTATGAATAAGCCCCCTTCCGCCGGCTTATGAGAAGGGCAGGCCAACGAAGATGAGCTTGGACTTACCTATGATGAGCTTGACCTCTATCCAGCTAGCGGTGAGTCAGCCGCGGAGGTAAAAAGAGAATTGAATCCACCATGCTGCCAGCGAATATAAGCGCTAGCTATCGCCAGCGGCACCTCTACCGTGAATTAGTTCAGATTGAGCCCTTCTGCCAACTACACTACAATGGAATCTTAACGTCCAGATCAAAGTCGGGCCAATGGCCATGAAAGTCGACCCAAACCCAAATCCCGCCGTCATGACTGTAACAGATAGTATTCCACTGATATGACGGCCCAACGGCTGCAGGCGTAGATATGGTCATAGTGGTGGGCACCTCCAAGACAATCTTTCCATTCTTATCAATGAATTAAGCTTTGGCCTCAATCTCTTGCGGAACCGGAGCCGGAACCGGAGTCGGGGTCGTCACCATTGGTAGTAGTAATGATGGTATTAGTGATGTCGGAATCACCTTCAACTTGTAAAAGTCGGCAGGTACTCCCGAGATCTCGCTGAGATAGAATACGCCTAGCACTGCTCCTTTAGCCAGGTCCTCTAATGTCACGTTCCCTAGGCCCGCTAGAGGGGCCCCCGTCACTACAACATCCTGCTCATATGAGCTGGCTGCATAAGCCATCCCCGGGATTAGGGTCCCGCTCGGTAGGGTTACCCCGAGCTCCTGGGCACCAGAGTTCATTAACTGACTTGCTTGATTTATGAGTTGCTGGCGCAATTCCGGCATGGTTGTCGCCATAACTTCACCTCCCTTGTTGGGTCTTATATGTATGCAAGGAGCTGCTAATAATGGCTGGCAGGGCTGCTCCATGCTGCCACATCGCAAGGGAACGTATCCGACACCCAAAAACCTGTACCCTTGCTACAACCCGCCTAGACCCATCCCATAGGATGGGGTTGACTTTTTGACGTGGTGGACACGCACACCAGGTCATAAGTGCACATGAGAGCGTCGATTTTTTTCTGCGGTGTACGGCCAACCTGTCAGGTCAGCATCTCTCCCCTGCACTACCAACTCTAAACTGCGAGCACGTCACTCATCTCAATATCATGACGTTCGCAGCTCCCACCGCTGTAGTCATTGCCGCTGTCCCGCATACATCGCCAAGTAACGTGGCCGCAATGCACGCTACTTTTGTCCAGTTGACTGATCCCCCCCTCAAATCGTCACGCGCTTTCCTACCCGCTCCTCCTGCGTCGACGACTGCTCCCCAAACAAGTGCGTTCGCAGCAGCTAACCGGGTCTCAGCTAACACGACATCCTGATGTGGTTTCGGATAAAGGTCATTGGCGATAAGCCAGTTAAAGACCTCCCCGAGAGGAGCCTTCCAGTCGGGCCATGGTGGTGGATTCGACGGATATGAAAACATAACAGTTTTTTCCTGACCAGCAACCTTTACAGTTGCCAGAAGGACAGTGAGATACCCCCCATATGCGGCGACATAGGCCGTCAACGGTGTAATCTCCTCCTCCCAATCACAATCCGGACGTTGTGGATATTGTATTGTGATGCCCAGCTTTTGCGTTTCATTGGAAACGGAAAAAACCTCTGTGACTGTCATCTCAGTGATGTTTCCATAATATACGTTAGCCTCACCTTCAACACCTGGCCGTATTTTCAGCCCAAGTCGGACCCCAGTATCACCGTACGTGAAATTGAGCACCCTAAAGTCCCCCTCCGTTGTATTAAGAATGCTGACAATGGTACCAGCAGGCAATTCCAAGGGGGTGAATATAACAGGAACCGCAGCTATTGTCTCATTGTAGCCAGGGACTAGATACTCTTCGAACTCATGGCTCTCTTGGACCTCTTGGGCACATTGTTCTAGGGTGAGTGTTTCCAACCCTCCTCCGCCCCCTCCTCCTTCACAGGCTACCCCAACGGACGAAAATACCAATAATAGAGCAATTAATAAGAATACTAATTTATTCACAATTACACCTCCTCGCCTTTCAAGGCGTAAACTAAAGTTGGTACGAAGTTAGATAGCGATTATCTTTTTTATACTTACTTTTTTCTCCTTTCGTATTTATTTTTTCGCTCCTCGCCCAAGACCGAACCGTCCCCCCTGTTCAGGAGAGACTCCGTGGGCAGGGATAATCGCTCTCATCGGTTAGCCACTACCCCACGCCTTCCCACTATTTGCCAGCGGGAAAGGCTGAGTGATATGATAAATAGGGTGGTAGTTGACCGACCACTGCCAAAAACAAAGAAGAGACCTGCTGCAACAGGTCTCTTCCTAATTTAGTTTACATTCCCACTCATGCCCGCCCCAATATCCATGGTTTTCCTCAGCCATGTTTGATCGAAATAACGGACGTTAATGTTATCGGTGAAACTAATCGATGGCACAGCTCCACACCTCATCCCGTTCAGCAACGATCTCTCGCCCATACCAACCCTCTTCGCCACTCGAGCCGGGCTCAATCATCTGGCTACACTCGTAGGTGAATCCTACGTACTACAGGAATAATATATATTAGGTTAGCTTATATAAGAGTACCACTTTTTCGAAAAAAAGTCAATACCCTGTGCTGGCTGACCACATGGGTAACACTGGGCTACGGATTTTACAATTTCCTTTTCAATATACTTTACAGGAGCAAGGTAGCCAAGTATGTACTTACGGGGTCGGAATCTATTTTTATCTGTGCGAGCCGTCGCCGCGAGATTAAGGAAGTCAGCCTAAGCAATTCTGGTGGGTAGAGCGTAGGAAGAAAAATAGAGTCGATCCCATTTCATCATTTCACTTTCTTCTGTTGCCTATCGTAGATTATGTCGTTTATTATGCCTTTAGTCAGGATCTGTTTAACACCGGACAAATTGCGGACCAGCAGAAAAATGCCGGTAGCTAATACATAGCGTACTAGCATCAGCGAGCCTTCAAACAGCCAGAGAAACAGAGGCAACAGAGCAAATCCAACGACCACCAGTGCTATTCCTATGAGTATAGTCGCTGAAAACTTAAGGGTAATAAAGAACGGAATAATTACTACTACCAACGTAACAAGCGTTGCCTTAGGGGCTAGCACGAGAAAGATACCTATAACGGTGGCTGTACCTCGGCCACCTCGGAAACCTGCGAACACAGGGAAATTATGTCCCACTAGAGCCGCAAAACCAGCTCCAAAGACCCACAGTTCCGAAATGTTTAAAGTCTGGGCAATGAGTACAGCCCCCGCCCCCTTCGCGATATCAATGAGACCGACAAAAATGCCTTCAGGAGTACCAATTTCGCGCATAACGTTAGCAGCACCCATGTTACCTGAACCGACGGCCCGAATATCTATGCCTTTCCTTATGCGAGACACGATGTAGGCTGTAGGAATGGAGCCTAAAAGATACCCGATGATTATGCTTAGAATGCCTAGTGGCATGTCCTCACTCTAAAAGATGCCCTATGCTCTATTCGTGGTAACACAGCATCCTTGGACTCCGGGAAATGAATTTTTAGTTAAGTTTGAATCCGCTGTATTCTCCGTAATTTTCTATCGCTGCTAGGTAGCAGATTGTCTGTCCCCAAGCACGCCAACAACAATAAGCCCAGGCCCAGTGTGGGTGCCGATAGCAGGGCTTGTACGCGAGAGGTAAATAGGAACTTGAGGATACTTTGAGTGCAGCCTCTGGACCAACCCATTGGCCTCGTCTGAGTCAGTGGCATACTCTACAGCTAGCCCTTCAATGTTGCCAAAGTTTGCGGCAAAGTTGTATAGGTAGTCTATCGCCTTAGCTCGGGAGCGTTCCCGAGCACAGGGATACGCCTCGCCATCCTTAACACTGATGATCGGGTTTACCTTGAGTAATGAACCGAGAAAGGCTTGCACTTTGCCGATGCGCCCGCCGCGTTCGAGGTATTCAAGGGTATCAAAGGCAGCACGCATATCTACCCGATGCATGGTGTGACGGGCCATATCCAGCACTTCATCCAGGCTCGCCCCGGCTTCGGCTGCTCTGGCAGCAGCCATTGCTATGAAACCCTGTGCCATAACCGCCCATTGCGAGTCCAGGACCTCTACACGACATCGTTTCTTCATCAATCCTACGGCTTGTAACGCCACCTGATAGGTGGCACTGAATTTGGAAGATACACTGATAACGACAATCTCGTTTGTTTTTTCAGCAAGCTTATCGTAGGCATCGGCAAAAGCCGCTGGTGGCGGCACAGATGTCGCAGGCAAAGCCTTGCTGGTCCTTAGCCTTTCATAGAACTGGTCAGGACTCAGGTCGAGACTATCGCGGTAGAGATCAGTGCCAAAGCGGACAACAAGCGGAACCACGGTAATCCCGAACTCCTCAGCGACCTGAGGGGGCAGGTCAGCCACACTATCAGTCACAATAGCTACATTAGGCACGGATATTGTCCTCTCTTCTACCAAACAACTCGGATAGTATCATTTTGCGGCTACATGAGACCAGAATAGGCTGGCTCGTCTGTAGATGTGATACTGATTGTTCACAAGCTACGTGAGGAAATGAAACAACATTATAGCAGGCTACCAGAGCGAGAGGAGTCATTATTCCAGCTACGATATTATCTCCAGCCAGTTAGTTCAGCCTTTATCAGCATACTTCCCAGTGCCACTAGCCATAGCGAAAAGGTGATTCCCACGCCCAACATACACAAGCTCAACGTATCCTCCTGCTGGATATCCCCTATGACCATTCTGGACAATAAGTAGAGAAGACCAATCCCCGCCGCTGTTAGCAAAGAGTGTGCCACTACACGCCATCCTTTTCGTGTTAAAAGCTTGTTTATTATCATCGCTCTCTCCTTGTCCTTCTATTGATATTATACTTCATGGAGAACATCCTGAAAAGTGGAGGAAAAAGTCCGCTGGCATTCAAAAGTTGGTGGGCCTGAGTCTTCTCATAGGATGGACGACACTTAAGATTGGCTTCGTTGACTTCAGATTGAACGTCTCGCTAGATTGTTTAATGTGGTTCTTTACGTCGTACCAGTTTGGGCATTGGCGGGGCGCCATCAGTCCTCCAGAGTAACGAACCTGTTGGCAAGTTCTGCCGCCGCTGGGAGTGACTGCATCCAGAATGCCTTGTTCTCCGGGTCTCCAGCACCGAACAGGTGGTCGTACTTTATTCTATCTTCACCGGTTGGCAGACACTCGATGGTACGAACAGCCAGCTCCCGCAGTTGGCGAGCATTGGCTAAGCGAGAATTAAGCGCCACATAATACAGGCTGAGCTTCTCCACCTCTTTGACTTCTCTGCCTATCTCCCGTCCGGCCTGCCTGAACTGACTGAGGACGATAAGCACCCGGTCTCCAAGGTTCATTGGCGGAATCTCATACTCATTCCCGGCTGGAATACGGGTTAGGAGGTCGGCGCCTTTGGGCCGCGAAGCAATCTGTTTTTTCATTTCTACGAGGCTGGAACCAGAACTGCCTGCCAAAACGAAGATAAACTGTGCGCCTCTGTCAGCGCTGGCGTCCAGGTATGGCAAGAGCACCTCGTACGGCCAGGCTTCATCGGGTTTGGCGTCGACTTCATCAATCAAACAGAGGCATGGCTTACTCTGAGCATCTAGCTGACCAAGGCTCGCGAGGAATTCCTCGCGGCTACATTTGGCGAGGTTGCACTCTTGGTAACGGATAGTCTTTGGCAGTGAAGCTGCCACCTGTTGGACGAAATATGTTTTGCCACTGCCTGGTGCAGCCCAGACGAGGTAGTTTTCTCGCTTTCGGCTGGGGCGGTCAAATCCAGCCGCAATCTTGTGTCGGACATCCTTCAACGTATTACGCACGGTCTCTTCATATCTGGTATAGTCACCGACAACGCGATATCGCGATAGGATGACCCAATTCAGTGTTCCGATGAAAGACCGTGCCTCGCGTGTCACAGGGTCATCCACAACCACGGTAAGGCCAGGTGCCGCTGGTTGCTTGGACTCTACTACCTGACCAACGGTGACCGGGTCACCAAGGAACTCGGCAATGGGGCGCAGCACAGAATCTGAGTCGCCCAGCCAGGGAAGGTGGTCTCGTCCCTCCAGTGAGACAAAGCGGGCATTGGGAATTAAAGATGCCAGCTCTCTGCCTAACCGGAAGGGCATAGCTCGCTCTTGCTGACGATGAAGCACCAGTGCGGGAACCCGGAGCCCGGGAAGGAGGTGTGTTACATCAGTTTTATATGCGATGTCTATTAGTTTGACAGCTATCTCCTGGGTGGTAGACTCGCGCTGGAACTTGGCTAAAGATTCAGTAACCGTGGCATCGGCATCAGCTGCCCAAAGATCAGCGAGTGTCTTTGAAAAAATCCCCCAATGAGAACGAACCAGGGAGATTAAAGAGGCTTTAACCTCCTCTGTGGTGATTGCGGCACCACGGGCAAAGGTACCATAGAGGATTAGATGGCTGATACGCCGGGGATGTTTGGCGGTATAGGCTATAGCAACAGGACCACCCCAAGAGTAGCCCATTAATGCCAGGCGTTTCAGCTTGAGATGGTCAATAACTGTTTCCAGATCCTGAACGTCTGAATTCAGTGAGAATTCTGTCCGATTCCGGTCGGATAGACCCGTCCCGGGCCGGTCGTAGCACACCAAGGTGTGATGATTCGCCAACCTTTCCCAAAAACAACGATATAGCGGGTCTTGCCAAATCAACTCTTGATGGCTCACCCACGCTGGCGGCACAACCAAGGCAGGCCCTTGACCCACAGTGGAATAAGCAATACGCAAACCATCCCTGGCGGTGCAAAAACGAATCTGCCGCTCCAAAATTGAAACCTCGTCCCCGAATTTCGCAAATCTACCGGTGAATCTATGTTAAACCCGGGCAACCCAGCTGTCAAGCCTGCTACACACCCCAGGTCTATCAAATGAGCTAAGCCTGATAGCTTGAGGCGTCGAACATTTTGAGTGCCGAAGATTGTGCCGACTAACTTATTTAGCCCGCTAACCTGCTCTTCACACCGGTAAAGGTTTTAGAGCCGACGAATTGGAGAGGACAGATATAAAAAGCGCCAGCACTGAACAGCCGGCGTTCCTAAATTTCTTGGTGGAGGCGGGGGAGAGTTGAACTCCCCGTCCAAAAGAAGGTTGCCAGAATATCCTACAAGCTTAGTCAGCTCTTTTTGTCTCGTCTAGCTTTCATCTGCTGACCGAATCCAGCCAGACCAGCCAATACTTCTTAGCCAACCCCTATCGGCATCAGGATTGGAGCGCCTCGATTTTTCTGACACCTAATCCCAAGCTTCGAGGAGACCTCAGGTTAGATTGAACCGTTAAGCGTAAACAGGTTCAGCAGTTGTTTTTTGCCACTGGTTTTATGAGGTTAGTGGCACCTCAGCCTGCAATTCTGTAGGCCTTCCCCTGTCGAACCCACGCGCCCCCGTATTCCAGCCTGCTTCCCGTCACCTCCTTCTCTGCTTCAATGCCCGCTCTACTTCCCTTTCGGCGTCCCGACGGGCAATGGCTTCCCTTTTATCGTAAGCTTTCTTCCCTTTGGCCACCCCCAGCTCCAATTTAGCCACCCCATGTTTAATATACAGCTTAAGGGGCACTAAAGTCAAACCTTTCTGCACTACCTTGCCGGCTAGGCTGTCAATCTCTTTTCTATGCAGAAGAAGCTTGCGAGGCCTGACTGGCTCATGAGTGTTATAGCTGGCAGCATCGTAGGAAGCAATGTGGCTATTGTAGAGCCACAGCTCACCATTTTCTGGCTTGGCATAGGCATCACTTAGATTTACCTTGCCATCCCTGATGGACTTAATCTCAGAACCCTTGAGGACAATTCCTGCCTCAAAGCTTTCCTGAATATGATAATTGTGATAAGCCTTGCGATTAACGGTTATCACGCTGGAACCTTTTGCCATACGGCAATTTTAGCACCGGCACATAGGGCGAGCAATTTACGATATGCTTCCTGACAAACCCGGCACTGTTCCTGAGATTACCACGCACCTTTCAGGTGCTCGCAATGACAAAAGGCGAAGGGCTAACAGTGACGATTCGAGTTACTAAACGACCGCAGTTATTACTATTTCTTCTCCAGTCCTTTTTCCTTAGCAAATGCCTTTGTGCGCTTACCTATCTCATCAGCTTTACTGATTAGGTAGATCATGCCACCCAAGCACACAAGGAAAATGCCCACCCCAATAGGTCCCGTCCAATATAAGACTAGCCACATATTCATTTTCCCCTCCTTTAATTAAACATTTAGTTTTATTGCCAGATTGTATGTGCAGGCTTATAGTGAAGTCAAGAGAGGCACCGTCAAAACCCATTTTGCAAAAGAAAAATTTACTAGAAGGAGTGGCCGTTTTAGAATGTACTGGTGGGAAGGGGATTTTATTATAGAATATTATGTAAAACGCTATTTATTGAGAAGGGAGGCGAGGCTCTTGAGAACCTCGCCTCCGAGTCACTTTCCACTATAAGGGCTTCTATTCCTGCCCACACGGGGTTGCTGTCTTAACGACGTACTTGCTTGTTGCCGAACTTGACCGTGGTTGTTTTCCCACATTCCACAGTAACTGTCTTCTTAAGGCTACCATCGGCTGGGTCAGTATTTGTCCAGCCACTCTGCGGGGTTTCGGTAATGGTGTACTGGCCGGGGACGAGGTTGCAGATGGTTACATAGCCACCAGTGCCGGTAGTAACTGACTGGGAGTTGCCCCGGGAATCGGTGACGGTAAATACCCAACCTGAGAGGTATGAATCGTAGTATGGCCAGCCGGGGTCGTAGGTGCCATCGCCATTCTTATCGTTATATTTGTATATCTTGAGGCATCCTGAGCATTGCTTCTGGTTCCCGAACTTGACCGTCTTAGTAGTCCCGCAGGTCACCGTTACCGTCTTTGAACGGCTACCATCGGCTGGATCGGTATTTGTCCAGCCATCCTTAGGATTCTCGGTAATGGTGTACTGGCCGGCGGCGAGGTTGCAGATGGTCACATAGCCATCAGTACCGGTAGTGCCTGACTGGGAGTTACCCCGGGAATCAGTGACATTAAATGTCCAACCTGATAGATATGACTCTTCGTAATCTTTTTGGTGATTGCCATTCTTATCTTCGTATTTATATATCTTGAGGCATCCGGTGCATTGCTTCTGGTTTCCGAACTTAACCGTTTTGGGATTATCTTTGGTATTATCACAGCTCACAGTGACCGTCTTTGTACGGCTACCATCAGCTGGGTCGGTATTCGTCCAGCCATCCTTAGCGGTCTCGGTAATGGTGTACTGGCCAGCGGCGAGGTCGCAAATGGTCACATAGCCATCAGTGCCGGTAATGCCTGACTGAGAGTTGCCCCGGGAATCAGTGACATTAAATGTCCAACCTGAGAGGTATGACTCGTCATAATCTTTTTGGTGATTGCCATTCTTATCTTCGTATTTATATATCTTGAGGCAGCCGGTACATTGCTGTTGCTGTTGGTTCCCAAACTTGACCGTTTTGGGATTATCTTTGGTATTATCACAGCTCACAGTGACCGTCTTTTTAAGGCTACCATCGGCCGGGTCGGTATTCGTCCAGCCACTCTGCGCTGTCTCGGTAATGGTGTACTGGC
>JBAVCL010000016.1:0-3301 GCA_049586675.1 Dehalococcoidia bacterium
AAACGCTTGCCCCGGCAAGTCCCAGCGGGTACATACGGGCAGCCATGGCCTCGTTGCTTTCGTACTCGTTGACGGAGATGCCTACCATCATGTTTGGCGGAACGCCAGGAAATGCCATTCCCATACAAGTATACATAGCCAGCACCTTAGCCCCTGGCGTTTTAGCTACCTTATCGCTAGCTTGCGCTACCTCCGCTGCTTTGGCGACATCATACATTGAGAACACAAGAAACTTCATTTTACTCCTCCTTTCTTAGTGTTGATGCAAACGCAGGGCACCCGGAAGCATGTGTTACCGGCCCAAGCTACTAGACTCAGGTATAAGTAACATAATAACCATGCCGAGAAGCAGAGCTTAGCCAACACACCAGACGAAATTTACTTGATCAACCAGACATCTTTTTGATGATATCACCTACCTGAGTCACTGAAGCGATAGGATGTGTTTTGAAGCTGACATACGGAGCATATTGCATAAGCATGTTGCCAATTTCTACCTCAGTTCCTTCAACAATTGAATATCCATTGATTTCGCCGACAAATGCTCCCCAATCTTTTTCTATGCCTGCTTTAATATCTTTCTTGACCATTTCCAGCAAGAGACTCCATGCAACGCCTCGCTCCTTAGCATCGACGGGCACTCTACTCTGGTCTATTTCCCATAGCACTAGGTATTTTCCCATCAGTCTTAACCTCCTTTTGATTTTAGGTATTGCAGGCATTCAATTGGAACCAGCCAACCCCCTAGCTGCCTGCCAACAAGGAAGCTGGCCTTGGTTTCGCATAGGCACCACCCCCTTTCTAATCTGAAGTCGTTTTCGTCTCTAACCAGAAAGAATATGATCAAATACGATCAGACAGCGATTCCAGCGCCTTTGTCACATCCTTCTGCGGTATATAGAACATGTACCGAATAATACAAAACCGACCCTCTTTGGGTCGGTTTCACTATTACCTCTTCACCAGCCAAGTGCCCAGATTATAACTGGTGCCTCATCAGCCCCCTAAGATAATCCAGTTTCAGCTATTAAAACCATCTAGAAATCCGCGCGCAATCACCCCCCGCTTAGCCAATACATACGTGGGCTTACTTCATATTAAAGTAATTAATTATAGAATTAAGTAGTGCTGGCTGTCAATGCCTTGTACTGGTTGATCACATGGATATTAGATAAGAACAACAACATACCATAGTAATGAAAACAACGTCAGGATAACAACGACAATATCTAACTAGACGTGGTATGGAAATTTGCTTTTTGCTAGCTCAGTGAAGTTTGAGGATAGCTTGAGACTTTAATCTGAATTTTAGGAATTGGGAAGCATTGACATGAGTCATAAGTTGGTATAGCATTCTGTTTGCGAGGAGGTGCAGTATGATAAAAGCTCTAAAAGGAACAATGATTGCTTTCGGTGTGGTAGGAATTATAGCAGGTCTAATGAATATCTTCTTACAAGACCAAATGGCAAAAACGTACGGTTTTGGGCAACTTGCCGATTACGTAAGATGGATTATGGCGTTAGGTGGTGCTTCTTATCTTGCAGCTGGTATCTGGGTAATTGTCGTATCACGAGATCCAATCAGGCATATTCACTGGGTGAAATTCTTGATAACTAAGAGTTGGCTCTTTATGGTGGTTACTGCGTACACAATCATCATGGGATACGTCTCCTTTAGTCAAGTCGGAGTGTTATTTGTCCTCTTCATAATCTTTGCAATCCTTTTCCTTGTCTTCTATCCTTGGCGCAGGAAGGAAAGCAGTGGAGCGACCATTTAAGTTCTTCTTTAGAATTAGGAAAACAACCAGCAAATACTAATATTATAGTTACGTAGGCGCATCAAATTCTTGCCATTCCTGAATCATTATGAAGTCTCTCGGCAAAGTCAATATCACCAAGCTTAATCACTATACTACTTGCTAGCTCAGTGAAGTTTGAGGATAGCTTACTGAGAAAATCCAGTCAGGCCGAAGATTCTTGCCACTCTCTTTTCCTGAGACAGATGAATATCAACGGAAGAATCCCCCCAGGGATGAAAAACAAACCTAAACCATGTGGAATGATCCAGAACCATAATAAAATCACAGAACAAGGGAGTAAAAGGCTTGAAATTAAGCATACTATCCAATATTTTCTCCTAAGGCACAAGACACCACCAGTAACAATAAATATAGTTGAAAAAAACATGAGTAGGTTAAAAGCAAGGCTATAATGGGCTGGAATACTATAAACAAAAATGCCCAGCGCTGTCATACCAAGAATTATCATCAGAGTGCCTGCTGCTATTCTCATTTCGTCCCTTCCCTCACATACTTAAACAATGTCTATCCTCTCCGAATCTGCTGGCTGGGCTACTCATTAAGCATTCCAGTCATTGTAATCGTTATTGTAGCACTTGCCGAAGAATTGCTTGCCTTGCTTACATTAATAGCTATCTGGTTATTGGGAACTACCCGTATCCTTGTGAGAAATGACAGTATGACCTAATCCTGACAATTCTGCCACATTATTGAGACAATTGCCTATCCCTCAACATGATTTTCAACTTATCTTGCTTCTTTTTGTACCGGTCTCGGCCAAAAGCGAACGCAATCCCAATATACACAAAGGCCAAACCTACATATAGCATGAAGTCCCACCTCGCTGGGATAACCTCAAATAGGGCAAACATACCAACCAGAACGCAAGCAAGCGCAATTGTGTCGAATGAAACCATTGAGACATGCCATTCCATAGCTCTAAACCTAGCCTCTGCAATCTCATCCTGAATTCTTGCGATTTGGGGTGGAGTTAGTTCGTGGTCAGTTAAATCCCACCCGCACTCCGAACAAAACCTAGCATCCTCTCGAATTTTCTTATCACACAACGGGCACTTTTGCATTTTGAAGCCTACTTTCTGACGCTGTTCGTATTCCTTTTCGTCTGCCATGTACTTATCCTCTTGTGTCTAAACCCTCGTAGTTCAATTATACCCTTAGCCAACCGCTAATGAAAGAGATATGTGAGTGGGGGATTTTCCCACGAGAAATTGTTGCCGTCTTTGGACAGTTGATTATACCGCTTGCTAGCCCAGTGAAGTTTGAGATAGCTTGCTGAGAAAATCCAGTCAGGCTTGAAACCCGTTGTTATTCTCACCAGTCATCTGGAGGTAAGCTAACAAATTCTCCATTGCGTATAAGACTGCATTACCTCTGGGTGCCCTGCCAGCCGATAAAAAGCCCTATCAAAAGTTACTTTCTGTATTTCTTTTCTGTTGCTGCTGCGCGACCCACTGACCCCTCCAATACAGGCACGGCCCAAA
>JBAVCL010000017.1:0-48352 GCA_049586675.1 Dehalococcoidia bacterium
ATGGCTTATAGAGTATAATTTCAACCGCCCACACCAATCTCTTGCCTATCTTGCTCCTATACAGTATATTGAAAAGGAACTTGCTAAAATCCGTAGTCCAGTGTTACCCATGTGGTCAGCCAGCACAGGGACTTGACAAAATTAAATGATGGTGTTACATTTATTAGTTTGTATCATGTTTCCATTCTCTTTTAGTCTTGTTACCCTAAATTTTCCTAGTTAATGTCTTCAAGGAATTGTTTTGAAGAAGACTCAGGATCGTTTCTTCTATGCTTAAAGACAAATTACTGAAGTCTTTTGCTAAATTGTCCGAGACTTTAGAAATACCTGACCTTATTCAGGTTCAGCTTGATTCCTTTCGCTGGTTTCAAGAAGAAGGTTTGAGGGAGCTGTTTGAGGAAATCTCACCAATTCAAGATTATACTGGCAACAGGCTAGAATTACATTTCGTTGATTATGAGTTTCGAGAGCCTCCGCATTCTATTTCTGAGTGTTTTGAGCGAGGCCTGACTTATTCCTCTCCTATTCATGTCACTGCGCAACTGGTGGTCAAGGAGACGGGGGAGATCAAGCAACAGGAATTATACTTTAGTGATTTTCCTTTAATGACGGACGCCGGCACCTTTATTATTTCTGGAGTAGAGCGGGTAGTGGTTAATCAATTGACCCGTTTTCCCGGTGTTTATTTCACCTTGGTAAGGGATTCTTCTAGTGGGCGGGAATTGTGTTTTGCTAAGCTTGTTGCTGAACATGGGGCATGGCTTGATTTTGGCACTTCTAATCGAGATGTAATTTCGGTCAAGGTGAGTGGCAAACGGAAGATACCGGTTACTACTTTGTTGCGTGCTATAGGCTTTGAGAGTGATGACACCCTATTTTCCCTTTTCCAAGATGTAGATGACTCGCCTGAGCATGCTTTTATCCGCTCTACAATAGAGCGAGACCCCTTGGTCAAAAAAAAGGCTGATGCCCTATTCGATATTTATAGAAAACTATCTTCTGGTGAGGCTCCTAGTCTTAGTAGTGCCCAGACCTTGCTGAATAATTTCCTATTTAATCCTCGCCGCTATAGCCTGGGCAAAGTTGGTCGTTACAAGCTTAATAAAAAGTTAAGTCTTAATATCCCTGAGAATTGTACTGGCTTAACCCCTGAAGATTTGGTGCAAATAGTCCGCCGTATTATTTCAGTTAACCTTGGCAAGGAAGCTCCTGATGACATTGATCATTTAGGCAATCGAAGGGCCCAGGCAGTAGGTTTTCTAATACAAAAGCAATTTCGTATCGGCTTATTAAGGTTGGAGAGAGCTATTAAAGAGCGGATGAGTATTCTTGGCCCCGAGGTGGCAACTCCTGCTGCTTTGATCAACATTCGCCCTGTAGCAGTCGCTATAAGGGAGTTCTTTGGCCGATCACAGCTATCTCAATTCATGGATCAAACTAATCCGCTAGCTGAGCTAACTCACAAGCGTCGTCTTTCTGCCATGGGTCCTGGAGGCCTCTCCAGAAAACAGGCTGGATTTGAGGTTCGTGATGTCCATCATTCTCATTATGGTAGGATTTGTCCTATAGAAACACCTGAGGGGCCAAACATTGGTCTTATTGGCTCTCTAGCTACTTACGCTTCAGTTAATGCATATGGTTTTATAGAGACACCCTATCTCAGAGTTATCCATGAGGTTCCCAATACTGTGGAAGAGTTGCTGGGAAGGACAATCGGGGATGATATAAATAGTAGGGGCAAACTTGTAGCCAAGGGGGGAACATCAATCACGAAGAAGCTTGCACAAAAGTTATCTTCTCTTCGGGCTCGGAATATTAAGGTAGTTCCTTTTGTTTCCAGCCAAATGGTTTACCTGGCAGCCGACGAAGAAGATCAATATGCCATTGCTCAAGCTAATGCTCTCCTCAATGAAAGAAATGAGTTTGTTTATGACAGAGTTGAGGTTAAGAGGGGAGACAAATATTTCAAAGAATCAATAGACAGAGTAAGCTTTATCGATGTTTCACCAAAACAGCTATTTAGTATAGGTGCCTGTCTTATCCCCTTTCTTGAGCATGATGATGCTAATCGGGCTTTAATGGGTTGCAATATGCAACGACAAGCGGTGCCTTTATTACGTCCCGAGGGTCCTTTGGTGGCCACGGGTATGGAAAGAGAGGTGGCTAAATATAGTGGGCAGGTGATATTTGCCCCTGATGATGGTGTGGTTACTTCGACGACTAGCTCACAAATTGTAATCAAAACTGAAAAAAGTGAAGATCAAGTATTTGATTTAATCAAGTTTGCCAGAACTAATCAAGGGACGTGCATCAATCAGCATCCTATTGTAAACAAAGGTGATAAGGTTGAGAAAGGGCAGGTGTTGGTAGATAGTTTTTCTGTAGAGGGTGGGAACCTCGCTTTGGGGCAAAATATCATTTGTGCTTTTATGAGTTGGGGAGGCTATAACTTCGAAGATGCCATTATTATCAGTAGAAGGCTGGTTAAGGATGATGCCTATACTTCTGTTCACATTGAAAAATATGAAATAGAGGAGCGTGATACCAAGCTCGGTCCTGAAGAAATCACCAGAGACATACCTAATGTAAGTGAAGAGAGCCTCTCAAACCTTGATGAAGTAGGTATTGTACGCATTGGAGCTGAGGTTAAGCCCAACGACATTCTGGTTGGGAAGATTACTCCCAAGGGTGAAACTGAACCTTCAGCGGAAGAAAAATTGTTACGAGCCATTTTTGGTGAGAAAACACGGGAGGTGAAGGATAGCTCTCTCAGAATGCCATCAGGAGAGTGGGGAAGGGTGATCAGGACTAAAGTCTTTTCTCGTGACAACCATGATGAATTACCTGCTGGGGTGAACAGACTTATACAAGTGTGGGTAGCTCAAAAGCGCAAAATCTCAGTGGGAGATAAAATGTCTGGGAGACACGGCAATAAAGGGGTTATTTCTATCATATTACCTGAGGAAGACATGCCATTTTTGCCAGATGGCACGCCTGTAGATATTATCCTTAATCCTCTCGGTGTTCCTTCCCGTATGAACATTGGGCAAGTTTTGGAGGCTCATTTGGGTTGGGCAGCCCAAGTACTAGGTTTCAGAGCTGTTAATCCCATTTTTGACGGGGCTGATTCTATGACTATCGAGGATGCCTTAGCCAAGACGTGGATAGCTTGGAAAGCTGATGCTGTTAACTTTAGCCCTGAAGACCCTGGAAATGCCAGGATTGATCTAGAAAAGGTTGGAGAATGGCTTTCTCGTCATGGTTTTGATGCCGGAGAAATCATGAATGAAGAGCATAAAGGTATGGCTAGGAAGGTCTCTCTCTGTCTGTGGCTTGAGGAACTGGGCATAGCTGATGATCATCAGCTTAGAGCTCTTGATGATGGAGAATTAGAGCAGATGGCACAAAAAGTTTATAAAGAACGAAAGCTCTATCCTCCTATTTTTGGCAAAATGGAACTTCGAGACGGAAGAACTGGTGAACTATTCGACAAGCCGGTAACCATGGGCAATATCTATATGATGAAACTGATTCATCTTGTTGGTGATAAGGTACATGCTCGTTCCACCGGTCCATACTCGCTCATCACCCAGCAACCATTGGGAGGAAAAGCTCAGTTTGGTGGTCAAAGGTTTGGTGAGATGGAGGTATGGGCATTGGAGGGGCATGGTGCCGCTCATACACTTCAAGAGATGCTCACAATAAAGTCAGACGATGTGATGGGACGAGCTAAAGCTTATGAGTCTCTTGTTAAAGGCGAGGATATTCAACAACTCGGTATTCCAGAATCGACCAAGGTTTTGTTCATGGAGCTACGTAGTTTAGGTTTTGCTGTTGAACTACTTAGCGAGGAGGAGAATGTCTCAATTTGATGGCATTAATGGTATTCGAATAAGCCTTGCATCACCTGAACAAACCAGGAGCTGGTCTCATGGTGAAATAACTAAGGCGGAGACGATAAATTACCGCACTTTGAAGCCAGAGAGAGATGGTCTATTTTGTGAAAAGATTTTCGGCCCTGTTAAGGATTTTGAATGCCATTGTGGCAAATATAAAAAGGCCAGGTATAAGGGAGTTATTTGTGATAAATGTGGTGTTGAGGTAGCTCATTCTAGCGTACGCCGGGAACGCATGGGGCATATAGAACTAGCTGCGCCAGTTACTCATATATGGTTTGTTAAGCTAGTGCCTAGTCGGCTTGGGCTGCTCCTTGATCTTTCTCCACGAGATTTGGAGAGTGTCATCTATTTTGCTCGGTATATCATCATCTCTGTTGATGATGAAGCCAAACAAAAGAAGCTTCACCAACTTGAGGGAGAACCGGTTCGAAAAATTGCCGAGCAAGATGAACACCTGAACAAGAAAATCGAAGAATTGGAAGCCAAAGGCCTGGAGGAAGAGCTTAAGATAAAAGAGGTAAACCAGCTTCGTGCTAAATTTGTAGAAAAGAGGGAGAAACTTGAAGAAGAGCTAAAGGCAAGCATCGCCGATCTAGAAAGTCTTCAGCCGCTAAAATTGCTCAACGAAGAAGAATGCAGGAAACTTAAAGATAAGTATGGTGGTATTTTTGAAGTTGGCATGGGAGCAGAGGCTATTCTACAGGTATTGAAGCAAATTGATATGGATGCTTTGCACCAGGAGCTTCGTGAGCAAATCCGTAGCATTTCGGGAGGATACCGTAAGAGAGTCAGTCAACGGCTACAATTAGTTGAAGCTTTTAAGCTCAGCGGGAATAAGCCTGAATGGATGGTTTTGACTGTGCTTCCTGTATTACCTCCGGCGCTTCGTCCTATAGTGCAGTTAGATGGTGGTCGCTTTGTTATTAGCGATCTTAACGACCTCTATCGGAGGGTTATTAATCGTAATAACCGTCTCCGCCGCCTTATGAAGTTAGGTGCACCGGAAATAATTATCCGAAATGAGAAGCGTATGTTGCAGGAAGCTGTTGATGCTCTTATTGACAATGGGCGAAGAGGGCGCCTAGTTACCACTGGTAATAGGCATGCCTTGAAATCTCTTTCTGACATCTTGAAGGGCAAGCAAGGACGGTTTCGGCAAAATCTTCTCGGTAAGCGTGTAGACTACAGCGGTCGCTCGGTCATTGTTGTTGGTCCTAAACTCAAACTTCATCAATGTGGTTTGCCACGCCATGTTGCTTTGGAGCTATTTAAGCCTTCGGTTATGCACAAACTCATAACGAATGGATATGCTAATAACCTGAAGAGTGCCCGGCGTCTGGTGGAAAGAGGTAGCCCTGAGGTTTGGGATGCGCTGTATGAAGTAGTTAAGGAGCGTCCTGTATTGCTTAATCGTGCCCCAACATTACATCGCCTGAGCGTTCAAGCCTTTGAACCCGTGTTAATCGACGGCGATGCCTTTCAGCTTCACCCCTTGGTTTGTGCCGCCTTTAATGCCGATTTTGATGGCGACCAGATGGCAGTTCATGTGCCATTATCCAGGGCCGCGATTAGGGAAGCCAGGGAGCACATGCTTAGTCCTTATAATATGTTGCTGCCAAGTTCTGGTGAGCCTGCTACAACACCCACCCTGGATATGGTTCTGGGCTGCTATTATCTTACCATTTCGAAGCCCGGAGCTAAAGGGGAAGGGAAATTTTTCAGCAGTTTTGACGAGGCTAAGTTAGCTTACGAACTTGATATTATCGAACTTAGTGCCGAAATTGTTGTGCGAGATCCTTCGCTTCGTTCAGATGGGGGTAGGATAAATACTACCGTGGGCAGAATTATATTTAATGATGCCTTGCCTCCGCAACTTCGCTTTTACAACAAAATAGTAGATAAGGCTTCCTTAAGAACATTAGTCGCTGATTGCGTCCGTTTGCTGGGCAATGAAGGTGCTGCTGGTGTCCTCGATAGACTTAAGCAATTGGGGTTTGACTATGCCACAAAGTCGGGTATTTCCATCTCTATGGATGATATTGAAGAGCCTCCAAATAGGGTCAAGCTTCTTAAAGAATCCGATGAGAAAGTTAGCCTTATTGAGGATCAATTTAACCGTGGCTTGATTACTGAGGATGAAAAGTATGAAAGCACAGTTCAAGTGTGGATGGAGGCTACGGATAAGGTTACCAAGGATTTATCCCGGGCGCTAGATCCTTCCGGTAGCGTCTACATGATGGCTACATCAGGTGCCAAGGGGAATATTTCTCAAATTACGCAGATGGCAGGGATGCGCGGGTTGATGACTGACCCCTCAGGCAGGATAATAGATTTTCCCATTAAATCGAGTCTCCGTGATGGGCTGACACCTATAGAGTATTTCATTTCTACCCACGGTGCTCGTAAAGGGTTAGCGGATACTGCCTTGAGGACATCAGATAGTGGTTATCTTACCAGACGCCTTGTTGACATTGCTCAGGATGTCATCATAACTGAAACGGATTGTGGTAGCACTGATGGAGTTTGGATATCTCGGGAAGCCGGTGACGGGTCTCTTCCCCCGTTTGAAAACCGGATTACTGGTTACTTAGCAGCAAGCAAGATTGTTGATCCAAGTACAAATGCAGTCATTGTGGATCGTGATGAAGAAATTGACGAAGATAAAATGCAACAAATTATCAAGGCCGGCGTTGCCCGGGTACACGTAAGGTCGCCTCTTACTTGCCGTTCTCGATTTGGTGTTTGTAGAAACTGCTATGGGAGGGACTTGGGGAAGAAGCAATTAGTAAAGAGCGGCACTGCTGTAGGAGTTATCGCTGCCCAGAGCATTGGTGAGCCTGGAACTCAGCTCACTCTGCGCACTTTTCATACAGGGGGCGTAGTAGGTATCGATATTACCACTGGACTGCCTCGTGTAGAAGAACTTTTCGAGTCTAGAACACCAGATGGCAGTGCGATCATTTCTGAGATTGATGGTGCTGTTGAACTAACCCATAGTGATGGAACAAGCATAGTCAAGGTCATTAGCTCTGAATTATATTTGGATGAATATCCAATTCTGCCAGGGATGAAGCTAGCTGTAACTGATGGGCAATCGGTGGATGCCGGTAGCATCCTATTTTCTCTGCCAAAGAAGACTAGTAAGAAATTACCAACTAGCAAGAAATTACCAACCGTTAGGCGTGGCGGAGTAAAGCAATCTCAATCTATAGCAGCTAGAGTAGCTGGTCAAGTCAGCATTGAGGGTGACCGTGTTTATGTTAAGTATGAAGAGAGGGAAGAGAGGGAATATAGCGTCTCCCATGGTACATATTTGCTTGTACAGTCAGGGGACAAGGTCAAAGCGGGTGATAGGCTTACTAGAGGTCCTGTTGACCCTCATGATATCTTGCGTATTATGGGCAAGGATGCAGTCCAGCAATATCTGATTGATGAAATACAAAAAGTATATCGCGCACAAGGGGTGACTATACATGATAAACATATTGCTGTCATTGTTCGGCAGATGTTAGGCAACGTGAGAATTGTTTCCTCAGGGGATACGAAGCTTCTGCCTGGTGAGTTAGTTGGTCGATTTGACTATGAAGATATAAATGCCAAAGTGTTAGCTGAGGGAGGTGAGCCGGCAACGGCTCAAGCTGCGCTTCTCGGGATAACCAGAGCTAGCTTAAGCAAGGACAGTTGGCTAGCAGCTGCTTCTTTCCAAGAAACCGGTCGTGTTCTTGTTGATGCCGCGATCAAAGGCAAGTTGGATAGACTTCGTGGTCTCAAGGAAAATGTTATTCTCGGTAAGCTCATCCCATCTCGGGTTCTTTCTGTGAGTCCTGATGATGGGGAAAGATTGAAGGCGGGAGGTCTTGATGAAGGGGAGGCTGCGCCTTTAGAATTAGAGAGCCAGTAAAATTTTAACTTCCAAAGGTTAGCAATGCGGCTTATTTCGGGTAAAATAGCAACCGAGGATAAATTTATTGATTTTGACCTTCGTCCCAGACGCCTTAGTGAATTCATTGGTCAAGAAAAAATTAAAGATAATCTAAAAATAGCTATTCTCGCTGCTCAAAAAAGAGGCGAGCCACTAGACCATATCATGCTTTATGGTTCTCCCGGTTTGGGAAAGACTACCCTTGCCTACATCATCGCTGCTGAGATGGGAGTTAATATTAAAGTTAGTTCCGGGCCGGCGATAGAACGCACTGGAGACTTAGCAGCTATTATTACTAATCTGCATGAGGGGGATATCCTTTTTATTGACGAGATACACAGACTTAGCCATACAATAGAAGAAAAACTCTATCCGGCAATGGAGGATTTTGTTTTTGACATCTTCTTAGGGAAAGGTCCCGCTGCTAGAAATTTACGGTTGAATTTGCCGCACTTTACCTTAATTGGGGCTACTACGCGCTTTGCTCTACTGAGTCCCCCCCTCCGCGATAGATTTGGGGTGCCATATCATCTTAATTTCTACGACGAGGCAGCAATACAGACGATTTTGGAGAGGTCAGCAACTATCCTTAAGGTGAAAGCAAAGAAAGAGGGGCTTGTCCCGATTGCCCAGCGTGCTAGAGGTACTCCTCGAGTGGCTAATCGTCTCTTAAAGAGAATAAGAGATTATGCCCAGGTCATGGCAGATGGAGTGGTCACCAAGGAAGTAGCTCTAGAAGGGCTTTCAAAGCTAGAGATAGATTCTGCGGGTTTGGATGACATAGACCATAGAGTGTTGCATACCATAATTGACAAATTTGACGGTGGTCCTGTAGGTCTAGATACCATTGCTGCTTCTATTAACGAGGATGCTGATACTATTATGGATGTTTACGAGCCGTACCTTCTTCAGTTAGGTTTTCTGGAACGGACACCTCGTGGCAGAGTTGCTGCTAGGCTTGCTTATGAACACCTGGGACTGCCTTACAAAAGGGATATTCAACCCCAACCCGGCTTGTGGAGTCAGAAACAGAGTTCATGATTTTAACTTGCCTTCTTCTTTTTTCCTTTAATACCCCACGAAAGACCGCCTCGCTCCTTTACCCCCCGCAAAATCTTTGATTCTGGGGGTGGATTTCATGGAATCCCTAAAATGGCACTGGGTAGATTTTGGGGGCGCTTAAGAACAGAGTTTTCCAGAGATCACTATTCGTAGGCTCTGGCTTGCATCCATAGCGGGATGGCAAAGGCGGATAAAGAAAAGAGCAATAGCAGCCAACACCAAGAACAAATATTCCCACCGCTTGCCGTGATTACCGCGAATAAGATCACCAGCGGTGGAATTAATAAGCTAATAATTTTATACCTGCGTGGCTTGAGGCGTATGAAGGCGATAGTCCCTGCTGCCAAAGCAATAAAACTAATAACTATCCACAGTGCATTTGTTTGCAACCTTGCTGCCCAGTCACTTGCCAAAAGCTCATTTCCTCTGCCCAAGGATGAAAACCAGGTGAATGTCACAAGCATAGGAGCTAGCATCAGTGACACGTACAGCCAATCTCGCCTTGCGGTTTGTCTCATTATATGGATAAAGACAAAAAGAACCAGAGGAATATAGATGAGCGCTGCTATCCAGCCCCAACCTTCGGGGAGTGAAAGCAGCAATATACCGCTAACTACTACTGGCATAAAATAGTATCCTAGCCAAGGGAAAAACCATATTGGCTTACCCCGATGCCAACCATAAATTGCTATGCCCACGGTTAGTGCTAATATAATTGAAGCGTAGATGATATTTTGCCAGTAATATGATGTGAAGAGCAAAGCAACCAGAAGGTGGGGCAAGGCGCTGAAAATTGCATCCTTCCAGCTACCTTGGGCATGTGTTTCATAGATTTGCTCGGCAATTAATTCCGGAGAGCCCAGAGATTGTACCGCGATTTTGCTTGCTTCCTCTTTGCTTAGCCCATTCTCTTCCAGCTCTCGACTTTTATCCTCGAGATGCGTGTAAAGCTCCTGAGCCACGCCGTCCCTTATAGTATGATCAATTTTGAGGCTAGCCTTAAATCTGTGTAAATAATGGCTTATGCTACTTACCATTTTAGCCCTAGGTTGTTTCCGGTTGTATAATTGCTTTAACTGCCGTAGAAAAATCCTGCCATGTAGCTAACTTTTTAGCGAGGACCTGCTGTCCTCTTTCAGTTATGTAGTAGTAACGTCTTTGCTGTCCATTAGGCAGTATTTGCCATTTACCTGTGATAAGGTTGTCGCGCTCTAAGCGGTGCAGAGCGGGATAAAGAGTACCTTCTTTAAACTGAAAATACCCATTGCTCCTTTTCTCTAGTTCCTTTACTATTTGGTAGCCATAGGTAGGCTGACGACTAATTAAGCAGAGCAGTAGAGAATCGGTGTTTCCCTTCAATAACTCACGTTCGTAGTTCATCCTTGCACCTCATTCAATATGTTAGCTTCTCTTTCAATATAGCATTGCTTAGCCAGAGTGTCAATACCAGCGACAATAGTGGTCTTGCTATAGTTGCTAGAATGAGCTCTAACCGCTAAAATATCTTTTCAGGCAAATGTGTCGCGGTACAAAGGATTATTACGCTGTTAAAATTAGGAGTTAACGGACATGGGTGCTTTCGAAGATTTTATTGACGTAGTAAAGCAGACAGAGACTATGCAAGCCCTCTTCCAGGGCTTGGAGAAAGAGCCGGCGAAGCTCTTAGCCGTTATTTGCCGGGAGTATGAAGTGACTAATAAAGCTGTTCCTGACCATCACCTTAATTTGAGTGGGTACTTCGGCGAGGCAATATTACGGGCGTTGGTATCGGCAAATTTAATTACCAAGGAACGAGAAGATAGGTTTGCTCTCTACGGCTACAAGCCGACGGAGGCGGGGCTTAAGTTTTATAAGGCCATGCTTGATGAAAAGAAAATCTAGTGTACAAGCTCATCGATACTCATGCCCATCTTGACGAGCTGAAAAACCTCGATTTGATGCTCGAGGAATCTAAAAAAGCTGGCGTTATTGCCATAGTAGCTGTGGGGTCGAACCGACAATCGAACATAAAAACATTGGAAATATCGCAAAAATATCGCCATTTTGTCTATCCTGCTTTAGGCTTATATCCTTGGGAGCTAGCTAATCTGGGAACTTCTGAGATAGATGATAATTTGCGATTTATTGAGCAAAATATTGCTTCAGCGGTTGCTGTTGGTGAAATAGGTCTGGACTATGACAAGAGGGTATTGAAAGTAGCGTCCAGAGAATTGCAGAAAGAGGTTCTGGGGCGGCTTCTGAATATAGCTAGGCACTATGCTAAGCCCGCGATAATTCACAGTAGATATGCTTGGAAGGATGCCCTACATCTAGTTCAGGATGTTGACATAGATAAAGCCGTGTTTCATTGGTTCACTGGCTTTTCCAGTGTTCTTAGGGATATAATTGAAAGTGGCTATTTTGTTTCGGCCACGCCAGCTGCTGAATATCATGAAGAGCATAGAAGGGCAGTCAAGGAAGCACCTTTGCCGAGATTACTTCTGGAGACAGATTGCCCTGTGGCTTATGGCAGGACAGCACGGTATGAGTCCCAGCCCGCTGATATTTTAAGAAGCCTAGAGGCGGTGTCCCAACTTAAAGGAATTGATGAAGCTACAATTGCTGAACAGACAACGGGGAATGCCATCGGCTTCTTTTCTTTAGACATAGAGATATAGTACTTAGATAAGGAGGTCAAACCCATGATACAACCGATAGTAGGTGAGGATAACTTTCAAAAAACTGTTTTGCAATCGAAGTCGCCAGTTATGGTAGATTTCTGGGCACAATGGTGTGGTCCTTGCTTAGCTACCGCTCCTGTTCTGGAGGAATTGGCGAAAGAGTATGTTGGTAAAATAGACTTTGCTAAAGTCGACGTGGATGAGAATAGTCCTTTGGCTGCCAAGTACGGAATAGCCTCTATTCCCACTATGATCGTATTTAAAGGCGGTCAGCCTGTTCACCAAGTTATCGGCTACAAGCCTAAGAAGGAACTCAAAAAGGTCTTAGATGGAGTTCTTGAGAAGTAAATTATACGGTAGCCGTAATAAAGAAGTCGCGGATGAAATCAAATTCCGCAGGCAGAAATGCTAATAGAACAAGGGGAATCCCCCCACTAGGAATCTGGCTATTGCCGATTGATTGATAGTTGCCTCCATGCCTGGGTAAAACTTGACGACGATAGCGAGGATGGCAGCACATAACAGGCCTCCTATAACGACGCCAAGGATAAAGCCCATAACCTTATCCAGCCAACCAAGTGCGGCGAAGTTAATCAGCTTGGCTAAGAGCCAGCCAACTACACCAGCTACAACCAAAGTAGCTATTGCAATGATGGCGTAAGCAGTTATGTTGCCCCAGGCAGCACCGGATGGGAAAAGCCGTGCCGCAAACTCGTCGTAATAACGCCCGGCTAAAAATATGCCACCTATTAACCCAGCGATACCAAATACTGTCCTGATCATTCCTTGCCGCAAGCCTGCAATGCCCAATAAAACTACAACAACTATTATGAGTATGTCCAACCAATTCATTGCTCACCTCTCAAATTTTCATACTTAACACTTTCCTTATACCACTTATGCTTCGCCACATTCAAGCCTGTAGTCGCAGTAAGAGCACATCCAGGAGGGGCATTTGGGAAGCTGCAGTTGTGATGTCGCCTTTTCCAAAAGCTCAAGCCGGCGTAATGCTTCAGCTTTAACAGCATTCAAATTCCTGAAGTTTACATCATAGACCATCAGCTTGGCATCCTCTTTAGGAACTCTAACATAGTAGAGCAGCAGCCTGCCTTTTGCGTTCTCTGTTAAGGCACAATCAAATCCCAGGCGGAGGAAGTAATGAGGGAATGTTCGGGGCAAACGTTCCCTTTCCACCAGTGAAGAAAATTTTGGGTCGCGCAAAATGGTGGGCAAGTTCTGCCAGATTTGGACCATGTCGGCTAGTGGCGCATGCTTCACGGGAATCCTCTGCGCTTCGCCTGGGGCACCGTAGCGTAATGAATCGCGGAGTGCGTCGAGAAAGCCACGCTCGTCCATGGAACGAAGATACTCTTCCTTCTCTTCCCGGACTTCTTCGCCTAGAGCAATTTCCTGCAACTTAAGGCGCTCAAAATATGCTTTGCGGGGGAAGACAATATCGTTGATGCCAAACAGTTGGGATGGTTGCGCCCCAGCCATCTTACTGAGGAGTTGCTCGCAGGTTGTGCTATCGACATAAATTTCCCCGGCTAACTCAGCTATCTTATACGATGCTTGCACCGATGTGGTTGCGCAGTCGCATACCTGCGAGTAATCGCACTGTCTGTTGAACCAAGGGCAAACGGGGAGATTGCTGGGATCGTTGGAAATAAGCGCTTGTACCAGGAGGTCTCTTCTCCGCCGCATTTCCTCTCGAATTGCCTCCAGGTCAGGGAAAGTAACGTGATAGACAAGCAAAGGAGAAGGCGATTCCTCCGCGGGGCGCTGATAAATGATAATTTCTCCCTCGTGGGCATTGACCATAGCACAGTACATGCCCAATTGCTCGATATAAGTTGGCCTGTTTTGCAATAAATCCTTCGTATCTATAGGGGTGGAGGTTGTCTTGACCTCCACGGGAATTTTTTCGTAGATGTCAATTTTACCCACTATGCCCTCAGCTTCTACGAATTGCTCCAGGTATTCTTCGCTGGATACGGCTGAGCCGAAGGTCTTGTGAAAGCCGGTGCCAGCCCACATAAGCTGCTGTTTCTCCAGAGGGGGAACGATTTCGGGATACTTTCTCCTGAAGTAAGCCTGTTTGAGGTTAAGTAAGTCGGTTACGGAGATGTGATAGGGAGGTCGGCGCGTCTTCAAGCTTTGCATTAAAGCATCCTTGACCGAACGGTTCGCCTCAATGCGGGAAACATAAGATGCGATGTCAAAATCACTCATTTACTGTTCTCTCTGTCATTTTATAATAGCTGTTCAAATTCCTCTGGAGATAACCCTGCTTGCTTCAGAATATTTTTGATGGTACCAGGCGGTATTATCCAATTAAATCCTAAGCACTAAATCCGAAATGCTAAACAATATCAAAGCTCAAAACTCTACTGACCAAAACGAGAGGGTTTTGAATTTTGGAATTAGGATTTGGAATTAGTTTGGGATTTAGATATTGAGATTTAGGATTTCTCCAGGGGATGACGTCGCCAGGTAAAGGCTCCCCATGGACTCTTAGGTCTTCCAAGTAGCAAAGGACGGCCTCTCGAATATTGCTCAACGCTTCTTCTTTTGTTGCCCCGTAGCTAAGGCAGCCGGGAAGTGCCGGCACTGAAGCATTGAAATAGCCTCTGAATTCAGGATCAGCCTCTTCCTCTAGTATCACCGTATAGCTATATTCTTTAGCCACATAAACCTCCCTTCCGTTAGCTTTGAAGCCCGGTAATAGACATTATTGTTCTTAAATCTCTGTCAAAGGTTAGCAAGCGAGTCATGCACAATTCCCTCTAAGCTAATATTATAGCACAGAGGGTCTTCGACAGATTGAAGCTGTGATGCGTATATTATAGTACCGCCAGGAATAACTTCATTATGTCATTGGGAGCCAAATTTTCTCTCCCTTGAACCCCCCCTTCATTGCGAGCCAAAATCCCTCTCCCTCGAATCCCCATGTCGTTGCGAGGCCCGATTTATCGAGCCGAAGCAATCTCCTCTCCCTTGACCTGCTCGCCGTATGACTCCGGCAGGCGAGCGGGAGAGGATCAAGGTGAGGGTGACAGGCGAAGCAATCTCACTTCACCTCCAGGCCCTCAGTCGCCTAAAGGCTTCGAGCTTCTCTCTATCTCCGATTTTAGCTTTTTCCACCGCCTGTGTCAGAAACTGGATGCTGCTATCGTAGGTCTTCCTGTCCACAGGATAAGGATAGCCATCCTTGCCACCATGGGCAAAGCTGTAGCTCGCCGGGTCGCGCAAGCTAACGGGAGTGTCATAAACTAGCTCGGAAATAAGACTCAGGGCGCGAAGCGTTTTGGCTCCTATGCCCTCAAGGGCTAGCAATGATTCAAAGTTCTGCGGCTTATGCTCATAAGCAGTGAGGAAAATCTTGCTTAGCCTGTCAGGGTGAATATCTTCCAGGCTGATATAAGGTCGCTGAGGCAGGTTTAAGGTCTTTAGCTTATTTAGCTGGTCGACAATTTTATCGGGCTTCTCTTCGGCAGCAACCTGAGTAATGACCTCCCTCGCCTTGACGCTCTCCAGAGCTACCAGATTCAATGCCTCGCCCTTGGCCTGGGAACAGATAGCCGCCTCGGGCTCGCAGACAAAGTCAACGACTTTCTCCCCCAGCCAGTGATAACGCCGCGCATAGCAATTAACTTCATTCATACCTTGTTGAACCACTGCCCAGGAACCGTCTTTGGTAAAGAAGAAGCTGTGGTGATAAAGCTGATAGCCGTCCTGGAGGGCGGAATTATCCACCTTAGCTGACATCCGGCTGGCGTACACCAGAGCCGACGGATTGACCTTCAACAGGTGTCCGGCGTTTTCTATCTCGGCAGGGGTTTTCCGTGAGGTCCGGCCCTTGCCCCCGGCCACAAATAAGCCAAGCTCTCTTTCCAGCCCTCGCATTCCTTCTTTTAATGCACCGCAGACGGTGGTGGTAACGCCGCTGGAATGCCAGTCATAGCCCAGGACGCAGCCGAAAGCCTGAAACCAGAAAGGGTCGGAGAGACGCCGCAGCATCTCCCCAGTGCCAAACTCCGTTACCGTAACAATGGTAATCTCCCGGGCAAGCTGGCACATCCGCCCGAACAGCCACGGCGGCACCTTGCCGTAATGCAAAGGCAGATTAGCGATCCCCGTCCTCTGTCCCGAGCTAGCCATCTCTTATCGTAGGGATATTATACAACAGCGTTTGCCCTAATAGCATCGCAGTTTTGACAGGAGCTGACCCCAAAAACCGAATTTTGTGTATACTGAAGTCAGACGAAATTTTGTTGAGGAGAAGCAATATGGATGATTACGCAAAATTGGAGCGACTATTGGCGGATGGCTATCTCATAGTTGGGTATGTACTCCCTTTCTCCAAGTTTACTCCAGAATCGATTGCAAACACTATTTCTGTCTTTTCTATCCAACTGGCTCCCGAAATCTTGCTCGATCCGCATAATAATGCGAAGTCTTTAGTAATGCTCAGACATCCGTCTACTAGTCATCAGGTTGAGATAGTCACCTCAGATGAACGCACTATTAGCCGGGCCAACGAACAACTGCGCTACCAACAAGAGCCGATTGGTACTCTCATACGCGCACGTTGTGCTGCTCTTGGTGGCCGTACCTCCTACCAGCGGATTTTCCATCTAGATCGTCTGGTTGCTAGCTTAAAAGACCTTTGGGGTTGGGACTTCAAGTTGGGAGATGCTGTTGGAACTTTCGAAGTCGTCATACGCCTAAAATCGACGGATAGGGGAGCTATTGAGGAAACCATTGATAAGTTGCAGCGCCTATTGGATTGCCTGGCGATCTCCCAACAAGTTGGCTTTCATATCCAGCACTGCAGTGTTGCGCCAATTCCCCGCCTTGAACCATCTGTTTCTTTCGGCCCGGAGGAAATGATGCTCCGCCCAGTCGCTCCCGGGGAAATTGATAATATCGAAGCTACCCTGTCATCCCGCGAAGTTTCGGTTGCAGCTCGAGGTTTGACCCAAGCTTATTGCGAAACCTCGATTCCTAGCCGACTTTCAATGCTGTGGGCGGCTGTGGAGGATGTATTTGATAGCAAGCCAAAACCCCTACTTAACGAGGAGGAAGTTAAGTATCTCGTTGCCCAAGCAAGGGGAATTGAAAGCCTTCGGAACGATTCTGACCGTCTTAAGAGGCTTAAAAAAGCACTTTCTGACCCCGATCGAATGCCACTCCTCACCCGAAATAAACGCATGGCCAATGCCATTGCACCCATTATGGGTATGAGTGTAGATGATGTATACCGTAAAGTGCGTACAGCTTCAGAACTGCGTGGAAAGCATGGCCATCAGCTTTTGAAAAATTCAGAAAACATCGAAGCTTCAGAGAAATTTTTACAGGAAGCATTGCTGTGTTATTTGAAAAAGCAAAAGGAATCTTGAAGATGTAGTATGCCCAAAAAATACTGTCTAAGAGTGTGTTTACTGCACAGCTAAACTTTGCTAAGATGTCTTTCTTAGAGCATCCAGTAAACATTTAAACTACTAGTTACGCTTTGATTGCTCGCGCCGAGGATGATAGGTAAGGTAAATAAATGTGGAAATATATGATAACCATAGACGGAGTGGCCAAGTCGGGGAGTGGTATGATAGTGCGCTATTCTGTGGCGTTGGCTTGCCTTTAACTGTTGCGATATGTGAGATAAATGAAAGCGGTAGAAGTTAAAGAACTGGTCAAGGACTATGGGAACTTCAGGGCAATAAAAGGAATCTCCTTTGAAGTAAACGAAGGGGAGATATTTGGTCTGATAGGTCCTAATGGTGCGGGAAAAACAACCGTATTGAGAACTATTGCTACGCTGCTCCAAATAACCTCGGGCTCGATAACAGTCTTTGGCTATGAACTTCCTAAAGAGGCAGCCGAGGTGAGAAAGATAATAAGCTATTTGCCGGAGGAGGCCGGTGCCTATAAAAATCTCACGGGCATGGAGTACCTGAATTTTATCGCCAAATTCTTTGGCGAGGGGGAAAAATTCCACAAGATAGTCCAGAAGGGACTGGAAATAGCCAATTTAGGAGAGAGAATAAACGATAAAGTTGACACATACAGCAAGGGAATGACACGGCGTTTGCTCGTGGGCAGAGCTTTAATGGTAAACCCGAAATTGGCAATATTAGATGAGCCGACCACTGGCCTGGACGTGGTAAATGCGCAGGAGGTGAGGAGGATAATAAATAGCGCAGTTGCGGCAGGAGTGGCGGTCTTATTGTCTTCGCATAATATGCTTGAAGTAGAGTTTTTATGTCACCGCATCGCTTTGATAAACGATGGGAGAATAATTGCCAGCGGGACTGTTGAGGAACTCAAAAAGGAATATGACGCGAGAAATATAGAAGAGGCTTTCGTTAAGGCAATAAAATGATTGGTAACATAATAAAGAAAGAATTCAAGGAATTGTTTCTCCTCTCAACCCTGCTCCCCATAGTGGTTATTGCCATAGTGTTTGGGTCGGTGGGGAATATGATTGGCAACGTCGGGGAAACCCTGAAGGAGAAGCCAGTCATAGGCATCGTGGATATGGACGGTGGTAATTTTTCTGATATAGCCATGTCCGTTCTTACCGAGAATGCAAAGGTTGTTTATAATAGTAGTAGTGTTGAAGCAGGCTTGGAAGAAGTAAGGAAAGAGAATGGCGTTGCGCTTCTGGTAATACCGGAAAACTTCAGCCAGAACATTTATGCCAATCAGCCCGGGGAAATAGAACTCTACTGGATAATGAAAGGGGCGGGGATGATGGATTCCATATCCTCAAGCGTGGGTGAAGGGCTTATCCAATCAGTAAATCAGGAGATATCGAAGAACCTGATACAACAAGATAGCCCATTAGACCCAGCCCTGGTCCTGAACCCGACGAAAAGAATTGATACCACATTTTTCAAGGGGAAGGAGATTGATGGGCTATCGCCAAGTCAATTGAGTAATATGCTAAATTCGCAATCGATAATTATTCCAATTGTCATAATGATGCTCATAATCATGGCCGGGTCTTCCGTAATATCTTCGATGGGATTGGAGAAGGAAAACAAAACTCTGGAGACATTGTTAACCCTGCCTGTAAGAAGAAGTCATATAGTAATTGGCAAAATGGTTGGTAGCGCTCTGGTAGGGATGATAATGGCAGCCATCTACATGCTGGGATTTTTACGCTACATGAGTTCGTTCCAGAGTTCAAATATAAATCTGGCGGATTTTGGGTTAGCCCTGGGCATACAAGATTATTTACTGGTAGGAATTTCGTTATTCGTAGCTCTTTTGGCCGGGCTCTCATTATGTATAGTTCTGGGAACATTTGCGAAGAATTATAGAAGTGGCCAGACACTCATCTTCCCGATAACCGCTCTAGCGATGATCTCCATGTTCACAATCATGTTTAAAGATTTCGATACCATTCCCGTCGCCTTAAGAGTTGTGCTGTTTGCCATACCTTTTTCCCACCCTATGATGGCTATGCGGGCTCTTATGCTGGATAATTATCCCCTGGTAATCGGCGGTATTGCTTATACAGCAGTTTTCACGGCGATAATGATATGGATAGCAGTGCGCATTTTCAATTCGGATAGACTGCTGACCGGAAGCGTTCGGAAAAGGGTAGGTCTGGGAAAACTGGCGTGGGGATTTCGGCGGTAACAAATCAGCCAGCTCAAAAACAACTTTCCTGTGCCCTAGGTTGCGTTGAAGTCCCAGGTGTTTGGGTAAATTCCTGATTACGAAGAGGCTCCAGAGAGGACTTCTTACTGAGATAAAAGTGAGTCCACATGATAACTATAAATGGTGGGGCGAAGTCGGGGAGCGGGACAATAGTCCGCTATTCGGTGGCGCTGGCCAGCCTGCTTTGGGAAGGAATAAACTCGTAGTTGGCATTCGAATTTCAGCAATGGTAGAATTCAAAAGTTGGAGGAGCTAAAGATGAAGAACATTAAAGAACGATATCTTGTAGACGACAATGGCAATCGCATTGGAGTGGTGCTTAATATAAAAGATTATCATCGCTTACTTGAACAACTTGAGGAGCTCGAGTCCATCCGTGCCTATGATGCAGCTAAAGCTTCTGGAGATGAGGTTGTTCCCTTTGAGAAAACCATTACGGGTGTTGAGTCGCATAGTGTATGCTAATCAGGTGTAATTATTGCTGAACGTCGAGACGAGCCTACTATGACCTTTTAAGAACTCAAAAAGAAGCTCGGGAGGAGAAAGCTATGAAGTTCGTTATAACTATTGAACAGGATGAAGAGGGCGTATTCGTTGTCGAATGTCCAAGTATTCCAGGGTGCATAAGTCAAGGTAAAACGGAGCAAGAAGCCTTAGACAATATTGAAGATGCTATTAAGCAGTGTTTGGAGGTACGAGCAGAGAAAGGAATGCCTTTAACTGTTATGACACGCGAGGTTGAGGTTCTGGTTTAATGAGACTCCCCCTTCTCAGTGGACGTGAGGTAACAAAGATTTTTGGAACGATGGGCTGGGAGATAGCGCGCCAGAAGGGGAGTCACATTATTTTGGTAAAAGAGGGTCACATTGCAACATTGTCCGTTCCTGATCACAAAGAGGTTGCGAAAGGAACACTAAGGAAACTAATCACACGTGCTGGTATAACCGTCGAAGAGTTTATGGAAGCAATGAAATAAGAATGAGCAGTCATGATGCTTATAGACGGTGGGGCGAAGTCGGGGAGCGGGACAATAGTCCGCTATTCGGTGGCGCTGGCTAGCCTGCTGGGTAAGGAAATAAGGATACAGAACATCAGGGCGGGGAGGGATAAGACAGGGCTGAGAGCGCAGCATCTTAAAGGGGTGCAAGCTTGCCAGGAGATGTGCCATGGGGTGGTGGAAAATGCCTCAGTGGGCGCTAAGGAAATTACCTACACACCCGGAGGAAGGTTCAATGGAGGAGAGTATAGATGGGATATAGAGACGGCGGGCTCAACCATTATGATGGCCCAGACGATTTTGCCTCTGGCTTGCTTTGCCCGCAAGCCCTCCAAATTCAGGCTAGAAGGCGGGCTGTTTCAGGATTTTGCCCCTTCGGCTTATCATATGAAGTTTGTTTTGCTTCCGTTTCTGAAGCGAATGGGTGTCCGAGCTGAACTTGACATAATTCATCCTGGCTATGTGCCAAGGGGCGGTGGGATTATAGAAGTTAAAGTTGAGCCGGCGGGGAAATTGAAGCCGTTAAATCTAACCGAGCAGGGGGAGATTCTCAGTATCAAAGGCATAGCACTTTCCTCGCATTTGAAAGAAAAGAGGGTAAGCCCGAGGATGGCAGCGGAATGCCAGAAGGTATTAAGCTCTTATGGGTATAAAGCAGAAATCGAGGAAATCGAAGATGAAAGCTCCCTTCAAGAAGGAGCAGCTCTGGCGTTATATGCCGAGACGAGCCTGGGTAACCGGATGGGCTCCGATAGAGCCGGGAGGCCAGGCAGAAGCTCGGAATCCATAGGAAGGTATGTGGCTGAGAGGTTTATAGAGGATGTTAAAACTGGCGCCGCCGTTGATAGGTATATCGCGGACCAACTCATAATCTATGCTGGCTTAGCCGAGGGGGTCACCAGGTATTCAGTCCCGCGCATTACTGACCATGTGGAGACAAACCTGTGGCTGGTCGAGGAATTTCTCGGCGCTAGAACAAAAATCGATGGCAATCTCTTGGAGATAGAGGGGATTGGCTTTGCCTGAAGAGTGATTTTGGGTGAGTGATGGAAAACCTGGTCAAGCGGGCAGCCAAGGATTTGGCGGAAAGCAAATATGCCATTGCCTTAACCGGGGCGGGCATGTCTACCGAATCGGGCATACCGGATTTCAGGGGACCCAAGGGCATCTGGACCTTGAATAAAGAGGCTGAGGCTAAGGCCTATGAAAGGTACGAGCTTTTTCTGAACAATCCCAGGGCATATTGGGAGGAAATACTGGAGTTGCGGGGGACATACGGGAAGTTTCATGGGCAGATCGGGGAGGCGCAGCCAAATCGTGGTCACTATGCTCTAGCTGAGCTTGAGACTTTAGGGATACTAAGGTGCGTAATCACGCAAAACATTGATGGTTTGCATAAAAAGGCAGGGAGTAAGAGGGTTTTAGAATATCACGGCAGTGTCCATGCGCTGAGATGTATTTCTTGCAGCTCAAGGTTTGCCTGGAAAGAAGTCTCCCTGGATGAGCTTCCGCCTCGCTGCAAGTGCGGTGCTGTCCTGAAGGACGATGTAGTTCACTTCAAGGAGCCAATACCGTTGGATGTCATGGAGGAATCGGAAAAAGAAGCTTTGAGTTGTGACCTGATACTTATCTGCGGAACATCGGCAGTGGTTTATCCTTTTGCCAATCTGCCCAGGATGGCAAGATTTCATTCGGGCAGATTAATCACGGGCTTGGATGTAATGAAGCATAAGACTGATGGGAAGATAATAGAGGTGAATGCAGACCCCACGCCGCTTACCCGCGAAGGTATATCAGACTATTTAATTCAGGGGAAGACAGGTGAGATATTGCCCAGGATAGTGGAAGAGGTGAACAAAGCTCGATTCCATCACGAGCACTGAGCCTGAAGCCCTGAGGCTGATTTATTGGCATAAAGACTACTCGCAGGCCTATTATCAGGCGTATCACCCCCCTCTCGGTGATGAAGAAGTGCAAAATCTGGCAACCATTTCGGCAAGCCACTGACAGGGCACACCTACGGAGGTATATATGCAATGGGACATGCGTAGGCTATTGCAAGAGTATGAAGGAAAGGGCTATCATTGTACCAGGTAATTTACTATAATTATTACCGTAAGGAGGTTGGAAATGGCTAAAGCGAAATTCTTCTCAATAGCAATTGTGACGGCATTGGTGCTTTCTCTGGGGTCAGCCATGCTTGCCCCGGGTGAAGTGCTTGCTCAGCCACCGTATTGGGCAAACACTTATGGAGGCACTGATCGAGACAGCGCCCATTCCATCCAGGAGACCCAGGACTTAGGATATATCGTGGCAGGGACCACGAGGTCATTTGGAGCCGGGGGTGAGGACTTTTGGGTATTGAAGCTTGATTTGGGTGGCAATGTTGCCTGGCAGAAGACCTATGGCGGCGCTAACAATGAGTCGGCCAATTCCATCCAGCAGACCCAGGATGGAGGATACATCGTGGCAGGGCGCACGGAGTCATTTGGAGCCGGGGAGAGTGACTTCTGGGTATTAAAGCTTGATAAGGATGGCAATGTTACCTGGCAGAAGACCTATGGCGGCACTGATTACGATGAGGCCTATTCCATCCAGCAGACCCAGGAGGGAGGATACATCGTGGCAGGGTGGACAGAGTCGTTTGGAGCCGGGGATTATGACTTCTGGGTATTAAAGCTTGATAAGGATGGTAATGTCGCCTGGCAGAAGACCTATGTTGGCGCCGGGGATGATCACGCCTTTTCCATCCAGCAGACCCAGGATTTGGGATACATCGTGGCAGGGAGCGCGGTGACACTTGGTGCCGGTTATGACTTCTGGTTACTGAAGCTTGATTCAGATGGCAATGTTACCTGGCAGAAGAGCTATGGCGGCGATTACGATGACTGGGCCCGTTCCGTCCAGCAGACGCAGGAGGGAGGATACATCGTGGCAGGGGGCACAGAGTCATTTGGAGGCAACCTTCCGCATTCTAGCTCTTTGGTATTAAAGCTTGATTCAGGTGGCAATGTCACCTGGCAGAAGACCTATGGCGGCTCTGTTGCGGACACCGTGTCAGACGAGGCCTATTCCATCCAGCAGACCCAGGATTTAGGATACATCGTAGCAGGGCGCGCGGGGACACTTGGAGGCTTTTGGGTATTCAAGCTTGATTCAGGTGGCAATGTCAACTGGCAGAAGATCTATTTCACGCCTCCTGGCGCTGGCAGTGCCAATTCCGTCCAGCAGATCCAAAATGGAGAATACATCGTGACAGGGGCCACAGCGAATTTTGGAGCCGGGGGTGAGGACTTCTGGGTATTAAAGCTTGATTCAGTTGGGAGCATTCCTGATTGCCCCTATGAAGCGGATTGCGACGCGTACATTTTTGACACCACTGTAGGTGGTGCAGATACAGCGATAGACGGTGTTGTCACTGCCGTTACACCTGCCGCTACCGACGTAACCTTTTCAGATACCGATTGCACCATTGAGACGCAATGCTACTACGGTCCCCCAGTGTACACAGTTACCTTTAACACGGTTCCTGCTGATACTGGTGAGATAACGTTTGACGGCGTGAACTACGGCGATGGCGATACAGTTGGCAGACCCGCCGAAACGTATGATATTGTCGCCAATCCTGCTGCCGATTATATCTTTGATACATGGGAAACGGAAGACGATATATCGGTTGCTGACACTGGCTTAGATACGACCACTTGCACTGTGTCAGGTGATGGCACATTGAGGATGGTGCAGACAGCAGCACCACCACCTTATATACCAGGGGTGCCCACCGTGAACCAGTGGGGCATAGTCGCCATGATAGCCCTGTTTGCCGGACTGCTAGCCTGGGCAGTGCGGCGGAGGCGACTGGCTTCAGGAACAGGCAGCTAGGGAAAGCGATGGGAACGCAACATAAACGGGGGACTCTTCTTCCTTAAGCAGGTCTATTTTGGCCTGGCAATGGTCTTGTTTGATGGCATAGGCTGGCTCAGGCTGAAGCAGCGGAAGAGTGTGTAGTTAGACCTTCATCCGTCTACCAGCTTACATAACTCTCTTTAGTCTAGGGTTGGGGGTGATGCCGGGCATTCTGCCTCTTTTAGCGATGGGTTTGCCTTCTACTTCGTGAAGGTCGGCGGTGAAGTCAATGGGCCTGGCATCGCTGATGTAGCTGCCAACAGCGAAGATATCCACAGGTGCCCCTTCATCGATGAAATATCTGATTCGTTCTGGGTCAAGTCCACCGCTGGCAACTATTTTCACATATTTAAATCCCGCGAGGTCCAGCCAGGCTCTAACTTCCTTGACCAAGTCGGCAGTAACTCGACCTCTTTCTGAAGGGGTATCTAATCTTACGCCTTGTAACTTTCCTCGCATCGCTTTGGCCACAGTCACACTTTCTCTGACCTCGTCCTCAAAAGTATCCACCAGAGCAATGCGCGGCACTTCGGGAGGCATATGCTTGTTAAAAGCGAGAGTGGCCTTAGCAGTGCTGCCTAGGATGATGATGAGAGCATGGGGTATAGTGCCGGTAGGTTCTATGCCGACAAGCTTTGCTCCAGCGGTGCTGGCGCAGCCAGTGCAGCCTCCAACTATAGCGGAGTATTCCATAATGCCGACTATTGAGGGGTGGACGTGGCGAGCCCCGAAGCTGATGACAGGAATGCCTTGGGCAACATCAACGCATTCTCGGGCAGCGGTGGCCCAGCCGCTGCAATGGGAGAGTATGCCTAGATAAGCTGTTTCATAAGTTCCATAGCTTTGATAAGGGGCTTTTATGCGCAGGACTACTTCTTTTCTGTCGAAAGGCTCGCCTTGAGATAACGCCCAGACTTCACAATTATCCTTGGGAAGAACTTCGGCGAGCAAAGCTTTGACTTCTTCTATGCCGCACAAGATACCAGCCCGGCGAGGAAATACCTCCATAGTTGCTACGGGATTAATGCCCTCTTTCTTAAGTATTTCTACGGTACGGGGAAAATAAATATCGGCAGTTTCCCCATTCAACCAGGAATCGGGAATTTCAAAACGAGGCGGAGAAACCTTAACCGAGGGTTTGATAAGCTTGGCTCCCAGCACCTTCTCCATATAATCCAACGCGAAGGAGTGAGCTTTTTTGTCGAAGGAAGCAACACAATCAACGGGGACTTCAACTTCGTAGCCTCTGTTTCGGGCATCAATTACTGCGTTCAGAACACAAATATGGGTGGTTACGCCACAGACGACTATGGGTTCAGGCTTGATGGCCTTCAGTCTCTTGTCTAAAGGAGTGTTGTAGAAACTGCTGAAAGTTCTTTTGGGTATTATTTCACCGGGATATTGCAAAAGCTCGGGTATGAGTTCAGCTTCCGCAGTACCTTCAATGCAATGGGGTGGGAACATTCTGAATTCGGGGTCGTTGGGTATATGGTGGTCACATAGGTAGAAAATTTTCGAGCCCTGTTTTAGCTCTCGCTTAAGTAATTTCTGGATATTGGGTATGATACTACGGGCCTCGATTCCGCAGTAAAGTGGATAGCCTTCCTCGAGAAAGCCACGTAACATGTCTGATATAATTACTACTCTAGCCATGGCATTACCAATGCTCAGGTTCAGGTCTGTAGCTTTCTTGTAAGAGAGCAAGGTAATCTTCTAACAAAGGACTGGCCTTTGTGCTGTCGCCCTTCCTTAAAACCTCTAAAATGTTTTGGAGCATGTGCAGTTCGTTGTCTAGCTGTGGCACCAAATTACAGATGTTGCCACAACAAGCCCCCCACTCCGCCCTAGCCAAATGGGATTCTTTCATTTTTATCATGTTCTCCACATCGGCAATACATTCTGTCCTTTTTCCTGGGTCAGCTACCTTCTCTTTAAGTGACATAACGCTGTGTATAGCTTCTTTGCTAATCATTAACATTTCTCACCTGCTTTTGTAGTTGCTCCGATTTCATCGGGGCCCTTCGCTTTTCGTCATTGCGAGCCCCGACTTGTCGGGGCGTGGCAATCTCATTGCGTCCCTACCGAGATTGCTTCGTCGCTCTGCTCCTCGCAATGACAGAGGAGTGCGCCCAATAAATTGGGCAACTACATTAAACTTAAACAACATACCCACTAGATTCTAACCACTAGTTCTTTAAATCCAAATTCCTAAAGTCTAGGATTTAGAGCTTAGTGCTTCGTATTTCTCGTTTCAGTGTCTAAAGTGGCGAACACCGGTAAATACCATGGCGACATTATACTTGTTTGCCAGCTCAATTACCTCTTTATCTCTTACCGAGCCACCGGGCTGGATAATGGCGGTAACTCCGTGCTTGATTGCCAATTCTGGACCATCGGCGAAGGGGAAGAAAGCGTCTGAGGCCAGGACGCTGCCTTTAGCCTGATTACCAGCTCTTTTCAAAGCTAGCTCAACGCTGACCACCCGGCTGGGCTGTCCGGCTCCCATGCCTAACAATGTTTTGTCCTTGGCGATAACTATGGCGTTGGATTTTATGCTTTTAACCGCCTTCCAGGCAAAGAGCAGGTCTGATAACTCTGCCTCGCTGGGTCGGCGCTTGGTTACCACGCGAGGCTTAAGTTCGGGTTTGGCTAAAGTGTCCGGCGTTTGAGCCAGAAGGCCGCCTTGTACACGGCGGAAATCGAGGTGAGATTCAGAGGACAAAGAACGATGATAGGGAGCAACTTTAACAAGGCGCAGGCTTTCTTTTCGTTTCAGTAATTTCAGGGCCTCCTTCCGATATCCCGGAGCAACAATGGCGTCATAATGGGTCTTATCTATCTCTTGGGCAGTAGCTAGGTCAATAATTCGGTTGCTGGCAACTACGCCGCCAAAGGCAGCTACAGGGTCGCCAGTTAAAGCTCGGCGATAAGCCTCGGCTAAGTCATTATGGGAGGCGAGTCCACAGGAATTATTATGCTTTATTATAGCAATGGTGGGAGCGCTAAAGTCAGTCAGCAGATTTAAAGCAGCATCTAAATCGAGAAGGTTATTGAAGGAAATTTCAGGTCCGCCGATCTGTTCCAGAGATGACAGGCCGTCTGGCCGTTGTCTGACATTTTGTTCGATGTAAAAGGCAGCTTGCTGATGAGGATTCTCGCCGTAGCGAAGGCTACGAGCCTTTTTTAAGGCTATGGTCATCTCTTCGGGAAATACTTCTTCATTAAGGTATTGAGCGATGGCTGTATCATAAAGAGCCACATGCTGGAAGGCTTTCTGGGCTAAGCGCTTCTTATATTCTGAATCTATGTTGCCCTGGTGCAGCTTTTGTAAGATTGCATCGTAATCACGGGGGTCGACTACTACCAGGACGGAGGGGAAATTTTTGGCTGCGGAGCGAATCATACTTGGTCCGCCAATATCGATATTCTCTAGCGCCTCGTCTAAGGAAACTTCAGCCTTGGTCACTGTTTCCACAAAGGGATAGAGGTTAACCACCACCATGTCAATGAGTTCAATGTGGTGCTGAGCTAGCTGGAATAGATGCTGGGGAAGGTCACGTCGGGCTAATATGCCTCCATGCACTGCGGGATGCAAAGTTTTCACCCGGCCATCGAGGATCTCAGGGAAGCCAGTAAGCTCTGAGATACTATGTATTTTTACTCCGGCAGCTTCTAGAGACTTCTTGGTCCCACCGGTGCTGAATATCTCAATGCCCAGCTCTTTTAGACCTCGGGCAAAATCAACCACGCCTGATTTATCCGAAACACTAATTATAGCGCGCACAGATTCTCCTTTAATTTATTATTATTCTTTCTTCGTCTTCTCTCTTAATTATCTCGCCGATGATTTTAGCCTGGGGCAAGATACTGATAATCTTGGCTACCTGCCGGGGCGAACAAACAATGGTTATGCCTATCCCCATGTTGAACACTTGATACATTTCCGCTTCTTTTATATCGCCTTCTTTTTGAATGAGTTTGAAAATTGGCAGAATGTCCCAGGAACGTTTTTTAATGTGGGCAGCAACCCCTTCAGGCAGGATGCGAGGTATATTGCCCACAAAGCCACCACCGGTAATATGAGCTATACCTTTAATCAATGGCAAGGCTGGCTTGAGTTGCGGATAATAGCAGCGGTGGACTTGGAGCAATTCTTCATCAAGGCTTCTCCCCAACTCGGGATAGAATTTATTTAGGCACGAAAGGTCGGCATCTATACCAAAGACTTTTCGCGCTAATGAGTAACCATTGGTATGTAAGCCAGATGAAGGCAGTCCAAGAATTACATCATCTGGGACGATGGAACTGCCATCGATGATATTCTTTTTCTCCACCACTCCAATAATGAAACCTACTAAGTCATAATTTCCTTGAGAATATATGCCGGGCATCTCAGCGGTCTCGCCGCCAACCAACGAGCAGCCAACTTCTCGGCAAGCCTGAACTATACCCGAAATGATGGCTTCTATTTGCTCAGGCACAAGTTTGCCCATAGCGATATAGTCGAGGAAGAAAAGGGGCTCGGCGCCACAGCAAAGGATATCGTTCACGCAGTGGTTGACGATGTCCATGCCTATGGTATCATTTTTGCCCGAAAGCGAGGCTATTCTGAGCTTGGTGCCTACTCCGTCAGTGCTGGAGACTAAAACTGGCTCGTGATATCCTTGGAGCTGAAACATGCTGCCGAAAAATTCTGAGCCGATGACTTCGGAGCGAAAGGTAGTTCGAGCTTGTTGGGCAATAAATTTTTTTACTTTGTCAGCAAGATGAATGTCTACACCAGCGATGGCATAAGCCTTTTTAGTGGTCGGCTCCAATGAGGTCCTCCTGGGGAAGGGCTTCCAAAGCTAGTTTGTCCATTTCTATTTGGACTGGAATGGGGTATGCTCCGGTAAAACAAGCAAGGCAGAAAATATCTCTGGGCAGGTCCACAGCCCGAATTAGGCCATCGAGGCTAAGGTATCCTAGCGAATCGGCACCGAGATGCTCCCTGATTTCCGGGACAGTTTTCCTGGCGGCGATGAGTTCCCATTTGGTGGCCATATCTACTCCAAAGAAGCAAGGGTAGCGAATGGGTGGGGCGCAGATGCGGAGATGAACCTCGGCGGCACCGGCTTTTCTGAGCAGATTGACTACATGTGGAGTGGTGGTGCCACGAACAATACTGTCATCAACGACTACTAACTTTTTCCCAGCGATTATGCGGGAAAGGGGGTTGAATTTTAGTTGGACGCCAAGCTCCCGTATCCTTTGGTCAGGCTCAATAAAGGTACGTCCTACATAGCGGTTTTTTAACAAGCCTTCGCAATAGGGGATGCCCGAGGCATGAGAATAGCCAATGCCGGCGGCAGTGGCTGAATCAGGAACACCCATGACGAAATCAGCATCGACAGGATATTCTTCAGACAATATTCTACCCATAGCCTCCCTGGTCGGATAGAGTAGTTTGCCTTGGATGATGCTGTCGGGACGGGCGAAATAAATGTATTCAAAAATGCATAAAGCTTTTCTATCATTTTCCTTCTTAGAACTCTGTACTCCCTGACTATCAATGGTGACAATTTCCCCGGGTTCGATTTCCTTTATGAATTGGGCACCTATATGGTCTAAGGCACAACTTTCCGAGGCGATGCACCATCCACCGTCAATAGTTCCGAGACAAAGAGGACGAACACCGAAGGGGTCACGAACTCCGATCAGCTTATCTTTGGTTAAGATCACCAAGGAGTAAGCTCCTTGGAGGCGGCGCATGGCGTATTCTATTTTTTGCTGCCAGTCCTGGCCGGGAGAGGCCAAAATCAGGTTGGCAATTACTTCGGAATCAATGCCGGTGTGAAAATGATAGCCACGCTCCTGGAGTTCATCGCGGAGCAGTTTGGAGTTGATGATGTTGCCGTTATGTGCCAGGGCAATGGTCACTCCCTCTGATTGCGCTATAACGGGCTGGGCATTCATAGGTTTGCTTGAGCCTGTAGTGGAGTAGCGGTTATGCCCGATGCTAATATATCCTTGGAGCAAAGCGAGGTCAGTTTCCGTGAATGCCTGGGAAACTAACCCCATACAGGTATGTATTTTTATTTCGTTGCCATCTGTGACAGCGATGCCGGCGCTTTCTTGACCACGATGTTGTAAAGCAAAGAGGCCAAAAAAAGTCGTCTGCGCTACGTTTATGCCTGGGGCATAAACACCAAAAACACCGCAACTTTCATGCATAAAAAGTTGCCTTTACTAGCCAATTATAAAGCATCTTGCTCTTTTGGTCAATTTCTATACAAGATTTTTTTGTCGTGATATGATATACGACATTACTAAGTTAAGGAGTCTATAACAGTGGACAAGGAAAAAAAAGGGGAAATCATCACCCAATTTAGACTTAAGGAAAAAGATAGTGGGTCTGTCGAGGTTCAGGTGGCTTTGCTTACCGAGAGGATAAATAAGTTAACGGAGCATCTTAAGTTGTATCCTCAGGATAAGCACTCTCGACATGCACTCCACGGGGTGATAGGGCAGCGGAGGCGTTTTTTGGGCTACTTGAACAGGACAGCGCCCGAGCGGCATCACTCTCTTATTGGCAAATTGGGTTTGAGAGAATAATATGTCTTCCGATGTTTTTAAGCGTTCAGTAGCTGGTACGGCACTTAACATTCAGGTAGGGAAATTCGCTCAGCAGGCCAATGGTGCTGTCGCTGTTCAATATGGTAACACGGTTGTCTTGGTTACTGCTTGTACAAGCTCTGAGCCCCGAGAAGAAGTTGATTTTGTGCCTCTAACAGTGGATTATGAAGAAAGGCTCTATGCTGCGGGCAAAATACCGGGCAGCTTCATTAGGCGCGAAGGCCGCCCTACGGAGGAAGCAGTTATAACTAGCCGGCTCATCGATCGCTCCTTGCGCCCTCTTCTTTCCAAGGAATTTAAATATGAGGTTCAGGTTGTGGCGACAGTGCTATCCGTGGACCAAGAAAATGACCCAGATATTTGTGCCCTTGTTGGCGCTTCAGCGGCCTTGACGTTATCGGATATCCCGTTCTTTGGTCCTATATCGGCGGTACATGTTGGCTATATAAACGATGCTCTGGTCGTGAATCCCCCCTTAGCTCAAATGGAAGATAGCTTGCTTGACTTGATTGTTGCTAGCACTAAAGAAAGCATTGTGATGGTGGAAGCAGGGGCCAAAGAGATTTCCGAAGAAATACTGCTCGAGGCAATTAAGTTGGGACACGAGTCGAATCAGGAGGTCATTAAGCTTCAGGAAGAGCTACAGCGAACTCATGGTAAAGTCAAGGTAGAAATTAAACCCAAGGAACTTGCTCCTGAGCTTTCATCTCAAATTGCTTCCATACTTGGTGAGAAATTAAGCCGGGTCCTAGAGGAACCAGAGAAACTGCAAAAAGATAAGGCTTTGACATCTCTCAAGAAAGAAATAAGGGACAAGTTAGTTGATTCTTTTTCTGAAGACGAAATCAGTTTTGCTTTTGAGATCCAGCTTAGAGCTGCGGTGAGGGAAAAAATATTGCAGACGAGGCGACACTTAGACGGTCGCCAAATCAAAGAAATTCGTCCTATTAGCTGTGAAGTTGGTATTCTTCCTCGCACTCATGGCTCAGGATTATTTGCCCGTGGGGAAACACAGGTTTTGACTATTACCACTTTGGGGTCTACAAGTCGGGAGCAGTTATTGGATGGCTTAGGTCTGGAGGAAACTAAACGCTTTATGCATCATTATAATTTTCCGCCATTTTCTACTGGTGAGGTGAAACGAATAGGAACAGCAGGGAGGCGCGAGATTGGGCATGGCGCTTTAGTGGAACGGGCTATTGCACCAGTATTGCCTTCAGAGGAGGATTTCCCTTACACCATACGTCTGGTTTCCGAGGTACTCAGTTCTCACGGAAGCACGTCAATGGCTAGCGCTTGTGCTTCGACCCTCTCACTGATGGACGCTGGTGTACCTATCAAGGCGTCTATAGCTGGGATAGCCATGGGTTTGGTTACCGGGAAGGATGGGGGCTATGTTGTTCTAACTGACATTGTGGGTATGGAAGATGCCTATGGGGACATGGATTTCAAAGTTGCTGGCACAGCTCGTGGGCTAACGGCTTTGCAGCTTGATATCAAGCTGCAGGGGATAAATTATGCCATCCTGGCTGAAGCCTTAAGTCAGGCTCGTGAAGCGAGGTTGGAAATACTGGGGAAGATGGCTTTAGCTATCAGTGCTAGCCGCGCTGAACTTAGTCCCTATGCTCCCAGGATGTATGAAATGATGATTGATCCGAGTAAGATTGGGAGCGTCATTGGTCCTGGGGGTAGGGTTATAAGGTCTATCATAGATGAAACCAAAACAACTATAGATATAAAAAACGATGGTACGGTTCGCGTTGGCTCTTCAAACGAAGAGGCAGCCCAGAAAGCAATCAAATTAATTCAGGACTTAACTCGGGAAGTGGCGCAAGGAGAAATTTACACTGGGAAAGTAACTAGGCTGTTCAATTTTGGTGCCATGGTAGAGATTTTGCCGGGGAAAGAAGGGCTGGTCCATATCAGTGAGCTTGCTAACTACCATGTATCTCAAGTCGAAGATGTGGTTAAAGTGGGTGATGAGGTAATGGTGAAAGTCATTGGGATCGACAATTCTGGCAGGATAAATTTATCGCGCAAAGCAGTATTTGAAGGGCTTTCCAATCTCCCTGGTGCTAAAATTAGGAATTCCTCGGCTCCCAAGGATCGTCAGAGGAAATTTATTCACCCACGTGGCAGGGGTGAACAACATAGCAACCGTAGCAAATAAATTGCTTTACTGGCGAGGGGTATCACATGGAACCTATAAGAGTAGTTGTTAATGGTGCTTTAGGCAGGATGGGGCAGGAGGTGGTTAAAGCTGTGGTTCGCGAGCCTGGATTAAGGGCAGTGGGTGCTGTGGAAAAGGAAGTAACTCAACAATATCTTCCTTTAGCTGAGGCTCCCGAACTAGTACCTCTTTCTTCTGATTTAGACTCACTTTTAAAGAGCTGCGATGCTGATGTGGTGGTAGATTTCACTAATGCCGAGGTTTCTATGGCAGCTGCCCGCATTGCTATTAAACGAAAAGTTAACATGGTTATAGGCACCACAGGCCTTTCTGAGGAGAATTTGGCAGAAATTGAAAAATTATGCCAAACCTATAAGGTGGGGGCGGTAGTGGCACCCAATTTTTCTCTGGGGGCGGCACTTTTGATGCATCTATCAAAATTTGCTGCTAAGTTTTTCGACCACGCCGAAATTATCGAAATGCATCATGATAAAAAGGCTGATGCTCCTTCAGGGACTGCTATAGCTACGGCCAAAGCGATGGTGCAAGCGCATGGTAAACCATTCATTTATCCTGAAGTTATACGTGAAGTACTCAGCAATACTAGAGGAGGTCAGACGGATGGCATAGCTATCCATAGCTTGAGGTTGCCGGGATTTATGGCTGGGCAGGAAGTTATATTTAGCGAAGCGGGTGAAACTCTAAGCTTACGTCACAATATTATAAGTCGGGAGTGTTTCTTGCCCGGCGTTATCCTGACAATTAAGGAAGTGACAAAACGCAAGGGGCTAACTTACGGGTTGGATGCCTTGCTAAAGCTGTAGGAAAGATCATGGCAGGATTCAATGTAGCTATTGTTGGCGCTATCGAAATTGTAGGGCAAGAAATTATTAAGGTACTTGAGCAGCGTAAGTTTCCCGTAGCTTCTATTCAATTGCTAGCCCCGGGGTATTTCTCTGGGGTGAAACTCCTCTTTAATCATCAAAGAACTGAGGTTAGGGAAGCGAAGGCAGGGGCGTTTCGCGATGTTGATATTGCCTTTTTTTCTGCTGGAGATGATATTAGTCGGAGGTTGGCGCCTTTGGCTGCCGAAGCTGGAGCAGTGGTTATTGATAATAGTGCTGCTTTCAGGACGAACCCTGCAGTGCCTCTGGTAGTCCCGGAAGTCAATCCTGGGGATATAGAATGGCATAAGGGGATAATCGCCAGTCCGAGTTGCTCCACAGTCCAAATGGTGGTAGCACTTAATCCCTTGCACGGAATCAATCCTGTAAAGCGAATTATAGTGAGCACTTACCAGTCAGTATCAAGTAGTGGCGGTGTTGCCCTGAGAGAGCTGACAAATCAAGCGCAGTTAGTTTTGGAAGGGCGCCGTATTTGTCCTCACGTCTATTCTCATCAAATAGCCTTTAATGTACTGCCGGAAATCGACGTTTTTTTGGATAATGGATATACTAAAGAAGAACAGAGAATGGTGGAAGAAACGCAGAGGATACTGCATGCTGAAGGCATAGCTATTTCGGCTACTTGTGTCCGAGTCCCCGTTTACTTTGGGCATGGTGAAGCAGTTCACGTAGAATTCAGTTCGCCCATCACTCCTGAAGAAGCAAGGAGGATTTTGGCTCAAGCTCCCGGAGTAAGGGTACTTGACGACCCCACCGTCAGTTTTTATCCTCAACCCTGGGCTGCGAGTGGGTCAGATCATGTATTTGTAGGCCGAATTAGAAAAGATATCTCGCATCCCAATGGACTTGTTATGTGGATAGTAGCTGACAATTTGCATAAGGGGGCAGCGCTAAATGCTGTTCAAATTGCTGAGGAGGGGATAGCGAAGGGTTGGATAAGCCGCAAAAAGAGTTTAGCTAGGTTAAATGAATAGGCCAAGGGTTCCCCAAAGCTCTTTGAAGTTTCAGAGTAAGAATAGGCTAGATCGCTTATTAACAGCGATGGTTACGCCTTTTGATACTCGGGGCAAGGTTGACTATCAACAAGCTAAGAAATTGGCACTATCTTTACTAGATTCGGGTAGTGATGGGGTGGTGGTCTCGGGCTCCACTGGTGAGTCTCCTACTCTGAGCAAGGATGAGAAACTGCGGCTTTTCGCTGAAATAAAATCAGCGATAGTCGACCGCGGAGCGGTAGTTGCTGGCACAGGCAACTATGACACCAGAGAAAGCCAGGAGTTAACTAGGGAGGCGGAGAAAATTGGAGTTGACGCTTGTCTCTTGGTAGTTCCCTATTATAATCGGCCAACCCAGCAAGGATTGTGGGAGCATTTTAAAGCCATTGCCCAGAGTACTGCCTTGCCTTGCATCCTCTATAATGTACCATCACGTACGGTTACCAACCTTGCTGCCGATACAGTAATCAAGCTGAGCCAAATTGATAATATCGTGGGCGTGAAGGAAGCCAGTGGTAATCTTGGGCAGATATTTGAGATTATTCAGGGAACCAGGGAAGATTTCTTAGTTTACAGCGGCAATGACAGTGATACCCTTCCCATACTTGCTCTGGGCGGTTATGGCGTGATCAGCGTCGCCTCTCATCTAGTAGGAATCCAGATAAGGGACATGATGGAGAAGTTCCTTAATGGTAAACCTCAAGAAGCAGCCAAGATCCACCGGCACTTATTACCTCTGGTAAATGCCCTGTTCATCGTTTCCAATCCGATACCTGTCAAGTGGGCTCTGAATTATGTAGGTTTTCCAGTTGGTAAACCTCGCTTGCCTTTAACGGAGCTCGATGAGAAATCAACCACTCTTATACAGGCGACACTAAAGAACTATAAAATAGATTTGCCTATTTCCAAGGGCTGATGGCTGACGGTTATTAACTGAAGAAGTCTTTAACCAATATTATTTGCTTCCGAGCTGGTCCTACGGCAACGAGACTGATGGGGCAGGAAAGGAGGTCTTCAAGGCGAGACATATAATTGCGAGCTCCCACCGGCAGCTTTTTAAAATTTCGAATTCCACTTATTGATTCTTGCCAGCCATCCAATTCTTCGTAGATAGGTTGGCATTTTTCTAATATGGTTATGTCGCTAGGAAAGGAAGTTAGAACCTCGCCTTTAAATTTGTAAGCGGTGCATATTTTAATTGAAGGGAAACCATCGTAGATATCGAGGTGAGTTAGAGCTATATCACTAAGGCCATTTACTTGAACGCTGAAACGACCTGCCACAGCATCAAACCAGCCGCATCTTCGTGGCCTTCCTGTGGTAGCACCATACTCATGAGCCTTTTCTCGTATTAAGTCACCAATTTTGTCTTTTAGCTCTGTGGGCATAGGCCCGGCGCCGACTCTAGTGATATATGTTTTAAACACACCCACTACACGGTCAATTTGCCTCGGACCCAGGCCTGCTCCAATACAGCCTGCACCGGCCAACGGTGAAGAAGAGGTCACATAGGGGTAGGTGCCAAAGTCAGGGTCAAGTAAAGCTCCTTGCGCACCTTCTAATAAAACAAGCTCTCCTTTTATCGCTGCTTCGCGAATTACGGAACTGGTTTCTCGGATGAAAGGAGCTAGCTGCTCTCCATAAAGACAATATTGTTGATAGATCTCCTCCAGTGATAGAGGAGAAGCTTGGTACACTTTGGTCAGGATAATATTTTTGAGCTCCAGAGAAGACTTCAAGCGGCTCAAAAATACATCCTTATCTAACAAATCTCCGGTGCGAATTCCCAAGCGAGCTACTTTATCAGCAAAGACAGGGCCGATTCCTCTGAGTGTGGTACCTATTGCTCCTTTACTGCGCCTTTCTTCTTCCAATCTGTCGAGAAGGGTATGGTAGGGCATGATCAAGTGAGCACGGTCACTAATAAAAAGGCGACTGGTATTGACACCATGATTGTGCAGGTCGTCTATTTCTTTAAAAAGCACTGCTGGGTTAATAGCTACACCATTGCCGATGATGCAAGTTACCTGTGGGTAAAAAATACCCGAAGGGACGAGGTGCAGCCGAAACTCGCCATAAGGGTTGATCACAGTGTGGCCAGCATTATCTCCTCCGGAGAAACGAGCTACTATCTTCGCCTTCTCAGCTAGGAGATCAATTATCTTTCCTTTACCTTCATCACCCCACTGCCCTCCCACAGCAACTATAACAGCCATCTAGTCACCTTCAATTTTTGCCTGCTTCCATAGGTAAACTAACCTTTGAACTACAGTGATAAAGACAAAGACCACCAGAACACATAAAGCAACAAAAATACTATGAATAAAAATCTGATTTATCAACAGACCTATTGCTAATACTATAACCCGTTCTGCTCTAGTAAACAAGCCAACCTGGCATTGCCAGCCAAGTCCTTCTGCTCTCGCTCTTATATAGCTGACTAGGAAGGAACCAATTAAAACAACAAAAATAAGTACAATTTTCAGGCTGGCGCCTTCTTGTGGCACATACCAAATCAAGAGACCACAGAGAGTCGCTGCTTCAGAAATGCGGTCGACTGTCGAATCCAGAATACCGCCAAACTTTGTAGTTTGCTTGGTGAAGCGAGCTAAGGCTCCGTCAAGGAGGTCAAATAAACCGGAAACTAAAACTAAGACTCCGCCAAGAATAAGGTGATTTGTAGCGATAATATAGGCTGCAACTATACTCAGAGCCAGGTTGATGAAGGTAAGAGCATTGGGCGTTATCCCACTCTTACTCAAAATCCCGACTATGGGATTGGTAATACGATAGGCTAAATTTCGTCGAATATCTATCAAATTCATTCAACTCTTCCAGCTAGTTTATTATTCCTTTCTTTTGAAGAAATTTGACTACTCCTTGCATCTGCTCTTCGTCATTCCACTCGCCGATTTCGCAAACTTTTACTATTCCCGGTGGTAAATATTTGGCCACCATTTCCCAATTCATATTTCCTTTTCCTGGGGCATGGTGATCAGAAATGCCACGGATATCGTGCAAGTGGATGCCGACTATCCTGTCTTTGAACCGTGAAAGCCATTCTTCATGCAAGCTAAATCCAAGCTGCTGTTGCACTTCAGCATGCCCTACGTCATGCCAGTAGCCCACCAAACTTTCTGGTATTTCGCTAAGCAGCTCTGCCATTTCGTCCATATTTGGTATCTCGTTAAGATGGAATCTGGTCTCAAGCCCCAGCATTATACCCTTTTGCCGGCTATATTTGCTAAGCTCTTGAAGACTTTTTCTCGCTGCATCAAGGTAAGGAGGAGCTTGGGAAGTGCGTTGGTAAACTAGCTTTTCTTTAGCCTGGCTATATTCCTTGGTTTGAGCGTAGCTTTCGTCGTGAAGCTTATACAGCCTATCTTGTAAACTCAGGTCAATTGGCACTTCGCCCATGTGCAGGACAATAGCCCTGGCGCTCACATTTGCCGCAAGGTCTATTGTTTTCTTGGTGAAGATAATAGCCTCCATTCGCTCGCTCTCATCCAGAGAACTTAAGGAGAGGCTACTTACGGAGATTCCTCGGGATGACAATACCGCTGGACAGGGAGAATGAATGCTTGAAATAGGAACTGTGGTCTTGAGAAGCTCACTGAGCATTCTTGGGGAAATTGAGGTATTTGCTTCTATGTGGGTAAAGCCCAATTCTCTAGCTTTGGCGACAAAGCCCGCCATGTGACTAAATTTACCTTTAGCCCACATGGTGGAGAGGGAAATTTCGAGCAACTTACTACCTCTAGCTCATGGCAAACTTAAAGCTTCGCCGTGGTCTCTTAGCCTACGTTATTTGGAGCTAGTATTTTTGTCACAAGAGTGACTTATCCCTTGGCCTCGATTGTGTGCAGCTCAGGCAAGGAAATGGGCTCTTCTTGCTCTTGTCCTGTGATAAATGCTTCAGTTCTTAGGCGGGCTTCCTCATCAGAATACTGAATTGGCGGAGATTTCATAAAATAAGCTGAAGGACCCACTATGGTCCCGCTTAAGCCACGGTCCCGGGCTAGTTTACAGCATCTTATGGCATCAATAACTACCCCGGCTGAATTTGGGCTATCCCATACCTCCAGCTTCAGCTCTAGCTTTAGAGGCACATCGCCGAAGGTACGACCTTCCATCTGCAGATAACAAAATTTGCGGTCAGCTAGCCAGGGCACGTAGTCGCTGGGACCGATATGAATGTTGTCGTGACCAATATCGTAGTCTAGCTGTGAGGTAACAGCGTTTGTCTTGGAAATCTTCTTAGACTCTAAGCGCTCTCGTTCTAGCATATTTAAGAAGTCGGTATTGCCGCCAAAATTTAGCTGGTAAGTTCGTTCTAGTTTAACACCGCGGTCACGAAAAAGTTTGGTTAATATTCTGTGAGTAATTGTAGCGCCTACCTGGGACTTAATATCATCACCAATGACAGGCAATCCTCGCTCAGCAAACCTGCCTTGCCAATAGCTTTCACGGGCAATAAAAACAGGCATGCAATTGATGAAGCCACAGCCAGCAGTGAGCACTTGTTCTACATACCATTTAGTTGCCTCCTCGCTTCCTACAGGCAGATAATTGAGCACTACGTCAGTTTCGGTCTTCGTGAGTATATCTACGATATTGGCGGTGGGGCCTTGCGCCTTAGTGATAATTTGGGACAGGTACTTGCCCAGTCCATCGTGGGTCATACCCCGCTCAACTCGGATGCCTGTCTTAGGCACGTCACAGAATTTGATAGTGTTATTCGGCTTGGTGAAAATAGCCTCAGCTAAATCCTTGCCTACTTTGTTCTTATCAATATCAAAGGCAGCCACGAAGTTGATATCAGATATATGGTAGCCTCCCAGGTTAACATGCATTAAACCGGGGACAAATTCATCTTCCTTGGCATCCTTGTAGTAATAAACTCCTTGCACTAAGGAAGAGGCACAATTACCAACACCTATGATGGCTACGTTTATTGTTCCCATTTTCACCTCCTTTTTTTAATGCGCGAACTATTACGGGAGCTAATTTTATCATCTTCATCAGTGCTTAGCTCCCCCATCAATTTGAGTAATCTCGCCCCGCGCTCAATGGAATCATCATAATAAAAGCTGAGTTGAGGTATCTGTTTTAATCTTAGGTGAGCTGCAAGTTCCTTGCGCAAGAATCCTGAAGCATTGTTAAAGCCTGCCAGCAAATCTTTCTTATTTATTTCGGTACCTAGAGTACTGACAAATATCTTGGCATGCATAAGATCGGGTGAAAGCGTAACTTCTGTTACTGAAATGAACTTGCTCAATCTGGGGTCATTAACCTCACGCTCAAGTAATTCGCTGATTTCTCGCTGGATCAGTTTACTTGTTCGTTCACTCCGCCTGCTCATTTGAATCTCCTGTCTGGGAAGTATAATTAGCCTATTCTTTTCTGTAGATAGAATTCAATGATATCGCCAATCTGAAAATCGACAACCCCCTTTATCCCCAAGCCACATTCGAGGCCAGCGGAGACTTCGGAGACATCATCTTTAAAGCGCTTTAAGCTGGAGACTTGAGAGTCACAAATAACTTTATTTTTGCGCAATATTTTAACTTGGGCATCTCTCCATACCTTTCCTTCCATAACATAGACGCCGGCTATTTTTCCCAGCTTGCCGCCGGGGAAGACAGCCCTTACTTCAGCGCGCCCGCTGAGCACTTCAGCGTAAGTTGGCTCAAGCATCCCTTTCAATGTTTTGTCCACGTCTTCTATTAGCTTGTAGATTACATCATAGTGTTGTATGCCCACCGCTTCCACATTAGCTAGCTGTGTTGCTCCAGGTGAGGTAGGAGTGTTAAAGCCGATGATAATGCCTTTTGAGGCTGAGGCCAAAAGCACATCACTCTCGGTGATGCTCCCGCTAGCAGCATGGATGACTCTAGTTTTTGTCTTCTCTGTACCCAACCTTTCAATAGAAGTTTTTATGGGTTCAATGCTGCCCTCGACATCTGTCTTCAAGACTATGTTGAGTTCTTTTATTTGCCCGTCACTTATCTGGCTGGAAAGAGTACTTAAACTTAGGGTGGGACGTGGTCTAGGATATTTTTGTTTTTCAACGATGTTTCGTGCTTCATGCTCATCGGGAAGCACAATAAAAGGGTCTCCCGCTTTTGCCACCTCATTTAAGCCGAGGACTTCCACTGGGGTAGACGGTTCAGCTTTGTGAACTTGCTTTCCCTTATCATCAAACATGGCTTTTATTTTCCCCCAAGCATCGCCAGCTACCACAACATCGCCTCGTTTAAGGGTGCCCTTCTGGACAAGAAAGGTAGCTAAGGGGCCTTTAGTTTTGTCCAGCTTAGCCTCAATGACTACCCCTTCTGCGGCGCTGTCAGGATCAGCTTTTAGTTCTAATATGTCGGCAACTAAGAATAGGTTTTCCAATAAATCCGATATCCCTTGTCCTTGCTTGGCTGATATGGGTACACAAACAGTATCGCCTCCCCACTCCTCAATAACCAAACCCAAATCGGCAAGCTGCTGTTTTACACGTTCGGGATTAGCATCAGGTTTATCAATCTTATTGATGGCTACCACTATGGGCACCTTGGCAGCTCTGGCGTGGTTTATAGCTTCCACAGTCTGGGGCATAACACCGTCATCAGCAGCAACCACCAAAGTTACAATATCGGTTACTTGCGCCCCTCGGGCTCTCATGGCAGTGAAAGCCTCGTGTCCTGGTGTATCCAAAAAGGTGATTTTGCGTCCATCCACTAAGGCTTGGTAGGCACCAATATGTTGGGTAATTGCTCCTGCCTCGTGAGCAGTTACATTAGTCTTTCTGATGACATCAAGGAGGGTAGTTTTACCGTGGTCAACATGTCCCATGACAGTAACCACTGGAGGGCGAACTGACAGTCTTCCTTTTCTTCTTTCCTTTCGGGAGGGCAAAGCTCTATGCTCTTTTGCTGCTTTAGCAGCGTAGCCAAACTCGGCAGCTGTTATGCTTGCAGTATCAAAGTCGAGGGTCTGGTTAATATTGGCCATGATGCCTTTGCGCATGAGCTGCTTAATTATCTTTACAGGCTCTACTTTCAATACCTCGGCTAGCTGCTTCACAGTTATGGAAGACGGAAGGTCAACTTGGGATAGGTCTTCCTTCAATTTCGGTCTGTTGTTATCCAAATTCAGCTTTCCCCCAACAAGTTGTGACCGCACTCAAGTAAGATTTGTCGATTGTCATCATGAAGTTTTGTTCGTAAAGCATAATCCAGTCGATTTTTCCTCAGCGCTAACTCCCAACAGGTTTTTTTGGGGCATAAGTAAGCCCCCCTGCCTGGCTTCTTCCCAGATATATCTACCTCCGCAACTCCGTTTTCAGCACACACTAAGCGAATCAAGGCTTTCTTTTCCTTGATCTGTCGACAAGCTATGCAAGTGCGCTGAGGTAGATGCTTACTCTTCGCTCTCATTATCTATAAGATTGTCATCTTGCTTTTTATACTTTATCACCTTTCCCTTTCTTTTACCTTTAACTTCGTTTTTTACCTTGTCTGGTATTTTCTGTTTTAACGCCCTCACTAAGATATCTTCAGCAAAGCGAATCTGTTTTTCTTCGGGCTTCTCAGATGGAGCTTCTGAAATGCTTGGCAATTCAATCGGCTCCTCCACCTCAATCTCCTCAGCTAGCCCTGTTTCAGGTGGCTCCTTTTCCACAACTTCAGGGTGGATGGCTTCCGCTATTGTTTCTGGTTCTTGTGTAACAACCCTTTCCGCCTCGATAGCAGAAACGCTCTTGATATCAATCCGCCAACCTGTGAGTTTCGCTGCTAGCCTGGCATTCTGCCCCTCCTTGCCTATAGCTAGAGAGAGTTGCTTATCAGGGACAACCACAGTAGCTGCGTTTTTTCCCTCATCGATTTTGATGCTTGCTACTTGAGCTGGGCTAAGGGCGTTAGAAATGAACACCGCAGGATCGGCATGCCACTGGATTACATCTATTTTTTCACCGTTTAGTTCATTGATGATGCTTTGGAGTCTTATGCCTCGAGGGCCAAGACAGCAACCAACAGCGTCAACGTTTTCTTGAGTAGTTGCCACTGCCACTTTACTTCGATGTCCAGCCTCGCGAGCTATGGCTTTTAACTCCACAATCCCATTGTGAACTTCAGGGATTTCCAGCTCAAAGAGGCGACGTATCAGATTGGGATGAGAGCGCGAAACTATTATTTGAGGCTCTTTGCCCCCTTGGGCTATCTCAAGAAGATAAAATTTAAGTCGTTGCCCTCTATAGTAGTGTTCACTAGGAACTTGTTCACCCAAAGGAAGTATCGCCTCTGTTCTATTCAGCTTGACATAAATTCGTTTAGGTTCGATGAATTGGATTGCTCCAGCAGCAATCTTTCCTTCCCTATCGGTGAACTCCTCATAAATAATGCGGTGTTCTGCTTCTCGTAGTCGCTGCAGAACGACTTGTTTTGCTGCTTGAGCAGCGATACGACCAATATTCGCGGGTGTGCATTCTATGTTTACTACACCACCAACTTGTGCTGTAGCCCGCAATTTTCGAGCTTCGTCGATGGAGATTTCGCGATTTGGATTGGCAACTGACTCAACTATAACCTTTTGAATATAGAAATTGATTTCGCCGCTTTCAGGGTCAACTTTTACTAGAACATCTTGTTCCAGAGCAGATATGCTTTTTTTATATGCGGAGGCCAGCGCTGATTCCAAGGCAGACAAGACCACTTCTTTAGGCAAGTTTCTCTCAGCCGAAAGCTGAGTAATCGCAGCCTTAAGCTCTGTTTTCATCTTCCCATTCCCATTTAGTTTCTTATATTTAGTAAAAAGGTGGGTAACCCCCACCTTTAGTTTGGATTCCTTAATTTTAATTTAGCATATTTAGATTAAAAATGCAAAAGATTGTCTAAATAGCTTATAATGGGCAATTAATCAATTTGGGAGGAGACATGTTAGCTTTGGAAGGTGTGAAAATTCTGGACTTATCGAGGTTAGTTCCAGGTGCATTTTGCACCATGCTCTTGGGAGATTTGGGAGCCGAAGTGCTTAAAGTTGAGGCGCCAGAGGTAACTGAACTTAGGGGTTCATTGGGAGCGCTTCTAGGGAAGGAAAACCGAAGGGCAGCAGCTTATTATGCCCTTGACCGCAATAAAAAAAGCATCGTGGTTAACCTGAAGTCGGAAGCGGGACGAGAAATATTTTACCGCCTTTCCCGGCAAGCAGACGTTATTGTTGAGGGTTTTAGACCTGGAGTAGCCAAACGCTTGGGGATAGATTACGAAACCATAAGTAAGCTAAATCCTAAGATCATTTACTGCTCGCTTAGTGGCTATGGTCAGGATGGGCCTTACCATGCCTTTCCCGGGCACGATATCAACTATATAGCTATGGCTGGTATCCTAGGCTTAGTTGGGTCCAGCGAAGGACTTCCAGTTATCCCCTTAAATCTGGTTGCCGACTTTGCGGGGGCTGCGTTATATGGAGCTTTAGGTATTTCGGTGGCTTTGGTGGCTAGAACCAAGACGGGCAAAGGGCAATATTTGGACATGGCTTATATGGATGGAGCAATATCACTCATGACCTGGTTCTATGGTTACTTTTTTGACGGGTCAATGTTGAAGAGGGGTGAATCGTGGCTTCATGGTGCCTATCCCTATTACGGGGTGTACGAAACCAAGGACGGTAAACATATTACCATTGGCTGCCTCGAGCCACATTTTTGGGAGAACCTATGCCGATTTTTAGGAAAGGAAGAATATATCCCCTACCACTTCGCTCTGGAACACACCTTTCATAAGCCAGAAGATGAGAAATGGGATGAAATCCGTTCTTCATTGAAGAAAATTTTCCTAACTAAGACAAGAGATGAATGGTTTGAGTTGTTGATTCATAATGATGTCCCGGCTGGCAAAGTTTATACACCGGACGAGGTTTTTAGTGACCCACAGGTGCTTCATCGCCAAATGGTAATAGAGGTGGAAGACCCTATCTTGGGCAAGATCAAACAAGTCGGCATAGCTCCTAAGCTCTCAAGCACACCAGGCAAGGTGAGGAGTTTATCTCCTCTTTCAGGGGAACACACTGACAAAATATTACAAGAACTAGGCTATAAGCGGAAGGAGATTGAGAATTTACGACAGGAAGGTGTAGTATGTTAAAGGAGATAGATTATGGCCGAGGAATGTATTTTTTGCCGAATTGCTGCTGGTGAGGTGCCTGCCAACATAGTCTATCAGGATGAAGATTTTCTAGCCTTCAGGGATATCTTACCCAGAGCACCTACACACGTGCTCATTATACCTAAAACTCATATTACATCTGCGGCGGAACTTACTGAAGAACAACAAGAGCTTGCCGGGCGACTTATAATCATAGCTAAGAATCTGGCTGAGAAAGAAGGGATAGCCAAGAAGGGTTATCGCTTAGTGATAAATTGTGGCACTGAAGGGGGACAGCTGGTGCCTCACCTTCACCTTCACCTTATTGGTGGCAGGAGGCTGGATGCCAAGCTTGGCTAAACCACCCCACGAAAATCTTGCAATTTTCGTGGGGACTCGGTTAACCTAGAATCAAATTTACCTGGGGTTGATCTAAAGGTTATAAAGACCTCAGCTTGGCTATTAACTCCTCTACAGATTCATCCGGGGTGGATGCTCCGGCGGTAATGCCAATATAGTGCTTATCCACGAGCCAGGAAGTGTCGACCTCGTCTGCTGTTTCTACCAAATGAGTTTCCACCAAAGGAGAACATATTTCAACAAGGTGTCTGGCGTTGGCACTATTACTTCCGCCTATCACTATCATGAGTTGACTCTTTCGAGCTAATCTTATGGCAGCTTCTTGTTGACCCTGTGTTATTTTACATAAAGTATTAACGAGGCGCATTTCCTCAATCTTAGGTCCAACAATATCTATAAGCTGTCTGGCAAATTCGATAAAGGCAGATTGGGTTTGAGTTGTCTGGGAGATAATGCCCAGGCGTGATGGTGATTTTCCCGAACTATATATTTGCTTCATGTCGAGGGCAGCTATACCTTTGTCTCCAGTCCAACCTAGTAGTCCTTTGACCTCAGAGTGGTTGGCATCTCCAAATATGAAGACGTCAAAGCCAGCCTCGGCTAATTCCTTGGCTGCGTTTTGGGCTTTGTGGACTATGGGACAAGTAGTGTCAATGATATGAATGTGATGGGCTCTGATCTCAGATAATACTGCTGGGCTTGCACCGTGAGTAGTGATAGCCAATATTTTGCCTTGGGCTTGGCCGAGATGATTTATTGGCTTTATTCCCAGATTGGTCAATGCTTCCACTAGCAGGCGATTGTGTGCTACCGGTCCCAGCGTTTCTATTTCTCCATATTTGTTAGCTGCCTCTTTCAACAGCTTGATAGCCCGTCTGACGCCAAAGCATAGGCCCAGCTTCTCAGCTTTCTCAATCTTCATGTTTTTCATGGACGCCTTGATATTCAGGTGGCAAAAGAGCAGCGATTTCCTTCATTAGTTGTGTGGTCAATAATTGCATTTGTGACTTGCTCATATTGCCGGTGGCCGGAGGTAGCTTAAATGGCTTGCCAATATTGACAACTATGCGAGGGCGCTTCCATAGCCAGCTTATGCCCTTAATCTTGTCTGTGCCGACGATGCCCACAGGAAGAAGTGGGATATCTGTTTTTGAGGCTATAACCGCAGAGCCCGGCTTGCCTTTTCCGAGTTTGCCATCGTGACTTCTAGTGCCCTCCGGGAACATTCCCAAAATTAATCCCTTTCCCAATGCATTTTTGGCGCTGTTAAGCGTCTTCTGTTTCTCCGTAACCTTCCGTCCACGATGCATAGGAAGGGATCCAGCCCAGAGGAGCCAAGGTCTCAAAAAGGGGGAACGAAAGAGTTCCTCTTTTGCCATGAAATTAATCCATCGTGGAAAGCTAAACAGGAGAAAAAATGGGTCGAGGAGATGAACATGATTGGCTACCAAAATCAGTGGACCAGTTAATGGTATGTTGTCTCTTCCTTCAACTTTCCAGGAGAAAAGAATATTGAATAAAGGTCTACATATGGCTAAGAGAATCTTTGGAGAGAGGGTCATAGATTTACCGCCCGAGTATATATTTTGTCTACAACTTGCTCCAGACTAAGGTTTTCTGTATCGATGATTATGGCATCCTCAGCGGGTTTAAGCGGAGAGACGGTTCTGTGGATATCCATCTCATCTCGCTTCTTTAAATCGGCGAGGACAGCCTCCAGGCTCGAATTCTCTCCTCGTTCTAATAGTTCCTTGTATCGGCGCCTGGCTCTCTCTTCGGTGGAGGCTGTGAGAAAAACCTTTAATTCCGCCCGAGGTAAGACTACCGTGCCAATGTCTCTGCCTGCCATCACGATCTTTCCTCGCTGGGCTAACCTACGCTGTTCCAGTATCAGTGTTTGGCGTACCCTCGCTATCTTCGCTACCAGGGGGACGTGTGCCTCTACTTCTGGACAAAATAGCTCGGAGGAGACGTCTTCATCATCAATGAAAGGCGAGAGATAGCATCCCTGTAAGGGAACAAAATCGAATTTAGTGGTATTGGCCAACTGACAAAGCTTCTGTTCGTCCTCTGTGGAGGTGCCTGATTTGAGGACCTTCCAGGTAAACGCTCGATACATCATACCTGTATCGAAGAAAACGTAGCCAAGTCTTTTTGCTAGCAGTGAGCCGACACTACTCTTGCCGACTGCCACAGGGCCATCTATAGCAATTAGCTGTGGTTTCAAATTTACCTCCATAATATCATTCTGAGCCAGGCTGTCAAGCCTTTAAGTCTGAATTCAACGTCGCTTTCCCGTCGAGCTGAGGACAACTAGGGTTTGACATTACCTACGCTTTATTCCCAGAAAACTTGGAAAGAACCAGTAGCGCCTCAAACATGTTTGATGAGATTATACTAGAAAATTCCTTGGAATGGACCTTAAATGGAGATGTAATAAGCCCGACACAAGGTAATGCGGAGGCTGAGATACATGGGTAACATCTCATGGTATGTTTAGTGGTAATGACTTACCATGAGGAGTTACCATAATGAGAAAGCCAGCCAGCTTCTACTTCTTCAAAAGAAAACCCATTGTCCACAAGGATAGATATGGGACCTGGAGGGGAGTGGCAAACCTTCTGGACTTTGAGGCCCATGAAAGACTGAGAGTGGAATGGATGGTCTTCTACTATACCGCGGGTAAAGAGAATGCCACCCTCACTGCCAAACACTTCGGTATCTCAAGGAAGACCTTTCATAAGTGGTTCAAGCGCTTTAAGAACTCTAAATACGATGTCCAGAGCCTGGCCGACCAATCTAAAGCACCTCACCATAAAAGGGAATGGGAAATCACCCTTATCCAGGAAGATAGGATAAGGCACTTAAGGGAGAGATACCCTTACTATGGGAAGAAGAAGCTAAAGGTCCTCTACGAGAAAGAATATTTTGAGTGGGTCTCTACCTGGAAGATCGAGAGGGTGATTCGCAGGTATAAACTATATCCTGATCAAAAGAAGGCAGAGAAGACTGCCAGAAAGAGAGCCAGAGCTTGCCAGAAGCCGAAGAAGAGGATCATCC
>JBAVCL010000018.1:0-27065 GCA_049586675.1 Dehalococcoidia bacterium
TGGCCGATACGAGGCAAAGAGGGGGCTTTACAAGTAAAAAGCGCTGGTGTCTGGGGCAACTTTGTAAGTCTATTTAGAAGGCTGTTTCGTGCCTGATTTGTGAAAGGAGGTTAGAATGGCAAAACAAATTTATACTCCAAGTCCAGCAAGAATCAAAGCTATAGGCATTGGTGGCGGCGGCTCCAATGCCGTTACTCGTATGGTCCGTGAGGGCATAAAAGGCGTTGACTTCATAGCCATGAATACCGATGGACAAGCCCTAGCTCTGGCCGAGGCTCCTACCAGAATTCAACTGGGCGAGAAATTGACCAGGGGTTTGGGCGCTGGTGGTGACCATAAGGTTGGAGCCAAGGCAGCGGAAGAAAGCCGCGACGTAATTGAAGACGTCATTAATGGCGCTGATATGGTGTTTATTGCCGCTGGCATGGGCGGTGGCACAGGCACAGGTGGCATCCCCATAGTGGCTGAAGTAGCTAAAAAGAGTGGCGCTCTCACCATCGCAGTGGTAACCAAACCCTTTACTTTCGAGGGGACGCATAGAAGCCAAGTAGCCGAGGAAGGACTGGTCGAGCTGACCAACAAGGTTGATACACTTATCATCATACCTAATGACCGCCTTCTTCAGCTTTGTGATGCCAAGACGAGTGTGGACAACGCCTTCAGGCTGGCTGACGATGCTCTTCGTTTGGGGGTTCAAGCTATCTCCGAAGTAGTCACCGTTCCGGGACTGATCAACTTGGACTTCGCTGACATTAGATCGGTAATGAAAGATGCTGGCCCAGCCTGGATGTCTGTGGGTAAAGCCAGCGGGCAAAATCGCGCTACTGAAGCAGCTAAGGCTGCTATGGCTAGCCCATTGCTCGACGTATCTATAAGCGGAGCCACAGGGGTGCTATTCAATGTTACTGGTGGCTCAAGTCTCTCCCTGTTTGAGTGTAATGAGGCTGCCCAAGTAATTGGCCAAGCAGTGGACCCCGACGCCAACATAATCTTTGGCGTGGTGTTTGACCCCAAGATGGATAGCGAGGTTCGAATCACCGTTATCGCTACTGGCTTCGCTAAAGTAACTAGCGGAGGAGTACGCAGCTCCGAGGAGCTTCGGCGCCTGATAAGAGGCGGCAGCGATGCTCTCGATATGCCCTCTTTCCTGCGCCGCACTCCCCGTTTTCCAGCTTCCCGTATGGAGAGCAAGCCCCAAACACCAATTATTCCAGAAGCGACCAGAATCTCTCGACAGTAAACCTAACCCTCAATAGGGGAAAGGGGTAGCTTACGCTACCCCTTTCCCCCGACGTTACTGTAGCAAATCCCCCAGCACTCAGTGCTCTGAGTGCGGGGTTGCATTATTTTTATAATTGTGTCATAATAATTAATTAGACCTTTAAATCAGTCCAGTGAGGCTGGTAAGGGGAAATATGCTTAAGCATACTGCAATAGAAGCATCAATTGAGACCTCTTGCCAGTTTGAAGGCAGGAGGTTTTTTAATGCCTGAAAAGATTCTCCTGACCTCAAAGGAGATAGAGCGGGCATTAGCTCGTATTGCCCACGAGATTGTAGAAAAAAATAAGGGTGCGGAAGGTGTTGTGCTCGTAGGTATGCGAACTCGGGGAGTGCCTTTAGCCAAGCGCATAGCTGAAATAATCGAAGGCTTCGAAGGAATCCCGATCCCCGTGGGTGCTCTGGACATTGGCCTTTATCGCGATGACATTTCACCTTCAGAATTAAAGTCGGCAAACCAGAGCCACACTGATATCCCCACTAGTATCGCCGATAAGCAAGTAATCCTGGTTGATGATGTTCTCTATACTGGGCGGAGCATTCGTGCCGCTATGGATGCTTTGATGGACTTGGGACGTCCGAGGTCTATTCAATTAGCTGTGCTTATCGACCGCGGCCATCGAGAACTTCCCATCCGAGCTGATTACGTCGGTAAGAATATACCAAGCTCCCAAGATGAGGAGATACAAGTCCAACTGGCGGATGTTGATGGTGTAGACAAGGTAGTAATTGTGAACCTATCCGAGGGGTAACTAGAGGAAATTGAAGGGGTGAAGCAATCATGAATCTGGCAAATAGAAATCTGGTGACCATAGACGATTTATCCAACAGGGAAATCGAAGCGTTGTTTTCTCTGGCAGACGAGATGGCGAACGCCCCAAATGAGCAGTCTGGACTATGCCAGGGGAAGATCATGGCCAGCCTGTTTTTTGAGCCAAGCACCAGAACACGATTATCCTTCGAGACTGCCATGCTGAGACTCGGAGGTCGTGTCATAACTGCTGTGGACATTGGCGCCACTTCTCTGGCTAAAGGCGAAAGTATTGCTGATATGGCGAAAGTGGTCGGGAGCTATGCCGACATAATCGTCATCAGGCATCCTTGGGAAGGAGCAGCCAGGGTAGTTGCCGACTATGCTGGCGTCCCAGTGATAAATGCCGGTGACGGGAGCCATGAACATCCCACCCAAACCTTATGCGATCTCTACACCATTAGAAAAGAAAGAAAGACTATTAAGGGACTCAAAATTGCTCTGTGGGGAGACTTGAAACATGGGCGAACAGTGCATTCCCTGATCTATGTCTTAGCTAGGTTTGGTGCCACGATTCTTTTCCGTCCCGGCTCAGGGTTTGAGATACCGGAGCATGTTCTAAGGAGGCTGAGCACAGAATATAAAGGTGAGCTGAAAAGATATGAGGCTGTGAACCGAGAGGTTGAAGGAGGTCTTTTCCCTATCGATGCCATATACATGACTCCGAGTAGCCCACATCAACTTGCCATGCTGCCTGATGTAAGCATCCAAGTGGAGCTGAAGGCCGGGGTTGATGCCCTTTACGTCACCAGGCTTCAAAAGGAGAGGTATGCGCCCACGGCGGAGGTACAAGAGTTGAAGAAAGGCTACCCCGTGGTAGATAAAAAACTCCTTAAAGGAAAGGAGTTCAAGAAAACACTTGTTATGCATCCGCTACCCCGTGTTGATGAGTTGGCCTATGAGGTGGATGCTGATCCCCGGAGTATGTATTTCAAGCAAGCAGCTTACGGGATGCCTGTGAGAATGGCGCTCATAGCCCTTTTATTGGGCGCTAAGGAAATCCCAATCCCTGAAAAAGATGATTCCTTTGCTCTGAAGCTAGACTATCCTGTTTATAAGCGAGATTCCGGGGTTAAGTGCCCTAATATAAACTGTGTCTCGAACCAGGAAACAGAAGAAAGGTACATAAAGCCTGAGTTCAAAATAGTGAGTCGCGAGCCGCTAACATTGCGGTGTGTCTATTGTGAGCATGAGCTTCATCCTCAATATGTCGCCAGCTCAGAGTGGCATCAAAGGAGGTTGGTGAACAAGAGATATCACAGCGCTGATAGCCACTTGGCTCGGAAGATTAAACCAGAGAATCTGATTATCTTTGCTTCGGAAAATGAAGCTCAGGCTCAGCAGTTCAAGCCCAGCAGCTATGTCAGACAATGAATAAGAAAGCTATCTTTCTGCTTATCCGTGGCGGCCATATAATTGACCCCAGCCAGGGCATAGACCAGGTTGGTGACTTGCTTATTGCTGAGGGCAAGATTGTGCAGGCGGGGGGCACCATCACTCTAAGCCCTTCATTATCTGTCATTCTGAGCAAAGCGAAGAATCTCGATGCCACGGGATTGGTTATCTGTCCCGGCTTTATAGACCTTCACTGCCACCTCCGGGAGCCAGGTTTTGAGGATAAGGAAACAATCGCCACAGGGACAAAAGCCGCCGCCGTAGGTGGCTTTACCGCTGTCTGTTGCATGGCCAATACGGAGCCTCCTTTAGATACTCCGACTGCTGTAGCCCGGGTGAAGCGAAAAGCGAGCAAGGATAGCTTAGTTGCTGTTCTTCCCATAGGCTGCATCACTAAAGGTAGGAAAGGTGAGGAGTTAACCAATATGGCTGAGCTGGCTGAAGCCGGGGTGGTTGCTTTTAGCGACGATGGCGACCCCGTGGCAAGTTCACAGCTTATGCGTCGCGCCATGGAGCATAGCCGAGACCTGGGCTTGCCAATCATTGACCATTGTGAGGATAAGACGCTGAGTGACAATGGAATCATAAACGAAGGTCAGATATCTACTAAGTTGGGACTAAAAGGAATTCCCGCAGCCGCTGAGGAGGTTATGGTCGCCCGTGACCTGATTTTAGCAAAGATGACCAAGGTCAGACTGCACATTGCCCATGTCAGCACCAAGGGCTCTGTGGAGCTTATTCGCCGTGCCAAGGAAGAAGGAATTTCGGTAACCGCCGAGGTCACACCTCACCACCTGACGTTAACCGAAGAGAGAATTGCCGGCGGGTCCTCCAACAAACCCTTCGATACCAATGCCAAAGTAAACCCGCCCTTGCGCACTAAAGAGGATGTCCAAGCCCTAATCAAGGGACTTAAAGATGGGGTAATCGATGCTATTGCCACCGACCATGCACCGCATACTCTAGCGGATAAAAATTGTGGGCTAAAGCTAGCTGCTTTTGGTATCAGTGGCTTGGAAACCGCTTTGGGCTGCCTCATGAGCTTTGTGCACCAAGGAGAAATAAGCCTTACTCAGCTGATTTCTAAGCTGACTTGTGAGCCAGCAAAAGTCATTGGTAGAAATGGTGAACTAGGTACCTTAAGGGCAGGCGCCCCAGCTAATATCACCATACTTGACCCTGACCGAGAATGGCTAGTGAATAGCCGCAATTTCGCCTCCAAAGGCAAAAATACTCCTTACGATGGCTATAAGTTTAAGGGTAAGGTAATGGCGACCATAGTAAGCGGCAAGATAGTTTATATAGATGATTCCCTGTTATCCCATACCCTTCCCTTTGAAGGGAGAGGGCATAGGTGAGGGTGAAGTCTCATGACTAGGAAAGCGATTTTAGTCCTCGAAGATGGTTCGGCCTACGAAGGCCACTCCTTTGGCGCAAAGAGTACTACCTATGGTGAGGTAGTATTCAGCACAAGCATGACCGGCTACCAAGAGATGCTCACAGACCCCTCTTATGCTGGTCAAATTCTAATTCCCACATATCCCTTAATTGGCAACTATGGCATCAACGAATCCGATTTCGAATCCAAGCAAATTCAAGTCAGGGGTTTTGTTGTTCGAGAATATTGCACTCAACCCAGTCACTGGCAAAGCACCCGAACTTTGCACGAGTTTCTGTTGTCCTATGGTATTCCTGGCATCAGCGGCATAGATACCCGTGCCTTGACTCGCCGCCTTAGGTCAGTTGGAGTGATGATGGGCATTCTCAGCTCAGAGATGACTACTGAAGAGGCGTCGGAGGAGCTAAAGACCTTACCAAAATATGATTCCGTTAATTTTGTTCATCAGGTCAGCACCGAAAAGGCATACGAATGGCAATCTCATGCGCCTACCACTGCGAATTTAATATCCTCTCCCTCGAAGGGAGAGGATAAAGGTGAGGGTGAAGCAAAGCAATCCCATATCATAGTTATCGACTACGGCTTAAAATACAACATACTGCGCATCCTGAGTCACCTCGGCTGCCAGGCAACTGCTATGCCGTGCACTGCTTCAGCAAAAGATATCTTAGCCTTAAATCCTGATGGCATTGTCTTATCACCAGGCCCTGGCGACCCTGCCCTTCTTGATGATATAGCGAAGACGGTAAGAAATCTCATAGGTAAGAAGCCGATAATGGGCATATGCCTGGGGCATCAGCTTATAGGCAAAGCTTTAGGAGCTAAGACCTTTAAGCTGAAGTTTGGGCATCGCGGCGGCAACCACCCCGTGCGGGATTTAGCTACTAGTAGGGTCTATATCACTGCCCAGAACCATGGCTACGCCGTAGACGCCGATACTTTAAAAGGAGGGCTCGAAGTTAGCCACATAAACTTAAATGACGGCACGGTGGAAGGTCTTCGCCACCAAAACTTACCCATCTTATCTATCCAGTACCACTCCGAAGCCTCCCCCGGCCCGCTGGACAACATGTACCTGTTTGAGAGATTTTTGGATATGGTGAGGAGTTGATTCTTAAATTAAAGGGGAAGGTTAACAATGGCGAGTGATTTCACGACCTCATGCCAAGAAATTTTGAAGAGGGAACTACGGACTACATGTCCGGACTTTGAATGGGACATTGAGAAGCGATTCAAGAGTAGTGGAAAGGGTTGGGACTCGGTTAAAATCGATATATATGGTGAAAATGCCGGCTTTGTTGTTTGCATCGAGTTTGAAATGCAACGACGTAACCCACAATTCAATGCGGTGAAGCTCTTTCAACTTCTGGAAGGTTCCCGAGATGTCCACCCGTTTGCGGGAACAAAAATCCTGATTATTCACATCTTCTCCCCATTTTATGAAGTTAACCCTTTCTTTAAGCAAAAGAGAGGGTGCGAAGTGATAATGCCAGGCAAGTTTGAGTCCATAGATGTAACTTATAGGACTTTTCGTTGGAACCTAGATGGGTTCCCCGAAGTTCGCAAGGCATGTCAAGTCCTTCCAGATTCAAAGAACGACTTCCCACCGTCGGCACAATTAGATGAGGCAATATCCGCCTTGGCGAAAGATTTAGGGAGAATAATTGGCGAGTGGGCAAGCTAAGTAAGGTCTTAGTCATTGGCTCGGGGCCGATAATCATCGGGCAGGCGGCGGAGTTCGATTATTCCGGAACTCAGGCATGCCGCGCTCTACGGGAAGAGAGCGTGACCACGGTTCTGGTGAATTCGAACCCAGCCACAATTATGACTGATGAAGAGATAGCTGACATTGTCTATATTGAGCCGCTCACCAGGGAAGTCCTGGCCCGCATAATTGAAAGAGAGCGTCCCGATGGCTTATTGCCGACCCTGGGGGGACAGACAGGGCTCAATTTGGCGGTGGAGCTAGCCGATGCCGGCGTACTCGACAAGTATAATGTGCGGTCTCTAGGCACACCTATAGAAACAATAAAGAAGGCCGAGGAAAGGTCTTTGTTCAAGCAACTTCTTCTTGATATTGGTGAGCCTGTGCCTCCAAGCAAAACTGTGAAATCGGTGGAAGAAGCGAAAGAACTGGCAAGGTCCCTAGGTTTGCCTCTCATCGTTCGTCCTTCCTACACCCTGGGTGGCACTGGCGGCGGCATCGCCTACACTATGAAAGAGCTTGAGCAGATTGTTACCAATGGCTTGGATTCCAGCATGAGCCACGAGGTTCTCGTGGAGCAATGTGTTTTAGGCTGGAAGGAAATTGAATACGAAGTTATGCGGGATGCTGCTGATAACTGCATTACCGTGTGTAATATGGAAAACATTGATCCTATGGGGGTGCATACCGGGGATAGCATCGTGGTAGCCCCTAGCCAAGCTCTCACCGACAAAGAATACCAGATGCTCCGGTCAGCCAGTCTGAGAATCATAAGAGCCTTGAAAATCGAGGGTGGCTGTAATATACAGTTTGCTCTTACTCCACATCCCATAGTTGCCGAAAAATGGGCGCCGGACCAGAAGGGAGTCTCAAGAAGCCAATACTACGTAATTGAAGTTAACCCACGTGTCAGCCGTAGCTCGGCCTTAGCCAGTAAAGCCACTGGCTATCCTATTGCTCGAGTGGCTGCCAAAATAGCCATAGGCAAGAGGCTCGATGAGATCCCCAATAGGGTCACGGGCAAAACGCTGGCGTCTTTCGAGCCAGCTCTGGATTACTGCGTCGTCAAGATTCCCAGATGGCCCTTTGATAAATTTGCTTTGGGTGACCGAAAAATTGGCAGCCAGATGAAAGCCACTGGTGAGGTAATGGCCATTGACAGGTGTTTTGAGGCTGCTCTGCAAAAGGCAGTGCGCTCCCTGGAATTCGGCAAACGCACCCTTCTCTGGGAAGACCCCGGTTGGAGTAAAGGGGAATGGCTTAATTCCTACCCGCTTCATCCTAACGACTTAAGACTATGGGCGATTATGGCGGCGCTGCGAAGGGAAGCCACGCCCGAAGAGCTTTCCCAAATCACTGGGATAGACCCCTGGTTTATGTATAAGTTCCAGAATATTGTGGACATGGAGAGGAGGCTTCTTTCCGAACCGTTGACACCGGAGCTTTTATGGGAGGCGAAGAGGCTGGGCTTTTCCGATGAGCAAGTGGGCACTTTAGCCGATAGGCTGCCGGAGCAGGTAAGACGGGCTCGCCATGAATGGCAAATTCGCCCGGTGTACAAGATGGTAGACACCTGTGCTGCCGAATTTAATGCTGAGACCCCTTATTTCTACAGCACCTATGAAAGAGAGAACGAAGCTGCGCCTTTGACAGGGCAGAAAGCTGTGGTCATCGGTAGCGGACCCATACGCATCGGGCAAGGAATTGAGTTTGACTATTGCTGCGTCCATTCCGCCTGGGCTCTTAAAGAAGCAGGAATAAAGAGCATCCTGGTCAATTCTAATCCCGAAACGGTTTCCACCGATTTTGACACCAGTGATCGCCTCTACTTCGAAGCGTTAGATGAAGAAAGTATCCGAGATATACTCGAGAATGAGAGTAATAACGGTTCTGCTCCAGCATCTATTGTCCAGCTCGGTGGACAAACACCCATTAATTTGGTGGGGGTCTTAGCTCGCAACAATCTACCAATACTTGGCTCGAGTGCCGAAGCTATAGACATCGCTGAAGACCGTCATCGTTTTGAAGATTTCCTGGATAGGTTGGGTATTCCCCAGCCGCCGGGGGCTGGAGTGAAGTCTTTAGTGGAGGCACTAAATGTAGCCAAGTCCTTAGGTTATCCCGTGTTAGTGCGCCCTAGCTATGTTCTGGGGGGCCGGGCTATGGAAATCGTGTACAACGAACCTGAGTTAATCCGCTACCTGACACTAGCTCTGGAGATGGATAGCCAGCATCCTGTGCTTATCGATAAATATTTCCAGGGTAAAGAAGTCGAGGTCGATGCCATTTGCGACGGGGAAAAGGTTCTTATTCCTGGCGTGATGGAGCACATTGAAAGAGCTGGCGTACATAGCGGTGATGCCTTGGCTATCTACCCCGGAATCAATCTCACTCAAGACGAAGTAAACGCCATGGTGGATTACACCACCAGAATTGGACTGGCTCTGGGAATTAAAGGGTTGATGAACGTCCAGATGGTAATCATGAGGGAAAATGGTCGCTCAACAGTATATGTTTTTGAGGTAAATCCCCGCGCCAGCCGAACCGTGCCTTTTATCTCCAAGGTCACCGACGTGCCCATGGTAAGAATTGCCACGAAGGTCATGGCTGGGATTAGCCTCAAGGAGCAAGGGTATGAAGGCGGGCTACGGAAGAGACAAAAGTTGGTAGGTATAAAGGCTCCCGTTTTTTCTATGTCCAAATTGACTGGAGTAGATAGCTACCTCGGTCCTGAGATGAAATCCACAGGCGAGGTTATGGGGATTGATTACACCTTTGAGGCAGCCCTGGTTAAGGCTCTTTTAGCCTCTGGATTGATGCTGCCTCAAGGAGGTAGTCTGCTACTGAGCATTGCCGACAAGGATAAAGATGAAGCCGAGCCTCTGATTAAGCAATTGCATACCCTTCACCACGAACTCTACGCCACAGAGGGGACCGCAGAGATGATTGAATCTATGGGGCTCCCGGTAAAAATGGTGACCAAGAAGCTAAGCGAAGGACATCCTAACGTTGTTGATGTTATTCAAAATAATTCTGTGAGCGGAGTGATTAATACTATCACCGGAGGGCGCATTCCGCTAAAAGATGGGTTAGATATCAGGCGTGCCGCCGCAGAAAAGAGGATACCCTGCTTCACCTCACTAGATACTGCTAGGGTAGCTATAGAGGCGCTAGCAAATGGTAGCCAAACCTTTAACGTTCAACCACTCAGGGAGTATCTAAAAAAATAACGCAAATTTACAGAGTAAGATATGATAAATTCTAATCCCAAAATTCGAAATCCTAAACAAAAGAAAGAAAAAATTGAATTCGTCTCATCTAATGACCAAATTTCAAAACAAAATGAGTTTTGGTATTTAGATTTGGAATTTTGGATTTGTTTAGAATTTAGAAATTAGGATTTCGTAAGATTCTGTTTAGGTTTTAGCATGAAACAAACCTTGCGCTCCGTAATTTCTAATGTGGAGGTCATGCCCAGCATACACCTCATGTGGATTGAGACACCAGATATAGCAGCGGCGGCTCAGCCCGGGCAATTCATCACAGTACGGTGTGGAGATTTTATATTACGCCGCCCTTTCAGCATTCACCAGTCCTCTCCCTTGACGGGAGAGGATTCAGGTGAGGGTGAGATTGCCCTTCTATTTAAGGTAGCGGGCAAAGGCACCCTCTGGCTGTCGCAGCGACAGAAGGATGATAAAGTAGACATTCTTGGCCCTCTAGGTAAGGGGTTTAGTATCGAACCGAGATCTAAGCACCTGCTGCTGGTGGCTGGAGGAATTGGCATCGCTCCGCTCGTTTTCTTGATGCAGCATGCTTCATCTCAACACCAGATAACTTTAATTCATGGGGCAAGCACTACTGCTCAGCTTTATCCTTTTTTCACTGCGGGCAAGAAGCGAAGCAAACTCCCGCATTTGCCAAACACGGTTCAACTTATTCCTGTCACCGATGATGGCAGCATGGGCCAGAAAGGCAGGGCCACGGCTATTCTGCCTGATTTCTTAGACTGGGCTGACCAGGTGTATGCCTGCGGGCCAGCGGATATGTATAAGGCGATGGCCCTCACCCTTAATCCTTCTCCCTTCAAGGGAGAGGAAAAAACCATCGTAGGGGAGGGTCTTGTACCCTCCCACAATCTCAAACTAAAAAAATGTCAGGTTTCCCTGGAGGTGAGGATGGGATGTGGTTTTGGAGCTTGCTACGGCTGCACTATAAATACCAAAAAAGGCTTAAAACATATATGTCGCGATGGACCTGTATTTGAGTTGGACAATATCATATGGCAGGAGGTAAGGATATGACCACTCACTCCGTCATTGTGAGCGACCTGCCCGCCAAGGCTTGGCAGGCGGGAGCGAAGCAATCTCTTTTGGAGGAGGTGAGAATATGACCGTAGAAACCAAGGAAATAACCCTTCAATCAAGAGGCAATTGTGACATTATTGATATAACCTCTCAGGTGGCCAAGAATGTCGAGAAATCTGGGATTAATAGCGGAATAGTCACTCTGTTTATAGTCGGTTCCACGGCTGGAATAACCACCATAGAGTACGAGCCAAATCTACTGTCCGACTTTAAGAATATGTGGGATAGGGTGATACCTCAGAACATTTCTTACGAGCATAACAAAACCTGGGGGGACGGGAATGGCCATTCTCATGTACGTGCCTCTACGCTTGGAGCTTCGCTAATAATACCTTTTGTAAATAAGAAGTTAACTCTGGGCACCTGGCAGCAGATAGTTTTCGTAGATTTTGACAACCGCTCTAGGTCTAGGAAAATGGTACTGCAGATTATAGGTGAATGATAGAGACCTCCAAAAAGGTGTTTACAACGCCCTCCTGGCATTGTGGGGGGCAAGAGAAAGCCCCAAAAGTGTCGGTTAAGTTATGTCTGCTAACTATCCCATTCCCCTGAAGCTGCACAGTTATTTTGCCAGGCAGATACCTTGCAAGACCTCATTTTGCTTTGGTGAAGATTTTAAGGTCATAAGTTAGATATTTGCATCTGATATCATGCCATTCTTTATATTCAGAATTTTGTGCTAACCTGCCAAGGTGTTTTAGTATCAAGTAGCATGTTCCCATGGCAGACCTCGTCCGAATATTAAGTTGATTCGATGTGACAAAGATACCATTATTCTTCAGAATTTTGGTTATAGTACTTAGATAATGTATCAAATTCAGTTGAGTGAACAATTTAGGGAACAAGTAGTAGAGTAATTCACTTTGGATAATAACATCAAAGGTACTTTCTGGAAAATAGGCCTGCTTGAATAGTTCTATTATATCTGCTTCAATAACGTTTACATTCCGACAATATTCGCAATTTTGTTTCGCCCTCTTAACGGCAAATTTTGATATATCTATGCCCACTATGCTAGCTTCTGGAAACGCTCTTGCTAGCATCATCGTATGAGCTCCCTCGGCGCATCCTATTTCGAGAATACTCTGGGGGTGAGGAGAATATTGTTTGACAGTCTCTATCTGCCTAACGTATTTTCCTTTTTCATATTCACATGAGAAGTATTGCCAAGGGTCCTCTTTCTTAAAGACTTCTTCAAAATACTTTTTGCCGAATATCATCTTGATATCTTCGCAATTTGAGAATCATGCTGACTAGCCTTGTGCCTCTCGATGTAAGGCGACTTCCTTCAATGTTACAAATCTTGTCCCGCTGGTATGCAGATAGCTTATTGTCCTATCTAGCCTATTCAATGCCTTATCCCCAGTGGCAAATCTCATGTCGAATCTGACATTCGACATTCTAACCAGCTCCCAGGGATGGTAATCCAGGACGACCAAGGGCAAGAAACGAAGACATAGACTTAGCACTTGCCGGGAAAGCCAGCTGGGCAAACGAAGAAAGCAAGATGGTAAGGTATTAGGAATTTCTACAAGGCTGTCACTACTCCGTCTCGGGGCCCGTTTATAACTCACTTCCGAAGCATCGTAGATATATCCAATTTGCTCCAAGAGGGCAAGGGTTTGCACAGTCAGTTTGAAATTCGGCGCTCTGAATCCCAGAGGCTTTGTCCCCGTTACCTTTTGCAAAATCTCTGTTGCCTTCTGAATCCGCTTCCGTTGCTCTTCTACAGCCAATATATCAAACCTCTCGTGCTCATATCCGTGACACGAAACTTCATACCTTTGAGAAACCTCAGCAATAAGTTTAGGATATCTTTCTGCAGCTAGTCCCGTTATGAAAAAGGTAGCTGGCACATCATGTTTGGCAAGAACTTTTAGCATTAAGGGTAACCCTTTCTCTATACCTTGCCACGTATTGAGAAAGGGTGGAGCGTCTTGCTCAACGTCAATAGTGAGAGCGACTTGAGTCATTTTCTTGTAACACCTCCTCATAAACTCGGAGCGTCCGCTTGGCAGCCATTTCCCAAGTAAATTTGCTAGCGGTTTCTACGGCGTTTGCGCTAATCGTCTTTGCCAGCTCCCCATCTTGAATCAGACAAATTATTGCCTTTGCCATAGCATTATCATCTCCTGGGGGATATAGGAGCGCATTGAAACCATCTTGAAAAACTTCGGGAACTCCACCTGAGTTTGAGCATACTATTGGCACACCCGCGGCTGAAGCTTCCAGCAATGCCAGCCCAAAGGATTCCACTTCAGATGGTAAAGCAAAAACATCAGCCGCTGCCAGGAGCTGAGCGACTTTTTCTTTCGCCAGTCCCCCCACCATGAATACGGAATTTTTAATGTTCAAGCTCTTGATCTGGCGAGACAGATTATCCTCTTCCCGACCAGAGCCAGCGATAACCAGCTTGGCATCTGGAACGACCTTTAACACCCTGGCAAAGGCTGATATGAGCAGAGCTGGGCTCTTCCGCTTGATTAGACGCGACGCTGTCACTACAAGAGGCTCGTCACCAATGCCCAATTCCTCTCTCATTAAGGAAGCATCCATTTCCCCATTGAAGCACGATAGATCAACACCATTTGGAACAACGGTTATTCTTTTCTCGGGAAAGCCCAACGAATGTGAGAAGCGCGCCGCTGCCTGGCTTACAGCTATTAGGCGATCAGCCTTGCTGAGTGCCAAGCCCATGGCGCGCTGCAGAAATATTAAAAAAGGCGAGTCCATCACTGTGTGGCAGGTCAGAACACAAGGAATTCGGTGTCTGTGTGCAAAACGAATCACCATCAGCGCCATAGAGGAATATACATCTAACCCATGGACCACATCGAAGTTTCCATCCTTGATATATTTGTGGCAGCGGTGAAAAAGAAGTGGCGAAACAGCACGATGGGGATCATTTAGCACCAGGCCCGTCACTCGCTTGATTTTAACCCCAGCAATTTCTTCCTCTTCAGGTTGGCCAGGATGCGCATGTGTGATCACCACGGCTTCTATACCTAACTTAACCAACTGAAGACTTAAGTCAAAAGCATAATGAGAAGCACCACCTATATCAGGGTAATATTCGTCGCCAACTAATGCTACACGCATGTTCGCTTAATTTTGAATTTCAGGCTTTGCTGCCATCTTGATTCCCAGATAAGAGAAGACCACAGCACCCACTATAGTGCTCAGAACAAAAGAGATTCCTCGCTCAATCACTGTTGCTGCCATTGCCAGATTTAGAGGAACACCGAAAAGGGCAAGAACCGAAATTAACGACCCTTCCACAAGAACTAAGCCTCCTGGTAGAAATGGAATAAGACCAACGATGGTCGGAAGTGCGGAGGCAACTAAAAGCATGGCAATTGAGGGATGATAGCCCAAGGCTAGGAATATAGTGTAAAGTCGAAAAACGTCAAGCGCCCCCAATAATAATGTCAGACTCCCTATCACCAATAACTTCTTCCACTCGTCTATCGTAGCATAAGAATCTGAATAGAAAGCTTCAATTCCTCTTATCGTTTCTCGAATTCTCCCACGCTTTCCAAACCAACCGAGAACACGGTTTGTAATCCTGCTTATACCCTTGACCGCAATTCTTTTCTTGAAAAAGAGGCGGGGAATAAGGATTGTTCCGAGAGAGGCTAAAGCCCATGCTGCTATAAGAATCAAGCTTAACTGGAGTGACCCTTTCCCAAATTGCAGAACCAAGCCCGCCATTAAAAACGAGACCACAACCAGGGGAGTAAGAGCGTGCTCACCAATTAAGGAAGCCATACCCGACGAATAACTCGTATTCTCCAGCTTATTTAGCATATAAACTCTTCCAAATGGGTCGCCACCAACACGTGCTCCAGGAGTAATATTATTAAGGAAAACGGTTGCGCAAAGTATCAGGTAACGAGCACCGAAGCTTATTCTACAGTTTATGAAAGAAAGTGCCGCTTGCCAGCGGGTGGCCCAAACTGCCACGCTAAGAAAATATATGGCTATGGCTGATGCGACAAGTAAGCGGTTGGCACTCTTGACAGCTTCGAACATTTGATAAAAATTCTCACGCGAGAGAAGCCATCCAGCTACTGCCATGAGAACAACAGCAAGAACAACCAAGAAAACCATCTTACGCAGGTTTATCTTTGGCTTATACTCATCCATGCGACACCAAAGTTACCACCAGCACCGAACCTTGGCAACAGCCCGTCAAAAATATGAACAACATGTATCCCTAGTTTGAGTCCGAAACAACGACCAACGCTTGAGAGCTAACTTTCCATTGTGCTTGCCATTTTTAGTCGTCAAAGCTATTTTGCCGTATATTATAGATTGTTTCAGTGTTTTGTAGAAGGGGTCAAATTAAATCACCCATGCTAGTTTTTAAAGCCCTGCTTTTGTACTCATTCCCTCTGGACCATTAATCCTTCCCTTTGTCCTGACAGAGTCGGGGCCTGAATGTCTTGCTTCTTCCTTGCCTGAGTTGTCAGTATGAATGAAAACTGCTAGATTTATGTCAATGTCATACCGTCGCATAGTGGCTAAATTCGGCACAAGCCTCCTTACCTCGGGCACCGACCATCTTGACTTACAAGTTATGTCAAGTTTGGTGGAGCAGATAAGCCGGCTCCACCGCCAGGGGCAGGAGATAGTCATAATCTCTTCCGGAGCTATTGCCTCAGGAAGACAGAAGCTTAAAAAAGTTCCCGAACGCAAGAACACTCCTTTTAAACAAGTCCTGGCTTCGGTGGGCCAAAGCCACCTCATGTATACCTATGAACAACTTTTCAGCCAGTATGATATAACCGTAGCCCAGGCCTTGCTCACCAAGGGAGACCTCTCTGACCGCAGTGGCTATCTTAATGCTCGTAATACCTTATTGGCCCTTATCGAGCTGGGTATAATCTGCATTGTCAATGAGAATGACGTTGTCGCTATTGACGAGATTGAGGAACTCAAATTCGGGGATAACGATAATCTTTCCGCCATGGTGTCTAACCTTGTCGATGCTGACATTTTAGCCATACTCACCGACATCGGTGGCTTGTACACTGCCGACCCGCATTACAACCCTGAAGCTCAACTTATCCGCCGAGTGGACAAGATTGACGCCAAAATTGAACGCATGGCTAGCGATACCGCCAGTCGCCAGGGCACTGGTGGCATGACGACCAAGATTGAGGCAGCTAGGCTAGCTACTTCTTCAGGGGTAAACGTAGTCATTGTCGATGGGCGAGAACCTGACATACTGGTGAGGATTAGCCAGGGAGAAGATATCGGCACTTTCTTTCCTGCGCCGGTAAATAAGATGGAGAGCAAAAAGAGATGGATGCTCAGCGGGCTGGCTTCCAAGGGCAAGGTCACGGTGGACAAAGGCGCTAAGCTAGCCCTCAAGGAGCACAATAAGAGTCTTCTTCCTGCGGGGATTATAAAAGCGGAGGGCAAGTTCCAGCGCGGCGATATTGTGGATATCCTCGACGAGAAGGGCAAACACATTGGCTGTGGTATTTCCAACTATAGCTCTTCTGATTTAGCTATCATCGGAGGGAAGCACTCCGATAAAATCCTCGGCCTCCTCGGCTATGATTATGGCGACGAGGTGGTCCACAGAAATAATATGGTGATAATGTGAATAGTAAGGAGTAAGAACTATGAAATCAGCCATAAAAGAGTTGGAAGAAAAAGGAAAGGCAGCTAAGGCAGCGTCGAGGAAGCTGGCGTTTCTTTCTACGGAAGTTAAGAATAAGGCTTTGCTCAATATTGCTGATGCTCTCATCGATAAGCTGAACGAAATCTTGATTGCCAACAAAATTGATTACGAGGAGGCTAAGGCTTCGGGGATGAGCGAAGCCATGCTCGACAGGCTTATGTTGTCGCCATCTCGCCTGGATGGCATAGCCCAGGACACAAAAAACGTGGCAGCGCTGCCCGACCCGGTGGGCGAGGAGTTCGAGATGCGAACCTTGCCCAATGGTTTGCAGATAAGCAAGAGGCGAGTCCCTTTGGGAGTCATTGGTGCGATATATGAGAGCCGCCCCAACGTTACCATAGACATATCAAGCCTGTGCCTTAAATCAGGCAATGCTGTCATCCTTCGGGGCGGCAAGGAAGCCATAAATTCCAATAAAGCCCTAGTCAAAGTGGCTCAAGAGGCTTGCGACCGGGCTGGCGTGCCCCAGGGAGCAATCCAACTTATTGAGTCCACGGAGCGGACTTTGGTCAACCACATGCTCAAGATGAAGGGAATAATTGACTTGATGATTCCTCGTGGCGGCGCTGGTTTGATAAAACTTGTTTCGGAGAATGCTGCTATGCCGGTACTTACCGGTGGCATCGGTGTTTGCCATACCTATGTGGACAAGAGCGCTGACCTGAATAAGGCGGTAGCCATTGCCTACAATGCCAAAGTCCAGCGCCCTACTGTATGCAATGCTCTCGATTGCATCCTAGTTCATAATCAGATTGCTCAAGCTTACCTGCCGGCTGTTGCCAAAGAGTGGGCCAAGGCCGGGGTGGAAATGCACTGCGACAAGCGAGCCCTGGCCATACTTAAGCCCATTCCGTCCCTGAAGCTAGTCCCGGCAGTCGATGAGGACTGGGGAAAGGAATACCTGTCGCTGAAGGCAGCTATCAAGGTGGTTGACTCGCTGGATGAAGCTTTAGAGCACATTGAGAAATATGGCTCGGGACACTCTGAAGCCATCGTTACCGAAGACCATTCGGCAGCGACACGCTTCCTCAACGAAGTGGATGCTGCCTGTGTTTATGCCAATGCCAGCACTCGCTTCACCGACGGGGGGCAGTTTGGATTAGGTGCTGAGATAGGCATAAGCACGCAGAAATTTCACGCCCGCGGTCCTATGGCTTTGAAAGAGCTCACCAGCTACAAGTGGATTATCTGGGGCAGCGGCCAGGTTCGCCCTCAGTCTTCCTTGCTATTGTGAGGAGCCGAAGGTGACGCAGCAATCTCACAATAGAGAAGAATCCGAACTTTTGCGAAGGCGCAGGATAACTTATAGTAGTTCGGAAAATTCTTCGGGACTTATTGCTGCCTGCCTTAAGATAGAACGCAATGTCTTCAAGGCAAGCTCCCGCCGATGGTAAGGGATCGTTACCCTCCGATTTGTTTCAGGATTCTTAAGAATATAATGACTTCCTCGGATACGATGTATCTCGAAACCTGCCCGCAGAAGTGCCTCTACAGTTTGCTTCCCGCTTACCCGTGGAAGCCTCACACTGGAACCTCTATAATAGCTTCTTCAGTAGCTTCTTCACTGGGAATTGGTTCGCCATCTGCTTGAAGGCTTTCTATATAGAGTTCTATAGCTTCCCTGATGTTAGCTAAGGCTTCATCCCTGGTATCACCCTCACTGATGCATCCAGGTAACAAAGGGACTATCACGGTATATCCACCTAGCTCATTAGGCTCAAGAATCACCCGAAACCTTCTCAACATAATCCGTCTCCCTCATGAACTTAGAAATCTATTATTTATTACTCGATGCAGCCTGTTCCAGATTGTCCTATATGGAAATTATAACACATAAGTAATCGGCAAAAATCCGAACTTACTGCGATGTCTGGTTTATCTTCGGATTAGCAGTAAAGAAAGGTATCACTCACTATCTCCGACCTGCAGCTCGCAAGAACTCGTCTTCTTCAATTTCAAGCTGTTTGAGAATATCGGAAAGTAAGTAGGGGCTAATGGTTTTAGCCGGATGAATCGGGACAGGAGACCTGCGACAATCTTCATGGTGAAATATAGCGTGACTACCCTTTTGGCGAATCCTTTCAAACCCCAATGCTTGAAGCCCCTTAATCACCTCCCTGGCTTTAAGAGGAAGTAGCCTTGTCATATGGCCACAGTGATCTTCTTTGTGTCAATTTCCTGCGGGATTTCCTCACCCCGCTCCTTTCGGCATTCCAGGCAAAGCTCAAGCACTTCCTTGATATTAGTCAGACACTCCTCGTATGTTTCACCCTGAGCCCGTGCTTCTTGAATCACAGGACAACTGGCTATATAGAATCCATCAGGTGCTTTTCTCATGATAACGGTATATTCCATTCCTATTTCCCCTCGCTCTGATTATAGCATAGTGACGGAGGGAAGCACGTGCCCCAGTGGGGGAAAACCCGAACTTTTGTGGAAGTATAGTCTAGTTGCTGCCGTAGGCAACCTCAACCCCTAAGCTCCTCTCCTTGAGAAGAAGAGGAAGAAATAGATAAAAAGAAGGGCTTCGCTCCTCTTGAAAATACGCTCTCTCTTTGTGAACGGAAGACGGATAGAGAGCTGGGGTTGGCAACTAATCTACGGACAGAAGATACAACTTGAATATAACTTATATTTCTTGACTTGCATGATACCCATATATTTAGTATAATTTTGATATAAGCTATATGGAGGTGTATTATGCCGGAAAAGGACGACCGATTCAGTAGGGATGCTCTTAATAAGTTCCTTGATTTTGCAGGTAGTAAAGGGTTGATGAAAAAAGCAACTGCTGGGGCTTATAAGACTGCTTGCGGTATTATTTTAAGTATTCTGGATGAGAATGAAGCAGCTGACTTATCTAAGATTGATTTAGAGAGAATCATTCTTAGGCATAGGAACTTGGCGGCTGGTAAGATACCACCAAAGACGCTCAAGACTTATGAGACACGGGTTCGCGCTGCATTGAATAACTTCATTGAATATAATAAAGATCCATCGTCTTGGAAACTTGCCGTTAAGCAGCGAGCCCCCAGAGCTGCGGGTGTCACGAAGACGAAAAGTCTTGTCTCAACCAATCTGAAAGAACCCGAAAGGCTAGTGATACCTAGTCAGCCGTCTGTCCATATCGATTTTCAAATCCATATCTCGCCTGAGGCTAGTCCTGAGCAGATTGACCAGATATTCGCGAGCATGAGACGCCATCTATACGGAAGCACAGCTGGCAAGTGAGGATCGTATGGCGGATATAGAGGCGATCATGCAGAGCGCGAGACGCTTACAGTCGGAGATAGACAAACTGGGAATGGGGCAACAGTCTCCTCCCAACATTATCCCTGTTAAAAAGCAGGGCGTGGTGGAGCTTTACGATGTCGTGATCGACTCTAATGAATTAAGGAATGTAACGAGAAAACTTTTCGTGGATGGACACTACACAAGGGCTATAGAAGAGGCATGCAAATGTATAAACAATACAGTGAAGGCAAAATCTGGCCTTTCTGCGGATGGCCAAGACCTTATGAATCAAGCATTCAGTATAAAGAACCCAGTCTTAAAGTTGAATGCCCTTGAAACAGAATCTCAAAGAGATGAACAGCTAGGATATATGCTTTCTCTAGGCGGTTGTATGACGGGAATTAGAAACCCACGAGCTCACGAACACCAGCTATGGGACTCGCCCAATGTTGCGCTTGAAATGTTGGCCTGGGCTAATCATCTTATGAGGATAATAGATAAAGCTAAACGTGTAAGAAAACGGAAGAAGACTTTAGCACCTTAGCTTACCTTGATCCCCCCAAGCTAGATTCGAAATAGCTCGTATTTGTCCTTCTACTCCTCGATAACTTCCTTGGTGCTGGGAATCCTGCCAGCGATGCGCTCGTCAATGCGGGTGGCGGAGTCCAGGGCTCGGCCCAGGGCTTTGAATAAGGCTTCGGCTTTGTGGTGGTCGTTGATGCCGCTGAGCACTTTGGCGTGGAGGTTAATTTTAGCTTCGGAGGCAAGGGAGACCAGGAAATGGCGGACCAAATCAGCGTCCAGGTCACCTATGTTAGCTTCGTCGAAGTCTGCCTCGATTGTGCTGTAGACCCTGCCTCCGATATCCACTGCTACCGCTGCCAGAGCTTCATCCATAGGCACAATAGCATGTGCCATGCGAACAATGCCTTGCTTTTTCCCCAGTGCCTGGTTAAGAGCTTTGCCCAAGGAGATAGCCACATCTTCCACTACATGGTGCTGGTCGGGACCCGAGGCTGAGATTTTCATGTCAAATACTCCGTGCTGGGCTAGCTGGCTAAGGAGGTGGTCGAACATCCTTAAGCCGGTGGTGATTTGAAATTGTCCGCTGCCATCAATGTTGAGTTCCACCCTGACAGTCGTCTCGGCAGTCTCACGAACTACTTTTGCTTTTCTTTCAGCCATGTTTAACCTCCTTTAATGCCTTAACTAGAGCATCGGTATCCTCGGGTCGGCCTACGCTGATTCGCAGGCAATCTTTTAGTCGCGGAGTATCAAAATAGCGGACAAAGATGCCTTTCTTCCGTAGTTGTTGCCAGATTTCTTTGGCTTCTCCTTTGGGCAGAGAACAGAGGATAAAGTTTCCACTAGAAGGGTAAGGTCTTAGCCAATCCAGTTCCTTCAGTTTGCCAAATAATCGCCCTCGTTCCATAACTATCTTGGCGACATTAGCACGAAGATACTCTATATCGGCCAGGGAAGCCAGCACCGCAGCCTGGGCTGCGGCATTGGTATTATAGGGCTGCTTAATCTTCATCAGGTAATCGGCAATTTCTACGGGGAAAAAACCATAGCCTATCCTTAAGCCAGCTAGCCCGGCCCATTTGCTGAAGGTGCGTAAGACCATCAAGTTAGGGTAAGAGGGCACCAGGTTAGCTATGGTCACATTACTAAATTCAAAATAGGCTTCGTCCACGACAACAACCTTCCCGGTATCAACAAGCTCCATAATTTCCTTCTCAGGGGCGGCGTTGCCTGTGGGATTATTGGGCGAGGCGACAAAGATGACCTTCGTTTTCCTGGTCAAGGCCTTCTTTATACCGGCCATATCAAGGGCAAAATCTTTGGTCCGGGGCACATCAACTACCTTGCCTCCACAAACATCGGTGCTAAAGGGATACATGCCGAATGTCGGTGGACAATTGATAACCTCGTCTCCGGGCTTGAGGAAAAGCCTGAGGATAAGGTCAATAAGTTCATCACTGCCCATGCCGCAAACAATGTGCTGGCATCCCAAGCCGGCATATTCCTCTAAAGCCTTCCGCAGTTCTCTTTGCTCCGGGTCGGGGTAATTATGATAATAGGGATAAGTGGCCAGAGCTTGATAGACCTTGGGAGAGCAGCCATAAGGATTCTCGTTACCATCAAGCTTTATTACTTTACTCGAAGGCAATTCAGCTTGTTGGCTCAAAATTTCCGTAGGCTCGATAGGGGTATAACTCTTCATGGTCACGAGCTCGGGCCTGATAAGTTTTTTTATATCCATCTCAACTAAAATCAAAAATTAAAATTAAAAAATTAAAATGACAAGTCAAAATGCAAAACTTTTTTATTTTTGCTATGTATTTTTGCCTTTAGCATTTGAATCTTTTATTTCGCTCTCGTCCTTCTTTCTATTGTCTGGGCGTGGGCATCGAGCCTTTCAGCCTTAGCTATTACCTTAGCAGCCTGGCTCAGTTCTCGCATGGCAGGCTTGTCCAAGGCGATGACATTGCTAACCTTCAGGAAGTCGGCAACACCCAGAGGAGAACCGAAACGAGCGCTGCCTCCGGTGGGCAAGACATGGCTGGGACCAGCAACATAATCACCGAGAACGACAGGCGAGTTCTCGCCTACGAAAATACAGCCGGCATTGCGAATTTTGGGGACTAAAGCCGAAGCGTTGGATGACATAATGGAGAGGTGCTCCGGAGCGAAGAGATTGACCAACTCCACTGCTTGCTCCATGTCATCGACAAGCACAAGCATCCCTGCATCAATAACCGTTCTAGCGGTAGAGCGCCGCTTTAATTTTCCCAGTTGTATCTCAATTTCCTTGTCTACCTGGTCAGCCAGGTTAGCCGAAGTGGTGATTAAGATTACTGAAACCAGGGGGTCATGTTCAGCCTGGGCCAGAAGGTCGGCAGCACAAAGGGCAGGGTTGGCTTTCCCATCGGCGACAATTACTACCTCGCTGGGCCCCTCGAGACCATCAATGTCCACTGTGCCGTAAACCATTTTCTTAGCCAGCGTCACAAAGATGTTCCCCGGACCACAAATTTTATCCACTTTGGGTATTGATTCAGTACCAAAAGCTAATGCCGCAATAGCCTGAGCGCCGCCAAGCTTAAAAATGCGGTTGACCTTAGCAATATAAGCGGCGACCAACGTGGGGGCAGGAATCTTGCCATCCCTACCGGGCGGGGAAACCATAATGATTTCCCCAACACCGGCCACTTTGGCTGGTATAGCCATCATCAACACCGTGGACGGGTAGGCAGCGCTGCCGCCAGGCACATACAATCCCACTTTGCCTAAGGGACGAATCTGCTGGCTTAAGTGTTTGCCGACGGGGATTAGACCAGCTTTGTGTCCACAGGCAACATGGAAGTCCCGTATCCTTCTGGCTGCGAATTCAAGGGCTGTGATGAGTTCTTTATTTTCTAGGATGGTTAGAGCACAAGCGACAGTAACGTCTTTTCTACTTACTTCCAAGGAATCCAGTCGAACTCCATCCAATTTTTTGGTGTAATTAAAGAGAGCTTTATCACCTTTATCCCGAACTTCGCCGATGATTCGGTCAACCACTTCTTGAACTGAAAGCTCTTCGCCAAAGACTTGCTTTATTTGAGCTGCTAGCCGCGGTGGTGTGGCGAAAGACTCCCAGAAGTTTTCCCTGGTCAGTAATCGTCTTGCTTTATCAAATCCTTTAACTCTTTTCATAATAGCCCCGCTCGCAATTTCTGTGTCAGAAACTTCATTTTTTCTTTTTTATCGGAAGATGCCAGACTATCTTTGTTGGCAATCAGGCAAGCCGAGGATTGGAAAAGCACATCAATAATCTTTAATTGGTGATGTTTGAGGGTCTTCCCAGTCTGGACATTATCAATAAGCATATCGGCGTCCTCGGGTAAAAAAGCCTCGCTCGCCCCCCAGGTTGGAATTAGCTTGTAGGGGTTAATGTGATTGTCCCGAAGATACCTGTCGGCAATATTTATATACTCCGAGGCTACTTTCAAAGGAGCGAACTTGCTGCTCTGAATAAGTGACCTCAATTCATCAATGTTATTAACAGGCATTTCCTGGCTCACGGCAGCGACAATTTTGACGATGCCAAAGCCCAGAGCAAACAATTTCTTCACCGGGCTTGAGGGAAAGCGATAGAGGTGTTCCCGCAGCCAATCCTCACCGGTTATGGCTAAGTCGAAATTATCATTAGCCACTTGCAGAGGCATATCCTGAGGCCTGATTACTTTGATGCCCAGCCAGTCTAAATCAGCGGAGGGGCGGCGGCTCACTCCCTCTTCAGAATACCCCTGAAGTGCCAGCCCAGCTTGCTTCAAAAACTGCGCAGTGGGTGCTTGCTGGTGTCCATCGGGCAAAGCCAGGTTAATTTCCTTCGCCGGCCACGAGGGGCGAGGAACCTTTAGTTCCTTACAGCTATCAAGTTCATTTTCTATTGGTGTCCGCGGCCCCGCCTGCCAAGCCTCGGCTCGCCTGCCGAAGTCGTAGGGCGAGCAGGCGGGCGGGTCAGCGGTAAGCTGGGAGTTAAAACACATCAATATCTGGCTCAAATCCTTGTTCTCTAGGCTTTCTCGATTAGCTATTAGAAAGGCGGTAACGGGCAGTAACTTCTCGAGGGGAATCAAGCCTTGGGTTGCTATATGCGCTCTACTTTTTCCCCAGAGCACTGCCAAATCAGCATTTTCCGGAGGATAAGCTTCAGCAGCTCCCCACACCGGGAAAATCCTGAACCGTCTCATTCTGAGATTTAAGGCAAAAGCCTCAGACAGATTAGGATACTCACTCACTATCCGATAATCATTTCTCCGGGCTGATAACTCATTGAGACTGGTTATCCCAGCTTGAGCACTGGCAACCACGTGTATACTGCCTTCGCCATAATTTAGACTCGCTATTTTTACCAGAGCCCCTGCGGGATATTTCACCAGAAATTCTTCAATCCAATCCAAACCACAAATACCCAGGTCGTAATTCCCCACAGCCACCTGTATGGGAATATCCTTTTCCTGAAGTATTTTAGCGGAAAGACTGGGAAACCTTGCCGAGCGCAGGCGATATTGTTTTGTTTTAGCGCTATAGCCCTCAAATCCCAGGCCTATCTCAGCAAGCAAGCTAGCTGTAGGCGATAGAAACCTGCCTTTAGGGAGGGCGAGTTTGATGTAGTTAGCTTGGTAGTCCTTCATCCCTTACTTACCACTTTAAGAATCTCAGCCATAGAAGCTACCTCCCGCCGTCGCTTTTGTATGCAATCCTTGAGCACAAACGGAGAGGGCTCCTTCCCCGAAACCAAGATGACCCACCTATAATTAGATTCTTCCCGACCTGTGAAGTCAAGCTCTGTTAGGTGTCCGGCGGCACGAAGAGATCCCGCCACAGCAAAGCACGTCCTTACTATTTCCGGAGTCAATTCCTGACCTTTAACCAGGATTCCAGATTTGCCCTTTTTCTCTTTCCCCAGCGGCAGTAATTTCATCATAGGGTCCACATATAGGGCAAATCCGCAGGCGGGGATGTCATCTCCATTCATAAGGGGTACAAGCTTATCATATCTGCCTCCGCCACCTATCTTTTCCCCAGCAGCCAGGAACTGAAAACAGACTCCCGTATAATACTCAAAACCGTGTATGGCTGCGATATCAATTTCATAGCGGCAACCCAGGTTATCCAGCAATGTGGTAATGCTTAGAAAGTCCTCCAGGCTGGACTTGAAGTCCCGCGAAACTTTGGGGAACGAAGCTCTGACATTGTGTAGAAAACTGCTCGATTTCCCCTTGAGACCCAATAACGCAGCCATGAGCCTGTCGACTTCGGAGCTAGTGGATTTCGCCTTGGTCAATACTTGCCAATTGCCTTCCAAAATGCGGTCCGTCATCTTAGCTTCCTCATCGGGGCTGAGCTTAAACTCTTTGAGCAATGCTTTCACCAAGCCAGCATGGGACAATTGCAGCTTGACATTTCTGATGTCAAGTCTGTGGATAACCTCTTCAGCCAGCAGAATTATCTCCACATCCGGAGCAAATTTGGCACCACCGAAAAACTCCGCACCACATTGCCATCGCTCCCTGTTCTCTTTCCCGGTTCCCTCGAAAGCGAAAATGTTAGTCACATAGAAAAGCCTGGCTAATTCTTGTTCACTAAGATTGTCGATGTAGAGTCTGGCTACAGGAATAGTGCCATCTGGCCTCAAGACGACTCGCTCACCACTCCAGCCATCCCAATCGAGAAAGGAATATACCTTGCTCAACATGCCCGGAGTGAGTGTTCCCGTAGCTGTAAACAAATAAAGGTATTCCAAGGTTGGCGTCCTCACCTCCTGGTAGCCCCAGTTACGACAACAAGTGAGGAAGGCATCTTCAATACGGCGAAAGCGCAACATGTCCTGGGGGAGCAAGTCCTGCATTCCCTTACATTTTTGGTTTTTCATCCCTCAGTCAACCTCAAAAAGTCTTGCCAGCATTTTCCAGCCACCAAAATCTTTTCATTTTGGCGAGAACCCCGTATGAAGTCTGAAGTCATTACCGGGGTCCCCACGAAAATCTTGCGATTTTCGTGGGGTAGTTTAGTCTATTCTACACTAAGCTGTATTCAGCTTCAATGATGAACCTGAAGTTTTTTGTTGCTTTTAATCGCTTAGTTTATAATTAACTTGAGGATAATGCGAGATGCTGAGAACCGGGCTTAAGGTTTTCTTTATTGCTTGGCTTGTGATGCCCATAGTTGCGGGTTTAGGAGGCGGCCTGCTCGCTGCCGCCAGCCCTACTACTGTGGAAGTCCTGACCGTGGATGGCACCATTGTGCCTGTGATAGCTGACTATATTGATCGGGGTATCAGCCAGGCGGAGAAGGATGGCGCTACTGTCTGTATAATTGAGCTAGATACCCCCGGTGGGCTTCTGGACTCAACCGATAAGATAGTCAAAAGTATTATGAATGCCGACGTGCCCATTGTGGTTTACGTCTCACCCAAAGGCGCCTGGGCGGCCTCAGCAGGGACCTTCATTACTCTGTCTGCTAATATAGCGGCGATGACGCCGGGCACGACTATCGGTGCTGCCCATCCGGTAAGCGGCGGGGGACAGGAAATACCAGCAGACGAGATGCAAAAAATAGTCGAGTTCTCGGCTAAGTGGATGAAGACTATAGCTGAGGAGCGTGGCCGCAATATGACAGAAGCCGAGCT
>JBAVCL010000019.1:0-32379 GCA_049586675.1 Dehalococcoidia bacterium
CCTAACAGCTCAGCTGCCTCTCTCCCAATGATCCTGCCTACCTCTACCGCGTTCAACACCATTAACCTACTCTGCTCTTTCTTGGTCAATGTCACCCTCTCTTTCATGGTGACATTTTCGCTTAACATTTAAGGGTGACAAAATCGTAAAACATCAACATTAACGAGCACACTATCTTGACATGACCTGCGATTGATGCTAAACTTAAGTACTATTACTTAAGTACTGGTACTTAAATCATGGCAAGAATTAAGTGGACGGTGGCGGAGACAGTTTTAAGCAGAACTATTCTGCTCTGCGTTGTTTTCATTGGGCTAAACATTCTGGATGCTTGGCTGACTGGGCTTGATCTGGGGTTTGGGAATTATGAACTTAACCCCTTTCTGGGCATGAGATTTGGCAGCAGCATTCTCGTTAAGGGGCTGATTTCTGCGGGAATAGTCATGGCCCTGGTTTTGTTTAAGCGAGGCAGATTGTTGAAGCCACTGAACGTGGCGATGGTGCTTATTTGTGCCTGGAATGGCCTTGTCCTTTGTTTTTTTAGATAAAGCCGCGACAACAAAGCTTACCTATCCCTCCTCTTCCTTGATAATCTTGAACAGCTTTTCCGGGCTCTCTAGGTGGTCAATATATAAGATGCCATTGAGGTGGTCAATCTCATGTTCCAAGGCTTGGGCTAGGAGTTCTTCGCCTTTGAGGCGGAATTCTTTACCCTGGCGGTCTTGTGCCTTGACTTTAACTGTTACTGACCTCTTAATCTCACCCCGATAGCCCGGCACAGATAAGCAACCTTCTTCCAATATGCGTTCACCTGTTCTTTTTATCACTTGAGGGTTAATCAAGGTGATGACTTCTTCCTCGGGTAACTCAATAACCGCGATGCGTAGCGATACCCCTATCTGTGGCGCAGCCAAACCAGCACCTGAGGCAGCTCTCATAGTATCAATCATCTCATCAATTAACTTGAGAATAGAGCCATCGATTTTGGGTACTCTTTTGGCCTTTTGCCGCAACACAGGGTCAGGCAAGGTGCGAATCTGTAAAACTGCCATGCTTCCTCTGAAAATGCACTGGGATTTTTATTCCACATTGATTATACCATCGCTTGCTGGCGAGAATCACCTTAGATATTTGACGGAGAATTTCACCTCCGCTCAAGCCTGCCTGAGCGAAGGCTAAGGGGTAAACTCGGCAAGGAACTCTATAGTGCTCAGAGCAGGCTTCATGATTCAATTGACAAGCACCAGCTTCTGCACTACCATTACAGCGTGGTCAAACCTCGTTTGCCCATTCTATCCACTGGCGGAACACAGCTTCAAGAAGACATTCTACGATGAGCAGTAAGCTGGAGGAGTTTGCCCCTATCTTCCGACCGAGGTCGCATGCAGTCGTCGGGGCTTCCGCCGATGTTACCAAGTTTGGTGGTCGTTTCCTCAGGGTACTGTTGACTTTTGGCTACCCGGGTAAGCTTTACCCAGTCAACCCTCATGAAAGCGACATTCTGGGAATCAAGACCTTTCCCCACGTGGCGGATATACCGGAAGCAGTGGAATTTGCCACCATCACCACCCCTGCCCCGACTGTTCCTGCCATTGTGGAGGAATGCCTGGCTAAAGGCATCAAGGCTGTCCAGATACTGAGTTCTGGCTTCAGAGAGGCAGGCCCAGAAGGGCAGCGGCTAGAGGAACAGATCGCACGCACGGCTGCCAGAGGCATTCGTGTCATCGGTCCCAATTGCTTTGGTGTCTACTCACCCGCTGGCGGTCTGACCATCCTCCCCGGCGAGGAATTGCCCAAAGAAAGTGGCATAGTTGCCTTTATGAGTCAAAGCGGTGGCTATGCTATCCGCGGGGCAAATTGTGCCAGCAGTTTGGGGATCCGCTTCAGTCAAGCTGTCAGCTATGGTAATGCCTGCGATATCAATGAGTGCGACCTCTTGGAATATTTCTACGAGGACCCCAAAACCAAGGTCATTCTAGGTTATATTGAAGGACCGCGCGAGGGACGGCGGTTCTTTAATCTCCTCAAGGAGGTTTGCAGAAGCAAACCGGTAATAGTCTGGAAAGGCGGCTTGACAAGAGGCGGAGCGCGGGCTGTTGCCTCCCATACTGGTTCGCTAGCTGGCGAAGAAATGGTGTGGGATGGGCTGTTTCGGCAGACTGGCGCCATCACGGTTAATAGTCTTAATGAGCTGATTGACACGGCACTTGCCTTCTTATACTTGCCGAATTACCCTGGGCGACGACTGACTATCATCGGCGGCGGAGGGGGCATTGGGGTGGCAGCAGCTGATACCTGCGAAAGGGTCGGACTCTCCATGCCGTTATTCTCGCTGGAATTGCAGAGAAAGCTGGCGACCATGGTGCCGCCAGCCGGTGCCAGCACGCGTAATCCAGTGGATGTGGGCAGTCCCCTTCCCCGCCCATCTGTGTTAAGGTCTGTCCTAGAAACAGTGCTGAATGAAGGCGAGGTGGACCTGGCTATTATCAGCGAACTGTTCATGTCTATGGCTAGTCATATGATAAGGCAGCTGGACAACTCCACGCCGAATGGCCGCGACAGCGTTATTGCCGAGCTATCGCAGGTACCCGTGGAGGTCAAGAAGAGGTTAGGAAAACCGTTGGTGATCGTTTTGCCAGTCGACGCTGTGGCACCAGAACATATTAAGGCAGAAGAGGCTCGCCGCAAGGTGGCCAACTACTATCTAGCCGAAGGCATCCCTGTCTTTCTCACGCTAGAACGGGCAGTGAAGGCGCTGGCCAATGTTATTGGCTACTACGAGCGGCGTAACGCAATTGCATCAAGCGACTAAGACGGGCTGCGGTAGGAATGGGGTTTCCCAAAATTAAACGGTCTCTATCTTTTAGGAGGTGACTAAAAAATGAGGCTAATGGATAAAGTGGCCATAGAGGTGGAACGAAAATGAAACTGGAAGGAAAAGTAGCTGTTGTTACCGGGGGAAGCCGAGGAATTGGCAAGCAAATTTGTCTTACTTTTGCCCGCGCGGGTGCTGCGGTAGTGGTGGTTTCCCGCACCGAAAAAGAAGGGCAAAGTAGACTCCCAGGCACAATACATCAAACTGTTGACGAGATTCGTGCCTTTGGTGGTAAGGCCATACCTGTCAGGACTGATATAATAGTTGACGAGGATGTGGAGAGGATAGCCCAGCGGGCTATCGAGGAATTCAAGCGGATAGATATCCTGGTTAACGACGCAGCGGTCAACATGAACTCCACTATTGCTGATTTGCCCATCAAACGCTGGGACCTGATGATGCGGGTTAATTTGCGTGGTACCTTCATCTGCACCAAGGCGGTACTGCCGGTAATGATGGCACAGCGTAGTGGTAACATCATCTGCATCACTTCTATCGCGGCTAAACGGCGAGCACCTCCGGGTGAGGTGTGTTACAGCATCACCAAGGCAGGTATCGAACTCTTCTGCTGGGGGTTATCTCAGGAGGTGAAGAAATACAACATCGCTGTCAATGACCTCTACCCGACAGACGGCGTTATCACTGATGGCTTCAAGGAAGTCTTCAAGAGACAGACTTTCAGCGAAGAGGCAATGAAGGCGATGAAGACTCCTGAGCAGATAGCTGAAGCCGCCCTGTGGATTGCCCAGCAGGACGCTAGCGCCTTTACTGGCCGCTCAGTAAACGACGATGAGGTACGAGTATTAATGAAGAACTAATCAAGCCCTAATCTTAAACGATTAGCCGCTGAAAAACAATTGACCCTGGTCGGGTTGAGATGTAAAATCAGCCTGAAACTAATCTATAAAAAGGGGGGAGATAAATGGCAAATCAAGACGCTGTCCGACTGGATATTGAAGGTACTATTGCTACAGTGATGCTGAACCGACCAGCAGCATTAAATGCTTTTAATCAGGATGTCTTTTTGGGGCTTCAACAAACAGCGCAGGCTATCAAGGAAAACCCTGAGGTCAGAGTTGTTATCATGACTGGCGCCGGTGATAGGGCATTTAGCGCCGGGCTGGACTTGAAGATGGTAGCCTCCGGGAGTGGTCCCACGGCAATCTTTTCCAGTTACCGGCAGGGCTATGATTCCTTATATAGCTTGAAAATGATATTTACCATGTACGAAGAGCTAGCCGTACCGGTTATCGCTGCCATAAACGGGTTCTGTCTAGGGGCCGCCTTTGAACTCATTCTTTGCTGCGACATACGCCTAGCTTGTGATACTGCCGTGTTCGGGCTTCCTGAGATTCAGTTGGGGGTTATCCCAGACCTGGGAAGCGCGCAGCGGTTACCCCGGATAGTAGGACCGGGCATCGCTAAGGAGCTGATTCTTACCGGACGGAGAATTAATGCTGCCGAAGCGCTCCGAGTTAGGTTGGTAGACCACGTATATCCCAAAGACCAGCTCATGGTTGAAGCTAAGAAGCTAGCCGAAGAAATAGCCAAAATCAATCCCGGCCTTATTCAAGGTGCCAAAAGAGCGACTACTCTGGCTCTGTCAACCCCGCTCGACGTAGGGCTGCGCATGGAAACCGACATATGTATTAGCTCAGGCAGTGGTGCCGGAATGGGTGAAGCCGCCCAACAGTTTACCAAAAAAGAGTAGCCTCAACATGCCTCTATAGTAAACACAATAGCGTGAGCAACGTTACACCTATCCCCTTTAGCTTCAAAGTAAGGGCCTGATGGTCTGAAGTCTTGCCAGATAGACAGTTTCAGAGGGCGAGCCGTATAATAGTGTTTTAACAGTGATAAAAAGGAGGAAGTATGGAGTACAAGGATATTATCTACAATAAAGAAGGACATATCGCTACTATCACTCTGAACCGTCCGGAACGCATGAATGCTTTCAGCCTTGCCATGATTAATAGCATTGGCCAGGCACTTCAGGATGCCAATGAGGATGAACAAATACGTGTGATTGTGATTACAGGTGCCGGACGCGGTTTCAGTGCTGGCCTGGATTTAAAGGAGCCGCCAGATTTTCGTGGCCGTGCCAGGACAAGCGCAACTGTCCGAACGCCACAGTTGCCCGCTGTCTTTATGAGCATTGACAAACCGATTATTGCCTCCATCAACGGCGCGGCTATTGGATGGGGTCTGGAACTGGCGCTTCTATGCGACATCAGAATCGCAGCGGAGAACGCTCCGCTTGGTGACCGGCACCTGAACTTTTCCATCATCGCAGACCATGGTGGGCTATATACCATGCCACGTATCGTTGGTTGGGCCAAGGCTTGTGAACTGATCTTCACCGCGCAGACCATAGATGGCAAAGAGGCCGAACGCATCGGACTGGTGAACAAGGCAGTAGCTCCAGATAAGCTGGAGGCAGCTACCCGAGAGATGGCAAATACCATTGCCGGCAAACCACCGCTAGGTATACAACTGAGCAAGCGCGCAATGCGAGACGGACTTAACTCCGATTTCAATTCTCTGAATGACCATGCCTACACTCTTTTCCGTTTGCTGCTTGGCAGTGAAGACTTTGTCGAGGCAATGAAGGCTTTAGTGGAAAAACGGGAGCCACAATTTAAAGGACAATAGTCACACCCTGAATCGAATAGATGTTCAGAAGGAGGTTGTCAATGGAAACAAGAATAACCAAGCTATTCCGGATAAAATACCCTATCATGTGCGGTGGGATGATGTGGCTAGCTTTACCGGAGTTGTGCGCTGCCATTTCGAATGCCGGAGGGTTAGGTAATCTTACGGCGGCCAATTTCCCAACGGGGGAGGAGCTGCGGAAGGCCATAAAAAAGACAAGGGAACTGACCACGAAATCATTCGCGGTGAATATTACGCTCATGCCTGCTTGGCGCGTAGGCAAGGAACTACACCAGACATATTTTGACACGTGTTTCGAAGAGGGAGTAACCGCCATAGAAATTTCTGGTGCGCCATTAGACCGTTGGTTAGGCCCGGAATACATAGAAAAGGCACATAAAGCCGGGACAAAACTAATCCATAAGGTTGGTGCTGTCCGGCATGCCAAACACGCCGAGGAAGTCGGCTATAGCGCTGTCATCGCCGCTGGGGTCGAAGAGGGCGGACACCCCTTGAGTGATGATGTTAGTACCATGGTGCTAACGCCCAGAATCTGCGAATCAGTGAAAATTCCGGTAATCACTGCCGGTGGTATTGCTGATGGCAGAGGATTAGCAGCGGCTCTGGCACTGGGCGCCGACGGGGTAATGATGGCTTCACGTTTCATTAACACCACCGAATGTAAATGTCATCCAAAAATCAAAGAGGAATTAACCAAACGGCAGGAAAATGAGACAATCCTCTATGGGAAAAGTACTGGTCTTCAGGGTCGTGCGTTAAAGAATGCGGTGGTCACTAAAATACTGGAAGTAGAAGCAAGGAATGGTACACTTGAAGAATTGCAGCCTCTCCTTTCCGGCACACGTCAGACCAGTGTCTGGGAAGACGGAGATATCGATGCTGGATTGATTGGTGTAGGTCAGTCCATTGGCCTTATTAGGGACGTCGTGAGCTGTCAGGAATTACTTGAACGCATGATTAAAGAAGCTAGAGAGATTCTGGGGAAAGCCGAGAGTGTATTCAAAACATAGCCTATGCCGAGGTGGGTCATTTGTAAAGGTCGGCTGAAACATAGCCAAGGATTCAGGCTGAATTTCAAAGTAAGAGTGTGACGGTCTGAAGTCTTGCCAGCAAGACACCTTCAAAAGGCCCGTATCTAATTATTCTCAAGAGAATATCTGAACTTCACGTGGGGCAGTCAGTGACTCGGAGGTGAGTAACATTTCACTATCTTGTTACTATTGAACCAATATCGGGATTGTGGGGATACAATGACATAGAGCTTTTGCCGTTCAGGGTGCGTGTTTAATGTGGCATGGTCACAATGCAAAATTCTCAGTTTCTGTAATGAGGCAACAAAACAAGTTAATGTGCAACAATCCGAGCTTTTATGACTGATGCTATGTGACCGATTGTTGGATAAGCATTCCAAGCAAGTATACGATGAAGACACTCCATTAGTCCGCACGAAGCCTAGCAACCCCGATTCTAGTCCATTATAGCCATCTCCAGAACAGCAAGGACGGGCCATGGTTTGTCAGCTAGTTGTCCCGGTAGGTACACTGGCTGATTGTCAGCATCATAGGTGGCGTTTATTAGATTACCCTGCTCGGGCAGATTTACGCGTACCCAGGGTACTCCTCCAATAACGGCAGCATTGACCATGTCCGTGGCGTGCTTACACTGCCACCACATGGGAGGCTGATGGAACATAGGTATCTCCGCTGGCTCACTCGGAGGTTGTGCATGATCCCACTCCGCCTGCAATCTCAAATATCTGCCCCGAAATTGGCCAATGAATTTGTCCGCCTCCCGTTCTGCCCAAAAGGCCTGGTTTTCTGGAGAAGGGTCACGATAGATGCTGTAGTGTCCAAATCTCTCGCGCACCTGCTCATATCTATTATGGCATGGGTGAGAGGGTGAGGTGTAGAGTGCCCAGGGTTCATGAGCGGTAACGAAGCTGTTAGAGGGCCCTTCACCGTCTACAATATACTTGACGGGTATTTCGGGATGGCGGCCTGCGCAGCCCGCTGCCATAGTGATACCATAAGACTTGGTACTGATCCCAACATTATCTGGTATTACGTAGTCCAGACTGATAACATACTGTAGAACCCTAGCGAGGCCATCTTGATGACGGAAGCCATTAAAGTCCTCAGTCCCCTCTGATGCAATATCGTCAGGATGATTACTGACTCTACCTTCGGCATTGAAACAGACTACTATCATTCCTGATTCAGCAAGCATCTTCGCTTCGGTACCCTGTGCATCTAACCTGCCAAGGCCGATGCCACCCGGAATCATGACTACAGCGGCAAAGGATCGATTGGGATAGACTGCCGGGTCAGGCCGCCGTATCATTCCATAGACTCTGTTGCCAGAGGGCACTAGAAGGTCAAAGTCCTCCACAATGGTTGCATAGGGATTTGTGCCAGGTTCTTCGTTGGGTAGGGTCTCGATGTAGCTGTCACTACCCCCACAACTGGTTATTAGAACGATCCCAATCGTCGCGATAGTGATGAGAATCTTATTCATATGCCTCTCATACTTTTGTAGACAAGATGCCGAAACTGGTTTGGACTAACCCGCAGAATCCATTATGACGGCTGTCCATTAAGTAGTCAAACGGTTAGTTACACCTGATTGCCCTGAGATCTTTGCTCTCAGAAGTTACACAATCCACTATCTTGTTAGCTCAAGAAACCTTGGAACTCGCCCTAACCATTAAGGATAAAATCGGGCTATTGTGATAAAGTAAACACCAATGAGTTACACTCTCACTGTCGAGAGTCTTGACGGCTTTACTTCTTCCTGGGACAAGCTGCGGTACTGCTTAAAGTGGGGCTCCATCTTCGTTTTACCGGCCTGGTTGAAGGTGTGGTGGGAAGCATTTGGTAGAGATAGTGAATTGTATTTACGGACGCTGCGGCAGGGGGAGAAAATCATCGGCTTTGCTCCACTTCGAGTAGATAAGGAAACGGCTTCTTTTATCGGCAGCGCTGATGTCTGCGACTATTTAGACTTTGTTATTAGCCCGGGAAGAGAAAGTGATTTCTTCAAGGTCTTACTTGCCGATTTGAGAGAGAAAGGTATAAAGAAGCTGGACCTGAGACCTTTACGGCCCGATTCTACCGTGCTTGCTCAACTCGTTAGTATCGCCCAGAACCGTGGGTATGAGGTTACTTGTCGTCCTGAGGATGTTTCTCTGGAACTAGATTTACCTAGTACCTGGGATGAATACCTGGCAATATTGGAGGCGAAGCAGCGCCACGAAGTCAGACGAAAATTAAGGCGGTTATGGGAGGTAAGCAATGTAGAACATCACTGTGTTGAGGTCAGTCGGGAGGTCGAAGATTATCTGGATATTTTTTTCAAGCTTTTTGCATTGAGCAAGGATGAGAAAGCCAGCTTCATGAATCCTAGGATGGAATCTTTTTTCAGGTCACTGGCCAAGGCCATGGCTGATATTGGATTATTGAGGTTAGGTGTTCTACAATTGGACAAGGTACCAGCGGCGATGACTATGAGTTTTGACTACGATGGCTCGCACTATCTCTATAATAGTGCCTATGACCCCCAATTCGCCTATTTAAGCGTGGGGCTGCTCTGCAAAGTCCTTTGTCTTAAGGAGAGCATCGAGAAAGGCAGAAAGAAATGGAACTTTTTAAAAGGTGGAGAACCGTACAAATATCAACTCGGTGGCCAGGAAGTACCCCTTTACAGCTGCCAGATAACCATCACCTGACAACAATAAGGAGAAGCACACTCTGATGCCGGTTAGCCAACTGAGAATAGCTATGCTCAGTGCTCATAGTTGCCCTGTGGGCAAACTAGGGACAAAAGACACTGGTGGCATGAGTGTCTACATCCGAGAGATTGCCTGCGAACTGGGCAAACAGGGATATTTAGTGGATGTCTATACTCGTGTTCATGACCCCAGAGACCGCCAAACCTATGAACTCGGTCAGAATGCTCGGCTTATTCACCTTAGGGCAGGGGAAGACGAGGAGATACATAAGCTGGCCGTGTATTCGCATCTTCCCGACTTTGTTGACAACCTGGAGAATTTCAGAAAGCAGAACGACCTTCAGTACGATTTAATATTTAGCCACTACTGGCTTTCCGCACTGGCAGGAACATATCTACAGCAACGGTGGCATGTTCCTCATATCACTATGTTCCATACATTAGGTGCGGTTAAGAATGCCATTAACGAAGGGTCTCATTTGGCACTAGACGAGTCTGAGCCCGAACTTCGTATTGAGACAGAAAGGGACTTGGTTCGAAAGTGTCATCATATTATCGCTCCAACGGAGAAGGAAAAGAAAGAGCTTATTCGGCGCTATGGCGCATCGTCGGAGAAGATAAGTGTGGTGCCCTGTGGCGTAAATCTGGAGCAGTTCAAAATCCTAGACAAGGCACAAGCCAGGCAGTATCTGAGCTTTAACAATGATAAGATTATTCTATTTGTAGGTAGAATTGACCCCTTAAAGGGCATAGATAAGTTGATAAAGGCTTTACCTTATCTACAGCATATTCCAAAATTAAGGCTGGTGGTAATCGGTGGTGATGAACATAGCCAGCATGAAATAGAACAACTACAGAAACTGGCCCTTAATCTGAAAATACAGGATTCAGTTACTTTTCTGGGTTTGGTAAAGCATGAGCAGTTACCTTATTTTTACAGCGCGGCTGACGCTTGTGTGGTTCCTTCTTATTACGAAAGCTCTGGGTTAGTAGCTTTAGAATCTCTGGCCTGTGGCACACCGGTAGTGGCTACCGATGTAGGTAACCATAGAAGCGTTATTCGACAGGGAGAGACAGGGTATGTGATAAGAGACAATGCTCCCCATCGTCTGGCTGACAAAATAGCCTTGCTTCTCTCTCGGCCCAGCACAGATACAAAATCTGCCCAGCTAATTCGAGCAACAGTAAGCAAATTTAGTTGGTCGAATATTGCTGAAGCGATTATCAGGGATTGCCAACTGGTATTGACTAACTACCCTAAGAGATAGATGTAGCCATGAAAGAGCAGGGTCTCTATCTCAAAACCCGACCTCGGTCTATCCAAAATTTAGTACCTTTTCATACCAAAAAGCGTTGGCCTGAACCTCAAAACCAAGAGATTGGTAAAGAGCACAAGCTACTTTGTTCTCGCTGTCCACAGACAACTCGGCAACCTGTAAACCTTTACTTTTAAGGCGTGCTAACCCGGCCAGCACTAATCTTTTGCCTATCCCTTTACCCCTGTAACCCGGGTCCACCCCGAGCATAAGGATTCGCCCCTTTCTTATACTGGGAACTCCCTCCTCACAGATTATTCCTGTCCAGCAATAACCGATGGCTTTATCTCCCTCGTGGATAAGAACTATGTCCTCTAGGGAACAGGTACTTAAATTGGTACGAAAGACTATTTCTTCTACAGTATTGGGGTTGTATCCCCATGTGCCAGCAAAGGCACGATTCTGAAGTTGAGTCAGCTTGTCTTCTTCACCGGACTGCAGATGGCAGCAGCCTGAAGCTGCCTGGTCCATAGCAACGCTAATGCGTGAAGGAATCCTTTTCTTCGTCCTGAGCAAAGCGAAGGATCTTTCGCCAACATCGGCAATGTCCAGCTCTAATTTAAGGAAACATCGAACAAGGCTGAAGCCCAACCTAGATAACACCCTCCTTGCCACCATGTTATCCTCCCTTATATTTACATGGGCTACTTCGGCTCCCAATTCTTGGGCACGGTTTGTAGCGTAACTGAGGAGTTGTGTCGCCAGCCCTCTTCTACGATGCTCAGGGGATACCCAGCAGTCGAGAACCACTCGCCCAATGGTCAACTCCGGTTTAACATCCATATAGCCGACGATATCTTCATCTATGCCAATGATAAACAAGTCTTGCTCAGGAGAGCAGTTTGCCTGCTTCAATTGTTCAGCAACGAACTGAGGTGAAACACAACGTCCGACCGGCTCAAGTTTTTCTGCTTCAGCATGCAACACGACGTATTTACGAAAATCTGCCGGCTGATAATTTCTAATATTATAGAGAGACTTGTTCATTGCCTTTATTGGCATTCCCAACCCTCATTGTATCGGCTTGAGGAATGTTATACAATTGTTGCCTTGTACTGCGATTCAAGAAGGCTCAGACATAATGATTAATCCAGCTCATGTGATGGTGGTTACACCTCATCCCGACGATGCCGAATACGGTGTTGCCGGGACTGTAGCTCGCTGGACAGGTGAAGGCAAGGATGTTATCTACGTGGTATGCACCAATGGCGACAAGGGCACCAGCGACCCCAATATGAAGCCGCATGAACTAGCCAGAATCAGAGAACAGGAACAGCTAGCAGCAGCCAAGCTATTAGGAGTAAGGGAGGTCATCTTCCTGCGCCATCCAGACCAAGCCCTGGAAGATACGCCTGAGTTCAGGAAAGAGATTGTGCGCATGATAAGGATGTACAAACCACAGACAGTGGTCACTGGTGACCCATACCGGCGCTATATCTGGCACCGCGACCATCGAATCACTGGACAGGTTACACTTGATGCCATTTTCCCCTACGCCCGGGATTTTCTTTCCTATCCTGATTTACTGGAGGAAGGGCTTCCGCCTCACAAAGTCAAAGAGGTATTGCTCTGGGGCGCTCCAGAGCCTAACTACCACACTGATATTACCACCACCTTTGCCACTAAAATTGCCGCCCTGCGTTGTCACAAGAGCCAGATAGGAGACAATCCTTCGGCGGGATTGGAAGAACGTCTCAGGGAACGACATAAGATGCTCGCTCAGGGAGAAAATTACGAACTAGCTGAAGCTTTCTACCGGGTAGAGATATGGTGGTAATCAACTTCTTAATTTCTCGTAGGGTGATGCTTTAGCCTCGCAGCTACGTTGAAAGCCAGAGTACATCGCCACACAGGCGGGCGGCATGAGGTCGAGAGGCAAAGACAACAAACTCTTCTTTCTCCTTCTTTAATACGGTGGAATCCCCATGACCAGGGTATATCTGAGTATCGTCTGGCAATATAAAAATTTTCTCGGTTATAGACTTGACTATCTGCCTAAAATCATGTGGGGAGTCTGTCCTACCCGGTCCTCCAGGGAAAATGGTATCTCCCGATATCAGGTAGCGACCAACCCTGAAGCACAAACTACCTGCGGTGTGCCCTGGTGTATGAAGCACCGTGAGCTTAAGTCTTCCCAACCTAATCATGTCACCATCCGTCAATAATATCTCTGGTGCCGATGTCAGGTTCCCTGTGTCTGAAGCGTGGGCAGCCAGGGCAACCTTCAGCTCATCGCGCAATTGGACAAGGGCACCAATATGGTCCATGTGGTTATGCGTCAACAATATGTATTTAGGCGTGGTATTCTTCAATTTATCTATGATGATATTCGCCTCAGCGGGAGCATCGATTAGCGCACTATCTCGCGTTTTTAGACAGGTTACAATATAGGCGTTAGTCCCGAAGGGACCTAATTCAAGCCTCTCAATCTGGATAGCATCGTCTTCGGCTACGATCGTTATAATTCACCATCCCCTAGTTTGGCCGTATATTGCCGATTATACCATGAGGTGAAAAGGATTGAGCATCAATGGGCAGCAAGGTTTCATTGACGGAGAACAGAAGAACAAAGTAAAATTCATGGTAATGTACAACAAGGCTGTGCTCGACAATGGCTTGAGGGTTCTCACTAGTACTATGCCCCACAGCCGCTCAGTATGCCTGGCCATCTTCGTGGGTGCTGGTTCCTGCTACGAAAGTAAAGAGGAAGCGGGCATCTCCCACTTCGCCGAGCATTTGTTTTTTAAAGGCACAGAGAAGCGGCCTACAGCTAAAGAGATAAGTGAGGATATTGAGGGCGTTGGTGGCATAATCAATGGTGGCACAGACAAGGAGATAACCGTCTTTTGGTGTAAAGTTGCCAGCCCTCATTTCTCCATTGCCCTGGACGTGTTATCTGACCTCTTGCTCAATTCCCGCTTTGTCAATAAAGATATTGAGCAGGAGCGCCAGGTCATAATGGAGGAAATCAATATGAACCTGGACATTCCACAGCAGCAGATAAGCATGCTCATAGACGAGCTATTGTGGCCAGAACAACCTCTGGGGCGTGAGGTCAGCGGATACAAGGAAACTGTGTCTTCGATAACAAGGGAGCAATTATTAAACTACGTTGCTCGCAGATATATGCCCAATAACACGGTGCTCAGCATTGCTGGAAACATACAGCATGAAGAGGTGATAACTCAAATCAAGCCCCTGTTCGACAAATGGGCTGCCGGGAAACTAATGACTGGCTACATAACTAATGACAAGCAAACAGAAGCCAGGCTGCGTATCGAGCCCAAAGATATTGAGCAAGCACATCTTTGCCTCGCTGTTCACGGCTTTTCTCAGTCCCACCCCCAACGCTTTACCCTTGACTTACTTAACACAGTGCTGGGCGGCGGTATGAGCAGCCGCCTATTTACAGAAATACGAGAGAATAGGGGGCTAGCCTATGATATTCACAGTTATACCGAGCATTTCCTCGATTCAGGCTCATTTGGTATTTATGCCGGCGTTGATGCCCAGAAGGTGGAGATTGCTCTCGCGGCTATCCTTGAAGAGGTGTCGAAGATTAAGCAGGGAATTACAGCAAGTGAGCTTACCAGGGCTAAGGAATTATCAAAAGGAAGATTATATTTGCGGTTTGAGGATAGCCAAAATGTCGCGCTATGGTACGGTGGCCAAGAAATATTAACGCAGCAAATCCTGGACATAGACGATGTTATTTCTATTGTGGACGCCATTACCATGGGTGAGCTAAAAGAAGTGGCCGAGGAGATTCTAACCGATAGTGGGCTTAATTTAGCCGTAACAGGACCGATTAAGGAAGAAGAGTCTTATCGAGAAGTCTTATCAAAGAAAAACCTTTAAGACAATTGCTTAAGATCTAATATCATAGAGAAAGAACCGCCCTGAGGCGGTTCTTTCTGTTATTACTGGAGCAATCAGCGGCTGCTTAGTACTCGGGATATCCTCCCCCTGGTGGCATCGCCGGCATCTTCTCCTTCTCAGGAATGTCAGTCACCAAAGACTCCGTGCTTAGAATCATGCAAGCAATGCTGGAACCATTCTGTAGAGCACTTCTGGTGACCTTGAGCGGGTCAACAATGCCTCTCTCTATCATATTTACACCCAGTTCATCTTTAAGGGCATCGTAGCCTATGCCGGGTTTGCTTTCCTTCACGGCATTTATCACCACTGAGCCTTCTCTGCCACTATTTGTAGCGATACACCTCAGAGGCTCCTCCAGGGCTCGTTTCAAGAGATTCACCCCCGTAGCCTCATCGCCTTCCACCTTAACCTTCTTCAAGGCGTGCAAGGCATTGAGCAGGGCAACACCCCCACCAGGCACGATACCTTCCTCTACAGCAGCTCGAGTAGCTGACAAGGCATCCTCTACACGATGTTTTTTCTCTTTAAGCTCTGTCTCCGTAGCCCCACCTACCTTAATCACTGCCACGCCGCCCGCTAATTTAGCCAGTCTTTCCTGTAATTTCTCCTTATCATAATCTGAGGTGCTTATATCAATCTCGGACCTGATTTGTTTGATTCGAGCCTCAATCTCTTTTGTCTCACCCTTACCCTCGACAATGGTGGTGTTATCCTTATCGGCAATCACTTTTCTGGCTTGCCCTAAATCCTCCACGGTCACCGAATCTAATTTCCTGCCAATTTCTTCAGATATAACAGTGCCTCCAGTAAGAACAGCTATATCCTCAAGCATGGCCTTTCTCCTGTCACCAAAGCCCGGTGCCTTTATCGCCAGCGGAGATAGAGTGCCCCTCAATTTATTAACCACTAGTGTAGCCAGGGACTCGCCCTCGATATCTTCAGCGATAATAACCAGATTCTTGGACACTTGAACAATCTTTTCCAGAGCCGGCAATATATCGTTTATAGCGGAAATCTTCTTATCAGTGATGAGGATATAGGGGTCTTCTAGTTCTGCTCTCATTTGTTCGGCGTTGGTGATGAAATAAGGGCTGATGTAGCCGCGATCGAACTTCATACCCTCAACAAATTCAGTCTCGAATTGCAGACCTTTGCCTTCTTCGACGGTGATAACGCCATCCTTGCCCACTTTTTCCATAACGTCAGCAATCAAGTTGCCAATTTCCTGGTCAATAGCCGATATAGCGGCTACCTGAGCTACTTGTTCTCTACCAGCTACCGGTATGGACATTTTCTTGAGCTCCCCAACTATGGCTTCCACCCCTTTCTCAACCCCACGCTTTAGAGCCATGGAATCGGCGCCAGCGGCGATGTTCTTGAAGCCCTCACTAATAATAGCCTGAGCTATAATAGTGGATGTACTGGTGCCATCGCCACATTGGTCGTTAGTTTTAGTGGCTGCCTGCTTTACTAGCTGCACCCCCATATTCTCAAACGGGTCAGGCAAATCTATTTCTTTGGCTATAGAAACGCCGTCGTTGAGAACCGAAGGAGCGCCCCATTTCTTATCCAATGCTACAGGCCGCCCGCGTGGTCCCAGAGTCACCCTTATAGTATTAGCCAGGATGTCCACGCCATTCTTTAATGCTTTCCTTGCTTCCTCGCCGAAAATAATTTGTTTTGCCATTCGCTCATCTCCTTTTCTTAACTCTTCTTGGCCAAGAGATCGCCTTCACGCATGATAATCAGCTCTTCGCCATCCAACTTAAACTCAGTGCCAGCGTATTTGGAGTAAATAACCTTATCTCCCTTCTTCACCTCCATGGCAATACGCTTGCCCTCTTCAGTCAACCTGCCTGGACCGACAGCAATAATTTTCCCCTCCTGGGGCTTCTCTTTGGCTGTATCTGGTAAGACTATCCCCCCTTTGCTTACTTCTTCCTGGGGTGTGGGTTTTATCACTACCCTGTCTCCCAAAGGTTCAATTTTAGCCATGCTCCCTCCTTTCCTAGATTTACTTTAGCACTCTGCACTTGAGATTGCTAATCATCATTATAGCAAAAAAACTCAAAATACAACAAGTTTTACTCGTTCATATGATTAGTGACACTCCTTTTTGTCATTGCGAGGAGCGAGATTCTTCGCTTACGCTCAGAACAGGCTCCGCAATCCCCTAGTGTCATTGCGAGGAGCCGAAGGCGACAAAGCAATCTCGGTGGGGGTATGAGATTGCCACGCCCCGACAAAATCGGGGCTCGCAATGACACGAAAGGTTATTACCCAATGTTACAAGCATATAAAGTGTCACCCATCTATCTGAACTAGAGCAGAGGTAACACCTCCGCTTCTGGGACGGCACTACATGGAGATACATTCGGAAGAGTGCCTCAGCAAAAGGTGCAACCTGAACCTGAACTAGCCTGACAAGCGCGAAGAGAATTCGCAAGAGTCTATTACATGGCTCTACGTCAATAAGTGTGAAGGTCTGACCTCGCCTTACCTTACGTTGATGTCTAGACGAGTAAGTGAGTTGGTGAGAAGGTTCTCAAAACCACCCTCTGCGACGATCACGCGATCTGGCTGTTTGTTACCTTGTATCGAGTCCCTGCCCTCATTATTTTTGCCTGTTTTCCGTACTACGTAGCGCATGATGCTGTCAACAGACTTGTTTACACCCAACGGCCTTTGAGATAATTACTTACTGAAGACAATGTGCAGGCTTACAAGTAGACCACGCTAACCACACTCCTAGGATTGAATAGAGACGAACTGCGTGCGCTGGTACAGGAAGAGGATGAACCCGCGTATCGAGGGGACCAGCTAGCAGAGTGGATTTACGGGCATGGGGCACGCACTACTGAGATTGAAAAACTTATTATTGCTAGTTATTTAAGGTAAGGTTATGTCTTAGTTTAAATGCCTTTATAATGACTAAAGAATATGATAAAAGAGGCTGCCGCTTTCCCGAAGGGTTTACGCCAAGCTGTTGTTAGTTGTCGTTGCTGGCAGATTTTTAAATGGTCACTGCCCAAGCAAAGCAATTGTTGAATGACAAGATGTAACCCTATTTGCAGAGCTATTGCTCCTGGTGCGGTACCTATGAGCGCGTTAACGTGAACGACAACGATGCTGTTGAGGTAGTGCGACCGCCATCAATAGTGTTCCCGCTCAATGTTGCTGTAAAGCCCCAGCTTGAGCTTGCTTCGGTCTCTGATACGTAGTATTCGTAAGTGCCTTCCAACACATTCCCAGAAATAGTTCCAGAAACCGTTCCCGAACATGAAGTGTAACCCGCGACTGCACCGCCTTCCACCCAGCGGAGCTGAACACCAGTTATGTATACAGACCCAGAAAAGGAGTTACCGCTGACAGAAGAAATTGTCCACGTCAGTGTTCCCCCATCATTATAGATCCACCCTCCGCTACCTGGGGCAGCCGCATTGTAGGAGCCCGACCAAGCTCCGTTCAAAGGAGAACTGATGGGAGCGAATGTAGCGGTGACCGACTTGTCCCAATCCATCGTGACCACACAGGAACCAGTCCCTGAGCAGGCACCTGACCACCCGGCAAAGGTGGATCCTGTATCTGGGGTAGCTGCCAAAGTGACAACCGTCCCAGCGGTATAGGTGGGGCCTGGTGGACTCGCACTTACTGTTCCGCTTCCTGTGCCCGTCTTTGTTATGGTAAGGGTATAGGTGCCTCCCGCAGCAATGACTCCAGCCTCAGTAATTGTTCCGGCTACATCCAAAACGGGATAGCCGAAGGCGTTCAGATTTTTATCTGCAGCAGTTTGGAGAGCCTGATTAATCTGTTCGGAATTAAGGTTTGGAGAGGTGCTCCATGCATTATAAGCCGCTCCACTACCCTGGGGTGCAATAAGAGAAGAACCATGATAACCAGGCGTATGCGAATATCCGTAAACAACTCCGTCGCCATAGGCAGAATCGTCCGCCAAATCCCCGGTGGAATCCAAAGCTCCACAGAAGGTCACATATTTCATGACTGGGCCAAAATCAGGATCAGCCTTGAGATTGTTGAGCATGCTGGTGATATCTAAACGTCTGCTCTGAAGTTCATTACCGTTATTATCTATCAAGTAAACATCATCGTTACCAGCGGCTACAGAAAAGAAGATATTTCCTCCCTTAGCCCAATCCGAGTTTACGAGCGGCAGCAGCATTCCTCGGAGCCAATTTTCCTGAGATTTTAACATGAATGTATCGTCATTAAATTCGTTTCGATCGTCAGTTACGCCAATCCATCCAAATGACAGGTTGATAACCGCTTTCTGATTGTTTAGTTCAGCCCCCGCAATGGCGGCAGTCATGCTTCGATATAACACATCGGTGCTTGTGTAGTAATTAGTACTCAGTTCGTATGGTAGCCTGTCGCCAAGCTGTAATCCAATGTTTAGTTGGAGTTTGTTCTTAGCCCCGGTTATCAAGTTCATTTCCTGCTCGACTAGGGCACCATGGTTCTCGTTAAAATCGTCAAGCTGTACCAAAATGACCTTTGCGTTTGGGTCAGGACCTCTCAGGAGAGCAACCACCAACTTGCTCGGGTCGGTCACCCCCGTGTCGCTTAAATCAACCTCAACTGAAGTCTTTGTAAGCAGAACCGAATTTGGAAAAGCATATAGGACAATGGGATTCTGACGAACTGCTGAAATGAAACTTGATTCGCTACCAACAGGAACCTGTACAAGGTACAAACCCAGTACCGGAATCTGACTTAAGATCGTCCCGCCATGCTGCTCAACAAGAGCTTTTACGGTAGAAACCTCGGTGCGTGGGGGCACAATCACATTCACCTGGCCTGGATACCCGAACATTGTGACTTGATTGTCATAAGAATCTACGAAAGTAATGTTCGTGGGAACTGGCCTCGGACCATTATAAAAAGTCGCATTATCAAGGATACTTGAGACTACTACTCCACCACTACTTGGTGTTGCTGATACCTGCCTCGATTCACTGCTTTCCCCCTTGCTATTTACAGCCGTGACAAGATAGTAATATGTCATACCATTTGTGAGTCCCGTATGACTATACGGACTTGTGGCGCCGGTAATCTTCGTGCCCCTGGTCTTCGTAACACCAGATGTAGTTGACCAGTAGATGTTATACGATGTTGCACCTGTAACACTACTCCAGCTGATTGTTGCCCGTCCATCACCTGCTGTTGCTGTAACTCCTGTAGGGGCCGATGGGATGCCTCCTCCGCCTCCCCCACTTGCAGATGTAGGCGTTGCCGATACCTGGGACGACTCCACACTTTCTCCCGAGGAATTGACAGCCGTGACAATATAGTAGTATCGCGTGCCGTTTGTGCGTCCCGTATGACTATACGGACTTGTGGCGCCGGTAATCTTTGTGCCGCTGGTCTTTGTAACGCCGGATGTAGTTGACCAGTAGATGTTATACGATGTTGCACCTGTAACACTACTCCAACTGATTGTTGCCCGTCCATCACCTGCTGTTGCTGTAACTCCTGTAGGGGCCGCTGGGACGCCTCCTCCGCCTCCCCCACGTGCAATTAAATACACTGCCAACACAATGCTCAATAATACCACCAATACCACCCACATAATTCTACTAGTTTTCATGACATTTTCCTCCCTTTTTGCCATTTTTTAGTAAGTCAGCAATGAACAGCTAACTCGTTGTTATGCGAATTATTTTCATAATATCAAACTAATATTGTGTAATATACGAAATCATACCGCTCTTTGTTTACTTTGAAAACAATCATATTTTATCAGAATCAACGAAGTTTTACTAAAATTTGGCAAATTTTCCCCTTGAATTATTACACTAAACCGTGTATAATTTTGGAGAGATGGAGCAAAGAAAAAGAAGAAAAAGACAATGGAGTAAAGAAGAGGTCCGGGCGTTGAGGCAACATCTGAACTTAACTCAAGTGAAGCTAGCCGAGGAATTAGGCACGCGGCAGCAAACAATCAGCGAATGGGAAAATGGGATGTATCGACCTCGCGGAGCATCGGCTACCTTGCTCAGCATAGTTGCCGAGCGTAGCGGCTTTACTTACAGAGCTGGAAAGAAGCACGATGAATTAATGCGATAGGTAATTTTTTTACGCCATGATTACACGTAATCGGATAAAATTCCCGGAAAAGCAAGCAGCTCTAATATGGCAACAAGTGGTGGGAAAGGAGCTGCCCTCCGCAGAAGATGAGCTAGTCAGTGTAATCTATCCGGGAAGGACTAATGGTGATAACGGCCCCGATTTTCGGGATGCAGTTATTGTAAATAAATCTCATTTGACGAAAGGGGATGTAGAGGTTCATGTTAAATCCAGTGATTGGTATAGCCATGAGCATCATGCTGATGCTGCATATAATAATGTCATCCTTCATGTTGTGATGTGGCATGATCGTAATTCAGCTACCTTACTTCAAAGCGGCAAGCCAGTTCCTGTGCTATGTCTGGCGAAGGCACTGCGGCACCAAGCTTATTTGCTGCCTTACCAGCTTCCGTGCTTCCAGATACTGGAACACGTGGATAGGCAAACTTTAGAAAAACTACTGAACACTGCCGGTGAAGAAAGGTTTAAGCAGAAGTCGATGCATTTTCAAGCTGAGTTAAAGCAAGAAGAGTCGGGGCAGGCGCTTTTCCGAGGTATGATGAGGGCCCTGGGTTATGCTAAAAACACAAAGCCCTTCGAAGAGCTTGCTGACAGAATGCCCCTCAATTCTATCGAATCCAGAGAAGGCTTGACCTTAAAACAAGCTTTGTTGGTAGGCACAGCCGGGTTATTACCTTCTCAAAGATGGCAAGGAAAATTTGCCAAGGAGAAAGAAGTCCAGGAGTTGGAGCAAATATGGCAGTCGGCGGGTAAAAAAGTTAAAACCATGAGGGAAAGTGACTGGAACCTCTCACACATATATCCCAACAATTCTCCAGTGCGACGCATTGTCGCCCAGAGCTATCTTCTCGAGCGTTACGGCGAAGGAAAACTGTTAGCAGGGATATTGCAGCTAGTGAAAGAAGCACCTCTGCCCAAGGGACACCATATGATGGAGACCGGTTTAACCGTGGCTGGCGATGGCTACTGGCAGGACCATTTCGATTTTGATCTCAGAAGTAAAACAAAGATATCAGCTCTTTTGGGAAATAGCAAAGCAGGTGAAATTATAGTAAACGTGATATTGCCCTTTGCTTTCTCCTGGGGAAAAATGGCCAATGAGCCGGAACTAATGAAAAAGGCGATGGAACTTTATAATAGTTATCCCAAACTAGCAGAGAATGAGATAACGCGGCATATGGAAAACCAATTTTGCCTTGAAGAGCCTTCCGATTTCACTGCCTGTCATCAACAAGGCTTAATTCACATCTTCAGAAACTACTGCCGGGAGGGAAGATGCACAAAGTGTCCCCTGGCTAGTTGAGCATTCTCATGATAACTCCGGAACTACGATAGATGTTATCGGCACACAGCAAGCGCTTCCGGGCTGAACAAACCGTTAGATTGTTACCTGCATTCTGGGGACATAATACCTGATTTGTAGTAGGCCTGATTGGTATGGTGTCCCTGGAATTCCATGGGGAGTTGACATAGGTTAATTATTCTCCTTGCTTTTCATATTTTTGTCACCAATCTAAGGCTGTTTATTCAAGGTAACCGTACCAGACGGTAAAACACATTCTTGGCGAGTTCTGCCGCGAAGATATAGGCTATCACAATAGCAATAATTACTAGAATGAAGGTGGCTGGCAATTTGCTGAACCCCAATACTTGATCTAATGGTGTGAAAGGCAAAATAAGCGTTACCACAACGACCAATAAAGTAGCCATGAGCAAATACTTACCTGGTCGACTTCTCAGTAAGGGCCTCCGGCTACGAATAACCAGCACGATCAAGGATGCTGAAATGACCGATTCCATGAACCACCCGGTCCGAAATTGTGTTTCAGAGGCATGTAAAAAGATTAGAAGAGCACCAAAGGTTAGGTAGTCAAAAATGGAGCTCAAGATACCAAATGTTAACATAAACCTTTGGATGAACCGGATGTTCCACCGGTGTGGCTGCATAACTGCCTCTGGATCGACATTATCAGACGCGATGTTGACTTCCGGGAAATCAGTCATCAGATTGGTAAGCAGAACTTGTTTCGGCAACAACGGTAAGAAGGACAGAAATATAGACGCTCCCGCCATGCTGAACATGTTGCCAAAATTGGCACTGGTGGCCATGAACACATATTTGAGCGTGTTGGCAAATGTCATTCTCCCTTCCCGAACACCCCGTTCAAGCACCCCCAAATCTTTCTCAAGCAGCACAATATCCGCCGCCTCTTTGGCTACGGCAGCGGCACTTTCTACTGAAATACCTACATCAGCCGCATGAAGCGCCGGAGCATCATTCATGCCATCTCCAATATAACCAACCACATTAGCTGCTGATTTCTTGAGCGCTACAATGATTCTTTGTTTTTGATTTGGCTCTATCTCGGCAAAAAGGCTTACTTCGTTCACTTGCCGGACTAAAGCTGCATCCGATATCTGAAGAAGGTCCGAGCCGGTCAAGATCCGTGTTGTCGATAATCCAACCTGTTTACCGATATGCGCTGTTACTAGACAGTTATCGCCGGAAATAACTTTTAAGGAAATACCCTGCTGTTTTAATTTTTTGATAGTGTCGGCAACGCCCGGTTTGGCCGGATCATCAAGGACAATGAAACCCAGGAAAGTAAAACCTTTCTCATCTTCTTTAGTGATGGTGTTGGCGGTATTATATGGCCGATAGGCTATTCCCAGTACACGAAATCCCTGGCGATTGAAGTCCTCAAATTGGGCCTGTACCTTTTCTTGCAAGCTGGTTAGATTAACGATGCCTCCGGCGGTCTCGGCCTGAGAACAGATGGAAAACAGATTCGGCAACGTACCTTTGCTGATTACCAGATTTCCATCTTTGGTTGAGACTAAAATGCTTAACCTCTTGCGAATGAAATCATAGGGTACCTCATCTAACTTATGATAGGCAGATATATCCAGAGAACTATGAGCGCGAATGGCTTCATCGATAGGATTTTTATATCCCGTTTCAAAAGAGGAATTGAGATAAGCATACAACAATACCTTCTCATTTTCATGCCCATCTGCGCCCACGAAGGAATGCAAATGCATGATTCCTTGAGTCAAAGTACCGGTCTTGTCAGAACAGAGTATATTCATACTACCGAAGTTTTCAATGGAGGCCAGCCTCTTGATGATGACCTTTTGCTCTGCCATACGTCTAGCCCCATGGGACAGGTTGATGCTGATGATAACCGGCAACAACTGCGGGGTCAGCCCTACTGCCAGAGCCAGAGAGAAAAGCACCGAGTCCAGCAGGGACCGTTTATAATAGACGTTGATAGCAAAGATGGCCATGACGAGGACCAACGTGACAATCATGAGAAAATAGCCAAAGTGCTTTACGCCGTGCTCAAATTCGGTCTCCGGAGGCCTGAACCTTAAATGCTCGGCAATCTTGCCAAATTCAGTACTGAGACCAGTGCTCACTACCACGGCTCTGGCACTACCACTGATAACGTGGGTTCCCATAAACAGAGAGTTCGTCCGGTGACTGATCGGCGTTTTCGCCGCAAGCAAGCCCACCAATTTTTCGGCAGGGTAAGTCTCACCGGTAAGCGTGGCTTCGTCCACAAAAAGGTCTTTCAAATCAAGAATCAGACAATCCGCGGGTACGACATCACCTGCTGAAAGCAAGATAATATCTCCCGGCACAATTTCTTCAGTCGGTACATCATTGGGATTCCCTCCACGCACCACCGATACTTTTAATTGAACGATAGCCGTTAGTCTTTGGACAGCATTGGTGGAGCCTCTCTCCTGCCAGAATCCCAACAAGCCGCTGGCAACCACAATCACCAGTATTATGCCAGCGTTGATTGGCTCTCCCAGAAAAAAGGCTAATATGGCAGCGATTATCAGAATGAGGACCAGAGGACTTCTGAACTGGTTTATCAGGAGAGTTAGTGTATCAGTTTTCCCCTTGGGTTTCAGAAGATTGGCGCCAACACGCAAGAGCCTTTTCTGAGCTTCATCTTGGGTCAATCCGTTTCGGTTTGTCCCGAGTTGATTTAAAGCGTCATCAGAAGAAAGCGTCCAAAATGACCTATCAGGTTGGCTCGCTAAGGTCGTCATATCTTAGATCACTGTAGTTGTAGAAACCGGGACCTGAAAATACGAATAGTTTCATCTAACTTCTTTATATTACACTAATCTTACAGATATGTATTCCGGGGACATAATACCTGATTCGTAGCAGGCCTAATCCTTCACCTTGTTAAGGATGGCGTCCCAGAAATTGTAGAATCCTCTCCCTCGACCCCCTGTCATTGCGAGGCCCGATTTATCGGGCCGAAGCAATCTCCTCTCCCTCGACCTGCTCGCCGTATGACTCCAGCAGGCGAGCGGGAGAGGATTAAGGTGAGGGTGCTATCCCCCTCTAATTCCCTCCCCCAACTTGGTATCCTCCTCCAGGATACCAAGAATTTCTTTTGCCGCGTAGGCTTTGTTCCGCTTGCCACCGGTAATCTCGGCTAGAATACCTTCTTTTATCAGAGCCTCAATGGCTTTCTGGGCAGCGGGAAATGTCACTTTAAGATACTCCTGCACAACCCTGGTATTTAATACTGGCCTCACGAAGATGAGCTCCACAAGCTCCACTGCCGTCGGCGGTAAACGTTTTCCCAGGCTGGTTTGATAATAATTCCGGTGTAAGTCTAAAAGCCGGCGTGCGCGCTTGACAGCATCGTCCGATTGCTCAACCACCGCTTGCAAGAAGAACTCTATCCATTGTCGCCAAGCTCCACTCTGACTCACGTCCAAAAGGTACTGATAATATTCCTGGCGATGGCGCTCAAAGAAGGCACTGAGATAGAGCAGGGGCTTATTGAGAATACTGCGCTGGCAAAGAAAAAGAGTAATGAGCAGCCGCCCGATACGCCCGTTACCATCGAGGAAAGGATGGATAGTCTCAAACTGGTAATGGATTAGAGCCAGTTCGACCAGGGGTGGTAACTGTGTATCGGCATGCAGGAATTCTTCCAATTGGTCAAGAGCTTCCTTCATCTCTGCCACAGGTGGCGGCACAAAGGTAGCGTCATTTAAGGTACAACCAGGGAGACCAATCCAGTTCTGGGATTGCCTGAATTCCCCCGGAGTAGCCCGTTCCCCACGCACTCCCTCCATAAGAATAGCATGCAATTCACGGATGAGCCTCAGGCTTAAAGGCAGTTCCTCCACGCGTTTCAGTCCGTGTTCCATCGCTCGCACGTAGTTTTGCACTTCCCTTACATCTCTCTGTTTCTCAGCCCTGGTGGCTTCAAACAACAGCAGGTCAGAGAGTGATGACTGTGTGCCCTCAATGCGGGAGGACAGAACAGCTTCCTTTCTGACAAAGGGGTAGATAAGCAGATGGGGGTTAAGCAAAGTCTCACCAAGACCGGAGAGAGTTCCTAGCGCTAGGTCAGCTCTAGACGCTAGGGATGCTAGAGGACTATCCCAGGTAAGCTGCGGTGGCAATGGGTTAGGCACAAAAGCCCAGTACCCATCCACGGCACGTACCAGCCTGCCTGAAGGACTATTCCGAAATAGAGCAATATCCATATTAAACGCTAGTTTAGTAAGTTTCTGCCTTATTAAACAAAATGCCTGTTTTGTTTAATAATAGCACTCGCTCGGGTTAATTGACAAACCTTCATAGTTCCCCGGAAATTGCCTTCCTCAAAATAGCCAGGAGCCATGCCTGGCGATAACGGGCGAGTCCGATGAATGGACAGACGATAATGACGGCGCTCTGCACCTGCTCTCGGCCGCTGAACACTACGCTACCTTGTGTAACACTAAAATGCCGTAGGGTATTCCGGGGACATAATACTTGATTTGTAGTAGGCCTAATTGGTATGGTGTCCCTGGAATTCGCCTATTATCTATATTTAGCAAAAACGTTTGGTACATCCGCCCACGGAATCCGAACACTGCGTGGTCCACTTGGCCACGCTCGCTTCGGTGTCCAGGTAATGCCAGCTTTTGTAATCTGCAATCGCCCGCTGAGGTCTTGGTTGTCGTCTTCCACCCGAATTGTGAATCCAGTGGATGCGAGACGCATCTCCATATTCCTGGCGCTGAGCTTAAATTGCCTAGCCATTTGTATCCTCCTTCCAATACTATTGTCTTGGCTCAAATTCGAGCTGCCTTATCATCTTGTGGCGGGACCCGAACTCTAGGCTGCAATGCCATTTTATACCTGACAATTATAGTGGCACAAGGAGCGAAGGTGATTAAGCATCCACACTAAAAGTGAAGGGTAGCATGGAAAAGAGCCTATGCTACCTGGAAGAACACGGCATTGCACGAAAGTCAGTTTTGTTCAATGATAATTCGATACATCACACAGTTCGTCAGATTGTGTAATCGGTCAACATAGACCACCAACTGCGATAGCAAGGCAATATCCGATAAGCTATAGGTCGCCACAGTTTCTGTTCAGCCTATCTCGCTCTCTTCCTCGGGGGGACCCGACTCAACAACCCTTTAAGTAGGCTTACTTGACAATCGGATGTACGTGGCATATCATCGGTATCGAGACCAAGGAGGAACGAAGTCAGTTCACTACGAGTTGATATGGGGAATCGCGGTCAGCATATGATTAGGCAGGCAAGAACAACAAAGGAGGGAGACTGAACTATGTGGAAAGAGAAGGAGGAGAAAAAAGAGGAGAAGGAAGAGGAAAATTTGTTGAAGGAGTTGTGCGGAGATGATGCAAAATTATATTATTTTCTCAGTGATTATTTATATCTAAATCCGTTAGTGGGCATATCCGAAAAGGATCTCGATATCCTCACCGAGGAGGCGGGAAAAAGCGGGAACTTTAGACCGGCAGTGAATAAGGCCATTTTCGAGGGCACTCAAAACCCGGGGGAAAGGCAAAGATACATCAAAGTTATCCAAAACCTCGCGCTGAAGGCCATACAAGCGATGGAGCAAGAAAAAGAAAAGGTAGAGAAGGAAGGACTCACCGACCGGGCTGCTTCCCTTGGGAGAAGAATTGAAAATCACAAATTTATGAGCGAAAGAACCGAAGACATAATAAACGTAGCTTCCAAGTTCTACAATGAGAAATTGGTGGAACTGGGAGAAGACGCGGGAAGAGAAGCGAGAAGAAAAGAGGGACAAAGAGCTGAAAGTGATGAACGGAAAACAATGGAGCTGGAAAAGGTGAAGCGAGAAGCAAGGAAAAAAGAAAGAGGAAAGATGGGAAGAGAAGAGAAAAGGGAAGCTGAGAAACAAGATAAAAGAGAAGATCTGGCAGCAGAGGAAAGGAAAGAAGCGAGAGGAGAAGAGAGAAAAGAAGCTGAAAGAGAAGAAAGGAGAATAGGGGAGCTGGAAAAGTCGGAGCGAGAAGCAAGAAAAAAGGAAAGAAGGGGGGATTAAATTTTAGGCCCAAACCCAAACGTATTGAGCTCTCATTGTCCAAGTTTCTCGTTCAGCATAGTACCAAACGCACAAATTTTTAAGATCGGATATTGGCCTATAATAGAGTAACAATAAGCCATTCTGTTTAGTTCCTCGTTTTGCATTGACCGAGATAAGCGACTGCACAATACATCGGATTGTTCACTTTGCTATGGTATTCGGGGGACATAATACCTGATTTGTAGCAGGCCTGATTGGTATGGTGTCTCTGGAATTGTAGAATCCTGTCCTGCGCGTTCGGCTGAACTCACGCCGAAGTCTCCTCGAAGGATGAGGGTGATTCCTCTCGCCAGGGAAGGGAGGACCAAGAGGATTTTTACAACCGATTATCGCTCATTATAATGAACATATACTCAATATTCGGAGCAAATATCTAAAGCTACTCTTGACTTTGGAAAGTTATGCAGTGTAAAATACTGCAACTGCAGTAAATAACACTGCAATTTGGTTTAAGATGAACGGAATATTAGGAAGGCTTTTAGGATCAAACCTCAGGGCCAAAGTGCTGGGATGGTTATTCACTCATCCCGATGAACGTTATTTTGTCCGCCAACTTACCGCCTTAGTGGCAGAAGATTCTACCAATGTCAGTCGAGAGCTAGCGCGTCTGGAGAAGACCGGTATTCTCGTTTCGACTACGGAGGGGAAACAAAAGTATTATCAGGCAAACCGGCAGAGTCCCCTTTTTAATGAGCTCCACGGGCTAATTGTTAAAACCGTGGGTGTGGCCGACGTCCTGCGCTCAGCACTGGCGCCTTCTATCGGGCAGATAAAGGTTGCTTTCATATTCGGCTCAATCGCCAGCGGGGATGAAAGGACAAGAAGCGATATTGACGTGATGATAGTCGGCAGAATCTCCTTCGAAGACGTGGTTTCGCTTCTCTCTCCAGCAGAAAAAAAACTGGGACGCGAGGTCAATCCCGTAGTATATCCCGTCACCGAGTTTAAACGAAAAGTGAGAGAAGACCACCACTTCGTCAAGACTGTGCTCGAGGGCGAAAAGATATTTCTCATAGGTAATGAAGATGAGCTTGCAAAGCTGGTTTCCAAAGAGACTTCTCTGGTTTCTCAGCCATTCAAACTTCCCCATAAGAGATTAGCCGAGTTTTGCCACAAACACCATATCAGAAAACTGTCGCTTTTCGGTTCCGTCCTGACCAAGGATTTTCATCCCGATAGCGACATCGATGTGCTGGTGGAGTTCGAGGCGGGTCATGTCCCTGGATTTGGCATAATTGATATGGAAAATGAGCTTTCCCGGTTAGTGGGACGTAAAGTTGACTTGCGTACGCCCGGCGACCTCAGCCGCTATTTTCGCGATAGAGTAGTTCGGGGGGCAAGGGTAGAGTATGCCGAAACCCAATCATAAAGACGACATCGTACGGGTACGACACATGCTGGACTTCGCCCATAAGGCGGTCCAGTTCAACAAAGGGAGGAGTCGGACTGATCTGGATTCCAATGAAATGCTCGCCATGGCTACTATTCACTTAATAGAACTCATTGGTGAAGCATCCCGAACTATTTCAGCTGAATTGCGTCATCGTTATCCTGAAATTCCATGGGACTTAATCAGTGGCACTAGAAACCGTCTGGCACATGGCTATATTAATGTTGACCTCGACGTTGTCTGGACAATTGTGACCAAGGATTTACCACCGCTTATTGTCGAGTTAAGACGCATCTTGAAAGACAAAGGCGTGTGACTGCTTCGACAGGAGCCATACCTAACGATAACGGGCCAGTCCGATGAGTGGACAGACGATAATGACGGCGCTCCGCACCCGCGCTCTGCCGCTGAACACTACGCTACCTTGTGCAACACTAAAATGCCGTAGGCTATTCCGGGGACATAATACCTGATTTGTAGTAGGCCGAATTGGTGTGGTGTCCTTGGAATTCGCAGTCAAGAGATATAATATTGCGGTGGAATCAGTTCAAAAAGAAACAGTCTCTCTTTTGAAGAGAGACTGTCGGGCCAGGGCTACTCACCCTGGCGCTGTTGATTATATGGTAGTAAAACAGTTAGGATTCGTCAAGTGAGTTTGGCTAAGCGATTGGCTCCCTCACTGCTATGGTTAGAGACTCGATACCGAACTCCTGGGGAATCAGTTCGTTGTGCGCCTGGCACGATTCCAGGTAAAGCTCTATGGCTTCTTTCGCCATAGAAATGGCTTCTTCTTTGGTCTCACCCTGCGTGTAGCAGCCGGGGAGTGCCGGGACATCTACCGAGTAGCCCCCTTCCTCTTCGGGAATAAGAATAACTGTATATTTTAACATCGTTCCTCCTAAAGAAGGCCTTCCAATTCCTCCCTTGAGATTTCAGCTTTCTTCAATATGTTGGAAAGAGTACCTGGTTTGATTGGACTCGTATGAATAGGGACAACTATTTTTGTGCCTGGCTTATCGTCATTTCGCATGATTGTGTGACTTCCACGAGTTCTATCAATATACCAACCTTTCTTTTGAAGGGCCTTAACGAGCCTATTTCCTTTAACCTGCGGTAGTTTGGCCACCTTTACTTAGTCTGACTTTGCTCCAATTATATCACAAAAGGAGTTAACCCTTCCTCAGAGGGGCTATCCTGGGGACATAATGCCTGATTTGTAGTAGGCCTAATTGGTATGGCGTCCCTGGAATTCTCATGCACCGGCACCTAAATCTCTCTGGCAAGACTGGGATAATGAGCACGGAGCCACCGCTCAACATCGTCGCGGAGTTGTTTCGCCAGTGCTATCATTTCTTCGGCCTCTTGTTCAGTGACCAGCCCAGCCCTTTCATAGTCGCTGATATTACGTTTTTCGCGCAGCTTGTCCAACTGCTTAATTGTAGCGGGGTCTGTTCTAATGGTTAAAGCCAGTGATTGCAGAACAAGATAATGGTGCCCCTCCTTCCGGGCGCGATAGCCAACTGCTGCCAGTGCTGCCCTAGCAGCTTGGACAGCCGCATTATGCGCAATACTCAATCGCCAATCTGGACCCAGTTCGCTTATCCCTGCTTTTTCCAGGTCACGGTCGCAGATATGCAACAGTTCGGCAATTTCACGTGCCGATGGGCGGTGTTTCACAACCAGTTTATCATTCAGCCAGTCTTCTAAGCTCATCTTTATCGCCCATCACAAATATCTTCTCCTCTTCCAGCACGGTCTTGACGAAATGATGGTCCTCCTTCACTTTCTTCCTAAATTCGGCAACCGGGTAGACAACAGCATTAACCTCGCGCCCCAGTTTTTGTTCCGCCGGGGTGAGAAGCGAAACGACGTCTCCAAAAGAGACTTTGCCCACCACCATCAGGTCAACGTCGCTTCTTCGGTCATCGGTGCTCCTGGCTACTGAACCGAAGATAAAAGCTACCCGTATCTTATCGGCATTAGGCGCCAGAGACTCTCTGATGACATCAGCCATACCAAAGGTTTTCCTTACAATGTTTTTAAGCTCATCGAAGATAGGGCAGCGCGCATTGGCTCGATAATATACCTGCCTCCCTTGAACTTCCCGGATGATGATGCCAGTATCCGTCAGGTTCTTCAGCTCTCGCTGCACCGTTCCCCGTCCGATTTTCACGGCGTCTAGTATTTGTTTGGTATAAAAGGAGCTATCCGCTCGCCCGTAGAGGAGCGCAAGGACCGCCTGCCGTGTTTTGCCGAAGAGACCGCTGCATAACAAATTTTCATTCATAGATGTTACCCATTTCGGGTATTATATTACCCATATTGGGTAACAAAATCAAGTATTAGACACTGCCAGATCTCTTCAAACGTGCTTCTACGTGTCTCGTACTACGGGGTATTCTGGGGGCATAATACCTAATTTGTGGTAGGCCTAATCCTTCATTTTGTGAAGGATGGTGTACCTGGAATTCGCGTCCTAGCGGCGTGTCATTGCCAGGTCCCCGGCCATTCCTGTCATTCCGAGCATATATGCGAAGAATGTTGTCATTTGGCTCATAGGGGGCAGAACATGGGGGAGGTCGGGATGATTCGTTTTGTAAAAATGGCTGTTTTTTTCGGGAGTTCAACAGCTCTTTTTCATACGTAAGACGATTACCTCCGGCGGATTCAATTGTTAAAGTACACACGATTCGTTTCGTCGGTTTGCCCTTTATATTTACGAGCCGTGGGCGCTGGCGGACTGACGCATGGAGGCAATTCCCAAAAGATTCTCGACAACAGTTTTCAGGTAGTTGCGGTCGGTTGGGTCCAACCGGTAATTTGCAGAATACCATTTTACGAGTAATCTGGAGGCTTCTCTGATTACGCGGCGGTTACCAGGGTCGTGCTGAAGAGAAGACTGTAACTTGACGCGAATGAACGCTATTTCAGGGTCAACGCCTTCCAGATTCGTAATGTTCCACAGTTGGGATGTTTCGGCAGGGCTAAGGGTACCGGAATAGAAGCCATGTTTG
>JBAVCL010000020.1:0-27139 GCA_049586675.1 Dehalococcoidia bacterium
CTACGGCAACGCTACTGCCACAACCCAGAACTGCACTTGCCCTGCTGGCTATGTCTCAGATAACACCGACTGCAATGACAGCGATGCCAGTGTCCATCCGGGAGCCACGGAGGTGTGCAACGGCATAGACGATAACTGCAACGGCCAAATAGATGAGGGACTAGGGTCCTTGTGGTATCGGGACAACGATGGCGATGGCTACGGCAATCCGGCTGTGTCAACACAAGCCTGCTCTCAGCCCTCAGGCTATGTTTTAGATAATACTGACTGCAACGACAACGATGCTAATGAGCATCCCGGTCAGACCTGGTATCAGGACGCTGATGGTGATGGCTACGGCAATCCCAATGTCTCAAAGGTGTCCTGCACTCAGCCCCAAGGCTATGTCTTAGATAACACCGACTGCGATGACAACGATGCCGCTGTGAACCCCGGGGCGACTGAGGTCAGCAACGGCTATGATGATAACTGTGACGGTCTACTAGATATAATATCAGCTAGCGGCGTAGGCACGGCGATATTCAGTGCCGGTTCAGGCACAATGAAAGACCTCACGGCAATAACTGAAAACGAACTACCGTCTGAAGCCACTGAAGGTAAACCAAATCTTGAGTTCCTCTATGCTTTCTTTTCGTTCAATATTACCGGGCTAACAAGCGGCGCAACGGTGACGGTAACCATACAACTTCCTTTGGCTGTCCCTGTTGGAACGCAGTACTGGAAGTATGGTCCAACACCAGCTAATTCTACCGATCATTGGTATCAGCTACCGATGGGGGATGATGATGGAGATAATGTAATTACGATTACACTGGTTGATGGCGGCCTGGGAGACGATGACTTGACTGCGAACGGGGTGATTGTTGACCAAGGAGGCCCTGGGAATCCTGGGAATCCACCTTCAGGGTGCGCCGAGTGCGGTCCAGAATCGCCGTGTGCAGTGTCCATACCGGAATGCCAGACCAAGACGGCTGGGGGATCTCTCCTCTGGTCTCTCCTCGGTACGACGTACACCGTGGGGAAGGCTGTCGGCGACGTTACGGAGCACATAGCGGGCACCCTGGGGTGTTGGGTTGATCAGTTAGCCGTTCCGACATTTGGTGTGGCAGGTGCGATAATGGATGGAATAGGTGGCGTGATCAGTGGTGTGGGCGAATTAATTAGAATGCCAGACATCTTCGACCCCCTAGGAGGAATGTTCTCACAGATCGGTAACGCGATCAAGAATGCATGGCCGTCCGGATGATGTTATCACTGCATCTGCTTAGGCGGAAGGTGCTGTCGGCGGGATAAAAGGAAAAGGGCTCAGAATGGCAAGAGGCTTGGGTGGGGACAAGCCCCGTCCAAGCTTCGATTTACCTTGTGCCTCGAAGAGACGACCTTTCTAGATCGAGGAAGCTCACTCTGAAAAGGAGAATGGCACTTACCGCAAAACCTATGAGGCCAAGGTCTCCTTTGAGAAGAATGTCCAGACCCGGTATCTTCCCCAGCAAACCTATTACCCCGCATCGCCGCTAGGCATTAAAGTTACGGGGAAGGCGAGATTGGAATGCAATATCTCAATCCTTCCCCATGTTAGCTGCAAATTCTTTACTGTAACCGAGACTGCGAAATCCCGGTATGCAGAAGAGGTAGTGAAGACGAATATTCAGGGGACAGGCCAGGTTGCCCACTTGCCCTTATCCACTTCACCATTGTAAGCCTCTTTGGGCGTTATTCCTCTTGCTATTCCAGCGGCAATGATAGCTTTAATTATATCACCAGCTATAAACGGTGTTAGACCCATAGCCAGGAGCTGAGAAAAACTCGCTTCAGGGAAGTAAAAGTGTAGTTGAAGCAATCCCAGAGGATAAATCATCCCATAGTTAGCTAAAAGCATTAAGCCGAACATGGTGAAAAAGCTTCGGGACCTCACATATTTATCGGCAAAGTGACCCAAGAGCAAGGCAGCTAGGATAAAGCCCATAATATAACCCCCGGTAGGAAGTCCAGCAGGGCCAATTGGGATACCGCTGTGCCAACCTGCAAACCAGGGAAGCCCAACAACACCCAGGGCAGCATAAATGGCCAAACTTATGCCTCCCCACCACGCCCCCAGAAGAACGCCACCCAGTAAAGCTCCAAAGGTTTGGCAAGTGATCGGCACGGGAGTCCAGGGAAGATAAATCTTTGCCTGGGCTAAGAGCCCCACGACACCTGCCCAAGCCAAAGCTAGAGCTAATTTCTTAGGCAAGCTCAAGGCATGTCGCCAAGCATAAAAATTATACCTTTCTACTTTATATCTTTCCCATACAGCTACTACCATTTCTATTTCATCTCCTTTCCGGTTTTAAGTTTGTAGTCTATGTTTAGTTACTTACCGGTGAAAAATTTAGGGCGCTGGATTCCGTAAAATCGAATATTTCGTGAGCATAAATGGGGGAGACCTGTCCTTCATTTAAATTCTCCTTCTAAAATAAATGTATGCAATCGCCAACAAGAACGGTTCTTAAAGAGCCGTCTTTGCTTTTTAATATAAGCGCTCCAGTGGCATCAATATCTATAGCCTGTCCTATTACTTCCTCACCCAGACTCATTACTCTGACATCCTTATTTAATGTCACAGACAGTTTTTTCCACCCTTCGAGTAAATTTGCTTTCATTAACAGAGGCAGCTGTCGCTCTATTTCCACTAACAATGCGCTTAAAAACTCCTTCCTGGAGATTTCCCTTCCTAAAGCATCCTTTAAGGAGGTCGCCGTTTTTTCAAACTGAGGAACGGAGGTATTGGCGTTTATGCCTATCCCGACGTTTACAAAGTTTACAACATCCATTTCGGCATCCATTTCCGCCAGTATGCCACACACCTTCTTGCCTTCAATCAAGACGTCATTGGGCCATTTTAATTCAGCCTTTAACCCAAAGAGCTTTCTAATTGTCGCGGCCACGGCAACTGAGGCCATCAAGTTTATCCTGGGAGCATATGCAGGACTTATCCTGGGATGTAAAACGAGAGTGAAGTAAATCCCTCCTTCTGGCGAGAGCCATTCCCGGCTCAATCTTCCCCGCCCGCGGGTCTGGGCTTCGGCAATCACGATTGTCCCTTCCTCTGCTCCCTTTTTAGCTAACTCTCTTGCCGCATCCATGGTCGAGCCAATCTCTGGAAAGTAGTGAATTCTTTGTTCTAAATCGGGGAATTCGTAAGGAAGCAGTAAATCTGGAGAGGAGACCAGCTTGTATCCTCTAGGCGAGGCCTCTATTACATAGCCATCCTTTTTTAAGCTACGAATATGCTTCCAGATAGAAACTCTGGAGATTCCAAGCTGCTCAGAAAGTGTCTCGCCAGAAAGATAATCACTACGCTCTCGCAGAGCTTTTAGTATCTGTCCCTTCATTCTGTTAACCTTTATTTTTCAGATGTTAACGATTGTGCCGGTTTTTGTCAATTGACCTGTCGTTTGACTATTTCTACTACTTTGCATATCATTAATGCCCGGTTCAAAGGACGACCAGAACTAAAGCAAATGGAGGGAGTTAAAGCTTTCTTTGTCAATGACCCCGCCCGCGCCTGGAATGAGATCAGAGTTATCTCAAGTTGACCGTGATAGGGATTGCTTCATTGATGACTATGAGCTGATAGGCTTGCGAAGCAAGGTCGTTAAGCTCAGCTCCTCCGACAACATGATGGAAATCCTCAGCACCCACCCTAACATGTTAAACAGAATGAAGCATGTCTTCGTTGATGGTTTGAGGAAACCTGGGTGGCAGTAGCTATTGGATTTGAAGGGCACTTTGATTCCATCGCTAGACCTTGTCTCAGCAGAGAGATGAAATACAAGAGATATACAATACTCGCCATTATAACAACCTTACTTGAAGAGGCGGCCTTGGCGGCAATTGTGCTCTGGCTGCTACCAAGGTTCAGGATAAATATCCCCCTCTGGGGTCTCATCTTTATGATGGTTGGCCTGGGAGCATATGCGTGTGTCACTTACTGGCTTGGCAAGAAGGCGCTAGATAAAAAGCCGATAATTTCGCCTGACATTGGTAGTCGAGGACGTACAACAACTCCCATTTCTCCTACAGGTTATGTTCGAGTTAATGGCGAACTGTGGCAAGCTTCGTCAAGTTCAACCATAGGTGCTGGCGAGGAAATTGCCGTTGTGGGCATAAAGGGGATGACGCTTCTGATAAGCCCTGTGGAAAAAGCTAATCACGCCTGCAAAGCTAACGCTTTTTCTGATTAATAGAGCTGTCGTGGTGTGGACAAAGCTGAGAAAAAGAGTTATTCTTTAGACGCTGATGGAGATTACCTGGCTAGGACATTCCTGCTTTCTGATTAGAGGGAAAGAAAAAACCATCCTAACAGACCCAAGTCATCCTGACTTGGGCTACCGCATGGGTGAACCTAAGGCTGACGTAGTGACATTGAGCCATTTCCATCCTGGACATAGCTACATTGAAGGCGTTGCCAATGACCCCAAACAAATAAAAAGCCCCGGGGAATATGAAATAGGGGGGACTTTTATCACAGGAGTCGCCTCTTTCCACGATGATAAGAAGGGTGAGGTACGGGGCAAGAATACCATTTATATTATTGAGATGGATGATATAACTTTATGTCATCTAGGTGATTTGGGACATCCTCTGGACTCACATTTGATAGAAGAAATAGGAGATGTAGGTATACTATTTTTGCCCGTCGGGGAGGTATCTACTATACCCATTGACACGGCTGTGGAAATAGTAAGGCAATTAGAGCCTCCTATTGTCATCCCCATGCACTATAAGACAGAGGCGTTCACTGGCAATCTCAGTCCTGTGAGCAAATTCCTGGATCAAATGAGAATTAAATGGATAGAGTCAAAGCCCAAGCTCTCGATTACTTCATCGTCCCTGCCCAGCAGCACACAAACCATAGTTCTCAACTATCTCTAAGCCCTAAATCCCGAAGGCTAAACAGTTTCGCAGTTTTACATTTTTGTCACTGGTGCTTCAATGTGAAATCCCAATCAGCTCTAAAACTTGATGGCACAAGCGGGTAGCCGAGCGTTACTTCTGCTTCTTGATACTGCCAACGAAAGCGTCAATATCCATAGCAGCCATGGTCATGGTTTGAAGCGTACCTCTTGCCCCCAGAGTTACCGCCACTTTGGATATCACTTCATTACTGGGAGCTTCTATAATGTTCACGAAATCGTACGGACCTAGCACAGCATACTGGGCTAGAACCTTCGCCCCCATTGCATCCACTTCTTTGTTGACCTCTTTGATCCTTCCAGGATTTTCCATGATAGTCTTTCTTCCCTCATCAGTGAGAGTCGTCAGCATTACGAATTTAGCCATCTTTTACCTCCTCTGCGCTGTTTGCACTTCTTAAATTCACCCCAAGAAGCCTTGCCACTTTTTGGGGACCCCGGTAGACCTAACTTTAGATTTACCGGGTTCCCACGAAAATTTTGCGATTTTCGTGGGTGGTTCTAAAACCCCGGCTTAAGTCCCGCTTGTGCCTGCACTAAATGACGCTGGAATACCAGTCATTGAGTAAGTGGAGCGGTTGGCATCCTCAACCCCATTCTGCACTTATATTATATCACCACTTGAGCAAGCATCTCTCCAGAAGTTCTCTTTCTCTTTCCCTCATCTTGCTTTCTTCCTCTGGCTCTTTATGGTCGTAGCTCAGAAGATGAAGTATCCCGTGGATAACCAGTAATGCCAGCTCCCTTTCGGGTGAATGCCCTTGTTCTTTGGCTTGTGCTACTGCTTGGGGATAGGAGATGATCACCTCTCCCAGGCGAGTTACACCATCGGGAGGGAGAGCGAAAGAAGAATCAGCTCCCTTCTGCGGAAGCATGTAGAAGGCCAGCACATCCGTAGGCTCATCCACCCCCCGGTAGTCGCGGTTAAGTTGTCTCACCTTCTCTGCGTCGGTGAAAACCAGGCTCACCTCATAAGGGGGAGCTACTCCTTCAACCTTGAGGACTTGCCGGGCTATCCTCTTAACCCAATGTACATCCACCACTCTCAGGAATTCCTCCTCAACGAAAACTCCAATTTCTTCTAACATGGTAAAAACTCTTATCTCGTCCCTAGATACAGTTCACTTACATTTTGTGATTTTTCTATACGATAGAGGTTCCATTCCCAACCAGAGCTCAAGGTCGCCTCACATTTTGCGTGTTTGCGGTTGCAGCTCCGTCCTCGTCGGCAGTCAGCATAGCAGGGAGATCAGGAGTCCGCCACTGACCGCTTCTGAGCCAACTTGCGATCTATCTGACGAAGCCATTCCTTTATTACCACCTTCCTGGGGCCTTCTTTTGCCAGTTTCAAGGCTTTCCTTAAATGCGGTTGGGCCTCCAGTTCTCTCCCTAGTTCCATGAGAGCTACACCTAAAGCGTACTCAGCATTGGGGTGCTCAGGATCGTGATCGGAGATAGTTTTAAAGTATGAAAGCGCTTCCTCTTCGTGCTTTTGCATCAGCTTTCGGGCTGTTTGTAGATGTGGGTAGTCTAACGCTAGACGAAGTGCTTGATCAATGCGGTGGATTTTTCGATAGGCCACTATTGCAGTTTGGATGGGTTCCTCCGAGTGACACCTTTGGGCCAAGTACCACTCGAGAATCTCATCGGCCGATTTGCCAGAAAGGTCTTTACTAAATAACGTTTTATAGGTAACAACGTCAGGCTGGATGCCTTCTCCACGTATCGTGTCCACCCAGGCCTTGGCTGCATCATAGTCAGGGGCCTTGTTGATGAGGGTATTGTAGGTAATAACATCAGGCTGGATGCCTTCTCCACGCATTGTCTCCACCCAGGCCTTGGCTGCATCATAGTCAGGGGCCTTGTTGATGAGGGTATTGTAGGTGATAACGCTAGGCTGGATGCCTTCTTCGCGCATTGTCTCCACCCAGGCCTTGGCTGCATCATAGTCAAGGGCCTTGTTGATGAGGGTATCGTAGGTAACAACGCTAGGCTGGATGCCTTCTCCACGTATCGTCTCCACCCAGGCCTTGGCTGCATCATAGTCAGGGGCCTTGTTGATGAGGGTATTGTAGGTAACAACGTCAGGCTGGATGCCTTCTCCACGCATCGTCTCCACCCAGGCCTCGGCTGCATCATAGTCAGGAGCCCTGTTGATGAGGGTATTGTAGGTGATAACGTTAGGCTGGATGCCTTCTTCGCGCATTGTCTCCACCCAGGCCTTGGCTGCATCATAGTCAGGGGCCTTGTTGATGAGGGTATCGTAGGTAACAACGCTAGGCTGGATGCCTTCTCCACGCATCACCTCCACCCAGGCCTTGGCTGTATCATAGTCAGGGGCTTTATCGATGATGGTATTATAGGTAATAACGTCGGGCTGGATGCCTTCTCCACGCATCACCTCCACCCGGGCCTTGGCTGCATCATAGTCAGGGGCCTTGTTGATGAGGGTATTGTAGGTGACAACGTCGGGGGCTAACCTAGCGTCTCGAATACTCTTCATCATCTCAAGCGCGCTTGAATAGTCGGGAAGGCTTGCCATAAGTCGATTCCAACTTCGCAAAATTCCTTGGCGAGCTGCTATTTCAGCAATGCCTAGCTTGCTGACTTCGTCTCCAAGATGTTCTGAAACCCGTTGAGCAACTATTTCTGCCTCTTTCATTTTCCCGATGATGCTAAGAGTGTAGACAAAATATTCAGGAGCTTCTGAGTCTGCAGCAACCTCTGGTTTTGGTTCTCCCAAGACATGCACTGGAAAGTCCTCTTCCATCCTCTTTGGCTGATACTTTGGAGGACGTTGTTTGACATTTTCAGGTTTCACATAGAAGTCTCGGAAAACAATGTAGCGGACAGGCTCATCGATAAGTATCTCATTGGGAAAACAATATCCAGATGCACGCGTCGCCCTTCGAGCGCTGTCGCCTACCCAGTCTTTGCGCCCGTCTGGCAGTACAACATATGTGTCTTGGCCGGAGCAGATGGCTAGACGAAGCGGGGGTATGCGCTGTATAGCAATCCCGCTGATCTGGCTCATTTCGTCCTGAAATCTATTAGCCATGATAATTGCAAGGCAACATAAGGCGGGGCCCTTCTCCACTTCGTGGGTTATCACCAGCCAGCCATCACCTGTGAACTTTAACAAAGCATCAGCCAACCAGAGCTTCTCGAGATGAGGTTTGATTTGTTCCACTAGCCGTCTATTGAAGCGGTCGAACTCTCGTGTAGTGAATTTTAGGGCGACTTCAGTCGCCCCAATCAGATCTATGGAAAGACAGTAGACTGTTGGGCGTTCCACCTTAAACTTAACCCCTTCTTTCCTTTCCGTACTCACCAGGCGCACCCTCAAATAACTTCAGCACATACGAATATTACCCCTCGATTCCTATAGCAAGGCGCCAGCCTTTAACTTTCCTTTATTTTAGCATTATAGTGCTTTGGCCGTTTTTGTTATAGTCTTTTGTAGGGCGTTTGATTGTCATCTTGAGCAGCACTAAAGGGTCTAGATTGTTTCGTTGGGCATGCCTCGCACAATAAGCCAGCCGATCCACAGAGTTTGTCTACTTGAATACTGTTTCCCACGCGAGCCTGAGCGTGGTCAATCCGCTTTTTCTATATCTTTTAACACCTTCTCTATCAAAGGTTTAACTGGCGGTAATTCTTCTTTTGCAACCACCCAAACAATCCTTAAATCTACACCACGATACTCATGAATAAGTTTATCCCTCACTAGCTTCGTCCATCCTTATTACCCTATCATCACCCCACAACGTATTACAGGACTGTCGTTTGGTTGACAAAAAATGCCATTACGCGTAATATTATGACGCCTTGTTTTGCTCACCGATCTGATAAACCACGGACACAGAGCGATTCGCAAGGCAATACAAATGTAAGGAGGGAACCTTATGAGCACCGACTCGGCAAAACTAGATGCATTTAGAAAGGAGGTTCGCGCCTGGCTAAAAGCAAATCTTCCCAAAGGATGGGGTACACCCGAATACACAGCACCCGATGCCTTTAGTCGTGAAGCCCATGAGCTGGGCAAATCGTGGCAGAAAAAGTTGTATGCTGCGGGGTACACTGGTTTCGGTTACCCAAAGGAGTATGGCGGTATTGAGCGTCCACCTCAAGAAATAGCCATAATCCGTGAGGAGCTAGCGCGCTACGGAACCCCAGGTGGACCATTGTCTCTCGGTCAACTGATGGCAGCACCGGACATACTGGCACACGGTCAGGAATGGCAGAAAAAGCGCTTCATACCTAAGATACTGAGTGGTGAAGAAAGCTGGTGCGAGTTATTCTCCGAGCCAAACGCCGGCTCAGATATCGCCAATGTCCAAACCACGGCTGTTAAAGATGGTGACGAATGGGTGGTGAATGGACAAAAGATTTGGACAAGCATGTGGGAGTTCGCCGATTTTGGTGTTCTGGCGGCGAAAACAGACCCTGCAGCTCCACGACATCGCAATCTCACCTGCTTTATCGTTGATTGCCATAGTCCAGGGTACACCAGGGGGCCGCTGAAACAGATGACAGGCAGCGCCGAATTTGGTGAAGAATACTTCGACAATATGCGTGTCCCCGATAAAAATCGCATGGGTGAGGTCAACCAGGGCTGGGGTGTCGTCCTCACCGCACTCATGTCAGAGAGAAGCGGAGGTGGTGGTCCTGGTGGCGGTGGCTTTTGGGCAGGTGGTGCGGCAGGTATAACCTCAGCACTAGGGGCTGGGTTGCTGGGTATCTATTCTCTCGTTAACTTGGCTAAGGAAACACAACGCTATGGGAAGCCCGTCTGGGAAGATGCCTCTTTCAGACACAAAATAGTACAGATAGCTATAGAACAGGAAGCTTTGATGTGTAGCGGGCGTCGTATGGTAGCTAAGATGCGCAAGGGTATCATGCCTACGAATGAAGCTTCCATGGTGAAGAACTTTCAGGCTGAGATGAGAAGACGGCATGGTGACCTAGCAATGGAAATCATAGGCGCCTATTCTCAGCTAATGGGAGACTCGAAACGAGCCATAAATGACGGCCAATGGGTCTATCAGATGATAAGAGCTAGAGGTGCCACTATAGAGATGGGCACTTCGGAGGTAAATCGGAACATCATCGCTGAGAGGATACTCGGGTTACCGAGAGCATAAACGGTCAAATTAGACCTGCGACGAAAGGAGAAAAAGATGGAATTCGGACTGACTGAAGAACAAGAAATGTTGAAGACTTCCGCTCGCGATTTTCTGGAGACAGAGTGTACTAGAAAGCACGTAAGAACGATGATGGAGGATGAGATAGGCTATTCTCCAGAACTCTGGAAAAAGATGGCTGACCTAGGCTGGCTTGGCTTGGCTTTCCCCTCTCAATATGGAGGCGGAGATGGAACCTTCAGAGACTTGACCATTTTGTGTGAGGAAATGGGACGGACTCTGTTACCCAGCCCCTTCATTTCTACAGTGGTCCTTGGCAGCATGCCCATCCTTTTTGCTGGCACAGATAAGCAAAAACAGGATTTTCTGCCCAAGATAATCCAGGGCAAGTTGACCCTGGCCCTGGCTGTGCTGGAAGAGGATGGCGACTTTTGGCCTGGCGGCATTAATCTAAGAGCTGATAAACGCGGTAATGAATACCTCCTCAACGGCACAAAGCTATTCGTCTGGGATGCCAAAGCCGCTGATTACTTGTTGTGTGCTGCCCGCACCAGGCGTAGTCCCAATCCGGAAGAGGGAATCACACTTTTCCTGGTGAACGCCAAGGAATGGGGTATGTATATAACTCCGCTTGATAATATTGACGTACTAAGGAAGCAGTACGAGGTCGTCCTGACCAATGTACCGGTCTCCGTTGATAACATCATCGGCGAACTAAATAATGGTTGGCCAGTCCTGAAAAAGATGTCACTCTGTGCCATCGCTGCTCTGTGCGCCGAGATGGTAGGCGGCTGTGATAAGGTGCTCGAGTTGACCGTTAGCTATGCCAAGGAAAGGATAGCTTACGGTGTACCTATTGGCAGCTTCCAGGTAATCAAGCACAAATGTGCTGATATGCTGAGTGGTAACGAATATGCCCGTTCCCTGATGGAGTGGGCAGCTCTGGCTCTGAGCGAGGACGCACCTGAGGCCCCTTTGGCGGTCTCTATGGCAAAGATTTATTGTGGCAACGTGGGCAAGATGGTGTGCGACGAGGGTACCCAGATCCATGGTGGCCTTGGCTTCACTTGGGACCACGATATGCACCTATACTTCAAGCGGGTCAGAGCTTCCGACACAGCTTTTGGTGATGGCAACTACCACAGTGAGCTGGTAGCCCAATATCTGGAGCAGGTATAAGCCCTGACTGAAGCTTGGAGCATTTGAAATAAAGTTCGAGAGAAAAGTGGCGCAGTGCTGTCCTCGTTTACTCAAAGGATAGCCTACGCCACTGCTTTATATTTCAGACCAGATACTGAACCTCCCGACGTAATTCAATACTTGAGGCGGGAGGTTTGGGCGGAACGATAAATAAGGCAAGCACACTGGCGAAGCTCAATAGACCAGCAATAATAGTAAAGGCAAAAATATAACTACCCGTAGTATCATATATCCAGCCAGCCCAGATAGGAGCCAGTATCCCAACTGGCAGGGCGAAAGTCTGCGCTATCCCCATGATAGAGCCAACCGATTTTCTGCCAAAATAGCGCACCCTCAGCGGTAGGTATTTTAACGTTTTGGTCTGTCGGGGTTGAAAATATAAGAGAGCCCACGACAATTGACAGGTGGCAAAGGCAGTGGTAAACTTCTGGCAATCAGTTTCAGGGTGGAGTTTAGAGCAAGTTTCATTTTGTATCTTAGCTGTTTTCTGACTCCGGTGGGATTGCTGAGTAACTTCATAATCTATGTTGAGCGACGAGATGCAGTGACGAAGTGCTCGGCTAGAAGCGAAAACAAAATTCGATAAGAGGAGGGTAAGCAAGATGGAAGTCAAGACATACCCAGAGTACAGTACACACTATCCCCTGTTGTTAACGCACTTCATGAAAAGAGCACTTAGCTTGTACCCCGACGACATCGGGATTGTTTACCGCAATGAGGCTGGAGAGTATTACCGTTTTACCTGGCGTCAGTGGTATAGACGCACTTGTCAGCTTGCTCATGCTCTTGAGAAGCTGGGTATAAAGCCAGGAAAGCCGGGAGAGCCTGGTGACCGTGTGGCTACCATGGCTCTTAACCATCACCGCCATCTGGAGCTGTGCTATGCCCCCACCTGCATTGGGGCTATTTCACACCCCATCAATGTAGTGCTGGCACGCGACCATATGGTGTACACAATAAACCATGCCGAGGATAAGGTTATATTTGTGGACGATGTCATCATGCCTTTACTTGAGCTCATATACGACCAGATAAAGTCTACGGTCAAGGCATTTGTTTACATGTCAGATCGCCCTGGTAAGCCTCAGACGAGAATAGAGCCTCTTTATGAATATGAAGAACTGATAAAGGAGCAGCCTGAAGAATATGATTGGCCACTTTTAGACGAGGACACTTATGCTGTGCTCTATTATACCACGGGGACAACCGGGCTGCCCAAGGGAATGATGTTTACCCATAGACAACTCTACCTTCAGACAATTCATCTAATCGCGGGCACGAGAGATCTGGCTGTCAGAACACAGGATATGCCCAAAGAGGTGCCTGCGGTCTTTGTGCCGCTGATGAATATTCCTCTCTTCCACATCCATGCCTGGGGCGCACCATGGTATTCAGTTTGCATGGCGAGCAGGATAGTGTTTCCGGGCAGGTTCAGTCCTCAAAGCTTTTGTGAGATCGTCCAGACGGAAAAGGTTAACATGGTAGGACTCGTTCCCACTATGCTAGCCATGCTTATCGAATACGAGGATGTCAAGAAGTATGACTTAAGCAGTCTCTTAACCATCGGTACAGGAGGTGCCGCTTTACCTCGGGGACTAAAGGCTAAGGCGGAGGTGCTGTTCCCCCACCTAACTGCCGGCTCCGGCTATGGCATGACGGAGACTGCGGCTGCAAGTATTACGGCACTGCCCAAGCGGTACATGGTTGATTGGCCCAAAGAAAAGCTTGATCAGGTTAGGGTCAAAACTGGCTTGCCGTCGCTGGGAATTGAAGGACAAGTTATCGGTGAGGATGGTAAACCGGTGCCCAACGATAATGCCACCTTGGGAGAGATAGTGTTGAGAGGACCCTGGATTATGGAGCAGTATTTCAAGGATCCGCAGAAGACAGCTGCTGCTTGGCGGGATGGCTGGTTCCATACTGGGGACATGGCTAAGGTGGATGAAGATGGCTACATAATTATTGCTGATAGGATAACTGATGTGATAAGAAGTGGTTCGGAGATGGTTCCGACTGTGTTGCTTGAAAACCTGACAGCAAATTCGGAGCAAGTCTTAGAGGCAACATTTGTGGGGGTGCCAGATGAGAAATGGGGTGAGCGTCCGATGGCTATCGTTAAGCCCGCTCCCGGTGTTACTGTGACAGAAGAAGATATCTACAAGTACCTTAATGATGAGGGGGTTTCCAAGGGAAAGATAGCAAAGTGGATGCTGCCTGATTATATAGTCCTTTGCGACGACATACCCAAGACCGGCATCGGCAAATTTGACAAGGTAACTATCCGTAAGAAGTTGGACGAGTTTCTCGCTAAAGCGAAAAGGACGCGGGAATTTCAGACATAAATGTGACGCGGTAGGACCTTAACATCCTATCAAAGGGCAAAGGTAACCACCAGCGTGGGCGCTGGGGTGAAGGTATTCTGTGCAGGTATTAAGGCAATGCATCTTTATTCCTTCCTAGCCCCAGCTTCGCCGGCAACAAAAAGCCGAACTCAGTGGGCAAGAACTAGACACTTGGCACTGTGTATTTTCTGCTCTCCGCCTGACTGAATGGTAATGGTGACGCCGCTTGCTTCCACCTGCGCCTCAGTCACAAGGCTGCGGAAAAGATATGACGCTCCGGGTCGTTCAGCCCTATCCGCCAGAATTTTGTCTAACGCGGGTCTGTTTACTTGCCAGCTACTGCTCCTGGTTCCGGTACTCGCTGTACTGAGCCAGGCTGGCAAAGACCGCTGCTGCTTGGTGTGGCATTTCGTAGCATATCGTATTCCGGTCGGCTATGGCGTGGGTGATCTTTCTGGCGAATTGAGAGCCGAAGGCCATAGGCTCGGAAGCAACGATCAGAGGCTTGTTATAGCGGTCGGATAGGTTGTTCAACTGGTCGAAGAGAACACCTGTTGCCACCACCATCTCCTCTCTCACTACGTCTCTTCCTGTTTGCAGATCGCTGAAAGCACGGTCCATCTGGGCAGGCCCCAGGACGGGCATCAATCCCAGCATGATTACGCCGTCCACCACGGGACAGCGCATGAGTATCTCTAAGGCTCTAAGTATAGTGTCTCCCCCGCCACCAGCGACCAGATCTATCGGGTTGCCTCGATTCCACCACGCCGGCATAAAGCTGTCCAGTTCATCTACGATCTCCGGTGGGAGAGTAACAACGTTGAGACCAAGGCGGGCGCAGGCATCTGCCACCAAGACGCCCCAGCCGCCACCGGCCGTGACTATGCCCACCCGCCGACCTCGGGGCAAAGGCTGCCGTAAGAAGGCAATACCTGTATCTACCAGATCGTCAAGTGCCCTCACCCTAACCACACCAGCCTGTCGGCACATGGCATCCAGTATGGCATCCGAGCCTGCCAGTGAAGCGGTGTGAGATTTAGCCGCCCTGGCTCCGGCTGGTGTTTCACCAGCCTTGAGCAATATTATGGGCTTCTTCTTGCTCGTCTCTTTGGCTAAATTCAAGAAGCGAGTTCCGTCTTTGAAGCCTTCCATATAGCACAGGATAACTTTGATTTGAGTGTCTTGAGAGAAGAACTCTAGGTAATCCTCAGCGCAGAGGTCTGCCTGGTTCCCGATGCTGACGCATTTTGAGCAGCCATAGGCTCTCTCTATGAGCAAGCGGGATATCGTGCCTATTATGTTGCCGCTCTGCGATATGACGCCAAAGGGACCCGGCGGTGGGAAAATAGGTGGCATCTCGGAGTAAAGTTTGTGGTGAGGGTTGAGGATGCCGAACGAGTTAGGTCCGACGAACCTCATGCCGGCGCTATGGGCTATATCGACTACTTCTTGCTGGAGCCTTTCGCCTCCACTGCCCACCTCAGCGAAGCCGGCGGTTATCACCACTGCTGTTTTTACTCCCTTGGCAGCACAATCCCGCATTACTTGGGGTACAGCAGGTGGGGGCACAACTATAACTGCAATATCAGGAACCTCGGGAATGTCTGCCATCCGTATAAGTACCTTTAGCCCTCGTATCTCCGGGCTATCAGGATTGATATTGACTGGGTAGACCCTTCCCTGAAAACCGCCGCCTACTATGTTGCTCAAAATGCGAAAACCCCATTTAGCCGGGTTATTGGAGGCACCGATCATGGCTATAGATTTGGGTTCGAATAGCGTCTGCAGCCTCAAAATTAATTCATTGTTTTGGGTGCTCATCGTCGCCTTGGCTTCTTAGTGACAATATAGATAAAAAGTGGCTCATATTGTAGCAGTAAAGCAGAAAACAAGGCAAACTTGGAGCCAAGAAGGTAACTGCCACTTATCGCTAGCTTGACATCGGGCAATTTGGGGTGCTAGAATTGCCCTTTCTGTATGGGGGTGAGAAGATTTACGCTATTATTGAAATAGGTGGCAAGCAGTACAAGGTAGCTCCAAAGCAAATAATAGAAGTTGAGCGTTTAGATGTCCCTGAAGGCGACATAGTCGAGCTGGATAAAGTATTGTTTATTGGGGGAGATAAAGATACCATTGTCGGGAATCCTATTATTAAAGGGGCTAAGGTTGTAGCTACTTCTTTAGGAGAAGCTAAAGGGGAAAAGGTTATCGTATTTAAATATAAGTCCAAAGTTCGCTATCGCAGGAAGAGGGGACATCGCCAGACTTATACTAAAATATTAGTAAACGAAATTATTAAGGGCAAAGGAGAATAAGCATGGCACATAAAAAGGGCGGTGCCAGCTCCAGTTATGGGCGGGATAGTGTAGCCAAGCGCTTGGGAGTGAAGAAGTATGGGGGAGAACAAGTTCGCGCTGGAGCTATCTTGGTTCGGCAACGCGGGACTCGTATATTGCCGGGAGACAACGTTGGCCTGGGCAGAGATTATACCCTCTTTGCTTTAATAGATGGCTATGTTAAGTATGAGCCGGCAACCAGATACAAAAAGAAGGTGAGCGTTTACAAATGAAGGATAAAGTCCATCCTAAGTATTATGATAATGCTAAAGTAACTTGCCTTTGTGGTAATACCTTCACCATTGGTTCAACTAAGCCAGAAATCCGGGTAGAAATATGTAGTAAATGCCACCCTTTTTATACAGGTGAACAAAGGATAGTTGACTCCATGGGAAGGGTGGAGCGCTTTAAGAAACGATACAAGATAAAGTAGAATGCATTCAGCTCTCCATTTCTTGTTGTGACAGCATCTGTTTGACCGCGGCAGTGTTTACTTTTAGTCTTACCTTGAGAAACTGGAAATCCATTCATCGCTGCTACTTTAGGAGATAAACTTTATATTTCCAGCCATTTTTATCATAATACAACTAGGGATTTTTCATGATGAGACAAGATTGCAGCTTTCACTTTAGGCGGCTAGGGAAATTGAGGCACTAATGGAAAAGTCGTTTCATTACGGTGGCCAGGCAGTTATTGAGGGGGTGATGATGCGGGGGAAGGAAGGCATAGCTATATCTGTGCGTCAGCCCAATGGTGAATTAAACATAGTAAGGCAACCCCTGGCCAGCATATACAAGGGGCGTCTCAGAGAAATGCCTTTAGTAAGAGGAATTATCGTTCTCGTGGAAACCCTGGTTTTGGGCACTCAGGCATTGCTTCACTCTGCTCAAGTTGCCGCAGCAGAGGAAACAGGAGAGAAAATACCTACAGCGTTTTTATGGGGAACTGTAGCCGCGAGCCTTGCCTTGGTTGTAGCCCTCTTTTTCATGGTTCCTCTCTTCGCCACGCGCTACCTTATCGACCCTTACATCAATTCTGCCTTATTGAGCAATGTCTTGGAGGGACTTATCCGCATTGGCATTTTCATCGCTTACCTCAAGCTGATAAGTTTAATGCCTGATATTAAGAAGGTCTTTGCTTACCATGGAGCCGAGCATAAGGTGGTGAATGCCTACGAGGCAGGCGTCCCTTTGGAAGTGGAGTCAGTTAAGAAGTATTCTACCGCCCATGCTCGCTGCGGCACCGCCTTCTTATTCATCATTTTGATTGCGTCTATCTTTGTCTTCGCCTTGTTTGGTCAGCCTACCCTATGGATACGTATACTGTCCCGCATAATCCTCATCCCGGTTATAGCTGTTATTGGCTATGAAATCATGAAATTTGGGGCAAGCCACATTGATAACCCAGTAGTCCGAGTTCTCCTGGCCCCGGGGCTGATATTGCAAGCTATAACCACCAGGGAACCTGACGATAGTCAAATAGAGGCTGCTATATCGGCACTAAATGAGGTCATCAAGATTGACGGTGCTGCTCATTCCAGCCTCAGTACATAATAAAGGGAGGAAGAGGCTGCAGTGTTTACATTGTGTCTTCGCGCTCCAGCTGCTGGAAGAAGCAAGTCCGATTGCCGGTGTGACATACTGGCCCGGTAGGCTCAGCCTTTATAAGTAGAGTATCGCTGTCGCAGTCCTTGATGATGGACTTCAGTCTCAGGAAATTGCCCGAGGTTTCTCCCTTGTGCCACAGTTCTTGCCGACTGCGGCTGTAAAACCAGACATCTCCGCTGGCTAATGTGCGCTTTAGCGACTCCTTGTTCATATAGCCCAGCATCAGGACTTCATCATTCCTGGCATCCTGGATAATAGCTGGAATCAAGTCTTTATCATTAAACTTTAACATTTGCCTCCTAAGTTCCAAAATTGATTATAGCTTCCCCAAAATCAATATCCCCGGTATAGAGAGCTTTGCCTATAATGGCTCCTTCCGCCCCAAGCTCCTTAAGCCTCCGTAAATGCTCCAGCCTGGAAATCCCCCCGGCTACAATGACGGGGACGTTTATTTCAGCAAGCAATCTATTTATCGTGTCAAAGTTAGGCTCGGTAAGGGTGCCATCCCTTTTTATATCAGTATAAATGAAGCGCCTCACTCCGGCATCAACCATCTCTCGGCTTAACTGGAGAACCTCAACAACCGTGTTCTTCTGCCAGCCATGGATAGCTATCTTGCCATCTCGGGCATCAAGGCTAACTGCGATAGCCTCGCCAAATTGCTGGCATAACTTTTCTACCAGTTCCCTGTTCTCTATCGCCGCAGTTCCCAAAATTATCCGGTTTACCCCCTGACGCAGTAGTTTTTCGGCCACCTCTTCTTGCCTGATACCGCCGCCTAATTCTATTAACAGGCCACTTTCCTTTATTATCTCCTCAACCACCTCCATGTTTTGTGGCTCACCAGCAACCGCCCCGTCCAAATCGACAATATGGAGCCATCGTGCCCCCTGTGAATACCAGGTCAAGGCTGCTGTTACAGGGTCCTCATCAAAAACAGTTTCCTGGTTATAATCGCCCTGATATAGCCTGACGCACTTGCCGCCCTTGATGTCAACAGCTGGGATTATCTCCATCTCCGACCTCTACACCATCTCCGGCTCGACTGTTTTTCTTTTGCTTCTAAGTTGGATGTCTGCACTCAACTACGCCGGGCAATCAAGTTTTACCCTATCATACAATACCCTATATAATCAGACAAGCTAATTCCTTGCATTATTGCAAGCCGAAGTCGTGGCAATCCCATTTAAAATTGTCATCCTGAGTATAGCGAAGGATCTCACCCGCTGAGATTGCTTCGGCCTCATTACGGCCTCGCAATGACAGGAACGGCCCCCCGTTTCAGGGCAGGTGGGTTATCTCGGTGGGCGGTTTCTTGTGTAGTTCAAACTCTATTCCGGCTTCCTGGAAGAGGTCCATGAAGGAATCATCAGCGTAGCTGCCAAAGGTTACGAAGCGTTTTATTTGGGCATTGACCAGCATCTTGGCGCAGAGTATGCATGGCGAATGGGTAACATAGACTGTGGCGCCTTCAAGGCTCACCCCATGGAGTGATGCCTGTATAATTACATTCTGCTCAGCATGAATCCCCCGGCATATTTCCTGCCTGGTTCCCGATTCTATGCCCAGTTCATCCCTGAGGCAGCCGAGCTCCAGGCAATCTTTAAGTCCGGAGGCAGCCCCATTATACCCAGTGGCTAATATATGCTTGTCCTTCACCGCCACAGCGCCTATATGGTGGCGACGGCAAGTGGAACGTTCTGCCACCACAGAAGCTATCTTGAGGAAATATTCATCAATGTCCGGCCTGGTTTTTCTTTTCATTTCACAGCGGATAAAACTTGTTCCGTCTCCCTTTCCAGTTCCTCCAGCGAAGCCTCATTTACTATAGTGAAGTCAGCCATGGCGATTGGCCCACCTTTGTTAATATTCTCTATCTCGGATTTATCTCGATTGGCGGCTTCCTTAAACGTCAAGGGCCGTTCTGCTCTCTGAGCGAGTCGGGCATATCTGGTAGCAGGCGAGGCCCAGACCGCAAGCACACTGAGCTGTTCCCCATAGCGTCCCTTCAATAGAATATACTCTTCCCAGGAGTAAAGTCCATCTATCACAACATTGGAAGATTTCAGCGAGCTATCAATCCTGGGCAAGTTCAATTTGGCGTAAGCAGCCATCCCGTGTTTTTTCCTCAGTTGCTGTCTGATATAGCGCTCATTTTCCTCATTGGACTCCAGTCCTCTGTTCTTGAGCTCCTCGTCCGTAATATCTCCAAACCGTACTTTCTTAAAGCCGTGTTCTGCAAATACCCTAGCTACTTCTGATTTGCCCGCACCGGCCATGCCAACAATTGCTATCACTTTCACGGTTTACTTGTAATCGACAAATGAATTACGGTACTTATATTAACAAGATTTGCGCAACTATCATAGAGAAAATCTCAGACCTTAGCAAAAAGTTGACCACCCTCACCTTAATCCTCTCCCATCAAGGGAGAGACAATTTGGCTTGCCATGGCTAGCAAGAAAGCCTTGTCACTAATAATGGGAAATATCATTGTGCCTTGCCTGGCAGTTCAGCACGGATTATACTAAGTGCTAATAATTTGGGCGACATCAGCCTAATCTGTTGGTGAATAAGTGTTTGGCGTCCTTTCCAGAGAAGACATCTTGAAGATGCTGGAGGCAAGTCCTCCCCTGATGGAGAACTTATGCGATGCCCAGCAGCAGATTCAACCCAATGGCATAGATTTAACCCTCAGGGAAGTAGCTTTGCTCTCTTCATCGGGCAGCTTGGGACCCGGCACTGAAGGCAGAGCCCTTTCCCTTACTTCCCCGCTCGTTTTCGATGGTCTGGGCCGTGTAGACCTGTTGCCCGGTTGTTATCTGGTTACATACAACGAGGTGGTTAATCTTCCCAAGAACACAATGGCTCTAGCAATGCCCCGGTCAAGTCTTCTGCGCTGCGGGGTCAGCATTCATAATGCAGTTTGGGATGCTGGCTATTCAGGTAGGTCGCAGTCTCTCATGGTGGTATACAATCCCCAGGGATTTCGGCTATACAGGAACGCTCGAATCGTTCAGATGGTCTTCTTCTTTTTGAGCCGCGAGGTAGCCCAAGGCTATCAAGGTATGTTTCAAGGCGAGAACATCTGATGAGGATTTTAAGTTGGGGCTAATTATGTTTGCCTACTTGCTCCAACCTGCGGATATCACTAGTTAGGGATACACGTACTTTCTCGGCGACCTTGCGGAAATGGAATCCCTGAACAGCAAGCGTCATGGATAAAGGGAAAGTTTTTGGTTTTTTCAGCAAGGTCCAGGCAACCAACTTCCAGTAATATATTCTCCCTTTTTCCTTGACCCCCAAAACCCATGTGGTTCTTATCAATGCTATGAGATAGAGAAGAGAAATCTTAAATTTTCCTTTATTGCCAGGCCTATACTCCTTTAGAAAGGTTTTAATACGCTCATAGTATTGCTTGGGGGCGTAGATTGTATCTACAACATGCTTATAGCCCCTGGCAAGCGTTTCGTGACCCATTTTGGGGATGAAGTTAGTCGAACCATCTGTGTTGTCCCCGGTACCTCCTGGCAGTAGACGGTTCTCCCTCTTTAGACGTTTGTATAGTCTTGTCCCTGGAGGAGCCATCAGTACACCAACCATAGCGGTAACGATTCCACTCTTTTGAATGAAATCGATTTGGCTTTTGAAGATGGAAAGTGGGTCACTATCAAACCCGACAATAAATCCTCCCTGCACCTGCAAGCCGTGGTTCTGTATCTTCTTAACCGAGGCCAACAAATCACGATTCTTATTCTGCAACTTATTACATTCGACTAAACTTTCTTCATTGGGGCTTTCGATGCCCACAAATACCATGTCAAATCCCGCCTCAGTCATTAGACGCATTAGCTCTTCGTCATCGGCAAGATTTATAGATGCTTCCGTATAAAACGAAAAGGGGTGTTTCTTCTCCTCCATCCACTTAATTATTGCCGGCAGAGTTTCTGACTTTAGTTTCCGTTTGTTGCCGATGAAATTATCATCAACAAAGAATACGCTAGCTCGCCACCCCATATCGTATAATGCCTCTAGTTCGGCTGTTATCTGAGTTGCGTCTTTGGTTCGTGGCACATGTCCATTTATTATAACGATGTCGCAGAATTCACAATCAAAAGGGCAGCCTCGAGAATACTGGATAGTCATTGATTGGTATTTCTTCCTGTTGATAAGTGACCACAAAGGCACAGGAGTTTCCCTTATATCTGGCCGTTCTTCAGACGTGTAGATATGTTTGGCACAGCCTTTCTCTAAATCTTCCAAGAAGAGCGGCAGTAGGTTTTCAGCCTCGTTAGATATTAGATGGTCTATATCATCATGACCAAGTTCTTCGTACCCAGTGGTAAAAACAGGGCCCCCGGCAACAATCTTAATCCCTAGCTTCTTGCACCTATCGATGACTTCCCTTGCCGAATCCTGTTGCGCCACCATAGCGCTGAGGAATACATAATCAGCCCACTTAATGTCTTCATCTGTCAGGGTTGTGGTATTTATATCCACAAGTTTTTTCTCCCATTCCTCGGGAAGCATGGCAGCTACAGTTAATAAGCCCAGAGGGGGAAAAGTTGCCTTTTTAAAAATAAATTTTAAAGCATGCTTAAAACTCCAGAAAGTATCCGGATACTGGGGATAAACTAAGAGTATTTTCAACTTACGCTCCTTTTTATGCTCTTTTCAGCATAATGTGAACGATAATACCATAACATACCAGTATTTTACTAGTGGCATATGTAAGCTAGGCGGCAAAAATAAAAAAGGCAGAACGATTCTGAAAGTCATCCTGCCTTATCTAGTTTCTTGGTGGCGGGGGTTGGATTTGAACCAACGACACCTGAGTTGTTGGCCCAATGGCCTGCTCAGCCAAGTAACACCTTGTAGACTACCCCCAGTACACCCCCACCCACTACGAGCCAGGCTGAATTGACCTTGAATCGAAAGACTAGAACTAGGGCAACGACGGCGAGGGCTATGGTAAACCAATCTACCACTCCAGCACGCCCCAGAGTCCAGGTGACGGCCACCATTAGGCCGAGGGCAGCCACATTTACGCCATCGAGAAACGCCCCTGACCACCACTTCTTACGTAATAGGGGCACAAAACGGCTTATCAGGGCAACGAAGAGGAATGACGGCAGGAAAAATGCTAGGGTAGCGAGCAACGCTGAGGGCCAGCCTCCCATAAGATAACCGACAAAGGTGGCGCTCGTCGCTACAGGACCTGGGGTAATCTGTCCCACTGCAATCGAGTCTAGAAGCTGCTGATGATTGAGCCACCCTAGATGTATGACAAACTCGGAGTTAAAGAATGCAAACAGCACATAGCCACTGCCGTAGATGACTGCGCCGATCTTGAGAAAGGTCAGAAACAGGGTCGTCTGTCTGAATGGAACAATACCGGCGGAGAGCATCGGCACAGGCAAACCAAGTAGCGGTAAGAGCGATAATGTGGAGAATTCCCCCTTCAAGAGACGCCGCACGAAGCGGAAGAGCAACACCGCTGCCGCCCCGGCAAAGAGGAGGGCAATCTCATTGAAGCCGAGGAAGTAAAGGCCAATCACGGCAGCCCCGACTACGGCCGTTAGTGCGTCTTTGACCCCTTTCCGGCCTAGGTCCCACAATGCCTGAATGACGATAGCGATGACGATTGGCTTAACGCCATAGAGTACCCAGCCGACCTCTGGGAGTGAACCGTAGGTCACATAGACCCACGCCAGAGCTAGCGTAGCTGCCATCCCTGGTATGATAAATAGCACTCCACTGACAGCGTACCCTAGCCAGCCAGCCCGAACTAGACCAAGATAGAGTGCCATTTCAGTAGCATTAGGCCCCGGGATAAGGTTGGTGGCACCGACCAAGTCGAGGAAACTCTGGTCATCAAGCCAGTGACGGTGTCTCACTGTCTCGCGCTGCATAATGGCGATGTACGCGGCCGGGCCGCCAAATGCCGTCGCCCCGATCCACAGAAAAAGCAGGGCAACTTCTTTCAGGCGTCCCATTGGTTCTATGTCTTTTATACTCGCTTTCGATAGCATAATCTTCTGTAACCATACCTCCTCGTTTGTCGCGATGAGCTTTAGTAACAGGATGCAGATTTCTGACTAGTACCACACTCAACAAGCCATCTTCCACCCTGTTCCTTCAGTATGCTGAATGAGCTATGGACACACTTGGGGTTTTATATCCAAAACAGGTGTTCCATTCAGCATATCCAGTCCTTTGACATGGATGACATTATCATCGACTCGGAGGACTTCCAAGAGTGACAGGCCGATAGGATTAGGGCGGATTGGCGAATGAGTGCTGAAAACTCCCATTTCTTCTTCATGCCTTGGGAGCTTGATTCTCATAAGCTGTGAAGTGAACTTGGGGCTTTTATGAAATTGGAAAATAACATAGATGCGCTGACCGGGCCGAATATCTCTGAGTCCTTCTAGGTAAGACTCGTCAATGACCAGATCCCCTTCTACATCTGATACAGTCCAACTCCGCGGAATCGTTTCGGCATTGGTGGAGATAAAACCTATGGGTTTCATCTCAATGCTCATTTTGCTTACCTTATCCTCTCTCGCAGTTAAGTCTTTGTTTATCAGTCCCATTCTCAGCCTCCCTTCCTAAACTCAGTGATTCGTTCCTCTAACCCTTTAGCTTCAGTCTTAAGCTCTGTATGTACTCTTCTAGCTCTGCAATGATTTCCTCCCTGGTGGGAAAGTGTCGCTGCGTATACCCGGTGCCACAGCAGCAGCCACGGTAGTGATGCCAGCCGCCTCTTGGGACGTGGGCATGCTGTCCGCCGCCACAAGCAACTTGATAGCACATCTTGCTACCTCCTATCTGGACAGTATTTTTGACACGATTCCCCTTGGCTCAGTTCCTCCATGCTCAGAGCCGCCAAGGTGAGCCTGCGGCACTTCTCCAGCACATCCTGGTTAACGAAGTAGTGGATGTGGTAGCCACGTCTCTCGCCCTTCACTAGCCCAGTGGCTCTCAGCACCCGCAGGTGCTGGGAAACAGCCGACTGGGTCACTCCCAGAAGAGCCGCCAGGGCGTTGACACAGAGCGCATCTGGGTCCCGCTGGCGGCAGAGCAGCTTCACCAGCTTGAGGCGGGTAGGGTCAGCCAGCACACTGAAGACCACTGCCTGCTCATCAACACTTTCAGGGCTAGTTGACGAAGCTTTCGTTGATTTATAAGTCTCCACTAATATACTTAATTATAGACCGCGCCTGGTTTGTTGTCAACTGCATTAAAGATGAGAGAAGTCACAAATCAATGAAATGCAAGACTTCTGAGTTAACGACCCAAGAAAGGTGAGTTTTTTAGTTACGGAGTTATGGCTGGGAGAAGCTGGATATGGTGCTGAGATGTACCAGATCAGTGAAGTTTGAGGGTAGCTTGAGGCTTTATCGGAATTGAGCAACTTTTGAGACTAGAGGCCAACCCAAATGGGCCTGCTCTTCTGCTATAATTCCATTAACGAAGGTGGGTGATAAGAAGTGTCCTCATATTATCCCTGCAAGAGGTGATCCCCGCCTCAAGTAGCAAGAGAATGAAATACAAGTACATTGCAGCCTATGAGCTAAGTGTCTTGAGTCACATTCCCGATACAGGTGATGTGGAGATCTATGCCGACGAAGATGGCTTCTCAGTGAGAGCAATTCTCACACAGAGAGTTGACGAGTACTGCTATGAGCTTGATCGTGCGCAGTCTTTCAGAGAGTTGCTGTTGAAGGGTCTTGCTGGTCAAGGAGTATCAAACGACTTGAGAGCTGAAGTGGAAGTAGGGGTTAATCGAATCCGTGAGCGAAGAAATAAAGCCCTTGGCAGGTCAGAAGTGTTGGTTTTCACAGCCGAGGGTGAGGTAGAGCCTGACTTCAGCAGGCGAAGCGCAGAGACAGACGATTTCGTTTATGCTTTCGGGGTGATTAACAAGGAGGACATCGCTATTTTGCACAGTGCTCAAATTAATGCCGTATTGGCGGCTTTTTGCCTATCCATTGAACACGAGACTATACAAGTCAAGCCCATTCAAAGAGGTATCTATCTGCTCAACGAATCTGGAAAACCCGTATATTCGTTTGATTTCTCTATTAGTGCCGGTGGATTCGTCTCAAAGCGTACCACCGACGAAGTCATCAGGGAGGTACAAAGTCAAGTAGTTGCATTGACCGGTGAAAAATCTCTCGCCACGGTCAATAGACTCCTTGTCCAAGCGATATCTAGCGAAAATGAAAAACTTCATCGGTTCATCTTTGGTTGGGCAGCACTCGACATATTTGTAAATAAGGCCTTCCGAGAATATAAGAAAACCCTGCCTATACCTACTCCAGCTAGGAGTGACTCCGCTGGTTGCAGACAGAAAAAGGGATTGAAGCTTGACGAGCGTATCCATCGCGCCATGAGGGGTAGTAATAATATCAATATCGCAGATAAATTTGCTGTTATTGTTAAATGCCTAGGTGATGACTCTGCTGAGACAGATCTGAAGACTTTCACTTCAATCAGGGATGAGCGTGATAAACTCTATCATGAGGGAGCTTTTGATGAGGACTCCTTGCCTATCGCCGAGGCAATCAAGTTGTTGAAGAAGTATCTTCGACTCCACATAAGTAAGAAGGCCACTTAACGATGCGCTGACCTACATTTTGCAAAACCTGCCAGCACTTTCCAAAGTCGGCTAACCTTTTGTTGGCCTTTTGCAGAGCTGTTCGCTCCACTTAAGGCAGTCTTAGCCGGTTCTACTTCGTTCAATTTCACATATTGGAGGCATTTTCTATAGGAAATTTCTCACCGACGTTGCGCGGGACTTTGGACGACGGGGAGGGATAATTCTGAGAACTAATAGTGTTCTTCCATCGCCAGAAGAATCATTTACCTTTAATCTTTGAAGCTAAAACCAGTTCCAGCAGGCGTTGAGCATCTGGAATTTGCTCTTCGGATAGTGTGAAGCTGATTATTTGTCTTGTGGGTGACAGCTTGGGAACTTCGAACCTCAACTGCGATTGAAGCAGCCCACGCGTTATCTCAACGGAGGTGACTTCGCTATAGCGAATCTCGAAGTTTGAAGGGTGCAGGGCTACCAATTCGTCGATGGGTTTCTCCTGTAAGCTATGGCGTCGTGCTTGGATAGTTTTCGCCTGCTCGGATTGGTCCATTTTTTTTGTCAGCATGCGGCCGAGGAAGACATCCTTTAACATAGATGTGAAGCGGTAAGAAACATCATTGGGGTGCTGGATGTTGCAAGCTATTACCCTTTCTGTAGTAAAAAGAAGGTCGTATACATTATCGAAAGTGTGATAGCTGACTCCAACTAAGGAGCCGACAATTTTCTCCATCTCGAATACAGAGTAGCAAACCAGCCAGGCGCTTGCAACCCGCCGAACGCCAGACGGATTTTACCCGGGCAGCAACATTCTATGTGCAGATATCTGCGGAGGCTGAGATACATGGGTAACACTCATGGTATGTTTAGTGGTAATGACTTACCATGAGGAGTTACCATAATGAGAAAGCCGGCCAGCTTCTACTTCTTCAAAAGAAAACCCATTGTCCACA
>JBAVCL010000021.1:0-22499 GCA_049586675.1 Dehalococcoidia bacterium
AGCGGTGGTAATAGTGGCGGGTGCGGTGCTGGTTATTCTGAGGCTATTGGTGACTCCAGTAAGTGCTGCCCAAATGGATACCCGTACTACTGGAGTAGTGATGGAAAGTGTCATACTACCGCACAAAGCAGTCAAAGCGGTGGTAATAGTGGCGGGTGCGGTGCTGGTTATTCTGAGGCTATTGGTGACTCCAGTAAGTGCTGCCCAAATGGATACCCGTACTACTGGAGTAGTGATGGAAAGTGTCATACTACCGCACCAAGCAATGGTGGTGGAGGGGGAGGGGGGACAACCACGCTCAGGATACTTCCCTATAATGACTTAAGCGCGTGCATAGACACATACACTGGCGAAAGCTACGTTTGCCCCCAAACGCTAATGGCGGCGGGAGGATCGCCTTTTGCAGGCTATACGTGGAGCATAGATTCGCTATCGTCCTACCCTATGGGCACAACAGTATGGTCCCTAACCGGCGTATTTGAAAGCAATGGGGGAGCCCTTGCGGGGCCGGGGCAATACACGTTCACGATGGAAGTCTCTGATGGCACCTCAACCGCGACCAGAAGTGTTACATTTGTTGTTACAACAGCCTCGTCGGCTCCATCGGACGGAATACCGATGCCGGGATGTCCTGAGGCGCTTTTTCAGCAGTGGCAAGGTGTCCCGTCGTTTGCCCTTGACGATGCAAATGCAAACAAACCCTACGGAGCTTCGCTTTTTGTAATGGGAGGCATCCCTCCCTACAGTTGGAGTGAAGACACCTCTTACAGCGGAAGGGGAGACTTTGACCTATCGGGATTGACCATAGACCAGAGCAGCGGGATAGTGAGAGGCACCCCTTTCGACAGCGCGTCGGGGAAGACCTTGAAGTTCCGTGTCATCGTTAAAGATAGTGCAGGAGACACTGCTATCAGCGGGCCTGTCTATACAATTACCGTCAAGTAGCTCAAAAAAATACGAAGGGGAAATAGGGACAGCGACCATTTAAAAATCTGCCAGCAACGACAACTAACAACAGCTTGGCGTAAACCCTTCGGGCTTCTTTTGCACCAAGGACGTTAGGCGAAATGGCGACTTTATAAAATTTATGTTATGAAAAATCAAAAACAATCAATTAGTTTAGAAGAATTTGCTTTTATTTTAGTTGATCTGAAATTTGAAAACGACCATCTTATATAACTCCCCTTTTGATTTCAGATTAGCTTTAAGTTATGGCTGAAAAGTTGGCGTTATTTTGGCGTTAAATTAAAAAGGACTAGTTGTTATTAGTTGGTATATTAGCTTCAAAACAGGGTCTTACCAGAAAACATAAAAGTCCTATTTTACACGTAAAATGACCTATTGGCATACCTGACCTAGAATTTCAAGACCGCCACCATAAGCCACTCGGTCACCCCTCCAGAAACTGAATTTCAACTCTTATTTAAGACTATGCCTGCCCCTGACGTTAAATTGGTATTGTTTCTTACCCCGTTCACTGCAGGGGGTAAAACATCAGCGAGTAACGCCACAGCATCTGACTGCACTCACTCAATTATATGGCTGTAAACGTCTATTGTAAAGGCAATGCTAAAGCCACCAGAGCTATAGAGATAACCTTTGCCTTAGTATCACGTAATAATAGGGCCGCGAGGTGCTCTCTAATAGGCATTTAGAGCTGGGACAGACCAATGGCTTGTTCAACTAAGGTTTTTATATGAGTGCTAATCTAGAGGAACGGCGAAGCCAAAATAAACTTTGCTATATCAGGCAGGTTATACGATTGTGCAGAAAGAGGACGCAAACAGCGGGAGTTCAGAATCACGACAATGTAGTAAATTTGGGCTAATTAACAGGTAAGGATACTATCCTACTCCGCTTAGCATCTGACCTTAGCCCATAATACACGGTAAGTATTTCAGGCACCAAAATACAGGGGGGAATCTATGATTCTTTTACGGCTGTTACGAGGACAGCCCCAAAGGGTTCCGTTGTACTGGCTGAGTCTACTACCACCCCGCCCTTCAAAATTTTGACCTCCAGGGTGTCCAGCTCAGGACTTAGTTTCTGGAACATTCCCGTGACTGATATGGCGTCAGTAACTGTGTACTGCTTGGAAACATTCCCTGAGACGTCGTAGGAAGTTGAATTGAAAGCCACATAGTTAACTGAATCGTAAGCTGCAGTCACCACCACGTACCTACCCGAAAAATTCAACCCTTCAGTGCCACCAACCTCGATCGTATAGTCTGCTCTTATCCCTTTGAGCGCGTTCTCAATCGTGCTCTGAATTACGTTCCCCGCGCAACCAATCGGCACTAGGACTAGAACAAGAATTGAGACGATAAAAAAAAGCCTTTTCATGACATCCTCCTTGAGCCATACCGCCCAATTTTTTATTATACGCCTTTGTGATTAATGCCGTCAATGACCCCACTCCACGTTCCAATCAAAGAACAAAATCCCGTCATTTTGGACAAGACTTTATCCATAAGCCCTATTTCAAAACGACCCCTTCAGGCAATCTCGCCGACCTTGTGCTGACGTCTTTACCCGACTTTGACCCACCGGTGTGGGCTATAATAGTGCTACTGGAACAGTGAAGGCTTATATGATAAACTTCGTCAGAGAGCAGGAGAAAAATGATAAAGGTTATCGAAGGTTATGAACTGAAGAGTGGTGCAGATATACAATCTCTATTTCTAAAGCTCAGGTCATATGCCATGACATTTCCAGGTTTCGTTAGTGCTGAGCATATCAGAAGCGTGCAAGGCAGTTCTATTGCTGCTCTGTTATACAATTGGGAGAGACTTGAGAATTGGGAGGCATGGGAGAGCTCAAAGCTTAGACAACAGATAGTACAAGAGGCAGAGACACTCTTGGTATCAAAGCCGCGGGTAACAATATATGAGGTAATACCCACATCAGGATGGACATATACTAGATCCCAATCATAGTTTGGGCAACTAAAAATCTATGATAGCCAAGATTCTATCCTTCGCAGTAGCGGGGGTCAATTTTGAGTTGATTCAAAGCCTGACTGGGTTTTCTCTACGAGACCATACTCAGGTAGCTGGCGCGTAATGTTAGGCGTCTTCTACTTTGACATCCGGGAAGGCAACTGCGAAGGGAACCTCCTTTTCGTGTAGTGATTGATATAGAGATATAGATTCGCTTATCTCCAAGGGGACGATTTTGTCAGTTTCGCCTGGCAATAGCGTTTGATGTTGGGCAAAGAAATTACCCTCTGGCGTTCTGAATAAAAATGTATTACGGCCATCTTGTTCCCAGGTATGGCCGTTCCAGTATTCGTCATGTGCTATTAGCGTGGCTGCGTCTGTGCGGTATCGCTTACCTGCGACAACCCAGCTCATGTTTCGCGGTTGCATCGGTTCACCTCCAGTTACGCTTTTGGCCCAGCCTATGCCAGTACTGCTGGACCCTTGTCATCATCCTCTTATATTATACATCAAGGATGCGTTTTGTTATTGTGCCACAATGCACCTTTGTCCGTTAGCTTCAGCTCAAAGCTCAAAAGTTAGCGCTAAAATTTGTTTGAGACTTGTTGCTGCAGGCAATCTTACCCAGGTCAATTCGAGAATTTGACCTCTGTCCCAGTTAACTATAAAATAGATTTGGGCGAGTAAACCGGGTGATCGCCCTGGATTTAATCTGCCAGGGAGGAAAGTCCGAGCTCCACCGAGCAAGGTGCTGGGTAACACCCAGGAGGGGAGACCCTACGGAAAGTGCCACAGAAACATACCGCCAGCGGCCGGCTTCGCCGGTCCGGGTAAGGGTGAAATGGCGAGGTAAGAGCTCACCAGCAACTAGGAGACTAGTTGGCTGGGAAAACCCCACCTGGAGCAAGACCGAATAAGAGGGCTAAACTACTCCAAAGCCTCAAGACTCTGGGGTAAGTCTAAGGTGCTCGGCCGAGGCCCTCGGGTTGGTCGCTTGACCCTGATGGTAACATCAGGGCTAGATGGATGGTCACCACCCCGACGCGGTTGGGGTACAGGACTCGGCTTATAGGTTTACTTGCCCAAAATTTTTTCCGGGCTTATATGCGGCAAAGGACAGGGATGAGACTCAAGCCTTGACCAAGGGGTTATCCAAGGAAAAAACAAGGGGGAGGATAGCATCCCAGCGGCCATAAACAAGTTTGTTAAACCGGAGCCCCGAGCATAAAATAATAATATATGGATGACATATCACCCCAGCTTCGGGATTTTATTCTCTTTTGTGCCCAGAGGCGAAGCCCAGAGTGGCCGGCTATTTATGATGAAATGACCAGAGTAGCTGGAAGAAAATTGTTCCAGGGATTAGGTTACAAAGACCTTAAGCAACTGGGGTTATCCTTCTCCCTATCTGGTATGGACAAGACCATCCAGTTGGTGAAACAAGTTACTTCCCAAAACCATCAGTAAGAAGCATTTTGCGGTCTTTCATCCAGGATGATAGCATTTTAAGGACTGAGGGCACTCTCCTGTGGCATTAAGAGATTTTTTTGGGGTATATTTGGGGACCCCAGGTAAATTTTGATTTTTAAATTGGCGGGATCCCCACGAAAATCTTGCGATTTTTGTGGGGTGGTTGTCTACCGTTTTATCACGATGGAGCCGTAGCCGACCACTCGGGAGAAATCGCCACAAGTATCTCCGCTGGTGGCATATTTCAATAAACTTGCCCTTTTGGCTTTCATTTCTTTGGCTGCGACAATAGCCGAAGCCACCGGACCATACCCGCACATAGTACAATCAAGAGTCTCACAACGCTTGTATAGCTCTTCCTCGTCAAGAGCAACTATGGCCTCTATCACAGAGCCATCCTTTTCCATAGCTACAGAATGAGGTTCATAATGCGTGAAATCAGTGCTGGCGATAATTATCAAGTTATCGCCTGCCTGGGCGATAGCCTTGCCCACCGTCCGAGCTGTTTCTATATCCTGAGCCATCATAGTTATGGGCACAATTTTTACCTTCTTATAGAGGTGTTGAAGCCAGGGTAATTGCACTTCAATACTATGCTCATGTATATGAGCAGTCTCGTCTGCTTTAATTACCTTCCCCAGCAGCTTTCGGGCAAGCTCTTTATTTATTTCTACCTCACCCAAAGGTGTGTTCCAGCCAGCTCCTGCCCACAGAGAAACAGGATACCCATACCCGGTGTGGTTAGGACCAAGTATCACTGCGGTATCGAATATCCCGTCATCAGCAAGCTCCTTATAGGCATGGGCTGCTACTGGCCCAGAATAATAATAGCCAGCGTGGGGGACAACGATAGCCACAATTTCCCTCGGCCCTCTACTATTCACCCTGGGTATAGCTCCCGGTCCGAGCTCATGTTTGTAGCACCATTCGATTTGTTCTTCTAGTTCTCTGGCAGTGCCAGCATAAAACATACCAGAAACAGCAGGTTTTCTTATCTTCATGAGACACCTCTCTAAAGCAAGACTACCCTTTAGGCTCTCTTTTCGTCCTTTTCCTGGTTTTTTTCTCGACCTCCTCAGCTTCTCCTTCGGCCTTTCCTTTGCTTTCCTCTGCGGGCTTCTCTACCCCCAGCCTGGCTTGATCACGGAGCCAGCGGTGTATCTCATCCAGAGCTGGTGGAAAGATACTGAACACTTCTACATCACCAGGAAATTGCACCGAGTGTTCCTCCCTAATGAACAGAAGCCCAGCTTCATCGCCTTTAAGCGTCTCGCTTATCTTTTTAGCTATAAATTCATTTCTCTTCCTTACCGCCTCAACATAGAATTCAGAAACTTTACTTGCCACCTTATCGCTCATAAAGCCCAGCATCAGACATCTCTGCCAGTCCATGACCTCTTTAAACAATTCCCTTTCTTCAATTGTCTCAAAGATAGCGCCATTATCACACTGAGTTTTAGCAATCTGATAACTGCTTGGATTCAGCCTCTCCACGGCCTTCATACCATCCTCACCACATTGAAAGATTGATTCGTGGTAAACCCGATTTACTATCCCAATCTTCGACGCTAAATTGGTTAGCTGTTCCGTTACTTGTTGCCAATAACGACTACATTTTTCTTTGTATTCATCAGGGGCTTCCTCGCCGGAATATACAAGTGGGACGAGATAAAGCTTCTTCCCTTGTTTGAAGTGCTCAACTTCAAGTCTCTCTATTTTGCCTAATTGTTCTGGCATGGCTATTTATCTCTCTAAATAAAGAAGTCCCTCAAAGCCACAGGGCACTTTAAGATGGGCTTAATTGGAAAAAACAAACCAAACCTTTCATGGGTTCTGCTCATCAGGCTCTCCCTCTTTTCCCCAATTCTGCATCATCTTCTTGATTCGCTGGGCAAGTTTGGGATCCTCCTTGAGACGCTGAGTAAATACAGGACAGCTCTGAAGAATCATCTCCTGACTCATAGAGGCCACGCTTTCCATGATCTGGTCTAGTTCGCTTTTGGCTTGTTCGGGCAGATTTGTCCCCTGCATCGTTGTCCTGAACTGTGCGATATCCTCAATGCTAACTTGAACCGGAGTTAGGCAATTTTTATACCAGGGACATTCCTTACATCTGATAAGCGCCGTGACCTCGTCTAAAATATCACCCATTTTTAGTCCTCCTAGTTAATACAATTTTAGCACTTTCCCTTGATATAGAGGAAATCAAATTCCTTGAGACTGATTACTAATCACCACATTGCGAGGCGTCCCAAGCACAAGTGAGGTCGGGACTTGTCCTCGGCCTCACCCTTGACTTCCCTGTGAAGAAATGTTATTCTTACATTAGCTATGCTCATATTAATTACGTAGGAGGTAAGTTAAATATGGCGAATCGTTTTCCATCTAAGTGGGTTACGTTGCTTGTTGGAATAGCCATTGGGGCTCTGGCTGTGTGGGGGTTCAGTTCATTATGGGGCATGATACCTCACAGTGTCACGCCTTATATTGTTGAAGGTTATTCCCATGGTACGAACTATGACGGCACAACAATAGGAGTGTCAAAGGAGCCTGGAGGGCCGGGGGAAGGGTATGTCATCGCAGGAGCAACATGGCGGGAATTTGGCGGGCCATGGCACCAAGGTGGAACGCCACCAAGCTTAGCTCAGCCGAACACGGATCAGAAAGTGCGGCTTGGAGTAGTGTATGTCAAACCGATGCAAGATAAGCCAGGCGACCCTGTCGTGGCTTGGATAGAAGTCTTAAGTGAATAGAAGTGAATCCTCTAGAGGTTTAGTTCTAGCCATTGATGACTTCAGTAGGTTCTTCTGAAGCTAAATAAAGCCGGGCACCAGTTCGCGAACTTTTCTTCGAAAAGAAGCTGCTTATCCAAGACCTGTAGCATAAGTCTATTGTCTCTGGCGCTAGATGTCAATCATAGTCTGAGACTCATGAAAACGATGTGTTGTGCAATCCCTTGTCTCGGTCAATGCAAAACGATGAACTAAACAGAGTGGTTTTTTGTTTCCCTTGCTGTCAGGACGTTCTAATAAAAAGTCATTAGATTGCTACAGCCTTAGCGGCTAATTATATCTGAGGTGGTAATCCACAAGTGGGGGTGTGAGAGGGCATGGATATGCCAGAACAATCATCGGAGTAACATCGCTAAACGCTCTCCGCCCAAGGATTTGCCTTAGTCGCGAATTCCGTTTAAAATAACTTTCTTCGCAAAGAGTTTGATTTGTGAGGAGGAATTAATATGGGTACGGTTGCTGACCAGTTGAAGGAACTGAGGGACAAAGAGAGAAAGCTAAAAGGCTTGGGAGGTCCGGAGCGGGTAGAAAAGCAGCACAAGTCAGGGAAATTAACTGCTCGTGAAAGGCTCGACCTGCTTTTTGACTCTGGCAGCTTTCACGAGCTTGATTTGTTTGTTCAGCATCGAGCCACGCTCTTTGGCATGGATAAGGTTGTCGTCCCCGCAGAGGGAGTCGTTACTGGATATGGGACTGTAAATGGTCGACCTGTATGTGCTTTTTCCCAGGACTTTACCTCTATGGGGGGAACATTGGGTGAAATGCACGCTAAAAAGATATGCAAGGTAATGGATTTAGCCATGAAGTGTGGTGTTCCCATAGTAGGCTTCAATGACTCTGGTGGGGCTCGGATTCAGGAAGGTGTTGATGCCCTTTCAGGTTATGGGCAGATATTTTTCCGAAATTCGGCAGCCTCTGGAGTTATTCCCCAGCTCTCAGCAGTTATGGGGCCTACTGCTGGGGGGGCAGTCTATTCACCAGCTATGACAGATTGGGTATTCATGACGAAGGGAACAAGCTACATGCACATCACCGGCCCGGCAGTTATCAAACAGGTTACCGGAGAAGAAATCACTTCCGAAGAACTGGGCGGCGCTATGACTCATGCCACTAAAAGTGGTGTGTGCCATTTTGTCTGTGATAGCGATGCCCAGGCTATCGAACTCATTAAAAAACTTCTCAGTTACCTTCCCTCAAATAATAAGGAAAGCCCCCCTTTGATTAAGCCTACCGATGACCCAAACCGTGTTGATCCTGCCCTTGACAGCGTCATACCAGACGAGCCTGGCAAGGTCTATGATATGAGGAATGTTATCCAATCCATTGTGGATAATGGTGAAATACTTGAGCCCCATTATCATTATGCTCGGAACGCCATTGTTTGCTTTGCCCGACTTAATGGTAGAACAGTGGGCATTATCGCTAATCAACCGATGCATCTTGCTGGGTGTCTTGATGTCAATGCCTCGGATAAAATCACCCGCTTTATCAGGTTCTGTGATGCGTTTAATATTCCCTTGCTTACTATTGCTGATGTCCCTGGTTACTTGCCAGGGAAAGACCAAGAATGGTTGGGAATAATAAGACACGGAGCTAAGGTTTTGTGGGCTTATTCCGAAGCCACGGTTCCTAAGATCACCCTAATCATTCGCAAGGACTATGGGGGCTCATATCTGGCCATGTGTGGTAAAGATTTAGGTGCTGATTTTGTTTTCGCCTGGCCCACAGCGGAGATTGCAGTGATGGGTGCTGAAGGAGCGACACCAGTTATATTCCGTAAAGAGATGGAGTCCGCGCCAGATTCTGAAGCCAAAGAGCAGGAAAAGATTCAGGAATATCGTGACCTACTATATAATCCTTACATTGCCGCCTCGCGGGGATATGTTGACGAAGTTATCCTACCCCATGAAAGCCGCTCCAAGATAATTAAGGCCTTGGAATTTCTTGCTGCTAAACGAGAGACGAGACCTTCGAAGAAGCATGGAAATATTCCTGTGTAAAGAAGTTTAAGCAGAGACGCAATTGAAAAGCAAAAAAAGAACGATAGCTGCCATTGCTGCTAGCTTCTATCTTAGGCTAAAGCTCTAATGAGATGAATAGTCTGGCACGGGGGCTGAATTTCTCGCGGAGTTTACCCTGAGCGGATTAGATTCTTCGCTTCGCTCAGAATGACAAAGAGCGAAGGGCTCAGAATGACAAATAACAGAGCGCTCAAAATGTCAAGCAGTAAAAGGCTCGTGTGCCGGAAAGGAGATGATTTGTGGATGAACTAAGAAAAGGTTCTATCCTGGCCAAAGATTTAACCACTGATAAGGTGAAGACGAGGCCGAAGGCTAAAAACCCGGTCAAAATTTGTGACACCACCTTTCGTGATGGGCATCAATCCACATTGGCTACAAGGATGCGAACTGAGGATATGGAGTGGATGGCCCCTGAAATGAATAAATGTGGCTTATATTCCATGGAGGTCTGGGGTGGGGCAACATTTGACGTAGCCCATCGCTTTTTGGGTGAGGACCCTTGGGATAGGCCTCGCAAATTAAAGAAACTCATGCCCGACACTCCGCTGCAGATGCTTTTACGGGGACAGAATTTAGTTGCTTATAGAAATCATCCTGATGATTTGGTTGATGCCTTTGTGGAACAAGCTGCTGAAGTGGGCATTGATATTTTCCGTGTTTTTGATGCTGTGAATGATGAGCGTAATCACGAACGTGCCGCCAAGGCAATTAAGAAATGTGGCAAACATTATCAGGGAGCCATATGTTACTCGCTCACCCAGCCCAGGATGGGTGGGCCAATCTACAATCTGGAATACTATGTTAAAAGGGCTCTCGCCCTCCAAGACATGGGTGCTGATTCCATATGTATTAAAGACCAGGCTGGGCTTATCTCCCCTTATGATGCCTACGAACTAATCAAGGCTCTTAAGGAAAACTTGAAAGTACCTGTCGACCTCCATACCCACTACACCACCGGGCAGGCATCTATGTCCGTGTTGAAGGCCATTGAGGCGGGGGTTGACATTGTTGACACCGCTTTGTCTCCCTTTGCTTTACGCTCTTCGCAGCCGGCTATCGAGCCTCTGGTAGTTGCTCTATATGGCACGGACAGAGATACCGGGCTTGACATCGAGCAGCTATCTAAGTGTGCTCAGATGTTGGAACAGATTGCGCCTAAATATAGAGATTTCTTAGATACATCGGCAATGTCGGTCATCGATACCGGAGCCCTAGTGCATCAAATTCCTGGTGGCATGACCTCAAACTTGGTGGCACAGCTCAAACAAATGGGTGCTCTGGACAAGTTGGCTGAGGTGCGACAGGAAACTGCTAGGGTCAGGGCAGAATTTGGTTATCCACCTTTAGTTACACCTACGAGCCAGATTATCGGTGTCCAAGCAGTGCAGAATGTCCTGCTAGGGCGCTACAAGCTTGTCTCCAAAGAGGCAAAGGAATATGTATATGGGGGTTATGGCAAGCCACCAGCTCAAATTGCTCCAGACATCCAGAAGACTATTCTTAAAAATAAGGTACCTATCACCTGTCGGCCGGCAGACTTGCTCGAGCCAGAACTGGGAAAGGCTAAGGAAGAGTCAAAGGAATTAACTAAGAATATTCAAGATGTTCTTATTTATGCTCTTTACCCGACCGCTGGAGCACGCTTCTTAAATTATAAATATGGTATAGATAAGACAATCCCAGACGATTGGAAGCCACCCCATGCCCCCAAGACTCTTGAGGAGGTAAAAAGGGAGGACGAACTTATTGCTCAAGTTAAAGCTGGCAAGCTGAAGGGGAGTTAAAGAAGAAGCAATCTCCGAAAAAGAGCAGGCGTGAGAACCTTCAATTTTTTCATCGGAGATGATAAATAAGTACACATATTTCGCAGTAAGGAAGAAAAAATAATGATATAGGAGAAAGTAGAGATGGAGATAGACGTTGAAAGATTGAATAGGATAGTAGGCGAAAGAAATGTCAGAGATAACATTGCTGATCTTTATGTCTATGGCTCTGATTCCTCGGTTCACGAAGCTAATCCTTCGGTTGTTGTCAGACCTGAAACAGTAGCGGAAATACAGGAGATTGTGCGTTATGCCAATGCCAAGTTAATACCTGTTATTGCCCGGGGTGCTGGTTCTGGCATGTCGGGGCACGCCGTTCCTATAGATGGCGGCATTGTCATGGATTTGAAGCGAATGAACCGAATCTTGGCGATAAGACCCCAAGATATATTGTGCAAAGTTGAGCCGGGAGTAGTCTGTGATGATTTAAACAGGGCGCTTCAGCCCTATGGTTTTTGGTTTCCTTCAACTCCAGAGTCGGGCAGGATTGCCACCATTGGCGGAGCCATTGCTAACAATGGCTCCGGGGTAAGGGCGATAAAGTATGGGACAATGCGGGACTACGTCTTAGGGATGAAGGTTGTTCTGGCAAATGGAGATTTAGTTACTCTTGGTGCTGATACACGAGCTCAGGCATCGGGTTACCAGCTTGATAGGTTTATGGTTGGCTCTGAAGGCACCTTGGGTATAATTGTAGAAGCAACACTTTTGCTCAAGCACCTGCCTAAATTTAGAGCTATGGGAATAGCGAAGTTCAATAAACTAGAAGATGCTGGTGAGACGATATCAGACATAGTGGCATCTGAAGTGACACCTTCATTGCTTGAGCTTATAGATGATATAGCCATCACTGCTCTTAACAAGACTCTTAACATGAATCTTCCCCAGGTGGAAGCAATTGTGGTGTACGAGTGTGATGGACGATTAAAAGAAGCTGTGGACTATGATATGGAAACCATCAAGGAGATATGTGTGAAACACAATGCCTTTGGAATTGAAATGGGCAGCGATGCTAAGGAAATGGATCGGATCTATAGTGGAAGGAAAAAACTTTTTGCTGCGCTCTCCAGATATAAGGAAGGTCTTGCCTGCACATCGTTAGCCGATGACATGGCTGTCCCCAGTTCAAAGATAGCCGAATGCGCCCGTAAGATTCATGAAATTGGAGAACGCAATCACGTAGTGATGAACGCTTATGGTCATTGTGGTATAGGAGTGTTACATACAAAGATATTGATGGAGGCTACCAGGAAAGAGCAGTGGGAAAATGCCAGGCGGGCGGTTGAAGAGGTATATAATTATGTCCGAAGTGTAGGGGGAACAACCTCGGGAGAGCACGGCATTGCCATCTCCAAGGCGCCCTCTTGGAAAAAAGAAAAGGCAGATTCGCTTCAAATGATGAAGACGATAAAAATGGCTCTTGACCCCAACAATATCTTAAATCCTCATAAATTGATGGATGCACCGGATGACTGGGTTACGGCGACTAAACTCAGATACCCGGTGGAGTTATGAAAAACGGAAATCGAATCCCCAGAAGAAAGAGCCGGTGCCCCTATTTTTGCTTGGAAGCCTTAGGATAGGCTAGGGGAAAATGGAATTTAACAGACTGAAGAAATGGGGAAACGAACTGAATATATGTATAAGGTGTGGCTATTGTTATGAGCATTGCCCTCTATATAAGGTGTCCCGTTGGGAAATTGATACGCCCAGGGGGAGACTGTTGCTTGCTTATGGACTCCTCACGGGCGAAGTTGAACCCTCTCCGTATGTTGCTGAAAAGCTCTTTCAATGCTTTTACTGCAAGAATTGTAGCAAAAGCTGTTCAGCAAAAGTTTCGCCCACTGATATCTTTGCCGATGCCAGAGCTGACCTTATGGAATCTGGCTTCGAGGCGCAGGGCACCACAGTTAGGAACGACGAAAAATTATGTATGGCCTGTGGAAGATGTGTCTCGGTATGTAAAGCTAAGGCACTTTCTATGGATATGGAGAATATGAGAGTCCTGGTCGACCAGGTTAAGTGTAAGGGTTGTGGTGTGTGTGTAGCGGAGTGTCCCGTTGGGGCAATGTCACAGAAAGAGGGATTTGGCGTATCGAGACAAGAACTCTCTGCAAGAATTGAAAGCTCGCTGGGAAGTATGAATGGAATCCCCAAGGTAGTTATATTTTGTTGTGATTGGTCAATATACCCTGGACTCCGACTGTCACGAACGGAGCTGACGGGGATAGAGAACACATCCGGGATTATCGTGACTGTGTGTGCTGGCCGTATTGACCCGGGCTTGATATTGGACACGTTTTACCAGGGCGCATGGGGAGTGATGATTGCTTGTTGCCCGCTTGGTGAATGTGAACACGATGGAAACTATAGGGCTCAAGAGAGATGTGCATTGGTTGGGAGGCTGCTTGATGTGCTTGGTATTGAATCACAAAGACTTAGGTTGGAACATTTTGCCACCGGTGAAGACCAAAAACTTAAGAAAGCGGTGAGTAGTTTTGTGAGTGAAATAACCTCCTTGGGGCCAATATGAAAATAAAGCTCTCTTACGGAAAGAAAAGGGTAGAGGTGGAAGTTGAGAAAAGCAGGGTTTCTGGAATCATTAAGCCAAATGTTGTTTCCGTTGGTGATGAAACAAAGACCATCCGCAAGGGAATTGAACATCCTGTTAACTCCAGGAGTTTTGATGAATTTATCGCCGATGCTCGAGATTTGCTTTTCATTATTAATGATTACACCAGACCTACTCCTACGGCAAAAATACTGGAAGTAATTTACCCTAAAATAAAGGATAAAAATACAAAGTTTATCATTGCCACCGGAATTCATCGTGCACCAACTCGTGAGGAATTCAATTTTATCTTCGGAAAGTACCACAACTTGCTGAAGGACAGAATCTATATCCACGATGCTCGCAAAGATGAAGATATGGTATATTTGGGGATTTCCTCCACTGGTACCGAGATGTATGTAAATAAAATAGGTGTAGAAGCACATAAACTGGTAACTATTGGTTCAGTAGAGCCCCATTATTTCGCTGGCTATACTGGAGGAAGGAAATCATTTCTCCCCGGCATTGCGTCTTATAAGACAATAGAGCAAAATCATAAGCATGCCCTTAATCCCCGTGCACAGACGCTAGTTTTGGAGGGCAATCCAGTTCATGAAGATATGGTTGATGCTCTCAAGACGATAGAAGGGAAGGAAATATTTTCCATCCAGACCGTTCTCGATGGCGAAAAAAGGGTTTACCATTGTACCTCAGGACATATTCATGATTCATTTCTGATGGCTATAGAGAAAGCTCACGAAGTTTATTGTGTAAATATCAAAGAAAAAGCGGACATCGTCGTTGCTGTTGCCGGTTATCCCTCAGACGTGGATTTATATCAATCACAAAAGGCGCTTGATAATGGGAAACTGGCTCTAAAAGAGGGAGGGATTCTTATACTTGTCTCTGAGTGCCGGTCTGGCATAGGAGATGAGGCATATTTTAATCTCCTAGCCAGTAGCAAAACTCCTCAGGAAGCTCTGAAAAGAATCGAGCAAGGCTACAAACTGGGTTATCATAAAGCTGCTAAAATGGCTGAGATTGCCACCTGGGCAGAAATCTGGGGGGTAACCGGGCTTGCGGAGCAAGATATGAAGAAAGCATTTATCAGACCTTTTCATGAGGTTCAGGAGGCGCTAGATAATGCAATTGAGAAGAAGGGAGGAAAGGCAAAAATACTGTTCCTGATGGATGCTAGCCTCACTGTGCCCAAGGCGATGGGAGCTAGAAAGGGATTGTCATTTCGAGGAGCGTAGCGACGAAGCAATCCCAGAGATTGCCACGCTCCGCTCGCAATGACACGAGCCGACAAAGGAAGATGAGGGAAATCAAAGCCAGTGATGTAACGAACACCGTAGCCCGTTTATTTGAGCATTCCTGCCATTATTTGCCCCCCGATGTCATAGCTGCGTTGAAGCAAGCCAAAGAAAAGGAAAAATCTCCTGTTTGTCGTGATGTATTGGATAGAATCCTGGAGAATGCCAACATTGCCGGTAAGGAACAAATTCCTCTTTGTCAGGATACCGGTGCCGCTGTAGTCATGTTGGAGCTGGGCCAAGAAGTGCACATAAACGGAGGTGACCTTTACACCGCAATCAACGAAGGAGTGCGCCAGGGATATGATAAGGGTTATTTGCGTAAATCCATAGTAAACCAGCCCTGCTTTGCTAGGGTAAATACCAAAGATAACACACCAGCTATGATTCATACCGATATAGTTCCTGGAGACAGGCTGAAAATCAGCGTCTTGCCCAAGGGAGGTGGCTCAGAAAATTGTTCCCGTCTGGCTGGGCTAACTCCCGCTGAGGGGCGTCAGGGGGTGATAAGTTTTGTCGTCAACCTCGTTAGCCAGGTCGGCAGCAATCCCTGTCCACCGGTTATCATTGGTGTTGGCATAGGTGGGACAACGGACAAGACCATGTTAATAGCCAAAAAGGCACTGTTGCGCAAAGTTGGCGAGCCCAGTCCTGACCCTGAGGTTGCTGATTTAGAGAGGGAAATTCTGGAGAGAGTTAATAATTTGGGTATCGGTGCTATGGGCTATGGCGGTACAGTTACCGCCTTAGCAGTTCATGTGGAAACCTTCCCTTGCCACATTGCCAGCATGCCTGTAGCAGTCAACATGCAGTGCTGGTGCGCTCGCCATGAAGAAGCAATTCTTTAGAGCAATTGAGGTAGTGATAAAAGGATGTCTGTAACTATTTCACCCAAAAAGTCACGCCGCGAGTTTGTAAAGAAAGTCAAGGAGCTCAGTGGACAGAACCTTCATTTATGTTACCAGTGCGGTATGTGTTCCGGAAATTGTCCCGCGGCTTCCAATATGGACTTTTCCCCTCGCCAGATTATTGAGCTGGCACGGTTAGGGCTGGAAGAGGAGATTGCCGATTCCAAAACTGTCTGGACCTGTGCCTCCTGTCTTGCCTGTGCTGTCAATTGTCCCAGGGGATTTGACCTCTCTAAGGTGATGGAGGCGATAAGGCTTCTCACCCTTAGGAAAAATATTGACCACATTCGCCCCGAAGATATTTCACCGGAAAAACGCTCCGAACTTCCTCAAATAGCTATGGTCAGTGGTTTGAGAAAGTTTACCGGCTAACGAAATAAGAAATGAGCTTAGCTTATTATCCCGGCTGCACCTTGAAAACCAGGGCCAGGAATCTGGAGGAACCGGCTGTGGCCTCCATGGAAGCTCTGGGGTTGAAGCTGGACGAGGTCCCCAGGTGGAACTGCTGCGGCGCAGTTTATTCTCTGGCTGAGGATGATTTAATCCATCGGGTAGCGCCTGTCCGCAACCTCATCCGTGTCAAAAAACAGGGAAAGACCGAGTTAGTTACTTTATGCGCGTTTTGTCTCAATACTTTAAAGAGGGCCAATCTTTTAATGAAGGAAGATGTGGAAAAGAGGGATACCCTTAATGACTTCATAGATGAAGGGATAGATTATAGCGGGGAAGTAAAGGTGGTTCATCTTTTAGAAGTGTTGAGGGATGAAGTGGGATGGGAAACTCTTGCTCAAAAGGTAAAGCTCCCTCTCCGGGGATTAAAAGTAGCCCCTTATTATGGGTGTACCCTGCTTCGCCCCAGGGAGGTAGCTATAGATAATGCAGAGAACCCTACCATCTTGGGGGACTTTCTCAAGGCTCTTGGGACCAGTCCCGTTGATTTTCCTGAATCCACGAGGTGCTGCGGTTCTTATCAAATAATAAGCAGTCCCGATGATATTTCCGAATATGCGCGGCCTATCTTGAACTCGGCGTTGAGTCACGGGGCGGAAGCCCTGGTCCTCACCTGCCCTTTATGTGATTATAATTTGGGTCGGGGGCAGAAAGAATTGATTAAGAAGCAGAGTGAACTCAGGGAAGTGCCTCTCTTCTATTTCACGCAGCTTCTGGCTCTTGCCCTGGGGCTCGGTCCTCAGGTATGTCATTTTGAGCTAAATCATGACAGCCCGGAATCGCTTCTGAAGGAAAAGAACTTGCTTTCTTAAGGTGGAAGCTTTTACCCCCTGATTGAATCAGGGACTGGGGGTTAAGAATGAGTGCCAAAGAGAAAAAGAAAAAACCAGCAGAGACCCCGATGAAAATCGGGGTTAAGGAGAAAAGACAAATAGCAGCTAAGCTGATCCCGATATACATCATGGGCAAGCGCTATGAAGTCCCCGAAGGGCTTACCATTATGAAAGCCATGGAATATGCCGGCTACATACTCATTCGGGGTTGTGGATGTCGGGGAGGCACCTGCGGCGCCTGCGGTACGGTCTATCGTAAGCCCGGCGATTATAAATTACAGGTGGCGCTTGCCTGTCAGAAGACAGTCGAGCCGGATATGTACATAGCCCAGATTCCCTTCTTCCCTGCCAATCGAGCCCGGTACGAGTTTGCCAAACTGACTGCTGCCCCTGAAGAGGTCTTTAAGCTATATCCTGAGCTATTTCGCTGTGTTGCCTGCAATTCCTGCACCAAGGCCTGCCCTCAGGGAATAGAGGTTATGGACGCCGTTTCAGCTTTGAAGCAGGGAAATATCGCCGGGGCTGCTCAACTGAGCTTCGATTGCATTCAGTGCGGGTTGTGCACCAGCCGCTGCTTTGGGGAATTAGCTCAGTACCATATGCTCCAACTGGCACGGAGAATCTATGGAGCCAGAATTGTCCCTCGAGCCGAACATTTGGCCGAGATGGTAAAAGCAGTTAACGAAGGAAAGTATGACCGGTTTCTGGACGAGTTGAAGCAGGTGAAGGAGGATGAACTGAAGAAGCTGTACCAGGAGCGGGAGGTAGAGCCGATGGCGGCTGGGGAGGATTGGAAACCGAAGGATACAAGATACCTGTAGGAGGCGAGATGAGTTACTTAGGATATCCCGATTTCTTCGAGCCCTATATCAAGAAGGTAGAACAGACCAGACCTGCCCGTGTCGAGAAAAGGAAGAAAGGGGAGGAATTTCCCTTCATGTCCTTGCAGGAAAGGCAGGAGATGTTGAGGTATCACCCTGATTATAAGGAAGAGGGGAGGAGGGAGATAAAGGTCGGTCCGAGCAAGGGCTATAGGATAGCTCATGAATTCGTTGACCTGCTGGAAGCTAAGAGCAGGGTTGATCCAGACAAAGTAGATTTATCGAGGGTTGATTATGAGACCGATGTCCTGGTTATTGGTGGTGGAGGGGCTGCCACCATAGCTGCCATTATCGCTGAGGAAAATGGCGCTCAGGTCCTGATGGCTACCAAGCTCCGGCATGGCGATGCTAATACTATGATGGCTGAAGGCGGGATTCAGGCAGCCACCAAAGGAGAAAAGGATTCTCCGTACTATCACTATTTGGATGTGATGGGAGGAGGACATTTCAAAAATGACCCGGACATTGTGGCCGCTTTTGTCAAGCAGGCTCCCGATGCCCTCCAGTGGCTGGAAAGTCTGGGGGTTATGTTCTCCAAGTTTCCCGATGGCAGGCTGGGGGCTATGCACGGCGGCGGGACCTGCCGTAAGAGGATGCACTACTGCGCCGACCTCAGCGGCATGGAAATCATGCGTACGGTGCGGGATGAAGCCCGTAACCGGCCCAACATCAAAGTCCTGGAGTTTTCACCTGCGGTGGAGCTTATCCTCAATGAGCACGGGCAGTGTGCCGGAGCAGTTCTCTATAACATGGAAACCGAGGAGTATCTTGTTGCCAGGGCCAAGGCGGTAATTCTAGCCACAGGTGGTTCCGGCAGGCTCCACGTCCAGGGTTTTATGACTACTAATCATTACGGCGCCACCGCCGATGGTATTGTCTTAGGCTACAGGGCGGGTGTGCCTCTGTCGTTCCTGCACACCGTCCAATATCACCCCACGGGCGTTGTCTTCCCGGAACAAATAGAAGGCTGGCTCATTACCGAGAGATTCCGGTCGGAGGGGGCGGACATTGTGAACGTCCACGGGGAGAAGTTCGTTAATGAGCGCGAGCCCCGCGATGTGGAATCAGCCCGATTTATCAAGGAATGCCTGGATGGCAACGGTGTTCCCACTCCTACCGGCAAGGTAGGGGTCTGGCTCGATTCCCCCATGCTTGATATCCTCCACGGTGAGGGTAGGGTGCGGACTGCCTTTGTGGGGAAGTGGAAGGTCTACGACCGCCTGGGGATTGATATATCTAAGGCGCCCATGTTGGTCTATCCCACGCTCCATTATCAAAACGGAGGGCTTAAGGATAATGCCGAATGCGAAACCGCCGTGCCCGGGCTTTATGTTGCTGGGGAAGTAACCGGGGGGTTGCATGGAGAAAACAGACTGATGGGCAATTCGCTTATGGATATTGTAGTATTTGGCAGGATTGCCGGTAGAAATGCTGCTATATTCGCTAGAGAGAAAGCAAAAGAGGGAAAACTAACCTTGAAGCATGTAAAGAAATATCACAAGGAGCTCAAAGAGGCCGGGATTGTAACCGACAGAGTAGCCCCCATGCTCCTTCCCGATTACACCACGCCCGAAGTAAAGGAAAAGCAGCTTACCGTCAGCTACCTGGGCACTTTGCGGTAATAACCGAGTCCAAAGCTTGACAGGCATCCCCCTCTTAAGGCATGTCCTGAGCGAAGTCGAAGGATTAGAGGGGCTTGGCCCGCCTGAGCCTTTGGCGTCGGCGGGCGGGGGAGTTATGAACGAGCACAATGTCACCCCTGCGAAAGCAGGGGTCTAGCGAGAGAGGTGAGAGCTATGGCAAAGAAAATTACGCTTCCGTTAAATGACGAAATCTTGAAAGACCTCAAAGCCGGGGACAATCTCTTGCTCACCGGTGTCATCTATGTTGCCCGCGATGCCGCTCACAAGAGGATGGTCGAAGCTCTCGACCAGGGAAAGCCTCTGCCTTTCGATATCAAAGAGGCAACCGTATACTACATGGGGCCCAGCCCGGCCCGGCCGGGGAGGGTGATCGGTTCGGCCGGCCCCACCACCAGCGGCAGGATGGATGCTTACGCCCCCCGCTTGATTGCCGAAGGGCTGAAAGGAATGATTGGCAAAGGCTTGCGGTCCAAAGCGGTGAAAGATGCCATGGTGAAGCACAAGGCGGTCTACCTGGGGGCAATAGGGGGTGCCGGCGCCATAATCTCTAAGAGCATCAAGAAAGCCGAGGTGGTAGCCTATGAAGAACTTGGTGCCGAAGCCCTTCGCCGCCTGGAAGTGGAGGACTTCCCCGTCACCGTCGTAAACGACATTCACGGCGGCGACCTCTACGAAGAAGGCAAAGCCAAATACCAGGTCAAAACCTCTTAAGTCAGATACAAAACCTGCAACACCGGTGTGGCTACGCATGTTGTTATGTTTGTTGCCCGGTAGCATCCGCTCGAAGCTTGGGGATACCGCGCCTATCTAGACTTTCTGCCGATTTGTGACTTCGGCGACCCAGGAACAAATTGTGCCTTTCCCTTGTTGTACGGACTTGACAAGCGCCTCTAGACAGAGTATCTTCATTGTAGATACTGTGAATGGAGGTTTGATATGAGAACGCGCGTTCAAAAATGGGGTAACAGTCTCGCTTTGCGCATTCCGAAATCCTTCGCTGATGAAGTGGGACTCAAGAAAGAGACATCCGTCGAAGTATCGCTGGCAGACGGGAAAATCGTTATCACGCGGCTAACTAAGCCGAAGCTGACCCTCGAACAGCTCCTATCAAAGGTCACCAAAGATAACTTGCATCATGAGGTTGATACCGGCTATGCCGTGGGGAACGAAACGTGGTAGGCCACCGCGCTTACGTGCCTCGTTGCGGAGATGTGGTGTGGATTAGCTTGAATCCGCAAGCAGGTCACGAACAAGCCGGACGCCGTCCGGCCGTGGTGCTGTCGCCGCAAAGCTATAACACCAAGGTAGGACTGGCTATCCTTTGTCCAATAACCAGCCAGCCCAAAGGCTACCCTTTCGAGGTCCTTCTTCCCGCGGGGTTACCAGTGGCAGGAGCAATACTATCTGACCAGGTGAAAAGTCTGGATTGGCGCGCTCGACATGCCGAATTGATATGCACTTTGCCAACCGAGACAATCTCGGAGGCGCTCCAGAAGCTGGGAACGTTGCTATCGGAATAAGAAAATGCATCGCACCTTGCTTTGCCGGCATTTTTGTCGTGAGCAGTGCCCTCCCGTGTCATTGCGAGCCCCCTTCCTTTTTTGTCATTGCGAGCGAAGCGTGGCAATCTCATTGGAGAAATTCCAAATTCCAGACTCCAATCTCTAATATCTAATATCTGATCACCGATTACTGATTACTGATTACTGATTACTGACTACTGACTACTGACTACTGACTACTGACTCCTGTTTTTAACAGGAGCATCTACTTGCAGCCCGAGGACATCGCGCCTGTTGAACTTTTTTTACGATTTGTTGACTAACAAAACGCCACTTTGTTACTCCAAAGGGAAGAATCACGCTGTAGAAAGTAACTGGCGTACAAGGGAACTACACACAATTTGCAAAGATACTCTCTCTAGTGTATAGTGTGAATGGTTCCAGTTTAGGTTGTTACAAGCTTCTTAGAGCAGCCTCTGGTTTATCTTAAGTGTTGGGTAGCCTGAACTCTAACTAAAATATCGAAGAGATGAGGTTATCCAATGACTTTCAAGGACAGGTCAATCCAGTGTCGCGATTGCGGGACTACCTTCACGTTCAGCGCTGATGAACAGGGAGTTTCCCAAGGAGATTTGATGAATTTTGAAACCTTTAATTTTGATCCGAGCATCATGGCTGGTGTGCGAGCGATTGGCTATGCTACACCCACACCTATACAGCTTCAAGCGATCCCGCCAATACTGCGGGGACGTGATGTCATTGGTCTGGCTCAGACCGGAACCGGCAAAACCGCTGCTTTCGCACTGCCGATCTTACAGCGCCTGCTGCATAGTCAGAGGGGGCAGGTCGGTGCTGCCATAATCTCTCCCACGCGTGAATTGACTGAGCAAACATGCGAGACTATCAGCGAATTGGGGCAGAAAACCAGGCTGCGGAGTATCGCCATTTATGGTGGGGTGAGCATAGATCAACAAATCCAGAGACTAAGAAATGGGATCGAAATAGCAGTTGCCTGTCCAGGTCGCCTGTTCGATCATATGCTGAGGGGCACAATCGATTTATCACATCTGGAAGTCCTTGTAATCGACGAGGCAGACCGAATGTTAGACATGGGTTTTCTACCGGACATCCAGAGTATTCTGAGGTGTCTGCTAGGGCAGCGACAGACACTCCTTTTCTCGGCTACCATGCCTGACGATATCCGTCATCTGGCACAAGATATTCTACATGATCCGGTCACAGTGCAAATCGGCCGCATAATGCCGGCAACCACTGTGTCACACGCATTATACCCGGTTAAGCAACACCTCAAAACTGCACTATTGATAGAACTCTTACGCCGTACCGAAACAAAATCAGTACTTGTCTTT
>JBAVCL010000022.1:0-242290 GCA_049586675.1 Dehalococcoidia bacterium
ATGGCTTATAGAGTATAATTTCAACCGCCCACACCAATCTCTTGCCTATCTTGCTCCTATACAGTATATTGAAAAGGAACTTGCTAAAATCCGTAGTCCAGTGTTACCCATGTGGTCAGCCAGCACAAGGACTTGACAGAATTGTGGCATATGTTATAATAACGGTGAAGATAGTGGGAAATGGTGCGAAATGGGTTCAACCCACAAAGCAATTGATTAACGTGTAAGGGGAAATGTGATGGCAACTATAATAAAAGATCAAAATCTAGTAAGAGTGGGCAAGCCTGTCACGCCGGATTCCAGGAAGCGAGTGGTTTTGCCCAGAACAGTAGTGCAAGAAGGTATTACATATTTTATATATCATAATAGCCTTGGGCAGATAATACTGGACCCGCAGGCAAGCATACCTGCTTCTGAGTTATGGGTGTTTGAAAACAAAGACATTTTAGCTTCGATTGATAGGGGCGTACGTGAGTCGCTAAACGGGAAAACAATAAATCGTGGCTCATTTGCAGAACACGTAAATGACGCACCGTGAGCTACGTTTTACGCTTGAAGCTGACAAGCAACTAACAATCATTGAGAATGACCCATCCCTTAAGGGTGTACAGAAACAAGTAAGGAAAACTCTAAGATATTTAGAAACAAATCTTCGCGCAAAATCCTTACAAACCCACGAGTATCAATCACTAACCAGGCGTTATGGCATTAAAGTTTTTGAGGCCTATGTTCAACAGAAGACGCCGAGGGCTTATAGGGTGTTTTGGCATTACAGGCCAGATGAAACAAGCAAAGACGGAAGACGAATACCGATTATCATTATCATTGCCATAACACCTCACCCTGATTGACTAATCCCCCATCTTGTCCTAGCGGCTCTCCTGGCTATTTCGCTCACATAATCAACAGCGCTAGGGTGAGTAGCCCTGGCTCGACAGTCTCTCTTTCGAAGGGAGGCTGTTTCCTTTTGAAATGATTCTACCTGAGTGCTATACCTCTTGGCCACAAGCCCCGGGGACAGCATACCGGTCAGGCCTGCCACAAATCAGGCATAATTCGCCGGGGTAAATGGAGTTGGGGATGGACTTCAGCCTCTCGTTGATTACCAGGGCTATTGGCGGTAGGTCGTCTCACTCCTGCGCGCCACCTGCAAAATCAATACCAGGTTGTCGCTGTCATAAACATCATAAACCACCCGGTAATTGCCGACCCTGATGCGATAAGCCTTTTCTGCGCCTTTTATCTTCCTGACTCCCTGGGGACGGGGGTTCTCGGCTAAGTTCCTGACGGTATTCCGCAATCGCTTAAAGTCCTGCATGCGAATTCGTCCCTTAAGTCTTTCTAAGTCGCGGTCGGCAGCCGGTGAAATCTCAACTCTATACACGCTTTGCCCCGGCACGCCCTTTTCGATGACTAATTGATTCTTCTAATTCATGCTCTGCTTCGGACCACGGGCGCCCACCCTTCTCTTTCCATTCGGCACGGGCTGAATCAATTACGGGCAACAATTCGGCATCTTCATGGCTCTCCAGCCATTCCCGTACAGCATCTGCTACGATGTTGCTTGCGGTTGTACGCCTTCTGATCGCCTCTATTTTCAGCTGCGTGTAAAGGTCTTCATCGTGAAATACTAAGGTTACTTTTCTTTTCATATCACATACTCCTACTAACCATACAGACTTCCATCCATCTGTATGGACATTCTAACAATAACCCCGGCTGATGTCAAGATAAGAGTGGGCGTTTTGCGAGGCATGTTGAGCAATCTGACAGTTCGTGCGATTGTCACTAGCTCATTATGGGGAAATAGAGCGCTTGCTTATTCAGAAAGAGCCTCATATCATATGGACAATGGAGGTGATGGTAAATTGAAAAAGTACGAATGTGTCGAAGTTAAGCATCATAAGGATGTCGCGAAAACGATTGAGGAATGGGAAAGTAATGGCTGGCATCTCCACACTTATCAAACAGCTGGCATGGGCACGGGCCCACTGTCATATATCGTTAATCATTACCTGCTGTTTGAGAGAGATAAGTGAGCGTTGATCGCGACAAAACACAATTCGTACCCGGTCCCCAAGTGATGGACCCGGCAAATTTTGCCTGGCGTCTCAATAATGCTAGCTAGGGGAGGGCGCGGTAGGTCTGCTGGAGGAGCAGGGCATCCTGTTCTAAATAAGGGACGCTCTCGCAGATGATGACCCCTTTTGCTTTCCGTTCCTTCAGGGCTTTGAGTAGCTCGGCATACTGGAGGTCTGAGTCCGGGAGCATTAAGTGCTTGATTTCGCCCTTCTTGCCGTAGGCAATCCCGGAGAGGTGGATATGCATGTTATCCAAGCCACGCCTGCCCAGTTTCCTTTCAACCTGGTCCAACATAGCGAGGAACTCTTGATAGGAGTTAGCCTTTCCCGTCCGGGCATGCCAGTGAGAAAAATCAATGCAAGGGGCAACTCCTTCTATCTCGCTGCTGAGCTGAAGTAGTTCCTCCAGGGTGCCAAATTGAGAGGGTTTTCCGGTAACTTCGGGGGAAATCGTCACTTTGTTTCCCTCTCTCTGCAGGGTATTTAACACCTCTTGCAGACGCTTTTTGACCGCGGTGTAGGTCTCGGCGGGAGTATTTTTGAGATAAAAGGCAGCGTGGAATGTGATACTTTTGGCACCGAAAAGAGCAGCAATGCGAGCAGTTTGCAGTATCCTTTGTTTGCTCATGTGCACTTTTTGCCGCTCGACGGCGTTCAGGTTTACAAAGTAAGGTCCGTGAGCAGTGAGCACTACCTTCTTTCTGGCGGCTAATTCTCCCACAGAGGCAGCAACATCAGGGCTCATCTTCACCCCCTGGACGAATTCCACCTCCATGCAGCCGAGGCCGAGCTCGGCAATACGCTCAATGCCGGCCTCTGTGGAACGAGATTCAGCGCTGAGGGGAACACCGCCTGTTCCGAAAAGGAGCCCGCCTGTTTTGTTTGAATTCATGGCTTTCCTGTCTATTGTAATGCTTCGTCTATGAGTTTTCTATAGGCGGCTATCAGTTTTCTGGTCAGCTTGCCGGGTTTGCCTGTGCCGATAGGTTTGCCCTCAAACCAGGTCAGGGGCATAAGCTCCAGTATGGAATTGGTAAGGAAGGCTTCTTCAGCCTCAATTAGCTCTTTTACCTCCACCTGTCTTTCTTGGGTTTTGATATTTGCAGCCCGAGCTATTTCCAGTATCGCCTCTCTGGTGATTCCGGGCAGTACGCCACTTTCTAGGGAAGGGGTGATGAGCACCCTCACCTGGCCTCTCCCTTTGAGGGAAAGGGACTTCATGACCAGGAAAATATTGGTACTGCTGCCTTCAGCCAGGTAGCCTTGTTCATTGAGCAAGATAGCTTCATCGCATCCAGCAGCTCTGGCTGCCATGCGGGCGAGGATATTTTCCATATAACAAGTAGACTTTAGTCGGGACAAGGGCGACTGGCTATTACGGCGCAGGGAAGACAGCACTGATTTAAAACCCGATTCATATTTTTCCGGAGGCAGAGAAACAAGATTTTGGGCGGTGACCAGAACAGTGGGGCTAGAACAGGTGCTGGGGTCAGGCGTCATGTCGCCTTCTCCGGCCGAAACGGTAAGCCTCAGGCGGGCGTCCTTGAGCTTATTAGCTTCTAAAGTTTTCGTGCAAGCGGTTTCTAGAGATTGCTTCCCCTTCACTACGTTCAGGGTCGCAATGACGCTATGTGCGAGACCAATGGTCTCAGCAGAGCGGCGAAGGCGGGCGAGGTGGTGGTCGAGGCGGAATATATACCCGTTGTAAGCCCGCATGGTCTCGAATAGCCCGTATCCGTAAAGGAAGCCATGGTCGAAGGGAGATAGCTTAGCCTTGGAGCGGGGGATAAGTTGGCCGTTAAGATAAATAATTTCAGCCACGTTTAGAAGAATCCCAAATTCTAAGCACTAAATTCTAAACAATATCAAAAATCAAAGATAAAAAATTAAAATTACAATTAAAAGAGCAAAAATAATCCGTCTTTGAATTTTTCTTTGTCATTTTGCATTTTGATTTTTGCCTTTTGCTCTTTTCGGATTTTGTATTCGACTTTCGTCCCAAACTGGATGGGTAAAGCGAAGGAAGTTGGTCAAAACATCGTGTCCTACTTTGGTGAGGATGGATTCGGGGTGAAACTGAACCCCCTCCACTACATAATCGCGGTGTCTCACCCCCATTATTATCCCTTCGGGAGTTTTGGCAGTGACTTCGAGACAGGACGGGAACCCCTCAGTTTCGATAATTAAGGAATGGTAACGTGTTGCTGGAAAGGGATTAGGTAAGCCCTGATAGATAGTTTTGCCATCATGATGGATCATCGAGATCTTGCCGTGGACTGGCAATGTCCGACCAATTTTGCCCCCATAAACGTAGCCAATACATTGGTGACCCAAACACACGCCCAGTATGGGAATTTTCCCACCGAAGTGCTGCACTGCCTCGTTGGAGATGCCTGCTTCTAAGGGTGTACAGGGTCCTGGCGAGATAATAATATGGCTGGGGGCTAGCTCTTCGATTTGAGCTAAAGTAATCTGGTCATTGCGATAGACCACTGGCTGCCACCCCAGTTCCCCCAGGTATTGGGCGAGGTTGTAAACAAAGGAATCATAATTGTCTATTATCAGTACCATTTTTTAAGTTTACCTCCCAGCACTTAATTATGCCTCGATTTCACCGTCGTTGACAAATTTGCCTTTGGCGTTTATTCTATTCTTGTTGTTCACTTAGAAGCAATTCTTGGCCAAGAGCTAGGCTTTTTCACGCAGATATTGAAAGTGGGTAATTGACCAGAGTTTCAAAAGGGAGATAGTTATGGAGAAGGTCATCATTTTCGACACTACCTTACGAGATGGCGAGCAAGCTGCGGGAGCGAGCTTGAACCTCCAGGAAAAGCTGGAAATAGCCAGACAGTTGGAGAAGCTGGGTGTGGATGTCATCGAGGCTGGCTTTCCGGTAACTTCGCCGGGTGATTTCGAGGCAGTAAGTCTCATTGCCAAAGAGATTCGCACGCCGGTAATCTGTGTGCTAACCCACGCCGATCTTAAGGCTGTTGACCAGAGCTGGAAAGCGGTGAAAGGGGCTGAGCACCCACGAATCCACATAGTGCTATCATCTTCAGATATTCACCTCTTCTATCAACTCAGAAAGAGCCGGGAGGAAATCCTGCAGATGTCCTGTGATACGGTAGCGCATGCTAGGAAATACTGCGATGATATAGAGTTCTCGGCAATGGATGCCAGCCGCACTGAGCCTGAATATATCTATCAAATCCTGCGGGCGGTTATCGAGGCTGGCGCTACGACTGTTAATATCCCTGATACCGTCGGCTATGCCATGCCTGAACAGTTCGGTGCTCTTATTGAGGGGGTCTTTGAGAATGTCCCCAATATTAACTGTGCTATCGTCAGCGTGCATTGTCATGATGACCTGGGGTTGGCTGTGGCTAATAGTCTGGAAGCACTCAGGCGTGGAGCCAGGCAGGTTGAATGTACTATTAATGGTATTGGTGAGAGAGCGGGCAATGCTTCTCTGGAAGAGATTGTCATGGCTCTAAAAACTCGTCAGGATTTCTTCAACCTCACCACAAATATTGATACGACTCAAATTTACCGGATAAGTCGTCTGGTTAGCGAGATGACTGGTTTTGCCGTTCAGCCTAACAAGGCCATTGTCGGGGCTAACGCCTTCCGCCATTCGTCCGGTCTGCATATTGATGGCATTATCAAGATGCCAGTAACCTTTGAAATAATGGACCCCAAATCAGTTGGTATTCCTTCGAGCAGTCTGGTGCTGGGTAAGACCAGTGGACGGCATGCCTTCAAGGAGAGACTATCCGAACTTGGCTACACTTTAAGCGAAGAAGACTTAAACCGCGCTTTTCAGGGCTTCAAGATTTTAGCGGATAAGAAAAAGGAAATCACAGACCGAGATATTGAATCTCTGATAGCCGAGGAACTGCGCACTGTTACCGAAGTGTACCATCTTAACCATGTTGAAGTTTCCTGCGGTGATCATAGTATCCCGACGGCCACAGTTAGGCTCATTGGCCCGGATGGGAAGAGTTTGGCTGATGCTGCTTTGGGCACGGGTCCTGTGGATGCCGTATATAAAGCTATCAACCGCATAGTTGGGATACCTAATAGACTCACGGAGTTCACTGTTAAATCGGTTACTGAGGGGATTGATGCCATCGGGGAGGTTTTGATACGGATAGAGAGCGAGGGTGTGACTTATACCGGGCGGGGCGCTGCCACTGATATCATTGTGGCCAGTGCCAAGGCGTACACGAATGCCCTAAATCGTTTGTTGGCAGCAAAAAAGGGGAGTAGTAATGTCGGAGGTAAAGGCTCTTGAATTTAGAAATTAAGCCCTTTGAGATTTTTTGAATGCGGAGGTGATGAATTTGAGTTCCTGGCTAGAAATGATATTGAGGTTTTTATTGGCTGCTGGCTTGGGGGCGGGCATTGGTTATCAGCGAGAGCGGGCAGGCAAGGCAGCGGGGCTACGCACGCATATATTAGTTAGCTCTGGAGCAGCCCTTTTCACCTTGGTATCCATATACGGGTTTAGTGGTGCTGCGGTGGACATCTCTCGAGTTGCTGCTGGGGTGGTAGTTGGGGTTGGTTTCATCGGCGCTGGTGTTATTTTCCGGGGTTTGCGTGGGGAAGGAGTAGCTGGGCTAACCACTGCTACTAGCATCTGGATAACTGCTGCCATAGGTCTAGCTGCGGGGACAGGAATGTATCTGATCTCCGTTATCGCAACTGCGGTCACCGTAGGTGTTTTATTTCTTCCTAAGGTTCGTGGCTAAGAAAGCATTGCAAGCAAAGCGAAGCAACCTCGATGAGAACTATGGCTTGAAGATTTTGGCGTTTTCCTTTACATAGAGGCATTAACCATGCTCAAAATTTTGCACACCGCCGATATTCACTTAGGGGCAAAGTTCTCGGGTCTGGGAAGTAAGGGTGTCTCCCAACGGGAACAACTGAGAGCGACATTCAAGAATGTTATTGCTACTGCTATAAATGAAAGGGTAAACATCGTTTTAATTGCCGGAGACCTATTCGATGCTAATCAGCAACCACAAAGAAATATAGATTTGGTAATAGAGCAATTTAATTTGCTCAATCAGAATAATATTCCAGTCTGCCTTATCCCTGGCACGCATGATTCTCTTGATTCCTCGTCAATTTACAGAAAGGTTGACTTTGAAGGGAAATGCTCCAATCTAAAGATTTTTGCTGATGAAAATATATCCTGCAAGGAGTATCCCGGTCTCGATTTAACGGTATATGGGAAACCAAATCTAAGTAATAGGTCTTACATAAGCCCACTGAAAGGGCTCAAGCATTCAACCTCAAGCAAGTTCCATATCGCTATGGCTCACGGGTCATTCTATATCCCAGGGAAGACAGTGGAGGATGACCATGTCTTCAGGCTTGAAGAAGTTGAAGCCAGTGGCATGGATTATCTGGCCCTGGGGCACTGGCACGAGATCTATGAATGCTCAAAGAAGCCTCCAGCCTGGTATTCCGGCCCGCCGGAGTGGATACCTGACCAAAAAGAGAAGGGTGGAGTGCTTTTGGTTAGCCTCTCGGACTCAGGCGAGGTTAATGTTGAACCCAAAAAGCTTGGGCTTCGGGACTATGATGAAGTAGGGATAGACATGAGTGAAATACAAGACCTGGCGACGCTAAAAGCGAGAATCTCTGGGGGGGCAAATCAAAATCTGGTAAGAAGAGCCACTCTTAAGGGGCTTCGCGATGCCGAACTTATAGTAAATCCTGAGGAATTGGAAACTGAATTGGGCGAGAAATTTTTTTATCTTAGTGTTATGGATAAATCTCATCCGAAGTCAGCAGAGGTCACAGAGGATGAAGAGCGGTTGATTAGGAGTAGATTTATTAAGCTAATGAAAGGACAAATTGAGAGCTCGGCGGGAGAAGATAAAGACATTGCTGAGAATGCCCTTCAGTATGGCATAGCTCTTCTGGACGGGAAGGAAGTCTTATAATGCGGTTGAAAAGAATTGAACTCAAAAACTTCAAGAGATTTGTTGATTTTCCAGCTCAGTTCAGCCCTGGGATAAATGTGGTCAAAGGTCCGCTGAATGAAATGGGGAAGTCCACTTTACTCGAAGGTATCATTGTTGCCCTTTTTCATAATCCGAGAAGCACTGCGAAGGAGCTTAAAGATTATGTTTCCTGGGGCTCAACTAGGCACTGTCAAACTAGCCTTGAGTTTGAGGATAAAGGGAATAGGTATTTGCTGGAGAAGGATTTTGACAAAGGAACCGTCAGGCTTATTTGTGATAATACCCGAGAAGAGCTTGATACTTTCAAAAAAGTTTCAGAGAAAATGGCTGAGCTACTGGGGACCAATTCCGATAGGCTCTTTTTATGCACTTCCTGTATTCGTCAGGCCGAGGTAAGAGCAATCTCATCGGGTAAGAAGGAAATTAACGAAAGCTTGGAGGAAGTTGTGAGTGGGGGTAAAGAAAGCACCCTTGCCTCGCAAGTGATACAGAAGTTGGATAGCAAAATCGCTGAAGCAAAGAGAGGGCTGGATAAATTGGCAAAAAATCCAGGTATTCTGGCAAGCCTCAAAAGCAAACTACAAGATACTTCACGCAGATGTGATGAGGTTAGAGAAGAGGTCGCCAAAGTTGAAGCGCGAAAAATTGAGCTAGTGGAGGTGGACAAGCAACTGACTCAGGTCAAAGAGCAATATGAGAATGCCAAGGCTTTGTTGGAGAAAAATAGAGAGCGTAAAGAAATTGAGGCAGCTATAGAGAGGTTGACTAAAGATTACAATAGCGTGGAAGAACTACTTAGTAGGATAAGGAACCAGGAAGAAGACTTTAAGAAAGCAGATGAAGCGCTTAAGGCTATTGAAGACTTGAAAGATAAGCAACGGGTTTCGGACCTTAGAAAAGGGTTGGATGCAATCCAGAATAGACGTGAGGACATTGAGAAAGATATAGCTCAGCGCGAGAAGGAACTGGCTGGTGCGAAAGAAAAATTGGATAGAAGAAAATCTATTAGATTTCTTGGTTTAGAGAGAGGTATAGCTACTTCGATAATAATATTGGCGGGCGGGATAATTGGAGTCCTAGTTGGCCCGTCCTATTTCTTGAGCTTAATAATTCTGGGTGCAGCTCTTCTGGCCGTAACCATGTGGGCAAGAAATGCCCTCATTCGAGATAAGACCAATATTTCCGTTATTGAAGGGCGCATTCAAGACATGAGGGAAGCTCTCGGTAACCTCGGTAAAAACGAACAAGAGTTGCTGGCTAAGGCTAAATGTAACACAGTTGCCGAGTTTAATGAGAAGGAAAGAGATTTCTATCATTGGCGTGAGATAAAAGAGAAGGCAGGAAACCGGTTAGAGGGGATGTTAAGTGGTAAGACAATTCAGGATGTTGAGAAGCAGAGGACTGAGGTAGCTAGGAAATTAGCGGTTGAGCAGGCGAAGCTCACCGATGATTTGATCGGAACACGTCTGAGTCCGGAAGAATACATTGAACTAGAAAGGAAGGTTCGGAGTTTAGAAACCAAGCAAGCTGAACTTGAGAAACAAAAAAGGCGCTGCGAAGTAATCATCGAGCAAGCAAGATCTAACATAGAGGACCAAATTAGACTGGAGGAGGAACTGGAAGGACTTCGTGAAGCTTTGAAAAACGAAGAGAAAAAGGTGAAAGTTTATGGATTAGCGAGGGATGTTATCTCTAAGGCCAGAACTGAGATTCTATCGTCAGCTGGGGAAGCTTTGGAGAAAGGGATTCAGAAATATTTGGCTGTCTTTACCAATGACAAGTATAAGCAGGTAAGAGTTAACAAAGAAGCCTTGGAGTTTGGGGTATATTCGGATGAGAAAGAAGACTGGGCTAAGCCCGAGGACTTAAGTGGGGGGGCAATTGATGAATTCTATCTAGCATTTCGGCTCGCTCTGGCAAGGTTGATATTTGGCGATAAGAAGCCGCCTTTGATACTGGATGACCCTTTTGTTAATTTCGACTCCGTCCGTCTGGATAAAACGCTAAACTTTTTCAAAATGCTGGCCTCGGATTATCAGATCATCATATTCACGCTGAGCAATTTATACGACAAAGTAGCTGATAATGTTATTGTGTTAAGCGGGAAAGAGAGGCTTTCGTGATGAACTTAGCTGAAAAGATTCTGGCAGCCCATAGCGGCAAGAAAAAGGTAAGCGCTGGAGAGTTTGTCAATGCCCGGGCTGATTTGGTTTTATCTAATGATGTAACGGCGCCTTTGGCTATAAAGGAATTTCAGCAGCTTGGGGTATCTAAGGTTTTCGACCCAGCGAAGGTAGTCATGGTTCCTGATCACTTTTGCCCTAACAAGGATATACAGTCTGCGGAGCAAGCCAAGTTTATGCGTGAATTTGCTAAAGAGCAAGGATTAGTCTACTTCGAAGTTGGACGTATGGGGATCGAACATGTGCTCCTGCCTGAGCAAGGTTTGATTTTGCCCGGCCAGCTTGTTGTCGGTGCTGATTCCCATACCTGTACATATGGAGCATTGGGCGCTTTTGCTACAGGCATGGGCTCAACCGATATTGCCGTGGCTATGGCCACCGGCGAGATCTGGATGAAGGTGCCGCCAACTATAAAGTTTATCTACCATGGGAAATTGCCTAAATGGGTGAGTGGCAAAGACCTCATCCTTTATACCATCAACGACATTGGCGTTGATGGAGCACTTTACTCGGTTATGGAGTTCACCGGTGAAGCAATCTATGAGTTACCAATGGATGGGCGCTTCACTATGGCGAATATGGCTATTGAAGCTGGAGCCAAAGCAGGCATCTTCCACGTGGACAAAAAAACTGAAGAATATGTAAAGGAGCACCCTCATCAATATCATTCTGACCTTTCTCCTGGTCATTCTGAGCGAAGCGAAGAATCTCAATCACACGAAGACTCCCAATATGCCAAAATTATTGAATATGGCGTATCTAAAATTGAACCTCAGGTAGCTTTTCCTCATCTCCCTTCCAATACCAAGCCTGTGAGTCAAGTGGGTGACATAAAACTTGACCAGGTAGTGATTGGCGGTTGTACCAATGGTCGCCTTGGCGACTTGAGGGCGGCGGCTGCATTGCTTAAAGGGAGGCAAGTACATACTGATTTGAGATGCATTATTATTCCTGGCTCGCAGCGGGTTTATCTGGAAGCACTGCGGGAGGGGTTAATCGAGATATTTGTAAAGGCTGGAGCAGTTGTAAGTACGCCGACCTGTGGACCCTGCCTCGGCGGATACATGGGAGTTTTGGCTGCCGGTGAGCGTTGTATTGCCACCACCAACCGCAATTTCGTCGGCAGAATGGGCAGCCCTGAGTCCGAAGTCTACTTGGCCAGCCCCACAGTAGCCGCTGCCAGCGCCATCCTGGGAAGGATCGCCAGCCCTGAGGAAATTGTGGGTTAATATGTAGGCTTCTAGCCACCCATACAGTCAGGTGCCGAGTGCGGCGGCCTTGCAAAACCTGAAAACATTAAGCGAAAGGCTGTCTTGAACAGAGGTGGATATTTTGAATTTACGTGAAAGATTGATTGGAATGTTCTATAGAGCGTCGACAGGCAGCCGTAAGATGCGAAACCTTCTTACCCCTGCGGGGATAGTCTTCTTTTTTGGCCTTATAGCCCTATTCATTTTTGTTGCTCTCCAAGTGGATAAATTCTTGGGGTTTCCCAAACTCCTTCCTGCATCTTTGAATATTATTGTATCCGCGCCTATCCTTGCTGTTGGGCTGTTCTTAATGATATGGTCAGTTTGGCACTTTATCAGAGTAAAGGGAACACCTGTGCCTTTCAATCCACCGCCTAAACTGGTTACCACTGGCCCCTACGCCCATGTCAGAAACCCTATGGTCACAGGTGTGTTTGTCTTGTTGTTTGGACTCGGTGTTCTACTTAGGTCAATCTCCCTTGTTTCTATATTCACCCCGCTATTTATTCTGTTTAACGTGTGGGAATTAAAAGCAGTTGAGGAATGGGAATTGGAAAGACGTCTTGGTAAGGATTATGTTGAATACAAGAAGAGGGTCCCCATGTTTATTCCACGGTTGAAGGTGAGGACTGAGAAGTCAATAAAATAAAAAGAGAGGCAACCCGCCGCCCAACAATGGATAGGAGGCGGAGATTCCCCCGGATCGTCTTGATGGGCAAACTTCAAATATACTTGAAACTTTATCGGCTCTAATTTAAGTAACGGAAGGAGAAGAAGAAATGCGTGAAAGAGATGGAAACTTAATCGCCTATTGTGGTCTTTATTGTGGAGATTGCTTTAGCTATAAAGGAAAGGTTGCCGATTTATCCAGAGACCTTAGAAAAGAACTGAGGCAGGCAAAGTTTGATAGAGTAGCTGAAGGGATCCCCTTTAAGGAATTCCAGCATTATAAGGAATGTTATGAAGTCCTGGGAGCGCTGGTTAGGTTAAGATGCAAAAATGTCTGCAAAGGTGGTGGTGGCCCGCCTTTCTGTCAAATAAGAAAATGTTGTCAGCAGAAAGGTATTGATGGTTGTTGGGAATGCGATGAATTTGAAACATGTGAAAAATTAGATTTCCTAAAGCCAGTTCATGGAGATGCGCATATAAAGAATTTAAGGAAAATCAACAAAGCAGGTATTGGTAGCTTCCTTGAAGGGAAAAGGTATTGGTGACTATTAGATTCTGGTGACTTCGGAACTCTTGCTTAGCTGGATATACCTTGTGCATACTTTATAACTAATAACATTGTTGTCTGAATAAAGCGTTTGTGAACCTGAAACTAAATTAACGTTGTAATATATTAGGCAAATAAAAACTAAGGAGGTTAAAAATGGGTGTTATTTCCCCGACGTTAGCTGTAAGAAATATGAAGCAAACGATTCAATTCTACAGAGATTCCCTGGGATTTAAGATAGGGATGGCTTTCCCTGACGCTGACAACCCGGAGTATGCCGACCTTTCTAAAGATGGGATGGTTATCATGTTCATACCGGCCAAAAATGTGAGTATCGGTGCTAAAGAAAAGCTGGGCATTGGTGTGAATTTGTATATGCAAATCGACGGGGATATAGATGAATATTACAGAGAATTGAAAAACAAAGGCGTTAAGGTTGTAGTTGACATAAAAGACGAACCGTATGGCATCAGGGACTTTACGGTCGAGGATATTAACGGATATAAGCTGACGTTTAACCAGGTCTCCCAGGCTGTTAAGGTCTGTATGAGCTGCGGCATGCCCATGACTAAGCCTGAAGATTTTGGCGGAGGAAACCCGGAGAACCTATACTGTGTATACTGTTCGAACCCGGATGGCAGCCTCAAAAGCTATAAAGAGGTGTTTGAGGGCATGGTCAACTTCATGGTGATGTCTCAGAAGATGGATAGAAAAACTGCCGAGAGCGCAGCCAAAGAGCGTATGGCAAAGATGCCTGCTTGGAGTGGTAGGGCTTAGTTTATGTGTATTTGCCAGTGTGTTTTGATTCGGAGCTGAGGAACACAACTTCTAGGTCACACCCCCTTTTCTCTCTAATGGAAAGCCAATAAGCTTGCTAAAGGGAAGTAAAGTTGACATAATCACTTAAGAAGCGTATAAATGCCCTATCCTAGCCAAAGAGGGCAAAGCGAATATATAATTAAGAAACGTTAGATTGAGGAGCGTAATCTTGAAATTAAAGGGTAAAGTTCATAAGTTCGGCGCTGATGTCAATACTGATGTCATTATTCCGGCCCGTTATCTCAATATTTCCCAGCCTAAGGAACTGGCAAAGCATTGTATGGAGGATATTGACCCTGAGTTTCTAGCCAGGGTTGCCCCTGGAGATATCATAGTGGCTACCACGAACTTTGGCTGTGGCTCTTCTCGAGAGCATGCTCCCTTGGCTATCAAAGCCTGTGGTATATCCTGTATTATTGCCCAAAACTTTGCTCGCATCTTCTTCCGCAACGCTATAAACATCGGTTTGCCCCTTTTGGAATGTGCTGAAGCCGTAAAGGAAACAGAGGCTGGTGATATTCTGGAAGTGGAGCTCTCCAGCGGCGAAATTAAAAATATTTCTAGAAACAAGAAGTTCATCGCCAATCCCTATCCTGAATTTATGATGGGAATCATCAATGCCGGCGGGCTGATTGAATATACTAAGGCTAAATTACAGAGGAAATAGGTATGAAATTTAATATTGCGGTTTTGCCCGGCGATGGTATTGGTCCTGAGGTAATAGCCCAGGCGCTGAAGGTTTTGCAAACTGTGGGTGAGAAATTCGGGCATAGCTTTCGCCTCCATGATGGTTTAATAGGGGGCATTGCCATAGATACCTCAGGTACAGTCCTCAGCGATGAGACCTTGAAGATGTGTAAACAATGCGATGCGGTGCTGCTCGGCGCAGTTGGCGGTTCTAAATGGGATGACCCTCAAGCCAAAGTCCACCCTGAGGACGGGCTTCTGGCTTTGCGCAAAGGGCTGGGGCTGTTTGCTAATTTGCGCCCCGTAAAAGTCTTCCCTATGCTGGTGAATTCTACTAACCTCAAGCCGGAGGTTGTTAAAGGAGTTGATTTGGTAGTGGTTAGAGAGCTTACAGGCGGGCTTTACTTTGGTCAGCCCAAAAAACAGTGGCGAACTACGGAGGGAAGGCAGGCAGTTGATACTTTAGCTTATTCCGAGGTTGAAATTGAGCGCATATTGAGGGTGGGCTTTGAGTTAGCTCTCAGCCGCCGGAAGAAGCTAACTTCCGTGGACAAAGCCAATGTTCTCCAGTCGTCCCGTTTATGGCGGCAAATTGCCATAGAAATTTCCGCTGATTACACCGATGTTGAGCTCCAGCATATGCTGGTTGATGCCTGTGCTATGAGGTTTATTCAGCGCCCTGGTGAATTTGATGTTCTGGTTACGGAAAACATGTTTGGAGATATACTCACCGACGAGGCTTCCATGCTGGCTGGCTCCATGGGTATGCTTCCTTCGGCTAGTTTGGCAGGAATTCCCAAGGGAAGAACCTTCGGTATGTATGAGCCAATTCACGGCAGTGCTCCCAGTCGAGCAGGGCAAAACCTGGCTAACCCTATTGCCACTATCTTAAGCGTAGCTATGATGCTTCGTTATTCCCTTGCTTTGGAAACTGAAGCACGGACTATAGAAAATGCTGTCCTCGCTACCCTGGAGCAAGGCTATAGAACCTACGATATAATGTCGGAAGGGGAAACCAAAGTAGGCACAAAAGAGATGGGAGATTTGATTGCTCAGAAAGTGAAAGGTTAAGGGAATTTTTCGTGATAACAGTGCAGCTTTATGATACAACTCTGAGGGATGGAGCCCAACAGGAAGGCATTTCTTTTTCCGTCGAGGATAAGCTCAAGCTTTGCCAGAAGCTGGATGAACTGGGCATTAACTTCATAGAGGGTGGCTGGCCAGGCTCTAACCCCAAGGATTCCGAGTTCTTTGCCCAGGCACAGAATTTGCGTTTGGCTCATTCAACCCTGGTTGCCTTTGGTAGCACCAGGCGCTCAAATTGCCGGGCAGAAAAAGATGCTAATCTCCAGGCTTTGCTTAAGGCCGAAACCAAGGTGGTCACTATTGTAGGAAAAGCCTGGGATAAGCAGGTAACCCGGGTTCTGGAAACGACACTGGAAGAAAACCTCAGCATGATTACAGATTCCATAAGTTACCTTAGTGCAAAAGGGCTCAGGGTTTTCTTCGATGCCGAGCATTTCTTTGATGGCTATAAAGATAATCCTGAATATGCCTTGCAGGTGGTGACGGCTGTGGCTAAAGCTGGTGCGGAATGCGTGGTTCTTTGCGATACCAATGGTGGCAGTCTGACACAACAGATAGTGAAGGCTATTAAAGCTGTTAAAAAGGTAAGCCCTGTCCCTTTGGGTATTCATACCCATAATGATGCCGAGCTTGCTGTAGCTAACTCTCTGGCTGCCGTGGAAGCGGGGGTTATTCAGGTCCAAGGGACCATGAATGGCTATGGTGAGCGCTGTGGCAACGCCAATCTCTGTTCCATCATACCGACTTTGAAACTTAAGATGGGCGTTGATTGCATCACTGACAAGCAGCTAAGCAAGCTCAGCGACGTCTCTCGCTATATATCAGAGCTGGCTAACATGCCTCATTATGACCGACTTCCCTATGTTGGCGATTATGCCTTCACCCATAAGGCTGGGATTCACGTATCAGGCTTAATAAAATGGGAAGATAGCTACCAGCATATAAAGCCAACTCTAGTAGGCAGCCGCCCGCATGTTGTTGTTTCCGAACTAGCCGGGAAAGGAAGTATTATCTCTAAAGCTAAAGAGCGTGGACTACCTGTCCCTAAAGGCGAGGAAATTGAGGAGGTCCTAAAGCAAATTAAGTTATTAGAGAATCAGGGTTTTCAATATGATGTTGCCGAGGCGTCTTTCGACCTTCTGCTTCGCCGGGTTCAGCCTGACTATCAGCCACCTTTCGAGTTAGTTGACTTCATGGTTGTGGTGGAGAAACGGCGCCGTCCGCCCACTAAAGGAAACCAGGAAGAGCCGTTGTCAGAAGCATCTATCAAGGTCAAGGTGGATAATAGAGTAGTGCATACGGCTGCTGAAGGCGATGGCCCGGTCAACGCCCTCGACCAGGCTCTGCGTAAAGCTTTGCTCCAGTTCTATCCTGACTTGACTGCTGTAAAACTTATTGATTATAAGGTGCGCATCCTCGAAGAAACCGCCGGCACTGAATCGCAAGTTCGAGTGCTCATTGAGTCCAGCGACGGCAGGGAAAACTGGCGGACGGTAGGTAGTTCCACTAACATCATCGAAGCTAGCTGGCTGGCTCTGGCCGACAGTATCGAGTACTGGCTGACAAAGCAGGTTGGCAAAGCGAAGGGCTGACTTCCGTACAACACGAGCAAAATAAGAAGCCCCTTAGATTTAGGAGTTCAGCATCTGGCCTTTAACCACTCTAGAACAAAGTCCATGGCTGCCTGTTCCAGGCGCATTTTATGCTTGGCACCGGCTATTATTTTTAACTCTTTGGGCTCTTTAGCTTTCTGGTAGAGCTTGTGTACATGCTCCAGGGGTATTAATTCGTCGGCATCTCCATAAACCAGAAGCAGGGGGCGGGGGGAAATTTTGTCAATCCACTTGATGGGAGAGATGATGTCAAATCCTCTTTCCCATTCTTCTACCGAGGGTGGGAAATCTCTATCTCTGATGACTCCTATTTGGCGAAACCGTTGTATGCTGTTTAGAGCCCTTTCTCTTTGGCGAAGGGGGCGAAAATCTGCAGGGCAGGCACAGGTTACTACTGCAGATACTCTAGGGTCATAAGCGGCGGCATAAACGGAAACCGCTGCCCCTCCGCTAAATCCCAGTAAGCAAAAACAGGTCTTATCTACCTCTTTCAGGTTATAGAGGAAATCAAGAGCGGCTTGTAAATCCCGACTCCAGCCTAGGATGTCTAAGTTGCCTTCGCTCTTTCCCGTTCCCCGGAAATTAAAGATTAAGGTGGTGAAGCCAGCATGGCAGAAGTGCTGCGCCAGCAGTGCATAGCCCTTGTTGGTGGGGTCAGCAGGAGCAGCGGGAATGCCATGGCAGATGCACAAGGCAGGGTGGACCTTATCCTTTGACGGAACATGAAGCTCGCCGGCAAGCTCAAGCCCATCAGCCCTCAAGCGAATTTGTTTTACCTCCATCTTTTATCGACCCCATAAATTTGCTCTATAGTTAATTGCATAAATCATTATAAATAATTCTCTCTCCCCTTGCGGGAGAGAGTTAAAGAGAGGGGGAAAATTCACCCTCACCCTCTCCCTTAGAGGGAGAGGGTTTTACACGAAATTATGCGGAAGATTATAAGTTTAATTGAGTGGCTTAAAAGGTCAAAAATAGTAGATTTGTCTTCTTTTTTTAAGAATGAAACCCGCTAATAGCCCCAGCAACAAACCCCCAATATGAGCTTGCCAGGCTATCCCGGCGAAGATGAAAGAAAGGAAGACGAGGATTATGGTTGCTACCCAGAGTGGCATGGGGACAGGGATGGGAAGTATGAGAACTGGCACCTTGGGGACCATTACTGCCAGCGCTCCACCAATGGCAAAAATAGCTCCCGAGGCTCCTATCCCTATTGAAAATGGAGCGAGAAGGACAAAGAGGAGATTTCCCGCCAGCCCTCCCAGAAAAAATACCGCCAAGAAACTTCGCTCTCCTGCTGCCCGGAGGAAGAAGCTTCCTAGAAAATACAGGCTTATCATATTGAATATAATATGGGCAAAACCGCCGTGGACAAATACGCTGGTTATAATGGTCCAGGGTTGTTGAGAGAGCTGCGCGGTGTTCAAGCCAAGAAGAAGGACAACTGGGTTAGTCACTGTGATGGGATACCCACCAACCATCAACTCGACTACGAAGATTAAGACATTTAGGGCTATTAAAAACCACAGGGCATTTAAATTGATGGCGCGATAAGTTCGCATTGTGCAATTATAGGTTAAATCTGGCTTCTGGTTCAACAGGCTGTCTCAGCGAGAGCGTTTAGCAATATCATTCTGAGGAATCCTGGTGAATCGGGACGACGAAGAATCTGAGAGATTCTTCGCTTCGCTCACAATGACAAGGAGCGGAGGGCTTGGAATAGCAAATTGATGTTATGAAGCTATCTTTGCTTCGAGGAGTTGATGGGTTGTAGTGTGTTGTAATATCAGGCGTGGTAAGTTTATAATGGAGAAGATATTTAGGCTGGCAAGATATTTTCCTTGCGAGAATTTTAAGTGAGCGAGCAGAGTCCAGAGCAGAAACGAAGACTTCCCACAATAGCCATAGTGGGCATAATCTTGGCAGTCATCTGTGGCATCTCCTTGTACATACGCATATACCTGCCTTATCACCAAGTTTTTGTCAATGGCTGGGTCTGGTTTCGAGAGACTGATGCCTATTGGCACATACGCAACATAGAAGTTGTGGTTAAGAACTTTCCCCACTTTAATTCTTTTGACCCTTATATGCTTTACCCTGGTGGTGGTGGAGGACTTGCTCGACCATTCTTCGACTGGATTATCGCTGCCATTATTCTGCTTGTTAGCCGTGGCGCGCCAACTCTGCATATCATAGAAGCGGTGGGTGCTTACATGCCGGCTATTCTGGGCACTTTAACGCTTATCCCGGTATACTTTATCGGCAAGGAACTGTTTAATCGCTGGGTGGGCGTAATTTCAGCCGCCTTGGCTGCCATCTTGCCTGGCGAATTTCTGAATCGTTCCCTGCTTGGCTTTACCGACCACCATGTAGCTGAAGTTTTGTTTAGCACCGTATGCGCGCTCTTTCTAATAATGGCCATCAAGCGAGCTCGAGAAAGAGAGATTTCCTTCGGCCATATTTTCAGGAGAGACTGGTCAACTATCACCAAGCCTCTCGTCTATACCTTGCTCGCTGGCGTCTTCTTGGGTATTTATCTCCTGACCTGGATAGGTGGGCCGATGTTCGTCTTCGTTATATTTGTGTACCTGGTGATTCAGTTCGTCGTGGACCACTTAAGGCGTAAATCGACGGACTACCTGTGTATTGTAGGCATTCTTGTTTTTCTTATCGCCTATCTCATGCTTCTTCCCATATTAGGTGTAGGTAGTCTCGATATTTATCATACCGCTATGTTGGTTGCCATAGTGACACCTGTAGCATTAAGCGTTATCTCACGACTCATGGCAGGCAGGACTTTGAAGCCTGTTTACTATCCCTTAGCCTTGCTGGGACTGGCTGGAATTGGTCTTGCTGCTTTTCATGCCATCAATCCCTCCTTGTTTCAATCCATGCTCAGCCAATTTAGCGCCGTCTTCGCCCCGAGTGGCGCTATGCTGACTGTTTTGGAGGTGCATCCCCTGACCGCATCGATGGCCTGGGCCAACTTCAACACTTCCTTCCTTTTCTCATTCATCTTTCTTTATCTTATTTATATCGCTATTAAGGAAAAAAGTGCTGACAAAACCTTGTTCCTGGTGTGGAGCATAATAATGTTGATAGCAATCTTGGGGCAGCGCCGCTTCGGTTACTACTATGCCATAAACGTGGCCTTGCTCACAGGGTATTTCTCATGGAAAATGCTGGACATTGCTGGCTTAAGTAAATTGCTCGCTAAGCCTAAAGAAGTAGTGGAAGCAGTCAAAAAATTCAAAAAAAAGAAAAAGAAAGTTAGGGAGAAAGCGAAGCCAAAAACATTTATGCAGCCCAGAGGTGCCTGGGTAAGTGTCATCATTGTCGGAATAGTCCTCTTTTTCGTTGTCCTTTTCCCAAATATTGGGTTGTGGGGGAAGGAACCTACTAAGATTGTCGGCGATCTTTACATTGGATACACACGGCCACTTGCTGAAGCGTCACCTATTATGGACGCGGGGTGGTATAACTCGCTTCTGTGGCTAAAGGATACCAGTCCCGAACCTTTTGGTGACCCCAATTTTTATTATGAGCTATACCCGCCACAGGCTGAGTTTAAATATCCTGATACCACCTATGCCGTGATGTCCTGGTGGGACTATGGCTACTTTATAATGCAAATTGCCCATCGCATACCGAATGCCAATCCTAGCCAGGCTGGGGCTGTTGAAGCTGGCAAGTTCTTCACTGCCCAGAATGAAACCTCAGCTAACGAAGTTGCAGACAAGGAAGTTACTAAATATGTGGTGATTGACTCGTTAATGGCAACTTCAAAGTTCTACGCCATGGTAGACTGGGCTGGGAAAAACGAAAGCGAGTTTTTTGAATATTATTACATTCCGGCGGCGCAAACGGGTGGGCAAGGGCAATGGGGGCTTTTGTGGTACCCCGCTTACTACCAATCCACTGTGGCTAGGCTCTACAACTTTGATGGCAAAGCCGTGACTCCTACGCAATCGATAGTCATATCTTACGACGAGAAGGTAGCCAGCGGAGGAGAGAAGTATAAGGCAGTCACTAATGCCCAGTCCTTTGCTACTTATGAAGAAGCCGAAGCCTATATATCAAGCCAGACATCCGGAAACTATAGAATAGTGAGCGCAGACCCCCTTAGTAGCCCCGTGCCCCTTGAAGAATTGAGTAGCTATAAGCTTGTACATTCATCCGAGGCTACAACAACACTACCGGGGGGGCAGACATTGCCTAGTGTGAAGATTTTTGAGTATCTTGGCTCAGGTGAGTCTTGAGTAAAGACACAGCCTCATCACTGGTGAGGCGGGATTTGTGGGCTGTCATCTGGCTGGGGAAATGCTGAAGCACCGGCACAAGGTAATAATCCTTGATAACCTCTCCAACGGGAAGCTGGAAAACATAAGACTGCTTATTGAGCCCTCTTGGTATCCTACCCACTTTCGTCATTGCGAGCCCCGATGCAATCGGGATGTGGTAATCCCCGAGATTGCTTCGGCACTGTCATGCCTCGCAATGACAGGGTGGAGTGCCACTTTCGGCTCCTCTTTCTTGTCACTCTGAGCCCTTCACCGCTTGGCACTCTTACCCCTTCATTTTGTCATCCTGAGCAAAGAGAAGGATCTCGTAACACTCAAGACAAGCTCCGCGCAGAATCTTTCCTCTACTCAGGCTCGTCTTGAGTGAAGTCGAAGGAGTAAACGCCGCGTGGCAAGCCGTATACCTACCCGAGATTGCTTCGGCACTGTCGTGCCTCGCAATGACAGAAGAGGGGTGTGCCTCGCAATGATGGTTTGCGTTGCCAAATACTCTTCTGCTAAACTGCTTAAAAAGTCAAAACGTAATAGGTTAGCAGTCGTTGGTACTGGAGTTAAGCAAAATGAAGAAAGCACGATTGAGCCAGTCAAAAATCACCGATAAGACTGGTGTCTGTATTATCGGCCTGGGTTATGTCGGCTTGCCTTTGGCTCTGGCCTTCGCCAAAGCTGGTTTAAAAGTGCTCGGCGTCGACGTTCAGCAAAGGCGAGTGGATTGGGTTAATAAGGGACAGTCTTACATAGTTGATGTAGATAGCAAAGTCCTCAAAGAAGCGGTCAGGGAAGGGTTGTTAGAGGCCACTACTGACCAGAGCAGAATCAAGGAGGTTGACGCCATCTGTATTTGCGTGCCCACTCCGCTTACCAAAACCAAAGACCCCGAGCTCTCTTATGTCATTAGTGAGTCCGAAGTGGTCTCCAGATACCTTCAGAAAGGGCAATTAGTGGTTCTCGAGAGCACAACCTATCCAGGCACCACTCGAGAGGTAATGCTACCAATTCTAGAACGCTCCGGCCTCAAGGCAGGACGCGATTTCTATCTTGCCTTCTCTCCAGAAAGGATCGACCCTGGTAGCAAGAACTACAATATTCGGAACACGCCGAAGGTGGTGGGTGGTATAGATACCAAATCTACAAAACTGGCTATGCTCTTGTACAATCAAATTGCGGACAGAGTCGTCCCGGTCTCAAGTCCTGAAGTTGCCGAGATGACCAAGGTCTTTGAGAACGTGTTTCGTAGTGCGAACATAGCCCTAGTTAACGAACTTACCTTGCTCTGTGAGAAGATGGGTTTAAGTGTCTGGGAAGTTATTGACGCCGCCTCAACCAAGCCTTTTGGCTACATGCCCTTTTATCCCGGTCCCGGCATCGGTGGGCACTGCATCCCACTTGACCCTTATTACCTGGCAAGTAAAGCCCGGGAGTTTGACTTCCATACCAGGTTCATCGAACTCGCCGCAGACATTAATGAGCATATGCCCTATTACGTCGTCTCCCGCATATCGGATGCCATGAACTCTAAAGGCAAGAGTTTGCACGGGGCCAAGGTGTTGGTGCTAGGGGTTGCATACAAGAGGGATGGAGAGGACGTGAGAGAGTCGCCCTCTTTGAAGCTGATTAGCCTCTTGCGGGAAAAGGGGACAAACGTATCCTACAATGACCCATATGTGGCGAGTGTTAGAATCTCCGAAGAGAACTTGAGATCTGTGGAATTTACAGACAGGCAACTGGCCTCGGCAGACTGCGTGGTGATAGCAACTGACCACACCTGCTACGATTACAAAGATATAGCCCAAAAGTCTAGCTTTGTTTTTGACACGAGGGGAGCTACAAGGAAGCTAAGAAATAAGAACATACTAAGATTGTGATGGTAGATGGATAGAAATATAGCTGTTGTTGGCTGTGGGTACTGGGGCAAGAACCTGGTTCGCAATCTCGTAGAACATGGCGCGCTCCATACCATTTGTGATAGCAATTCCGCCTTACAAGACGTTATCATTGATATGAGAGGTGTGCTGACGTTCAATGTTCAAGATACGAGTATAATGCGAAAGGAATACACGGGACCATGGCCCACTGCAGTGCGTCCCCAACTGGCTTAGCGGACAGTTCAGCTAGGTGAAGAAAATTGAGAGGCAGTTGCATTCAAGAGGGAGCCCATAATGGGGCATCGTCATTTCTTTTGGGAATGATGATCGAGAGGTGATAGATTGTGAAGTATTCAAGCGATGATTTGTGGTTTGCGAAGGATAATTGTGACTGGACACTGCAGTGTCGAACTAGGTACAACCCTTGTGCTTTGGAATGCCCAAGTTCATAAGACTTAACTAAATGCTGCTGTGAAATAGCTACGAGTTCTTCATGCATTTTAATAACCACATTGACACAAGCACAAATAGCAGGGGTGAACAGTGATTGAAAACCAACTGATAGATGAGACGCTCTTGTTTCTCACATATACTGACCAGACACAAGGAGGGTTAGAGCAACGAGGAAATCCCTTGCTTCGTGTCTGGTATAATTTAGACGAAAACTGGCACTCAGCTCTCTGCCAAGTATTTTCCCGTGTTTACCGCTATGACTTTTGGTATAGGGCGAACTGTGTTGGTGTGGCTGAGGCAAATAGGGAGATTATCAAGATCGCCGAAATGTATCGTCCCAAATATGTGCTTTGGCCCGCCAACACGTTTACCGTGATAGATGATACCTTGATGGCGCTTCGTAAGATTGGATGCGTTGTAGTAGGACGGTTCTTCGACGATGACCATTACTTTAATGACCGCTCGAAATGGTTGATCCCCTCGTTGGATTATTGCGTGACAAATGTGCCAAGAATGGTTTCACAGTACGAATCAATGGGAGCTCGTTGCATACCTATGCCTATCGAAGGGCATGATGATGCGATATGGCAACCACTCCCACATATACCTAAACGATTTGACGTCAGCTTTGTGGGTACTATCTACCCGGAGCGGCATAATCTATTGTCTGAGCTACGGGAACTTGGTGTATCCGTTCAAGTGTTCGACAATGATTGGGGACGCAACATGTTAACGTTAAACGATTTAGTCAGAGTCACTAATGAATCAAAAATAAACCTCAATCTTACGGCAGCTGCCCAGAGTCTTGGGATGAGGCAGATGAAAGGCAGAATGTTTGAAGTTACTCAGTGTGGTGGATTTTTGCTGACGGAATATGCTCCCGATTTAGAGCGATATTTTGAAGTTGGACTTGAGGTCATCTCCTTCGACACTGCTGCAGAAGCGGCAAAAAAGATTCGTTATTACTTGGAACACCCGGACGAACGTGAGGCTATTGCCGCCCGTGGCTATGAGCGTGCTCGCAGAGACTATACCGCCCGGGTACTGTTTCGTAACCTTTTCCTTCAGATAGAGAATGATTTGCAGAGACGCGGGCGTCCTGTGCTTAGAGAGCGCCTAGTTGGGGTGAATCCGCTTCGTAAGGCTGTAGCAGAATATCATTACCAGTGGGCAAAGCTATTGCTCAATACGCGTGCGCCACTGCGCCACACCTGGCGAGAATCGATTCAGTTAGCGTTGGCTAATGATTCTTCTCATAAAAAAGCGAATCTCATGTTAAAAACTAACGGCATGTGGAGATATGTCGAGAATGTCGAGGGGCCATTAATCCGATTGGCAAAGGTTATGCGTTTTATTGGATTGCGTGAGACAGCTATGAGAACGCATTTATGCTTGCTGCGGAAAATCCGTGGCAAAGCACCTATCGGGCTAGACTACTGGGTTAGTCTTCGTTCTCGTGCGGGTCTTATCTTTCGCCGTCCAAATCCATTGTTCCTGTCCTCTAGTTTGCTCCAGACCTTTGGTAAATCGTTGGCAATCCCTGATCTGCAGCAACTGTTGTGGAATGATGTTCTCGGCGAATGGTCTCTGGACGCCACCACGATTTCAATATTATGGTGCGATTTGCACAATGCTTGTCCTGCCGTCATCCTCGAGTGTGGCTGTGGTATCAGCACGCTATGCCTTGCCAAGTATGCTCAGTTGCAATCTGCTAAAATGGGAACACGTTGCACTGTTATCTCCCTTGAACAGGATGAGCACATAAAGCGGATGGTAGAGCAACGATTGGCGGAAAATGGCCTTGATAAGTGGGCAGAGATTCTATATGCTCCTATTATTGTGGAACACGAACATGATATAGAGATTTGGAATTACGATGCTGACCGAGCCAATCTGAGTGCCAAATTGGGCGCGCGGAAAGCTGATTGGGTATTAGTCGATGGGCCAGCGGGTCCCAAAGGATGCCGATTTGGTACGGTCCCGATGCTGGCCAAGTTTAGTCGCCGTGGAGCAAGCTGGTTTCTGGACGATGCCTTCCGTGATGGCGAGCTTGAGATTCTGCGACGTTGGCAACGCCTTCCAAACATAAAAGTTGTCGGAATCTATCCTATCGCTAAAGGCTTAGCGACTGGATACTTTGCAAGCTAGTGCACTTCTGAGTAGGATAAAGGTAATGGGAGAGATTGATAAGATTCTGATAACTGGAATCACTGGCTTTGTGGGCAGTCATTTGGCTGATTACATTCTGGCCAACTCCCCCGGAGTCCAGATTTTCGGTTTAGCCCGCTGGCGTTCGCCCACAGATAATATCAGACATATCCTCGCTAGAATCACGCTTGAATTCGGCGATTTGGTAGACATGCCTTCCCTGAAAACTATTTTATTCAGAGAAAAGCCTGAGGCTATTTTCCACCTGGCGGCACAATCTTATGTACCTTTTAGCTTTTTGTCACCGGTAGCAACATTGAATGCCAATATGATAGGGACCTGCAATTTACTGGAAACAGTTAAAGAATTGAAGTTTACCGCAGGCTATGACCCGGTAATTCACATATGCAGTTCATCTGAAGTCTACGGGCAGGTCAAAGAAAATGAGGTTCCCATAAAGGAAGATAATCCTTTCAGGCCAGCTTCGCCTTATGCTGTGAGTAAGGTTGCCGAGGACATGTTGGGTTTTCAATATTGGCTATCTTGGAAGATAAAGACAATAAGAACCCGTATGTTTACCCACACAGGACCAAGGCGAGGTGAAGTTTTTGCCTCTTCCACCTTTGCTAAACAGATTGCATCTATTGAAGCCGGACTGGCACCTCCGGCAGTTAAGGTGGGTAATTTGGATAGCATTCGGACCTTCTTAGATGCTAGAGATGCCGTTAAGGCATATTGGCTGCTAGTAACCAAATGTCCTCCGGGTGAGGTCTATAATATAGGCGGTGTGGAGACGATGACCGTTGGGGAGATGTTAAATAGATTACTCAAGCTCTCAACGGTCAAGGATATAAAAGTTGAAGTTGACCCGTCTCGTTTAAGACCCTCAGACGTGACATTACAAATTCCTTGTATTGATAAATTTGTCAAAGCCACTGGCTGGAAGCCGGAGATTAAATTTGACAAGACACTAGAGGATCTTCTGGACTATTGGCGAGATTACTTTAAAAGGGGAAAGGCATGTTAAGCTTGGAACTCTATAAAAAATTATATTTGATTAGAAGGGCTGAGGAGGAAATTCGAGAGCATTATACCGAAAACGAGATGAAAACCCCGATGCATATGTCTATGGGGGAGGAGGCGATAGCGGTTGGGGTTTGTCATGCCTTAAAGACAGAAGACCAGGTTTTCGGCACCTACCGGTCCCATGCCATATATCTGGCTAAGACACGAAATATAGAGGATTTCTTTGCCGAGATGTATGGGAAAGATACCGCCTTATTGAAGGGAAAAGGGGGCTCTATGCATCTATGTGCCCCTGAGGCTGGCTTTATGGGGACCTCGGCAATCGTAGCCAGTGTTATTCCCGTGGCTGTGGGGGCGGCTTTCGCCAATAAAAAAAGAGGGAATGGAAAGGTTGTGGTAGTATTTTTTGGAGATGGAGCTTTGGATGAGGGCGATTTCTGGGAAAGTTTAAATGTTGCCTGCCTGATGAAATTACCTATCTTATTTGTTTGTGAAGATAATGGATTTGCTGTCCATATTCCAACTTCTAAAAGGCAGGGATATGCCTCCATTACCGATGTTGTCTCCCGGTTTAATTGTAATGTTCTTAGAGAAAAAACAACCGATGTGGAGATTATCTATAGGTTAACCCTCAAGGCAATCGAATCTATAAAAACAACGCAGATGCCTTGTTTTATGCATTTGAAGTATTACCGATACTTGGAACATGTTGGGGTTAACGAGGATTTTGATGCTGGCTATCGTTCAAGAGAGGAGTTTGAGAAATGGTATAAGGTAGATCCGGTAAATTTACAAAGGAAAAAGCTCTTGAACCATAATATTGGGGAGGAAGAGCTTGTAAGGGTTGAAAGGGAAGTAGATAATCGAATTGAGCATAGCCTAAGATTGGCTAAGGAAGCAGCGTTTGCTGACCCCAGCGAATTATATCGAGGTGTTTTTGCATGAGAAAGATTACCTATTGTGAAGCGCTGAATGAGGCTATGACCCAGGAAATGGAGAGGGACCCTGATGTTTTTGTTTATGGAATAGGTGTGTCCGATCATAAAGCCATATTCGGCAGCACGAGCGGCCTTGCTGAAAAGTTCGGTAAGGAGAGATGTTTTGATACTCCACTTTCCGAAGACAGTATGGCCGGCTTTGGACTCGGCGCCGCTATCAACGGTATGAGACCCGTTCATGTTCATATGCGTACCGATTTTCTGATTTTAGGTATGAATCAGATAACTAACATGGTTTCCAGCTATAGATATATGACAGGAGGGAAATTGAGTATCCCTATGGTGATAAGGGCTGTCATTGGTAGAGGTTGGGGGCAGGGTTTTCAACACAGCAAGAGTATGTACTCGGTTTTTGCTCATATGCCCGGATTGAAAGTAGTTCTGCCCACCACTCCAAGAGATGCTAAGGGGCTACTTATCTCGGCAATAAGAGATGACAATCCGGTAATACTTATCGAGCATAGGTGGCTATACTGGCAGGAGGGTGAAGTTCCTGAAGAGCCTTTTACTATACCAATAGGAGAAGCAAATATTTTGCATGAAGGTGAAGACATAACGGTTGTGGCTACCTCCTGGATGAATGTAGAAGCCCTCAAAGCCGCAGAGATTTTAGATAAAAGAGGGGTAAGTATTGAGATAGTTGACCCCAGAACCATAGCACCGTTTAATGATGAGATTATTATTAAATCAGTGGAAAAGACAGGTCGCTGTATCGTGGCGGATAATGACTGGTTGCATTGCGGGTTTAGCGCTGAGGTAGCTGCCAGAGTTTCAGAGAAATGCTTTGGCAAGCTAAGCTCCCCGGTGTATAGGATAGGCTTTGCTCCAACCCCCTGTCCTACCGTGAGACATCTGGAAAATGAGTTTTATCCTAATGCGGTTAAAATCATAAGAGCTATTGAGCAAATGCTAGAATTAGCCCCCACTGATTTATCCAAGGAAGAGTTTTATAGTTATGAACGCAGGTTTAAGGGGCCGTTTTAATGAATATCGGGGAACTAGAAAAGAAGGCAAACTGGGTTCGCCAGCAGATATTGGAGATGATCGTCTCTGCTAACAAAGGGCATATCGGTGGAGCTCTATCCTGTACGGATATTCTAGTTGCCCTTTATTATGGGGGTATTCTTCGTTTTGACCCCTATAATCCCAACTGGAGTGAGCGGGACAGATTTATTCTGAGTAAAGGGCATTCTTGTGTAGCATTGTACGCTGTATTGGCTGATTTGGGGTTCTTTCCTATTTCTGAATTGAATTCTTTTTGTCAAAAAGGCAGTATGTTAGGAGGACACCCTGATAAAAATATTCCTGGGATTGAGACTGATACAGGTTCTCTGGGACATGGGTTAGGCATTGCTAGCGGACTAGCGTTAAGTGTCAAAATGAATAAAAAGGATTTTATGAACGTGGTTTTGCTTGGAGATGGTGAGTGCCATGAAGGTTCACTGTGGGAAGCAGCTATGTTTGCCGCCCATTATCGGCTAAGCAATCTCATAGCTGTTGTTGATTATAATCGGCAGTGTTCTACTGACTTTATTGAAGACTGTGTTCGACTTGAACCTTTTGCTGATAAGTGGAGAGCCTTTGGTTGGGAGGTTAGGGAGGTTAACGGTCATTCCTTTGAGGAATTGCTTAGTGCCTTTGAGGATTTTCGCTCTCGTAAGTCGTCTCCACCGCTGGCGGTAATTGCCAATACCATCAAAGGGAAGGGCATATCCTTTATGGAAAGAAAGATTAGTTGGCATCATGGGGTTCCCAGCGGTGAAGAGCTTGAGAGGGCCAGACAGGAACTCGCGCTGAGGTGTTAGGATGAACACTCAAACGAAGGTTGCTGACATAGATATTAGAGATGCCTTCTTTGACGAGGTATATAGGATAGCTGCTGAAGACCCCAATGTTATATTTTTAACTGCTGATATGGGTGCCTTCAGCCTCGACAGATTCAAGAGGGATTTGAGTGGTCAGTACATTAATGTTGGAGTAGCTGAACAAAACCTCGTCAGTATTGGCGCTGGGCTAGCTTTAGGTGGAAGGAGGGTTTTCGTATATACCATTGCTTCCTTCATCACCCAGCGATGTTATGAGCAAATCAAAATTGACCTCTGTGGCATGCGACTGCCAGTAACCATAATCGGCGTTGGCGGTGGGATTACCTATAGTAGTGACGGACCTACACATCAAGCCATGCAGGATGTAGCCATAATACGTGCCCTACCCGAAATCACAATCCTTAACCCCTCTGACCCGATAATGGCAGCCGCAGCAGCCAGAATAGCATACAAAAGCCCTAGTCCTATCTATATCCGGATTGAGAAGGGCAAATTGCCGTTGCTCTATGACAATAATAAAGATTTCTCCGCTGGTTTAGCTTTACTTAAAAAAGGTCGTGATTTAATGATAATTACTACTGGCATAATGGTGCATCAAGCCCTCAAGGTAGTTGCGGAACTCGCCAAACATTCTATTGACGCCGGAATTATAGACCTATACAGGATAAAACCAATAAATGAGGAGTTGCTCTTAGCCTTCATCGAACAATCAAAGCGAATAGTAACCTTAGAGGAACACTCAATTATTGGCGGAATTGGTAGTGCTATTAGCGAGGTATTAGTTGATAAGGGAAAAGCCTTGCCTATGAAGCGAATTGCCCTTGCCGATAAAAATTGTTCGGGATATGGTGATAGAGAATGGATGCATTCTTATTATGGTTTAGATATGAATAGTATTACCAAGGCGATTTTAGACTGGCAGCAAACAAACATTCCAAAAGAATCCTCATTCGAGGGTGGCATATATTCCCAATTGACTTTAGAAGATTTTGCCCGCTTATTTGGGACGACCATTGATGACATTCCCAATGATTGCCGAAAGTTAATCGCCGAAACCGATTTCAGGCATAGAATACTTGGTAGCGAGGAGCGCGACAAAGTTTTATTGGATGTTCTTAAGAAGATTGACTCCGACCAACTCACTGTTGCTGGAAGGGAGAAAAAGGTTGTTTGGGAAAAGGGATGGTCAGAGAACCTCCAGAACTTCTTAGAGAACTATGACCTCAATAAGCTTACCCCCAAATACTACCGTCCCAGCCAAGTCTTGAGGCTCTATCGGAATTATATAACAGCCTATGACCAAAATTTTGAATTCAACTTCTTTAAAGTTTTTCGGCTGTGGCTTTTCAGAAAATATCTGAGGGATGCAGAGTCTATCCATGAATTCGGCTGTGGACCGGGTCATAATCTTGTCGCATTAGCCGAACTTTATCCTGAAAAGAAGATACACGGGTTAGACTGGTCGCTCACATCCCGGGATCTAGTGAACAAGATTGCCGAAGTATATAAGTACAATATCACCGGTCACCTCTTTGATATGTTTTCCCCGGATGAGAGCCTGGAGATTACAAATAACAGTGCAATCCTGACTATTGGTAGCTTAGAGCAATTAGGGCATGAATATGAATTGTTCTTACAGTTTATCTTGAAGAAATCACCCAAGCTATGCATACATGTAGAGCCGATTTGTGAATTGTATAATGAGAATCATTTGCTCGATTATGTTGCGATTAAATATCACCAAAGGCGAGGTTACTTGGAAAACTATCTAAATCGTTTGAGGCGTTTAGAAATCGAAGGCAAAATTGAAATACTAAAGACCCAAAGGATGTTTTTCGGAAGTCTATATGAAGATAGTTGGTCTTTTATAGTATGGAGGCTGAGGAGGGACTCATTATAAACGCCTGCTCTAACTTGTTTTGGGAAGAAAAATCATGAAGTATAAGGGGCTTGGAAAAACATCTACAAAGATTGCAGCCATCGGGCAAGGTTGCATGGGCATCGGTGGCTACCTCTCAAAGGACACTCGCCAAGATGATAACCAAGTAAGCGTTCTGAGGCTTGGCATCGCACTGGGGATGACTTTTGTAGATACCGCTGAAGTATATGGGAATGGTCATTCTGAGGAAATCGTGGGCAAAGCAATTGAGGGAATTAGAAACAAAGTCTTTGTTACCACCAAGGTTTCTCCAGAGCATTTATTCTATGACGATATTTTGCGCTCAGTTGAGGGGAGTCTCCACCGACTGAGGACAGACTATATTGACTTATATCAGGTGCACTGGACGAATCCAAAGACCCCTATGAATGAGACAATGAGAGCAATGGAGCAACTTTTCAAGGAGGGGAAGGTCAAATACATTGGCGTCAGTAACTTTTCTCTCAAGGAGTTGAAAGGAGCACAGGAAGCTCTCTCTGGAGGTGAAATTGTTTCAGCCCAAGTTGAATATAATCTTTTTGATCGGACAATCGAAAGCAGTGTTCTTCCTTACTGCCAAAGCGAAGGTATAACAGTAATAGCCTACAGTCCATTAGACCAGGGGAAAATAGCTAGCGGCGAAACGAGAATGAAAGCTTTACAAAAGATTGCCCATAAATATAACCGGACTGTAGCTCAAGTAGTGTTGAACTGGTTAATTTCCCATCCTCCCGTTATTGCCATTCCCAAGGCAACTAACCCGGACCATGTTAAAGAGAATGCTGCGGCAGCCGATTTTCAACTTTCAGATGAGGATTTTGAAGCAATAAACGAAACCTTCGCTCCGAAGTGCGTCTATGTACCGGTGGAAAGGATTCGTGTCGTTGTGGGAGGGCAAGGGAATCGGCAGGTTTATCAAACCCTAGGAGAAGCCATAGAGAATAAGTTGGGATTTGTGCCGAGCCCGGTTGATTTAGCTCAAGGTATTGGAGAGGGAGAGGTTTTAAAGCCAGTAAGAGTAATAAGAAGTACAGATAAAACGGGAAGGTATGACTATGATTTAATTGAAGGGAGAATTCGTTACTGGGCATGGGTTATCGCCCATAACGGAAAAGTGCCAATTCCTGCCTATATTAGGGACAATGAATCTATATGACCTGTTGTTAAGAGGAGGACAGCTATGACATCACAAGAAGGGAAGTATGAGCTCTATCGCACTGCTCACGAAGACCAAATCCGAAAAGAATTTGCCAACCATTTCAGAAATTGTCCTATGCCGGGCGATGAGATTCTGGCAAATTTGGGGTTGTTCATAAGTTCCAAGAATTTGTCACGAATCCTTTTTATGCATCATTTGTACCAGCAGATTATTGATGTTCAAGGAATCATTATTGAATTTGGAACTAGATGGGGACAGAACTTGGCATTATTTTCTGCTCTTAGAGGGATATATGAGCCATTTAATCGCCATAGAAAAATAGTGGGTTTTGATACTTTCACTGGTTTCCCAGGTACAGGAGAAAAAGACAGGCGATCACATGAATTGATCAAAAAAGGTGGATTCGCTACAACAGAAAATTACGTTGAATATCTCACAAAAGTGCTAGAGTATCATGAACAGGATAATCCATTACGCCACCTCAGAAAGTTCGAGTTGAGAGTTGGGGATGCCATAATAGAAATAGATAAGTATCTGGGGGAATATCCAGAGACGATTGTTGCTCTTGCCTATTTTGACCTTGACATTTATGAGCCGACTAAAAAATGCTTACAGGCTATTCGACCTCACTTAGTTAAGGGGAGCGTATTGGGTTTTGATGAACTGAATGACTCTGATTCTCCAGGAGAAACCCTAGCGCTAAGGGAAGTCTTCGGGCTTAACAATATTAAACTAAAAAGATATCGTTATGCTTCAAGGGTTTCCTATTTTGTGCTGGAATAGAAGACAATCACTACACTTAGAACCATACCATGATAGCGGGACAAGTTTTAAGAAGTTTTGCTAAAAGAAAGGTCCTAGTTACCGGTGGCACGGGTCTTATCGGAAGACAGGTGGTAGATATACTGTGTGAGGCTGGTGCCAAGGTCAAAATCGTCTCCTTGGATAAAATCAAGGTTAATGAGCAACCTGAGCATGTTTTGGGTGACCTTACCAGTTTTGAATTTTGTAAAGATATAACCAAAGACATGGATTTTGTTTTTCATCTGGCGGGGATAAAAGGCTCAGTTGAAGTCACTAAAGCTAAACCAGCTAGCTTCTTTGTGCCTCTCTTGATGATGAACACAAATGTATTGGAGGCTTGCCGGCTTAACAGGGTTCAGAAAGTGGTGTATACAAGTTCCATAGGTGCATACGCCAGCGCAGAAATTTTCAAGGAAACGGAAAATCTTGAGGGTCCTCCTATGGATATGTTCCCTGGCTGGGCCAAAAGAATGGCGGAATTACAAATTCAAGCATATAGAATTCAATATGGTCTGGATAATTTCTCTATTGTCAGACCTTGCAATGTTTACGGACCTGGCGACAATTTCGACCCAAATAATGCTATGGTAATCCCATCTTTGATGTACCGGATAAGCCACAAGGAGAATCCTGTTGTGATCTGGGGCGACGGAAGTGCGATACGAGACTTTGCCTATAGCAGAGACGTCGCCGAAGGAGTACTTTTAGCCCTTCATTACGGAACAAAATCCCATTTTGTAAATCTAGGCAGTGGTAGAGGCTATTCAATTAAAGAGCTAGTAGAAACGTTGCATAGTTTTATTGGCTTTAATTACAAGTTTGATAACACGAAGTCTTCGGGGTTTCCCAGAAGAGTCATGGATATATCTCTGGCTAAAAAATTAATCCACTATGACCCAACAACGACCCTATTAGATGGGCTTAAACAAACCTGGAACTGGTACGTGAATAATCAGGATGAGTATCTAAATAAGAAAAACTATTTCAAAGAGTGAGAATATGGAAGTATCAAAGACCAAACTCGACGGTGTCTTATTAATAAAACCGCCCACCATTTTTGAGGATTTCAGAGGAACCTATGTAGAAATCTATAACGAGAAATTGTATACGGAGGCAGGAATAACGGTCAAGTTTGTTCAGGATGATATTTCTGTGTCATCGAGAAATGTGCTTCGTGGCATACATGGCGATGGTAAGACATGGAAACTGATCTCCTGCCTTTATGGGAAATTCTATCTGGTGGTGGTTAACTGGGACGAGGCTTCTCCCCAGTTCGGCAGATGGGAATCGTTTGTTTTATCCGACCAGAATAGATGGCAGGTGCTGGTTCCCGCCAAATTTGGGAATGGTCACCTGGTCCTGAGCGAGCTAGCTATCTTCCACTACAAGCAATCGAGTTACTACAATCGCGCCAGCCAGTTCACTATTCTATGGAACGACCCAAAACTCAATATCTGGTGGCCCATAAAGAATCCGATAGTATCAAGGAGGGATGAGGGTGGCGAGAATATTTAGCGGCGCGAAAGTTTTGGTTGCCGGTGGAGCAGGTTTTGTGGGTGCCAATCTGATACAAAGGCTTCTGTCACTGGGAGCAAATGTTAGGGCAACTATTTATAGCGAAGCCTCTGTTATCCTTGATGAGAGGATTGAATATGTAAAATGCGATTTGACCAGGATGGAGGATTGCCAAAAAGTGGTCAGTGGTATGGGTTATGTGTTTATGTGTGCTGCCAATACTCACGGGGCAGCGGTTATTCAATCTGCTCCGGTAGCTCTGGTCACTCCCAATATTGTGATGAACGCTCAGATGTTGGAAGCAGCTTATTTTGCCAAGGTTAAAAAATTTGTCTGGCTGAGCAGCAATGCTGCTTATCCCCCCTCAGGCAATAGACCGGTGAAAGAAGAAGAAATGTTTAATGGAGACCCCTATGAAGCTTATTTCGGTGTTGGGTGGATGAAAAGATACACCGAGGTGCTCTGCCGGCTTTATTCCGAGAAGCTAAAAAATCCCATGCCTACTATTGTCCTCAGACCATCTAATATATATGGTCCCTATGATGATTTCGAGTTTGAAACCTCACATGTAATGGCAGCCTTGATAAGAAGGGTAGTGGAAAGGCATAATCCCATTGAAGTTTGGGGGACAGGAGACGATATAAGGGACTGGATTTATATTGATGACTTTATAGAGGCGATGATACTAGCTGCGGAGAAAATTAGCTCCTGTAACCCCATAAACATTGGTCTTGGTAAGGGCTATAGCATCAAACAAGCTTTGCAAATCATCCTGGAAGTAGATGGTTACACTGAGGCGAAGATTAAATTCAACCCTTCAAAACCCTCCACCATTCCGGTAAGATTGATAGATACGACTAAGGCAGAGACCATTCTGGGATTTAAGGCAAGAACGGAGTTGAGGGAAGGAATCAGAAAGACAATTGAATGGTACCGGAAAGCACATTAGCTAGAACATTATCTTGAGAAAGAGGATTTAGAGAAAGTGATAATTAGTAGAGCGCCATTTCGAATATCCTTTTTCGGTGGTGGAACAGATTACCCTGTATGGTATAACGAGCACGGCGGAGCTGTGCTCGCAACAACCATAGATAAATATTGTTACATTACCGTGCGATATCTTCCACCATTCTTCAAGTACAATTACCGGATAAGATATACAAGGAGGGAAGAAACTCAAACCATCTCAGAAATAAAGCATCCTTCTATACGGGAATGTCTGGCTTTCCTGAATTTTGACCGGGGCGTCGAGATAGTACACAATGCCGACTTGCCAGCAAGGATAGGAGTGGGTTCCAGTTCGACATTCACAGTTTGTCTGCTTAATGCCTTATACGCCTTGAAAGGCAAAATGGTAACCAAAAGACAGTTGGCACTAGACGCAATCCATATCGAGCAGGATATAATCAAGGAAAATGTTGGGTCACAGGATCAAACGATAGCTGCCTTCGGGGGGATCAACAGGATTGAATTTGGGGGACCGCAACAGATACAGGTCCAACCAATTACGGTAGACGCCCAGAAATTACAGCTTCTTCACGATCACCTGATGCTTTTTTTTACAGGGTTTGCCAGGACAGCGTCTCCGATAGCAGGCGAACAAATCAAACGGACTCTAGGGAAGAAAACAGAATTAGAAAGAATGTACGAAATGGTAGACGAAGCCATAGGCATCCTGAATGGCAGTCGGTCAGACTTAAATGATTTTGGCAAGCTCCTGCACGAAAGCTGGATGATCAAGCGAAGCCTGACAAGGAAGATTACAACCCCATTGATAGATGAAATTTACGAGAGAGGAAGAAGAGCGGGAGCGGTGGGGGGGAAACTGTTGGGCGCTGGCGGTGGGGGTTGTATTCTGTTTTTTGTGGAGCCAGAATGTCAGGATAAGGTGAGGGAGGAACTGAAGAATGCATTGTATATCCCGTTTGAATTCGAGAATCTAGGCGCCCAGATAATTTATTATGCACCCCGGGGCGATTTTTAATAACCAAGAGCGGCTGTGCAACGCTAGCTATTGCGTTCCAGTGAATCCCAAGCTGCAAAATGTGCTAAGGAGGTAATGGTGGAGACGTCCTGGAAAGACCGTGAAAACGCGGAAATGCGAGAATTGGTAACTAGGGAATTGGAAGAGAGCGCGGCTGTCAAGCGGGAGATCGCCCAGCACCTGTCAGAGATGATAGCCAAAGCCGCCTGTTTAATACTGGAGGCTTATAAAGTGGGTGGGAAGGTACTTCTTATAGGCAATGGGGGTAGTGCTGCCGACGCACAGCATATTGCTGCAGAACTTGTTGGACGCTTCAAGCTGGAAAGGGTAGGCTTGCTCGCGATAGCACTGACTACCAACACTTCTATTTTGACAGCTTTGGCAAATGACTACGGGTATGACAGCGTTTTCAGCCGTCAATTGGAGGTGCTGGCTAGCGAGAGAGATGTCCTTATCGCAATTACCACAAGCGGCACCTCACGCAATATATTGAAAGGCGTCGAGATGGCACACTCGAAGGGTGCCACAGTCATAGGATTGACTGGGGCAAAAAGCAGTAGATTGAAGGACATAGCTGATCTGACAATCGCAGTGCCCTCCGACAACACAGCAAGGATCCAAGAGGCACACATTACAATCGGGCATATTATCTGCTATCTAGTAGAAAAGTGGCTGTTCTTCCATGAATCGAGCGGTATTTCTAGATAGGGACGGCGTTATCACGCAGGAGCCACCCTACTATGCACACAAGTTAAGCGAGCTGGAATTGTTACCAAAGTCGGCTGATGCCATTCGGCTGCTAAATGAGAATGGATTCTTAGTTATTGTCGTTTGTAATCAAGCTGGCATTGCTTACGGTTATTATCGGGAGGAAGACGCGATATCATTTAACCAAGCGATGAAAGACAATCTCGCGAGGGACGGTGCTCGTATTGATGCTATGTATTATTGTCCCCACCATCCAGAGGCAAAAATCGAGAGATACCGATTAGACTGTAATTGCAGGAAGCCCAAGCCAGGAATGCTGACAGGGGCAGGAAAGGAATTGAATATAGATTTGAAGCAATCATTTATGGTTGGCGATAAGTTGAGTGACGTTGAAGCTGGGAAAAGAGCTGGGTGCAAAACCATAATGGTAAAAACTGGGCAGGGAGTCGAAGAACTCAAAAAGAACGAGATTGTATGTGATTATGTTGCAAAGGATTTATATAATGCTGTTCAGCACATCTTGAGTGTATATCGTAAATCTGGAATGGATGATGTGGATGGCAACAACGAACTATAGCTGATTTGCCATGAAGGCTGCTGCATGGCTTCGCCAATTGTACAAGGCCACCGGCGCGATTTCTGAGTAGGGTTGAAGCTAGTCTTCGTTCTTGGCAACGTCTGTAGGCCTAATGTGTTGCTCAGTCATGACCCTTATGTTGTATGATAAAGGTGAAAAGATATGGGTTTGGTAGAAAAAACTAAAAACAAAATTGCAGGGATCGGCATTATGGCACTTGGCTACGTATGGTTGCCTGTTGCGACTGAGTTTGGGAAGACTGGTTTCTTTGTGACAGGTTTTGACATTGGCTCTCGAAAAGTAAAAGTTCTGAAAAAGGGTAAAAGCTATATAAATTACATTCTCCCCGAAAGATTTGCGCATGGCATAGTATTAAGAGTAAGTTATACTAAATAGAAAGAAGAAAAGAGTAGCCTTGAAATTCATCAAAGATATTCTGATCACTTTTTCCATTCAGATAGCCGGGGTTGCCCTCGACATGGGAGTTGCTATTATCATTGCTAGGGCACTGGGAGCTGAGGGAAAGGGGGCTTATTCTCTTATTGTCTTAGTTGCCACTTTACTGGCTGTCTTAGGAAATCTAGGTATAGGCATTGCCAATATCTACTTCGGTGGTAGTCGGAAACATGACTGGATTAAGCTTGCCTCCAACTCGCTTGTCTCAGCAGTGGGTTTAGGAGTCCTCTTAGCCGCCGGTTTCTTGGCTTACTTTCATATTTTTCAGCCCTCGTTCCTAAGGGATATTGAGCCGCGATGTCTGGTGTTAGCGACGCTGGTATTGCCACTCAGTTTGCTCGTAACATATTTCACATCAATCTTATTAGGGCAAAATAGGATAAAAGAGTATAACCTGGTACGCCTAGCACAAAGCGGCGCATTTTTAGTGTTTGTGCTCCCCGTCGTCTTCGCCGTTAAAGGCGGAGTATTCGGTACCATTGCGGCTTGGGCAAGCGCTGTCCTTTTAGCCGCCATCCTTTCTATCCTATTGGTGCGCCGAACAACCAATATAAGATGGTCTTTCCACCGCCAGCTATTTAAAGATTCGGTTAAGTTTGGTGTCAAAGGATATTTAGGTAGCGCCATCCAGTTTCTTAACTTCAGACTGAATATGCTTCTAGTAGCTTTGTTTATGAATGTAACCTTTGTGGGCTATTATTCCGTCTCAGTTACTATGGCAGAGGCGCTGTGGTATTTCTCTAGCGCAGTGGGCACAGTGGTATTTGCGCGAACTCCAGGAATGAAGGCTGAGGAGGCGAATGTATCAACACCCAGAATATGCCGCAATACAATTTTCCTCACCGCTGTAGCCAGCCTTCTACTTTTCGTGCTGGGCAGATATATCATTTTGCTACTTTTCGGCTCTGCCTTCCTTCCCGCTCTCAAGCCTCTGTGGATTTTGCTGCCGGGGGTTGTAGTTTTCAGTATTCCACAAGTGCTGTCCAGTGAGATAACAGGAAGAGGGAAACCTATTGTGGTCACCATTGCTGCTGGTACCTCGTTGGCGGTCAGTGTACCTCTCAATATCCTCCTGATCCCCAGAATGGGGATTTCGGGGGCAGCTTTGGCATCAACCATTTCTTATACTATCAGTGCTGTCATGGTGCTTGTAGTTTTTTTGCGAATATCCAAGAATAGCTGGGTTGATACCGTTTTGCTCAAGCGTGAGGATTTGAAAATCTACCGCAGTGCATTTTCAACAGCGCGCAGCTTAAATGTCAAATATGAAGCCACGGCGCTCACCAAGCAGGCTTTCTCACTCTTGAGTCCAGGCTTCTGGAAAGGAGAATCCATCGGTTCGAATATTCCCACAGGCAACGAGCAAGACTCGGTAGAGCACAAAGGAGAAAATACGAAATCAGGGAAGAATCAATGACAGCCGCTGAGACCAGAAAAGGAAAGTACTTATAGTTCCCTTTCTCCCACCTGCGAAAAGGAAATTCGCCAAATTTTTGCCTTTAACGGTTATCATAGCTGCGTTTACCATTGTTGCTTATTGCTGCTGGGGTCAACACTTAGCTTCAGTTATTTTTAGATGCAAAGCTATAGAGAGGAAAAGATATCACTAGACAGGCTGTCAAACAAATTATCGAGTGCTGAACAAGTTAAGGGCTTCTGAGAATTTCCTTGTCATCTCATAGTGACTATATTTGTCGATTTCTGATTTTCGTCCATCATATAGTATCTTGCCCTTCAACCGATATTCGTGGTACAATTTTTCAAGCGCGTCCTTAATATCTGGTATAGTTGGGGCATCTATGCCAGTTTTGGTTTCATTGACTAGCTCTGTAACCACATCATTTGAGCCCCCTGTAGCCAGTATCGGTCTTCTTGCTGCCAGGTATTCGAAAATCTTTCCCGGGTGGATTCCGCGCTCTTGAGAGTCTTCCCACTTCAGAAGAAGCAATATCTGAGATTCTCTTTGCTTCTCCAAGGCAACCTGTCTAGGAATTATGCCATATTGCTTGACTATGCGGGACAATGCATACTGCTCAATTTCTTTGTCCAACCATTCCGTCTTGGGACCGTAGAATCTGATTTCAATTTCCTCAGGGTCTATAACTCCGTCAGAGATCAGGTTCTGCAAAGCAGCAAAAAGTTTTGTAGCATCCTGCTTTCCGGGATAAATTGTGCCGGTGTAAGTAATGGTAAATTTGGCGGTTAGGTTAGCTGGCGGCTCGTTTACTTCTGCAGGGTCAAATCCGTGGGTGATGGCATAAACCGTTTTTCCTTTATGCAGTTCCTTCAGCTTCTCTGCTCTGGGCTGAGAGACTGTGACCAAAGCATCCGCTGTTGATAATGTTCTCAGTTCCAATCTTCTATCAAGGAATTTCCTTAGAGGTCCATACTGGTAGTTATGATTCTGGGACCAGAGGTCGGGGAAATCAGCAATCCAGGGAATCTTATATTTAGCCTTTAGTTCACTGGCAATAAGGTGACTAGTCACTGGCCAAATACTAATCACTGCTTCTATATTTTCTTTCTGCAAGAGTTGCTTACCGGCGTCGATTGCAAAGGGTTTCCAGCCTTTTTCTGCATCAGGATAGGCGAAGATTTCACTACCCAGAGTAAAGGCAAAATCTATTAAAGATCTGTTGGATTTTACGCCTAGTCGCCTCTTCACTTGTTCTCTTACATCTTGACCTTCATTCGGGTTATATCTAAGGAGTCTTTTCCAAAAAGCTAAGGCGTCGCGGTATGGTGTTTCTATAATTGTAAATTGTAGATCAGGCTTTTCTCGCAGAGGCGGACTGAGAACAAAAGGTTGCCATCCAAATTGTGAGAGATGCTTGGCCAGTGGCAATACACGCACACTACCCGATTGAAAAGTAAAGGGGTGAAGATAGCCTATAAGCAAAACATTTCTCATTTACCGCATCCTCTTATCATAGGACAGCTTCAATAATAGCCCCCGTCTCTTTCCATCTCTCGTCGGGCCAGATATCCTCGGTGATTCGGGTAATGGATATATGTTCTTCGGGGACGAATTGCTTTAATAAACCTATATAATCTCTTATCCAGAGGCCGTAACGATAGACTCCAAGACCGTGCGGGTCCCTGTTTCGAGACTCAAAATAATGCTGTTCCACTACAATCAATGCCCGGCGAGCAATACGAATCATGCCTTTCATAACTTCCTTAATTTTGTCCGGGCCTACATAGATCAAAACAGCGTCTGTAAATACAACATCAAAACTTTTATCTCGAAATTGCTCAAGCTCGTCTGCTTTGCCAACTAACAACTTGACATTTGAAATACCTTCTTGGGCAAATAATTCATTACCCTTTTGAACAGCCATAGGATTAATATCTATTCCTCTTATCTCCGCATTGGGTAACTTTTTGGCAAGCAGGTACAAATTTGGCCCACAATTACATCCTATTTCCAAAATGCTAGAAATCGGAGAAAAACTGAATATCTTGTCTATTAAGAAGGGTCTGTGACTATGATTCTGCGAATTCCAGTAACCCTTAATCCAATCATCACTTCCTTCGCCCCAGTCATCGCGTCTTCTTTCACCCTCATGAAGATGGCGTGTAGCCCAGTATTTCTCCCTTGCTTTCGTTCCAACTATAAGTTCCTTTAAGTGAACAACGCTCAAAGTGCTATAAATGTTTGCCACGAAATCATAGAGTGCTGGCCGCTTTCTCAGAATAAGTGCGCCTTGTTTCCTTAATTTGGCTATCATAATTCGGCGGTAAAGAGCAAATCTAGGTTTGCATCATCGGCTAAGCGTTTGAGCGGTTCAAAGTCAAGGCTTGGCAGTCGGCCCTTGTCAGTATCAAGAATTGCAGTGAGTTTTAAGCCATGCTGTTCAGCAATTGTGATGAAGTCTAACGGGTCACTCAAATATTGCTTTAAGTTGCCGGGTTGATATTCAGCGAGCACTCGGAGACTAGGGCTTCGTTGGATTAACTGTGCCATACCCTCAATGGCAAGGGGTTCTGACCCATCCATATCCATTTTGACAAAGTCAATATGACCTTCATTGGAAAGAAACTCATCCAAAGTAATTACCTGGACCTTCACCGTTCCAATATGCCCAGTAGGAGTCAAGGCATTGGCAGCCCATGACTCAGTTTGATACAGTAAGAATTGCCCTGCCTTATTAGACACAGCCTTTTGCTCCACAATAACATGTGTCCAGCCGTTTCTTTCAATAGTGCGCTGTAGAAGATGGCAACTGCGTGGGTCTGGCTCCAACGCATAAACCTTTCCTTCTGGACCTACGAGTTTAGCCAGTAATATGGTGAAGTAGCCTATGTTTGCTCCAATGTCTATAACTATGTCTCCTTCCTTAACTATACCCCGAATTTCAGATACTCTGGCTTGTGCATATCCGCCCCGGAGAAACAGGTGCGTGCCTATACCATTGTCATGTATGTTGGCTAGGAGAGGCACGCCATGCACATTCATCCACCGCTCCGCATCAGGTGTCAAGAAATTATACCCACGCCAGATAAGCTTTCTAGCACCTGGGACGTGGCTTGCTACTGCGTGTACAAGTGGAAAAGCAGCTCCCATCAAAGATTCCTTTACACTCAATGTAAGCCTCTCCCTGATTTGATGTTGTTCTCATTCATTATTCAATTTATGACTCGTCTTGTATAGAAACTACGAATAGACTTAATAACATATTCTACCTGCTCGTTGCTTATTTCGGGGGAAAGTCAGAATCTATAATGCCCGCAATAGTCTTAAAGTATAGCCATATTTCCGTTGTTGGTATACCCTTGTTTATCATTTTATCTCCAGTTGCCCCCTTCTGCATCGACGAGCGCCTCGTTCGAAAGGGTAAGCCGCTTCTACTAATCACCGCACGGCGATTTCACATAATAATGTAGCCAATATAGGGATCAAAATCAAACCTCCTTATTTTTACGTTGCTTATGCCAATCGTCTCGAGAAGGGCCAATGTCTCACCCGGCCAAATAGGATTATCAAGTTCATCAAAGGCAATCACTGCACCTTCACACATTCGGGGACGAAAATGCTCCAAGGCAACTCTTGTTGGTTCAAATAGGTCAAAATCAAGAAAGAGTAGACTAACAATTAGGTGCTTATTTTCATTTAGAAAGGCAGGAATCGTTGTACGAGCGTCGCCCTTGATGAGAGCCACCTTATAAACGTGTCCCAGGAATCTATTTGAATCATAAACCTTAATCAATTTTTCTAGTTCGGAATATGAATCGGCGGATAGGGAACTCCTTCTGAGCTTAGCATATTTGCTCTCATCTTTCTTGGACACCGAAGGGAATCCTTCGAAAGTGTCAAAACCATAAATTCTCCTTGTGAGATTAACAGGTTCCAAGATTGCGCTGAGTTGCGCCCACGTCATAAGGCCAAAACCTTCGTAAACACCGCATTCTATGATCGAACCTTTGATGGGTAGAACTAGTTTAAAAAGCTCATAAAGGGATAGAAATCTCGTTATTCTCTGCCGCCTAACATACTTCGTAAAATGATCTAATTTTTCCCGTGTACTTTTGGGAGAATTTTCGAATATTTGAACAAGTTCTTCCGCTGCTTCCTGTTCCTGTCTGGTTCTCAAACCGCCATCTAAATTAATTCTTGTCTTTTTCATTCTTCTTTTCACACCTTCTTAAATCTTTTGTTTGTTTTTTGAGTATGGTGCTGATAGAGACTCGAAAACACCATCTGCAATTCATGTCCTTCAACTGTAAAATTCCCTAACGCAAGCGATAACATAATTCACTTGTTCATTACTCAATTCAGGAAACATTGGAAGCGAAATGACTTCTCTAGCAAGTAGTTCCGTAAAAGGCAGATGAAAATGCTGTAGGCCTAGACCTTTATGCAGGTGGTTTGGAACAGGGTCTTTAATTAGAGTTTCCACGCCCTTTTCCTTGAGAAATTCGAATAATTCATCCCTTCTCTGGGCCCTTAAAACATAGTTTTGGAAAACGTCGAAGAAACGAAGATCTGCATTGGGTGCTGGGGGCAGCTTGATTCCCTTCACTCCGGATAGTCCATTTTCATAGATGAGAGCGATTTCTCTTCTCCTGTTTATCCATTGGTTTAGATATCTAAATTTTACATTTAAGACTGCTGCCTGGATATTATGAAGCCTACTGGTAAACCCGTAAAGAGCTATCTCAGTCTTGCTCTTCTGACCGTGATTTCTCAAGAGGCGAACCTTTTGTGCAACATCTTCATCGTTTGTTACTACCACTCCTCCATCACCGAAAGATCCAAGAAGCTTTGCTGGATAAAAACTGAAGCAACCAGTTAAACCAAAAGAGCCCGCCACCTTCCCATTCAATTTTGCACCCAAAGCTTGAGCTGCATCTTCGATAACAATCAAATTGTTGTCTTTAGCTATTCTTACGATCTGTTCCATATCACATAAACGCCCATTTAGGTGAACCGGTATAATAGCTTTGGTTCGCGGAGTGATAGCCTGTTCTAGTTGCGCCACATCCATATTAAAATCGTCGCTCACCTCCACGAGAATTGGCTTTGCCCTACAATGCACAATAGCTTCAATGGTCGCAAAGAAGGTATGGGAAACAGTAATGACCTCATCACCTTCGCCTATCTCCGCTGCTTTCAAAGATAAGATCAAGGCGTCCGTACAGCTATTCACGCCTACAGCATATTGTGTACCAACGAAACCAGCTATGTTCCTTTCGAATTCTTCAACGTCTGAGCGAAGAATTAGGTCACCACTACTCAAAACTCTCTTTATAGCGGTGTCCAGTTCTTTTTTCAGATTACGATATTGAAGGGGATAATTTACGAAAGGAACTCTATAGCTCATAGGTTGTCGAATTCTCCTAAAATCAAATTGAGTATATTTTCGGGTGCAAGTCCCACTTTCTCACGAAGATAGTCTACCTTCCCAATATCTGAACAGTATTCATCTGGTATTCCAATTCTCTTAAATATGCCTTTGAATCTGGATTCGGCAACGACCTCGCAAACCGCTGACCCTAGCCCCCCGATAATATTATGTTCTTCAATTGTGAAGATTGCCCTGTGATCTTTAAGGCATTCTTCGACCAAGCTTATGTCTAAAGGTTTTATGGTATGCATACTAACTAAAGTCGAGCTTAATCCTTTACTCTTCAAACCGTCAGTGATGAGTTTTGCTAAGTATAACATTGATCCTGTAGCAATAAGGCATATGTCCTTACCTCTATTAATGACAATGCCTTTGCCTATTTCGAAGTCAAAATCTTTTTCTCGGTGAACTAAAGGATCGACATCTCTCCCAAATCTAATATAAAGGGGCCCTTTATAATTGATGGATGCTTCTGCCATTGCTTTGGCCTCCAGAGCATCGCCAGGAGCAACAATGGTCATATTGGGCAGCGACCTCATGAGAGCAATATCTTCAATCGCATGGTGAGTTACTCCTTCCGCTCCGTAGACTAAGCCCCCGCCCGATCCCAGTAATTTTACATTTAAGTCATTGTAACAAATATCAATTCTAATCTGTTCGAATGTGCGCATAATCAAAAATGGAATTATCGAATAGCAGTAGACATTTTTCCCTGACATTGCTAAACCTGCAGCCACCCCTATCATATTTGATTCTGCAATTCCAGTATTAATAAATCTCTGAGGGTCAAAATTCCTAAAGCTATCTAGAAACTTTACTCCTAGATCGGCAGTAAGCAAAAAAATATTCCTATTGTCTTTAGCGATTTTTTCTAGAGCTTCGAAGAAGGTCTTTCTCATCTTAACCTAATTCCGCTAACGCCTTCTTATACTCCTCTTCATCTGGATATTTATCGTGCCAGCAAAGTTTATCTTCCATAAATGAAATACCTCTCCCTTTAACAGTATGAGCGATCACAACACTTGGTTTTCGCGATAGAAAGGGAGTCTTTTCAAGAGTTTCTATGATCTGTTTGAAATCATGACCATCGATTTCTCTAACCGCCCATCCAAAAGATCGCCATTTGTCAGCTAATGGTTCTAAGTTTAGAACCTCAGATGTCCTTCCTAATATTTGAAGCTTATTGTAATCAACGATTGCAACCAGATTATCAAGTTCATGATGGGCGGCAAACATAATAGTCTCCCAATTGGAACCTTCATCGAGTTCGCCATCGCCTAGAAAGACAAAAACCCTATAACTGTACCGATCATATTTTGCGGCAATGGCCATACCAGCGCCTAATGACAATCCATGACCCAGCGAACCGCTTGATATTTCAATACCAAGAGAGATGTCACGAGTTGGATGCTGCTCTAAAGATCCATTATCTACTGCAAATCTATCAAGGACATCTTTACTGAAGAAACCCCTTTGAGCTAAGGTCGCGTATAGGGCAGGGCATCCATGACCTTTGCTGAGAACAAATCTGTCTCTGTTTGGATCATTGGATTTCTTTGGATCAATGGAAAGAATCCTAAAGTATAAAGCTACAAGTATTTCGACCATGGAAAGTGAAGAGCCAATATGAGGGCTCTTAGTTCTGTAAATCATATTCAGTATTGCTCTTCTAATCTGCTTAGCTATATTCCTATATTCAGTTATTTCTTTTTCAGTTAAATAAGACATAGTATGAGAATCTCTACCTAAACTCTGAATCTGTGTATTCTAAGCATGGTAACATACATGGCCCGTAAGATAGTTGCGGGGATATCCAGGCCTGTCTCGGCAATATGAAGGCGGGGACGCCTCTTATTCAAGCTTGATCCTTTCCTCGAAACCATACTCCTGATACCAATGCACGAAGGTCTTCAACCCTTCCTGCAATTTATGTTTGGGCTCCCATCCCAGGATACTTTTCGCCCTTGTCGTGTCGGCAATAAGCCTCTGAACCTCTCCTATCCTCGGTTCTATATGAATAGGCTTTATGACACCTTTCTTGCCACATAATTCGATTATCTGGTTGGCTAACTCAAGAATAGTTACCTCTTTGCCGCTGCCGAAATTGACCGGCTCAACTATTGGCTCTTCGTGCTTGAGCACACAGTCGTAAGCTCTGACGGCATCATCCACGTAGGTATAGTCTCTCGTTTGCTGGCCGTCTCCATAAATGATGGGCGAGATATCGCTCAGCACTCTTCTAGTGAATATGGATATCACACCTCCATATCCAATATCCCTCTGACGCGGCCCGAAAATATTGAAGAGTCGCAATATGGAGATATTCATACCATAGGTCTGTATGTAGGCATAGCACATTCTGTCTGCGGCAATTTTGCTCGCGCCATAGGGATGCGGGGCGTTTAGCGGGTGTTTTTCATCTATAGGCACATGTAGAGCCGAGCCGTACACCTCGCTGGTTGAAGCATGAATAATCTTCTTGGCATCGTGCATCCTGGCTACCTCTAAGATATTCTGGGTCCCCATTACGTTCACTTCATAGGTTAATTTAGGCTCGACATAAGACCTGTCCACGTGAATCTGCGCAGCAAGATGGAATATGACATCTATATCACGCGCAATCTTCTCCAGCAAGTCAAAATCTCTGACATCACCTTTTATGAGCTTGAAATTCCTGTAATCTAGCAGATGTCTGACATTGATCAGGTTCCCGCTCATAAAATTGTCCAAGCAGAGAACAGTGTGCCCTTCTTTAGTATATTTATCACATAGATGACTACCAATGAATCCGGCTCCACCGGTTATCAGTATTTTCATTCCTTACACCTCGGCATTAAATTCTTTCAAACAAGTGGTATAATCCTTCGACCAAGGACTCTAAATATTGTAAAGTTCATCACTTTCCTCCTTTTTCCCTGATGCATCTTGCATATAGCTCTTCATATTCCCTAATCCTGCTCGACATGGACTGATTTCTCTCTAAATATTCTCTCGCCTTTCGTGTCTTGATAGCAGCTTGGTCAGCATTATCAAGGACATATTGTATCTTATCCACTAAATCGCTTTTGTTTCCCCACTCTATTAGGTATCCGGCATCTATTCGGTGGACATCCTCGCCAGCACCTGAATTACTGGAAACAATTATCGGAGTACTACATAACACCGCTTCAAAGGGCGCCCAAGCACCCTGCTCATATCTTGAAGTCTGAACGACTACATCTGCGTCCACCAGGGCTGAGAGCTTGTCCTTTCCACCCAGAAACCCAGTGAATAAAACTCTATCTGATAAGTTTAGTTTTTCAATTAGCCCCTCTAAAGTGGGCTTATAACCATCATCAGGACCTACTATTACTAAACTAACGTCGCTCCTATGTTGAGCTAGCTCGTAGAAAGACTCAACGAGGAAATCAAGCCCTTTTATCCAATTTATTCTGCCTAAGAACATAACAACATGTTTTGTCTTGATGTCATATTTCTGCCTGAAGAGACCCTGAGGTGGCAGGTTAGCAAACTCTTCAACTGCAAGGGGAGGAGTAATTAAAGCAATCTTATCCTCTTTTACCCCTAATTCTTTGTATTCGTTAATCCCTACCCCAGTCTCAGCAATAACCCTGCTGGCATCCCTTAATATCCGGTAGCCGAAGGCGATGTCAAAAAGCCATTTAAGTAGCCACTTAAATCCCTTTTTCCCCGCAGTCATTCTTGGCGTGGAGCCATGGGCATCTATCACATAGGGTATACCATATTTCTTGGCGTAATGATGTGTCACTACATTGGCAAAGCTTCTGAAAGAGTGGAGGTGTATGATATCAAAGCCATTAAGTCCTCTCCTTGCCTCCCCAATGATATCTGGCATTATCCGGAATCCGGCTAAGTTGAACCGACTATGAAAGGGATAAACCTTCAATCCCTGTAAGGAATCTATGTACCCTTGGTCTATTTTGAAGTCGCTACAATATATTGTAATTTCATGTTTCCTCAGTAATAAGGCTTTGGAAAGCTCGTACAAAAGTTTTATAGTTCCATTAGTGTGTGGGGTAAATAGGTCAAATACTTGCAAGATTTTCACTCGGCAATTTCCTCTAGATTTACGTTTTGACCGCAGACTATCTCAGACCAGCCAAATAGATCATATGGTTTCTTGGTTCGTATCTTATCCTCATGCTTTGAGATGAACTGCGAAATAGATAACGGGAACCGATTCCCTACATAGGAAGTAGACATGTACTTTACTCCTTTCCAACGGGTCGTATTTCATCTCCTTTAGTATGGCCCAAACGTCTTCCGTTTACCCATTTGGCTGGCTACTTCTCTCTCTTTTGATGTTCTGAGCACACCAACTACCTTATAAATAAAGGGGGTGAATTTTGATTGAAATATGAACTTTGCTAACATATCACTATTAAATGGCAAAACTGAGGCTTTGTCAATCAGAGTTCTTTCTATCCGGAATTGCCTTCGGTATTGTTGCCAGTCCTGGCTAATTTCCACATCCTCAAGTTTTGTTGAGCCGAGCCCTGTCTTTTCTGCGACTGCCATATGTTTTATGCTCAGAGGCGAAAACCCCATAAGCCTTGCTCCTAAAGCATCTGCTGCTACTGTATTATCAGCTATTAGAACCAGGTCCCTTTTTACTGGTTCGCCATACATCGGGCCATGTTTATTTAAAGCATAAGTGCCATCCATGACTATTATCTTGGGTTTTATGAGACTGGCTATCAACGCCAGCTTGTGCGAGAGGTTTTGGTGGTGCATTCCTCTCATTGTGTCGGGGACGCAGCCCCAGGAATTTTTAAGACTCAAACTAACAGTAGTCATCACATGAACCTTCAAAACCGGAACTGAAATAAAACAATCTATCTCTTCTAAAAGCAGCTTCGGTAGTTGAACTTTGACTGTCTTGCCTAGAATTCTGGACTCGATGATCTCGGAAGGAAGAGTTGACAGGTTAACTACCTCCACCCCGATTTCCTTGCATATTTGGTACATGTCATGCCCTTCAAAAGCTTCATCGGCTTTGAAGGAATGATTGCCTCCATCCGACTCACCCACGATCACTGTGCCTACCCTGGTTTTAAGCAATTCTAATAGGCATTTTAAAAGCTCGGGGCTAGTAGTGACTCCTTCACTATAGCGGGGAAAAGTAAAATTTGGCTTTACAAAGACCTTGGAATTCTTGTCAATATATTTGTGCCATTGGATGAATTCCAGCCCATTTCGTAATGCTGATTTAAGATCGTCTCTTATCTCATCTATATAAATTCTATACTTGTTATTAGTTTGAGGATTCATTTATGCTCTCTAGAACCGAGCACAAGCTTCTATCTTGTCCCTGTTCCCTGTGATCCACTCATAAACCCTTTTAATCCCATTCTTTATCGGCATCTTCGGCTCGTAGCCTAGAACCTTCCTGGCCTTCTCGATAGAAGCTCTGCGGCGGGTGATTTTGTCCCAATCCCTTCGAGACACAAATTGCACCCCGTTAGGGTTACCAGTGATTTCATTTACCATGTTAGCGACATCTATGACCTTAGTTTCGGTCTCTGAAGCAAGGTTGAAGGCATCGCCAACTGCTCCGGGGATTACGCCTAGTCGCAGTGTGCCATCAACTATATTTTCAACATAGGTGAAATCTCTGGTCTCTTCACCAGTTCCGGTTATAGGGAGTGGTTTTTTATGCAATGCCCACCAAATAAAGTTGGGGATGACATTGCGGTAGGCGCCGGGTATCTCACCGGGACCATAGACGTTGAAGTAGCGAGCAATGGCTACCGGCAAGCCATAGTAATTGTAGAAGAAGTTGCAATAAAGCTCTCCTAAAAGCTTGGTAATTTGGTAAGGTGTATCGAGGTGAAGTGAAACAAAGTCCTCTTTTAAGGGGAGCGGCGCCTGGCTGCCATAGACAGAGCAGCCTGAGGAAGCGAAGACGAATCTACTGACTTTGCTTAGGTGAGAATATTCCAGGACTTTCAAAGTCCCCAGCCCGTTGATTAAAAGATCAGTCTCAGGGTGATCCACTGAGTTCTGGTTGGCAAAGTGAGCCGCTAGATGGAAGACGAAGTCAAGATGCCGCGAGAATGCTCTCTTCAGGACCTCTTCATCTAATACACTTCCCTGGATAAAGGCAACTCTGGGGTCGTCAGGGATATTCCATCGCTCGGCAGCAGAGAGGTCGTCAAGGACAATAATCTTAGCTGCTTCAGCCCTGATTAAGGCCTTGGTGAGGTTGGAGCCAATGCACCCCGCACCGCCGGTGATGAGGATGTTCTTATCTTTGTATTCGCTTAGATAATCGTCCATTCTGCTTCTCCTCTATAGCTTCCTTTAAGATTTTCTCGAACTCGTCGGTAATGCTCTGCCAGCTATATCCTTCAACAAAGCTCCGTGCTTTTTGGCCTAGTTCTTCTATTGTACCACTTTGAATAAGTTCCATGGCTTTGGTAACAGCCTCCTCAGGCTTATCCACATAGGCCACGCCATTATTCTCGCCAAACTCCCTCATTATCCCAGGAAGTTTGGTGGCAATCACGGGCTTTTTCATTGCCATATACTCATACATCTTGATGGGGACAATGTCCCGCATTATTTTTTCATCAGTATAGGCTGGTAGGAGGCAAATACTTGAGGCAGCGATAAACTCAGGGATTTCTTGGTAGGGCTTCTTCCCTGTGAGGATAATCCTATCCTTCAAGTTATGTTTTTCACGTATTTGTTGAAGTGCCTCATAGGCATCCCCTTCACCCACAATGAGGAGCTTGAGATGGAGATTATCGATTCGAGCTAACTGTGAGGCAACCTCTTTCAACCCTGAAAATTGATATAGCCAACCCATGAAGAAGAGGACAATGTCCTTCTCTGTGAGCCCATAATGTTGCCTTACGGTGTCACCTTTGCTAACTGGGTCAAAGCGCTCAATATCAATGCCAGCCCCTAATATCTGAGTTCGTTCGGGTGAAGCTCCTAGCTCTTTCACATAGTCCTTGAGTTTCTCGTTAATTACTAGCACCTTGTCGGCTTGTCGAAGTGTCTTGCTTTCCAACGACTTGGCAATAGGGTGAAAAGGCTTAAAAGGGATAAGCCTGTGCAATACATCGATCCAGTAGTAGACGAATGATATGTTATTTTTCTTGGCGGCTCTCATCGCTAAATAGGTGCTCAAGATGCCGAAGCCAATAATCACATCGGGGGAAAAATCTTTTATTTGACGGTGAATTTCTTTTCTATAAGAAAATAGCGATGAAACATAATCCAGCCAGGGAATCTTTATGATGCCGGGCCGAACTAGCATGACTTTTGCGCCGTCATAAAATCTGGCTACATTGTCGAACACCTGTCGTTTTGAGCGTAACTCTTTCTTGCCTTGCGTCCTCCAGAGAAACTCATAGTCGATGACACGAATCTCGTGACCTTTTAAGGAAAGCCTCTCCATAAGATGATGCTGTTGGTGTGGGCCTCGCAGCAGCCAGTCGGTATCCTGAACCAAAAGGATTTTCACGCCATACGCTCTTTACTTCTTGCTATAAACTTGTTTCATCCATTCAATGGTCTTCGGGATACCTTCTTCCAAGGGTATCTTGGGATTATGCTTCAGGTCTCTTCTGGCTTTAGAAAAGTCCATGTGCTTGACTTTGGTGGTAAAAGGTTCCGCCTCTTTATAAGTAACTTTGGAATCATTCTTGCCCAGATTCTTCAGTATAAGGTCGGAGACGTATTTTATCTCGTGTTCCCATTCCTCTTTGCTGCCAATGTTATAAACCTCTCCCGGTTTGAAATTATCCACTATGTTAGCAAAGGTGCGGCAGGTGTCTTCGACATAGTCAAAGATGCGGCGGTGACCAAGATAAACAGTGTAAGGCTCGTCATTCAAGGCTTTATAGATAAAAGCGGGAATGACTCCTCGGTAAGGGCTGTAATATTCATGGGGGCCATAGGCATTGACTGGTCGAACCCTGACAGTTTCGGTGCCAAACATGGCTGCTGAATTCAGTACCTGGAGTTCTCCCACCCACTTGGTCATAGCATAATCATTCATTTGCTTTAGGGGCACTCTGTCCATCACATCCTCACTCATCACCCCCTCATAGTCACCATAGACTTCGGCACTGGAAAAGAATATCATTCTAAACTTCTTCTTCTCCTGGAGTCGGATCATATTCTTAGTGCCTACTATATTGGTGAGCCACAGGTTCTCGTAATAATCCTCGCCATTCCAGCGTCCATATTCCGCGGCTAAATGATAGACATAGTCAAAGTCATCCTGTTCAAATACTCTCTCAAGCTGGCGGTATTTAGCAACATCGCAGCGGATGTAATTCGGTCCCTCAGAATGCCCGAGATCGCATACCCAGACTTCGTGTTTTCTTTTCCTTAATTCGGGGACAAGGTTTGAGCCAATAAAGCCTAGCCCGCCGGTAACCAGTATTTTAGCCATCAATTATCCTCCGTTATTATTTTTACAATTCTTTCGCCTGCTGTCCCATCTCCAAAGGGGTTGCTCCACTTGTTTTCCTTATTAAGCATAAGCCTGGTGCAGCGAAGTATCTTATCGGGTAAGGTTCCAGCTAGAAGATTCGAGCCAACCTCCAAGGTTTCAGGTCTTTCAGTATTGTCTCGTAAGGTAACACAAGGGATACTGAGGATGCAAGCTTCTTCCTGAACGCCGCCAGAATCAGTGAGGATAAGCCTGGCATTGCTCTCGAGTTGTAGGAAATCCAGGAAACTTGTAGGTTCAATCATTGTAATGTTCTTGGGGTTAAGGCCAAACTCGTTCATCCTCTTCCGAGAATGAGGATGGACAGGGTAGACTGTAGCTAGATGGAACTCGGCAGCTACTCTATCCAGACCTTCCAAAATTGAGGCAAGCCTTCTTGGGTTATCAACATTCTCCTGGCGGTGAAGAGTCACCAGAAAGTATCTTCCTGGGGCGAGATTCAGATTACTAAGAGTATTTCCTTGCTCTCTAGCTATCTCTAAATTCTGATAGACAGCATCAACGATAGTGTTGCCTGTGACAAATATCTTTTCTTTAGAGGCGCCTTCACCAAGCAGAATCTGTCTAGCTTTTGGTGTAGGAGCAAACATGTAGTCGGAGCAGTGATCCGTTAAGATTCGGTTAATCTCCTCGGGCATATTTCTATCGTAGCTTCTTAGGCCCGCCTCGACGTGTCCAACTTTTATATGGAGCTTTGTCGCTGCCAAAGCACTAGCGAACACAGAGTTAGTATCGCCCTCGACGAGAACAATATCAGGATTTTCGTCTTGCAGGACATTTTCCACGCCTATGAGTATCTTTGCCGTCTGTTGGGCATGAGAACCTGAACCAACTTCAAGATTGTATTTAGCTTGCGGCAACTTTAGCTGCTCGAAGAAAACCCTGTCTAAGTTGTAGGAATAATGCTGGCCAGTGTGGAGGATAAAGTAATTCTGTTGCCTCTTCTCCAGCTCCCTAATTACTGGAGACATCTTAATTATTTCAGGGCGAGTACCTAAAGCTATGGCGATTTTCATCTCAAAATTTCCGCTAGATCCTGCGACATTCAAAAATGACAGTTCCGCCTTGGGTATAAGGCTCTCCAGGGTCTACACATTGCATATAAGCATGGTCTGGCTCTCGAGGCGTGGTTAATCCAAGCTTCACAGGACACCAATCGTGTTCCAATATGGTAACGTAATGAAGCAAGGTTGATAGTGCGTGAGTACAAACCGCATCTGTTTTGTTCAACAATATTTTGGGGTCGTCTATCACCATTTTATCACCAACCTTATACACCGGGCATTTGCCTGTGATTTTACAAACCTTTATCTCCAGCATTGGTTGCTCCCGAGATTAATTTAAACAGCTTTGATGCAGCGAGGTCAAGCCTTGTGAGTTTCTAGGGTTGGTGGAGTCTATTGAGTGGTAAGATAGGCGATAGTCTAAGCTCAGTGGTTGTTTCACTTTGTTGGGTTTGCGGAGTTGGTTGAGATGGTCGGAGTGCTTCGTCTCAATAAATCGGGACTCGTGAAGACAGATAGAAATTGCTCAGAAATCTCAGGACGCTCTAAGGTCATGATTTCTGGCGTTATTATAATCCTCCACATAATTTCGTATAAAACCCTCTCCCTTGAAGGGAGAGGGTCTGGGTGAGGGCGAATTTCCCCCTCACTCTACCTCTCTCCCGCTAGGGGAGAGAGAATTACAATGGTTTATACAGTTAACTATAAAGGAAATCGGTATTGAGGATACCTTGCTGCGCAAAATTCTAAGGGTAATCTCACCGCTTCCCAAACAGCCACATCGGGCGCATTTGAAAGTGTGCCCCTACGCATGTTGACAAGTACATATCAGTGAGCTAGCATGTTTAGTAGTTAACACAATAAGGAGGAGGAGCAGCATGAATCGGGTAAAACATCTAGGGATTACACTCACCGTCGTCATTTCGCTTTTCTTGATTTTCTCGCAAACAGTTTGTGCCTCTATCGTGGTTGGTACATCCCACCAGGCAGCTTGTGCCTATTACATCGATGCCGGCACAGGTAGCATTATCATCCAGTTTCTCATTGGGTCGTTTGTCGGGTTACTGGCAATAGCTGGTGTATACAGGATGAGGGTAAAGAATTTCGTCCGTAATCTATTCAAAAAACGAAGACGTGACGAAGAGAGCGAATAGTGTGCAGCTACCGGCCTCCTTCCGCGACCCCAGCGGCTTCCTTTTTCGGGAAGATGGCGTCATTTACCGCCAGGTAAACTTGGTCTACAAGGATGACTATGACCATTTGATGAGTTCAGGTCTTTACCAGGCACTTATTGACGGTAATCTTTTGATCCCCCATGAGGAAGTCAGCATTGAGCCGCCAATACCTAAACTTGCTTACAAGATAATCAAGCCGGAACCGATATCATTTATCTCATATCCCTACGAGTGGTGTTTCAGCCAGCTAAGGGACGCCGCTCTGACCACACTTAAAGTACAGAGAAAAGCTCTTGAGTTCGGCATGTCACTGAGAGACAGCAGCGCTTACAACATCCAGTTCAAAAACGGCAGGCTGATATTCATCGATACGCTTTCATTTGGGAAATATCGTGAAGGACAACCTTGGGTTGCTTATCGCCAGTTCTGCCAGCACTTCTTAGCACCACTGGCCTTGATGAGCTATAAAGATATACGGCTGAGTCAGTTGCTCCACGTTTACATAGATGGGTTGCCTCTGGACTTGGCAAGCTGCCTTCTGCCGTGGCGCACTCACCTGAGATTTTCTTTGCTTTCCCATATCCACCTTCATGCTCGAAGCCAGAAGCGTTTTGCCGATAAACTGATAAACGTCAGACAGTACCGAGTGAGTCGCTACGCCTTCTTGGGCATTCTTAACAGCCTGGAATCCGCTATTAGGAAGCTAAAATGGCAGCCCAAGGGCACGGAATGGGCTGATTATTATCAGGACACCAATTACTCACCGCAAGCCTTCGAACACAAGAAGACAATTGTAGACGGCTTCCTGGAGAGGGTGAGACCGGCCACTGTCTGGGACCTAGGCGCCAATGTAGGTATATTCAGCCGCCTTGCCAGTAACCGTGGGATTCCCACCATATCCTTTGATGTTGACCCCGCTGCCGTAGAAAAGAACTACCTGGACTGCTTTGCCAAGGGCGACACCAGTATTCTACCGCTGGTGATTGATTTAACCAATCCCAGCCCGGCCATCGGCTGGGAGAACAAAGAGCGGATGTCCCTTAAAGAACGTGGTCCTGCCGATGCCGTGCTTGCCCTGGCGCTGGTCCATCACCTAGCCATCTCTAACAACGTCCCTTTGTCCAAGATTGCCGGGTTTTTCAGCGACATTTGCCACTGGCTCATCATTGAGTTTGTCCCCAAGGCTGATTCGCAGGTCCAGAGGCTTCTGGCTACCAGGGAGGACATTTTCCCCGACTATACCCGCCAGGCATTCGAGCAGGAGTTTAGTCGCTATTTCACCATAGCTGATTCCGCCGATATTCGAGAATCGCAACGGACGCTGTATCTGATGCGCCAGATACGGAGATGAAACAAAAATTAAAAGCTATCTTCAAGGGACCGGTGATTTTCTACCCGCTGCTGTGGGCTGCCTTCCCTATCCCGCCCTCTATGCTCACAAGATGGCTGGACTTTCGTTATGGGGTATACTATATCTCCGGCAACGGCGCAGGGTTTTACATCGCTGGTTTCATATTTGTCATTGCTCCTGTGTAAAAGCGTAGAGGATTCAGAGATTAGATAGATGTCAAGGCCGGCACATATTTTAAGAGCCATATGGATACACATGTCTATTCCTCTGACCGTTTTGACTTTATATTTTGTTTCGTTTTCTCTTTTCCTTTCTTGGTTATTGCCTGAATATAGTAGAAACGTAAATGCTACCTTTGTTGATCGTGCCTGGAAATATTCCTTCATATTGGCAGCCGTTTCGTACCTGATCTGCTCTGTAATCTTCAGAACGACAAAAGGGAATAAACTAATATTCGGGGATAGTATAGAGAGGGTACGTGCTATCGATTTCATTCTGATCTTGCTTCCGCTTACACCGGTTGTTCAATACATTCTAAATAACCAAGATATACTATCGCCATTAGGTTCTCTCTGTATTCTGGCTGTATTTGCGGTCTTCTCTGTACTTTTTGTCATAGCAATACCCACATTGCTTGGTATTGTCGGCTCAACTAAGACGTTAATGCGTTTGGGTATTGTCGGCTCAACTAAGACGTTAATGTTTTTAGGTGTTGCGTTCACATTTATAATCACAAGTATGGCATATTTCAGCGATATATATCATTGGCTTGAAGAGGGTAGCTTAGTAATCCAACTTAGTGTTTTCAGTGCAATATTTCTTGTAGGTCGGATTCTATATAGTAATCAAATCGGCAGGAAGTTCACGTACTTTTTCGTCGTCATTTTCCTTATAGCTGGCATTGCGTTTCAGATTATGCCTCACGGCTGGAGCAAGACACCGCCTACCAATACCGATAGTACCGAGAGCAGCAACACACTTGTAGAACTTGTTAATTCAAAAAAACCGTTATCCACACCTAATATCTATCTGCTGATCTATGATGCATATGCAACAAACGAAGCAATGCTTGGATACGGCATAGATAATAGTGCCCAGGAGGAATACTTGGAAGCATTGGGCTTTAAACTTTATCCGCATACTTATTCGGTTGGCTCAGACTCAATTGCTACAATGAGTCGCGTTCTACAAGCATCTACAGAATATTATGGTAACTGGAGAAGCGGGGTTTCAGGGAATGGGACGGTACAAAACCTGTTAAAAAGCTTTGGTTATGAAACTTATGGCATATTCCAGGAGGATTATTTCTTTCAAGGTACTAACTCCAGTTACGACTTTACATTCCCAAAAGCAGCATTTTCCACTTGGAAATTATTGGTGAAAGCGATTTTCATGGGTGAATTCAGATTTAATGTTGAGTTTGGGCAGCCATCACGTGAACAGTTTGTAGAATATAAAATCAGCACGTTTAAAAACATGCCCAACAAGCCCAGATTTGTGTACATGCATGATACCCTCCCAGGTCACAGTCAAAACTCAGGACGTTGCTTGCCAAATGAGGTGGAACTCTACCAGGAAAGGTTAATTCAGGCCAATTACCAAATGAAACAGGATGTCGAAACAATAATCCAAAATGACCCTGGTGCAATAATTATTGTGGCAAGTGACCATGGTCCCTACCTGACCAAGAACTGCATCGGTACCGGAAGCGATTATGATATTTCTGAAATATCTCGCCTTGATATCCAGGATAGGTTTGGGACTTTTCTAGCTATTAAGTGGCCAACTGAGGACTTTTCAGAATATGACGATATAACCGTTCTGCAGGATATATTTCCCGCAATATTTGCATACCTTTTTAAGGACGCTACACTCCTTGAAGCAAAGGTTGAGCCCGACACTTTGAATCCCGAGATAATAAGTGGCGCACAGGTCAAAAACGGCATTATTTATGGGGGCATCAATGATGGCGAACCTCTTTTTGTAAACCAGAAGTAACATGCCCCTAGGAATCATAAAATTTGATAGGTTTTCCTATAAAACAGTGTACTGACTGGAATGGAGAAGAGACTGAAGTGATATTCTGCCCTAGTCTGAACGATGATGCTCAGCGGAGGCTCGATTTCCGGGCTAAAGATTTTTGAGTATGCTGAAGATTAAGAGAGCGGTGTCATTGACATGAATTTAAAAGTGGTAGTTGTCACCGGTGGGGCTGGATTTATCGGCTCTCATTTAGCTGAGGAACTGCTGAAGCACCGGCACAAGGTAATAATCCTTGATGACCTCTCCACCGGCAAGCTGGAAAACATAAGACATCTTATTGAGCCATCCAGCCACCACGAAGAACCTCGAAACAGCGTGGAATTTGTCCGCGGTAACATCACCGACCTTCCTTTGCTCAGAAACGTTTTCCAGGGCATTGACTACGTCTTTCACCAGGCAGCCATCCCCAGCGTTCCTCGCAGCATAGAGACCCCTCAGGCTACTCACGAGGCAAATATAACGGGCACTCTAAATGTGCTTCTGGCGGCAAAGGATAACGGGGTTAAGAAGGTGATCTACGCCTCATCATCCTCGGTCTATGGCGACACCCCAACTTTGCCCAAAAAGGAGAATATGTCCCCTAACCCCCAATCGCCCTATGCTGTAACCAAGCTTGCCGGGGAATATTATTGCCGGGTATTCCACCAGGTCTATGGACTTCCCACCGTCTGCCTCAGGTATTTCAATGTCTACGGACCGCGGCAGGACCCCAATTCACAATATGCCGCCGTCATCCCCAGATTCGTTCGAAATGTGCTTGATAACAGGCCGCCTGTCATTTTCGGTGATGGTGAGCAGACCCGGGATTTCACATTTATTAAAGATGTGGTGGACGTGAATATCCTGGCAGCCGAAAGTGATGCCACTGGCGTCTACAACATCGGCAGAGGCGAGCGCGTCTCCATAAACAGGCTGGCCAAGCTTGTTATCAAACTCGTGGGGAACAGCGTTGAGCCAATCCATGAGGAGCCCAGGCCTGGAGACATCAGGCACAGCCTGGCGGATATTTCCAAAGCCAGACAATTCGGTTATAATCCGAGGTGTAATTTAGAGGAAGGACTAAAAGAGACCATTAGGGTAATGCGTGAAGAGTGAATGGTAATGCATGAAGGGTGAAGTGTGACGAAGGCAGAGTGATGAATAAAATCAAGACGCACAAGGATCTCGATGTTTGGAAAGAATCCATGAATCTGGTAGAGGAAGTATACAAGTTGACGGAAAGTTTCCCGAAAGAGGAGATCTTTGGATTAACATCTCAGATGAGGCGAGCAGCCACGTCAATTCCGAGCAATATAGCTGAGGGGGCAGCGAGAAGCTCAGACAAAGAATTCATCCAGTTTCTTCATGTATCATTAGGGTCGCTAGCTGAATTAGAAACGCAATTGTTATTGTCTAGAAAACTGGGATTTCTCAAAAATGAGCAGCTAGACGGAAGAGTCGAGCGGATAAGAAAAATGCTGCTTGGTCTGGTGAAGTACCTCAAGAGTAAGAGAGTAGCAGGTTAGCAGCGATGAGTAGTGGAGTTAGCAAAATGAGGGAAGCACGATGGAGCAGGCCAAAGGTCGCTGATAAGCCATCACTTGTAAATCGTCACCCATCACTCGTCACCCATCACTCATCACTCATCACTGATAAGACGATAGTGTGTGTGGTGGGCCTGGGGTATGTTGGAGCGCCTTTGCTGGAAGCGTTCGCCAAACACTTCAAGGTCATCGGATTTGACGTTAATAATAAGGTGATAGCCAGATTAAAGCAAAGCTACAGAAGTCAAAATATGTTAATTACCCACGAACCCGCGAAAATCGGCCAGGCTGACTTCATCATCATTGCTGTCCCCACTCCGGTGACCCGGTTCAAAGAGCCAGACCTCTCCTATGTTGTGGGCGCTGCTCAAATCGTAGGTCAGAATATGAAAAAGGGTAGCACAGTCATCCCGGAGTCCACCGTCTACCCCGGCGTCACTGAGGATATAGTAAAGCCGGTCCTTGAGAAAGAGTCGGGCCTCCAATGTGGTCGGGACTTCAAAATTGCCTACTCTCCGGAGAGGATAAACCCCGGCGATAAAGAACATACCGTAGACAAAGTAACCAAAGTAGTTGCCGGCATGGACGAAGAGACCACTGACCTCGTGGCTGAACTCTACGGCAGAGTAACTCCTCACGTCTTCAAAGCCAGAGATATCAAGACTGCCGAAGCTGCCAAGGTGATTGAAAACATCCAGCGCGACCTCAACATTGCCCTGATGAACGAGCTGTCTCTCATTTTTGAAAAGATGGGGTTAAGCATTAAAGATGTGCTTGAAGCAGCCAGCACCAAGTGGAACTTTCACAGATACTCTCCCGGGCTTATTGGCGGGCACTGCATTCCCGTTGACCCTTATTATCTCGTTTACAAAGCCAGAGAGCTTGGCTATCATCCCCAGGTAATCCTCGCTGGCCGAGCCATCAACGACTCCATGCCCCGGCATGTCGCTGACATGACCGTCAAAGCTTTGAATAACGTGGGCAAGGTGATAAAGGGCTCTAAAGTCCTCATCATGGGCCTGACCTACAAAGAAAACGTCGCCGATACCAGGGAGACACCGGTAAAGGAAATCATCAAAGAGCTGCAGGAATATGGCGTTGACACATATGGCTATGACCCCCTGCTCGGTGACATCGAACAAGAGTTCGGCATTAAACCCTATCCAATGTCACTCATTACCCATCGCTCATCACCCATTACGCCAGTTGACTGCGTAATCCTGGCGGTAGCCCACGATGCCTTCAAGGACATAACGCTGGCTGAGCTCAGGGGCATTATGAACGACAGTCCGATTTTGATTGACGTGCGGGGGTTTTTTGACGAGCAGGAGGTTAAAGAAAAGGGAATTCATTATAAAACGTTGTAGGGGAGCCCCTTGTGGATTCGGACAAATTGGGAGGGGACAAGTCCCTACCGTACGACAGTATTCCTACCATTCTGAGCCTTTTTGCATTGCGAGCCGAAGGCGAATAATCTCACCTCTGCTCAGGACAGTTCCAACCCTTTCCCGCCAGGGCAGGGAGAATTACAAGGTGTTCTGCAATTGACTATAAAAGAACTTGTAACCAAACTGGCAGGCACTACCTACCGCCGCGTGTTCAATCAAGAAATGAGCCCGGCCGAGGAAGATTTTGTGCGCAGCCTTTCTTGGGTTGGTGTCGGCAGCTTCATTGCCACCGCCCTTCTTGCCGTTTTCTCCATTCTGGGCGGCCGTCTGCTTGGTCCGCAGGAATATGGTAAATTCACCCTTATTCAGTCTATAGCCATGTTTCTATGTATTCCCATGCTCATGAGCTTTGATACAGCCATGCTTAAATACAGTGCTGAAAAGAACGAGCTAGCCCGTCAGAAAAGCATCGTCTCCACAGCCTATATTATTATTGCCGGTCTCACGGTCATTTCTATCGCTCTCATGCTCATTTTTACTCAGCCCTTGGCCAGAGTATTTGCCACCACGCCTGAGCTATTCCGTTTTTCAATATACTTTGCCGTGCTTTATGCCTTCTTCACCTTATCCCAGACTACCTTAAGAAGCGTTAACCGCATGCGTGCCTTTGCCTTCTCTCAGCCGATGTATGCTGTTATTCTGCTTATTGCCTTCGCACTTTTCCTCCTCCTGGGCGGGCTCACCTTTAGAGCTATGGTGTACTCCGGCCTGATAGCCTTTGCTATTGCAGCCCTAGTTATTCACTTTCGATATAACCGGCAGTATTTCAGTTTTAATCTTGATAAAGCCTGGGCACGCACCCTCAGCCGTTTTGCTTTTGCCACCATTATTGCCGGCATTGCCACTGTCGTTTACGACAACATCGGTAAAATTGTCATTACCCACTATATGACTGTTGCCGATGTTGGCATATACGGGGCCTACTTTACAGCCACCATGAGCATTGCCAGCGTTTTATGGGGTGTATTTAACATAGTGTTCTTCCCGACCGCCTCCAGGTATAGCGACAAACGTCCTCTGCTCCGCCGCATCAACCGCCTGGTGCCCCTCATCATTGTGCTTGGCATACCTCTCATCATGGGCAGTGGGTATCTTATCTTGTTATTATATGGAGGGGAATATCCCTTCAATATATTATGGCTGGCGCTTTTTGCTACCTCGGCAATACTATATGTCATAAGGTTTTTTTACGCCTCATTGTTGACTTCAGAAGGTCCCCGAGGTGCGTTCCTTAGCTCTATTGCTGGTGTGGCAACTGCTCTTGTTAGCCTCGGGCTTAGCATATTGCTGGTGCCGATTATGGGGATATCCGGTGCCATGGTAGCAGCCATTGCCGGATATCTTGCTGGTATGGTCGTGTTACTATGGAGAGGGCGGCAGTATCTTGAAGCATCCTAGTTGTAAGATGCGGACGTGATAGAGGAGCTTTTCCCAGAGACTATGATGGTTGATATTGACAACCTGTGATAATAAACAAGGCTATGCGCTAATCACTTTTCACGGCTATCACGCTGGTATCACCTCAAAAAGCCTTTTTTCTAATTTTCGCGCGAGCAGCTCATAGCCTCGATTTTTCAGCACCCATTCCCTTCCTCTCTTGCCCATCTCAGCCGCCTGCTCAGGGTTATCTAATAGCTGAATTACAGCGCTGGCAAAGGCCTCGGGGGTAAAGGGAACCAAAATTCCTCCGCCACTCTCCTCCAGCACCTCTTTGTGCTCTGGTATTTCCTCATTGGCGACCACCGCTTTACCCATCGCCATATACTCAAATATCTTGATCGGCGAGCTCAATTTGTAGAAATAAAACGGCGGCACCGGAGACACTCCGATATCAGATACAGCAATAAAATTTGGCACCTCGGCTTGAGGCACCTGTCCGGTGAAGATAACATCAGTTTCTATACCCAGTTCTTTGGCAAGTCCCTTGAGATTATCCTCATCGCTACCTTCGCCCACTACTAAGAGCTTTGAATTTGCCTTCTCCTTCCTTACCTCCCAAAATGCCCGTATTAACAGCTCCAAATTTCTCGTTTTCCCTAATGTTCCTACATATATTATGACCTTTAGGTTATCCAAGCCATATTTTTCGCGAAGGCCTTTCCCGTCCTTATCCCGAAATGCCTGAATGTCCACGCCACTTGGGCAGGGCATCATTTTTGTTTCTGGAATTCCTTGCCTGGCTAAATGTTCCTTAAGCCATTTGCTTATAGGCAAGATCAAATCTGCCTCCCGTAGAAGACGGTTAGCTAGAAATTTATTGACGCTGGCAATCACATAATACAAAACTCTGGGCTTCTTTAGCTCTATTTTGTAGTTTTCCCACATTTGTTCGAGTGGATTGGAAAGCTCGAAGACAAAGGGGACTTTGTGCCTTCTTTTAATATAAGCTGCTACCAAGCTGTCAAATACATCATCCGTGACAAGAATCAAATTATAATTTCCCTCTTTGAAAATCTTGAGGATATATCGCGTTCGTTTTATGGTGGTTGGTATTTTATTGAGAATTTTCCCTAGCAGGAAAGATGTGGGAAAGTAGTGAATCTCCGGCGTGGCATATATGCGAACACCATTAAGGAAGAATGGCTGAATTTGCTGCTTACCGTCTGACCATATCACCCAGCTAACCTGATGCCCGAAATTGGCAAGATAGCCGCATATGCCAATTTGTGGATACACCTGCATATTCTCGCCACAGCGGAGGATTGGCAAAAGCATGCAGACACTCAATCTCGTAACGCTTTTTTGACCATTCACCGCTTAGGCGCACTCACTTGATAAACCCGCTCACAGAGCCGCAATCATAAATTCATGAGGAGCAATACCCTGCAAGCAAACACGAATCTGGGTCATACCCGCATAGCCACGGGTAACCCCCAATTCGCTTTGATGGAGGTATCAATCTTCTCCCGTATCTATTCCGACTCTCCACAGGCAATAAAATAATCATTCGATAGAGCTTTGTGATAATGCAAACTAACTGGTGACCTAAGGCCGAAACGTTTCGACCACTCTTCCCTAAACGGAGACCGGCCGAATGACCAGATGGAAACGAGGTCACATTTCATATTCTCTAGCTCATTGAGGCACTCATTCATAAGCAATCTGCTTAAACCTCATCTGAGTCTCCCAGTTGGACCAGCCAATTTTGAGAATTTCTGACGGATTCCTTGAAAGAGGTGAATTCAGAGCTTACGTAAGCACAAAGACGCCCACCTTTTAAGAATGGCAGAGATATGAAACCGCTTCTTCGGAGAATTCGTTGGTAGGTTTTGTTGGCTCTCAACCTATAAACGATAAGGTCAACTTTCTTCTGTTGGCAATCATCAATAGATTTGGAAACCAAACAGCGCATTATCTCCTCTGATTGAGCTGTTAAGTCGAAAATATGACTTACTTTTATGCCACCTTGTAATTTATTTTCTAGAACGAGATAGCCACAGATTTCTCCAACTTTCTCAGCAATAAATATTGAATAATTGGCACCCGGAGCATTATATCTCCAGTTGAGATAGTCTTTGTCTCTCACTATCATTATGTGATATTGGTTCGAGATTTTTGCCCATAAATCATTGATTCGATCGTCAAAAGAAATAACCTGCTTGATATTTAAACTCTCTATGAAAGGCGGCCTTCGGGTTCCGAGAAATACTTTAGTAAATACCCAACTAGCCCCCATTGCTAAAACCACTTGCAGGAATTCGTTCTTGATTTTTAACTTAATGGCGTTTCTCCAGTTAAGTGGCTTAAACATAACTTTCATGGCTGCAACATCAAACCAGTTTAGCTTTTTGATAAATCCTGGATATGAGAACTGACCAGGAAAACCGTAGACTATATGTATGCCATCTTCCTCAGCCTCATTGTATACTTTGATGGCTAGAGTTTCAAATATTTTCTGGTGCCTATAGTCAGGATGAGTCATTGTATCCAACGATTGCGAACCAAGAATAGTTTTATTAGCGATTTTCACTTTCACAGGAACTATTGCGTATTGCCCCACTATTTTGCTGTCATGTTCGGCAAGCCATATCCTCCCGGGGCCAGCAGGATTATCCTTATACATCCATTGCCACCACCTCAACCACTTCTCTCTATCATATTCCCTTTCTGGATACACTGCTTTCCAAAGCTCAAGGATTCCCTCTTCGTCACCCTCCTTGTATGCTCTCATTGACCATTTTCTTTTCATAATTATTTTCGACTCCGACTTAATATGCCCTGTAAATCTCCCCATAAACCGCAAAGCATAACCTTGGACTTATTGAAATTCTCAAGTTCTCCAATCCTGCCCAGACCATAAGGGCTATCTTTGCGACTGACAAGCTTGTTTGGTGAACCGGAAAATGCACAGGTAAAGCCACTTTCTTGGACGAGTTTGACAATTTTGGGGTTAAAGTCGCCATAGGGATAGGAAAAGGCAGTAACTTCTTTGCCGAGCCTTTCTTCAATATCCTTCTTGGACTGAGTAATCTCCCATCTGGCTTGTTCTAAAGGCACATTGGTCAAAATTGGATGATTGACGGTGTGGGCGCCGAAAGCAATGCAATCGTTACTCATCTCCCCTACTTCATCCCAGGACAGGACGAACTCCGTTCCCAAACTGGGGGGAATGCTTACCTGGCAGATGTTGGTCAGCTTTGCTATCAAAACGTTCTTTCTCCCACCAGGCAAATCCTTCAATTTATCGGAAATTATGAACCCTGCACGACATCTATTAGCCGGGCACAGGGAGTATTTCCCAAGTTCATCTAAATCTAACTGTACGGCAGTAGTATTATTAATAATATACCTGATTTCATCCCACCAGAAAAGCCTGCTCTTGTCGATATAACCTGTGGAAAGAAAGATGGTTGCCGGGATACGGTATTTCTTGAGAATAGGATAGGCATAGAGATAGTTGTCCTTATAACCATCGTCGAAAGTGATGACCACCGCCTTTTCAGGGAGACTTTTCCTCTGGTGAATACATTCTACCAGCGCGTCAAGCCGCAGAAACTCATAGCCATGTGAGAGGTATTCTATCTGCTTGTGAAAAGACCGAGGATTTAATGACTCAAGAGACCAGTTGTCTGTATGGGGACAGACTCGATGGTACATCAAGATAGCCACTTGCGACTTAGTGAGCTTTCTCCGCATAAAACCGTAGGCATCTAGGAAACCGAGACGGTTACTCGCGGTTGCAGTTAGTCCTATTATATCCATGCCTGCGAATTATTACTGGTCTCAATCCGATTTTGACTGGCACATCTCACTTAACGAAACCGCTTACAGAGCCACAATCGTAAACTTTTGAGAATCCCTGTTCTGTGAACGCCTGTCGCGGGTCATAGTCCAGGCGGAAGGGGGAAAGCTCCGATATCTTCAGTGGATTAACCACAATCTCCTTTCTAATCAGGACAAGCATGTCCTGGCAGTTAGTGAAGTTACGGGAGTAAAGCTGGTCGCTTATGTCCACTATTCTGCCATCTGGTTCCGGCAGATATTTTAACTGATTGTAAAACTCATCGCCGGCAATCTTGCCATCATATATATTAGAAGCTGTATTCGCTGCTTGGAGCTCAGACTGGGCAAAGGCATAGCGGACTATGGTGTTGGGGGAGAAAGTTCTGTTATCCTGATTGGAGGCTATAACCATAAGAAACGAGAGAGCAAAAACCAATATGCCGATTAAACACATGCTGGCAATTTTCTTTCCTGGCAGGCTGGCAAGCCAGAGAAAAGCTATGCCAACCGGTATAGCCAGCAGGATTTGTAAAGGGTAGCCGAACCTTTCTGCTGCATAGAAGTCGGCGGCAATGCCGATGTAGGTAACAATCAGAGTTACGAAGCCAGCGATGACCAGCGAAAAACCATACCTGTTTCTCAGTCTCTGGGAAAGCAGAGCAAATGCGCCAATAAGGGCGAAAGCGGAGGATAATAAAAAGCCCAGTTGATTGAACAACCGTTCACTAAATGGGACTATGAGGTTTTGGTATTGGGCAACCGCTGCTTCCAGTGGGGAAAGTTCCTGCGGCGGAGGACCGATTCCTGGTAGGAGTATGAGAAGATATTTGGTTATGAACAATTTTGCCAGCTTGATAAGATCATCTATATGCCCTGAGACAAATGTCCAGTAGATTAAACCTGCTCCAGTAAGCACTAAGGCGGCAACAAGAAAAATCCTCGCTCTTTCGGCAGCCTGGTATCGCAGCCTCTTATAGAGTTCAAAGCCAAGCCAGAGGGAGAATAAAATCACCACCAGCGCGACTGTTGATATAGTGTGCGTCAATATCACTAGGGCAATAAAAAGAGCGGAAAGGCAAATGCTAGCCTTGGGTTTTTCCTGCCTTAGCTTAAACAGGAGGTAGATGATAATGGGTATAAAAACCACACCCATGGTATTGGCGACTGTCCAGTAGCTATACCAGATAAAGTAGTTAGCGGTTCCCAGAGATAAAGCAGCCAGTAGTCCAGCTTTAGCACTATGAATAAATTTACCCAGCAGGAAGATGAACAGGATAATGCAGACAACTTGGGACAGTGAGACAGAGAACATGGCTGCCATCTTGTAGTCCAGCCCGGTAATCAGTGAAGTCCCTCCAATGAGCAAGTGCATGCCTGGCAGCCGGGAATAATCATAGCCCGAAGGTATATGTCCGGCATGCAGAATCTTCATGGTAAACATCTGATGTCCCCAGGGGTCCACTCCGACAAGGCTGGGGTATAGGAGCAATTGTGACCATACCAGGCTTAAGCTGACGATTATTATTTTGAACAGGGCAAAATAAACGGCTGACTTGTGCGACGGCAGAAACAAAATCTCTATGGCGAGAATGGCTGCGAGGGCTGACAGAGCAATAAAGTAGCCCAGGGGTCTGGTGTAAAGCTCAGGTCTCAGGTAGAAGGTGGCTATGCTGTAGGTCAGGAGGCAGAAGAATAAGATGTTCAGCAGCAGATACATACGGGGCGTTGCTTCTGCCTGTGCCAGGGCAAAGGCTGGCGACCGGCGTCTTAGAAGTAGGTAAGCCAGGCAGGCAAGAAAAACAATGACTCCGAGTGCGGTGTAAACAGGGCTGGACTTTGACCGAAGGTATAATGTCAAAGGTATAGCCAGGACGCAGCCCAGGGTAGCCAGGGTTGTGTCCAGGTTATCAATTGCTCTGTTCAGTAACGACTTCAACTGCAGGCTCATCCGATCAACAAATTTATCTCACGTTTAAACAGCAATCAAGATATTTCATACCTATCCAGTGGTGAATGGTAAATGGTAAATGGTAAACGGTTCACTGCTCACTCCTCACTCCTCACTATTCACTTTTTTTCAGGCTCCTAATCAGCCCGGAGAGCATTCTAAAAATAGCTGTGAGCTCAGCAAGAGTTTCCCTATGTCTTTTTTCATCAATATAGCCAAGCATGTATGCAAGTTCCAACTGAGTGTCCAGCTCGCTTAACGAGCCCTGAGCGATGTTCAAAAATTGGATAAATGCGGCTTTAGATTTCCTTGCTGCTCCCTCGGCAATATTACCTGGTATGGAAATTGCACTTCTCCGCATCTGGCTTGACAAACCATAAGCTTCACTTTTAGGAAATTCTTTCGTCAAGGTGTAAATCCTTACGACTAGTGCCATGGCCTTCTGCCATACCTCCAGCTTTTTGTGAGGTCTTTCATCTCTTGTACTCACAAGCCCCCCATTCATTATTCACTCTTCACTGTTTACTGTTCACTATTCACGGTTCAATATCTGCCGATACCTCTCAGCCGCTTTTTCAAAGGTGAATTCCTCTTCTACCAAGGCATGAGCATTGCGGGCAATTTGCTCAAAATAATTAGGGGTTACACGCTTGAAACTGCACCCTAATCTAAATATATTACTTTGGTCGTCTGTCTTTCCATGCCGCACTATTGATCTTTCTGACCTCCGGGTTTCACAGAATGAGTGAGCTGGTTGAGGGCGGAGAGCAATTTTTTTGTCGAAGTTTCACTATCCCACCCCATTTCTGAAATTCTCTCCCTCCCATTTGTGCTTTCATACTGTAAAGCCTTCAGAATACACTTACCAAAATCATTTTTGTTCCAGTCACGCACTACAAAACATCCGTCCACATTTCCGATAGTCTTACCGATATCTCCGACATCGGAAGCGACTATAGGTCTATTGCAGGCCATGGCTTCTTTTACGACAATCGGGGCAGCTTCATAAAGAGAAGGCAAACATACTATATCGCAAGCGTTGTAGTAAAAAGACATCGTCTCTGGAGAGATAGGGCCTGTAATTATTTCAAGCTCTTGTGTTCCACGCGCATTTAGATCTTCAATAACCTGTTTCAAGAAACTGAAGTTCTTCTCTGGCCTCTGCGGGTCGGCAGGAAAAAATACGAGAAACTTACCTGTATCAAATCCTAGTCTCTTCCTGTACTTTGCCTTATCTAAAGGGCTAAAAGCCGATACATCAACTGAGGGCGGCAACTCCACCAGTGGCAGAGTTTTGGGTAGATTCATGTTATTCTCCATAACTTCTAGATTTGTGGCGATAACAAGATCTACATGCCTGGCAAAGAAAGATTTCCACCTCCCGCTGGTGAGCAGTGCCTTAACTACATTAGTCCGGGCATACCTATTCGACGTTTCCCCCTCATGGAAAGTGTAGATGATGGGTGTCCTGAGCCTCAGTAATTTCCTTGCAAGCAAGGTTTGGGGTAACAATAAGGAGTGCTGCACGTTAATCACATCAAACTTTCTTTTAGATAATCTGTCGAAAATAATGAATGGGGCCTTTATATATTCAAATTTGTTTTTCTGGCCATTAATGAAGATAACTTCTACTTCCAGGCCCTCTTTCCTCAGGTACTCAACCTCCCGCTTTACAAAGATGCCAGAATATGGGTTAGGTGCATTGGGATACATGTTGGTTATATAGAGCACTTTCATTTTGGTCTGGAAAATAGAAATAGCCTTTCAACTATCAAATCTGATGAATTCATTACGGGAAATACCTCGGCGCGACTCATTTGACCATAAAGGTCTTCATCACCTAATATTTTGTTCACGGTATCTATTATTTGCCGGCTTTTGGCTCCGACCAGGATATTGGCTCCTTGTTCCACAGTCTCCCACCATGGTGTTGCTTCCAGTAAAGTTACGCAAGGGATATGGAAGATTGCGCTTTCCTCCTGAACTCCTCCAGAGTCGGTCAGCACAATTTGAGCCTGGGATAAGAGACTTAGGAAGTCAAGGTAGCCGAGAGGCTCTGACAATACGACGTTAGGGATTTCATGTAACGTTGACAGGAGACCAAATTCATTAAGATTTTTAGCAGTCCTGGGATGAATCGGAAATACGACCGTAGTGCTTATATGCGGCAGTACATTCACAATATTTTCCAGATTTTTTTTAACGTCAACATTTTCTTGCCTGTGTGTTGTCAGCACTGCATAGGCTTTGGGTTCCAAGCCGAGTTTGTTCAATATTGACGACTTGGTCAAAGCATTTACGAAATACCCTCGACAAACTTCCCCCAGGGTGCTACCGACCATCTCTATCTTGCTTTTATCAACTCCTTCCTGCCGCAAATTCTGCACGGCTCTTTGCGTAGGTGCGAAAAGCAGAGATGAGATAACATCGACAATACGCCTGTTTATCTCCTCAGGCATTTTCATATCAAAGCTTCTGCAGCCAGCTTCGATATGAGCAACCGGGATATTTACCTTGGTTGCAGCCAGAGCTCCAGCAAGCGTAGTATTGGTATCCCCTTGAACGACAACTATATCGGGATTTGCTTCATTAAGATATTTCTCGATGGCTATAAGCAAACTGGCGACTTGTTTAGCATGTGAACCATGAGAACAATTCAAAATATAGTCAGGGTCAGGTAGATTCATTTCCTTCATAAAGGTGGTTGACATGTTATAATCGTAATGCTGTCCCGTAAAAACTATGTCAACATAAGTGGACTCACGTATTTTTTTCATGACAAAGGCAAACTTTATGATTTCAGGACGGGTGCCAAAGATTATGCAAACCTTCATTCTTTGCTTTAATGTCTTCCCTGGGCGACATCTTCAATAAAGCAGACCATAAATTGGGTAACATCAATCTTATCGGCCAATAATTTCTGGCGTTTTATTGCCCACTCCTGTTTCAAATCCGGACGGCTAGCCAGTTCTACCGCCTTTTGTATAGCCTTTTTGAAATCTCGAAAGCAGTAAATCAAATCATATTTTTGCTCCAGCTCAATGAAGTTGCCCATATCATTGGTTCCCACGAAATTGTTACAACGAATGGCGGGTGTCCCTAATACCGCAGCCTCAGTAGTTAGGGTCTGAGTATCAGAGACAACAAGCTGAGCATAATAAAGAGCATGGTGGATTCTTTCGTAAGGGATTGGCAATTTATAGCATTCCAAATCTTTTGCTAAACTCCCCTCAGCAGAGATGAAAACCCGGCAATGTTTCTCGAGTTCCCTCACTAAGCAATACTTGTCAGCTAGCGAGAAACCGTGCTTACCAATATCATGAAAGGCATCAAAAACGTTGAAGCGCAGAACAACATATTTTTCAGTGGCGCTGATGCCTAATTCATCATGGATGGATGAATCAGGGAGAAAATAATCAGGGTGAAGATAAGCCAATTCCTTGTAACCAGCAAAACGAACCTGTTTTTTACCCAAATCTTTTCTAAAGCAGGAAGGAGTTAGAATAGCTGTGGCGAACAATCCAGTTATAAAATTTTGGATAGGTATCGGCTCACCATCGGTAAACACGACAGATGGTTTTCGGCATAACGTTCCTGTCAATGCTGCATCCATGCCAAATCCAGCGATAATGTCGGGATTAAATTTTTTAGATAATTTCCACCCCTCCCAAATATGAAGCGCGATTTCAAAGATTTTTAGGTACTTGGATCTGATGGCATTGAATGACCAAAATTTGAAGCCATATTTGTCGAGGAGCTGAACTGTGCCTCCATAATCACGCGCCAATATTATAATTTCATGTTCTTTATCCTTGAGGGCGCGAATCGCATATCTCCAGGTGTGAACATCTGCTGGTGTATTCATCATAAATAAAAACTTTAACTTCTTCCCTGAAGACATAGGCTTGCCACCTCTAAAGCCTTCAAGCCATCCTCTCCGGTGATTGGTGGGGAGATATCATTCTTGAGACTATGAATGAATGCCTTTAGTTCCAACTTCAGCGGTTCGCCGAACGGCACACTTAATTCTTTCACCAGGTAAGAATCATTCTCCTTGTATTTGTTATATGTGGTCACCTTTTGGTCAATAAGCGACGCTTTGATAAATTTTTCCTTGGTAGCGATGCTGATTTCCCGCACTTTAAACGGGGTAAGCCAATTTACGGTTATCCGACATAGGATCCCATTTTCCATCTGAAATAGAAGGATAGCGGCATCTTCATGAGGAGCTAAATTTCGGGAAGTCAAACTGTAAATCTTCTTAAACTCGAAGCCCGTAATGTATCTGAGCAGGTCAATATCGTGGGTGGCTAAGTCAATTACCACGCCGACATCTCTGATTCGGGGAGGGAAAGGTCCGATTCTGGTGATTTCAATCAGGCTGACCTCCATCCCCTCGATTTCTTTCTTAATAACGAGAATCACCGGGTTGAATCTCTCTATGTGTCCTATCATGAGCTTTACCTGGTTCTTACCAGCCGCCTCTATGATAGAACTGCCTGCCGAGACGCTGTCAGCAATAGGCTTCTCTATCAGCATATTTGTACCGCCATCGGCTGCCGCCAGTGCCACTTCACGATGAAGCGAGGTAGGAACAGCAATGCTCACCGCATCTAAATCTTCCTGGAGAAGCTCCTTGTAATCGCTGAAGGGCTTGGTGCGATATTTCTTGGCCAGGCCCTGCGCCAGAGCAGAGTCTGCATCAGCAATGCCCACAAGCTCAACATCGGGGAGCTCGGAATAAACTCTGACATGGTTTCTCCCCATTGCTCCTAGACCAATGACGCCTACTTTAAATGGTTTGCCCAATGAGACACCGCCTTCAAAGCCCTTCTTTCAGCTTCTGCCACACCCGCTTCCACTGTCTATGGGGCATGGCATAAAAGCCGCTCACTATTTCATCTTGAGGCACATCATAGGCGACAATGGCATTGAGCAACACTTTGGCTTTGTCTCCAATTTTGACATTATCCGAAATACTAACGCCAGCTCCGATCCAGACATCCTCGCCTATTTTTACACTCCCGGAAATACATGTCTGAGCGGCAATACAAGTCCTACATCCAACTTTGGCATTATGCCCAATGTGTACTTGGTCATCCAGCTTTACATCGTCAAAAAGAATAGTAGTATCATCCTCAAAGGTAGCCCGATCGACAGTGCAATTGCTGCCAATTTCAACTCTGTTCCCTATCATTACGCTTCCCGCATGAAGTAGTTTCCGTACCGTTTTTCGTTCAATATTCTGTTCAAAGCGAAATCCATCCACTCCGATTCGCACTCCGGAATGGATAATACAATTATTGCCTATCTGGCAGTGCTTGTATACGCAAACTCCAGGGTAAATATAGGTATCACTGCCGATGACTACGTCATCAAGTATACAGCAGTGGTGCATTATTTTCGTTCCGTCACCGATGACCACATTCTTGCCTATACAGGTGTATTCCCCAACATAGACTTGGTTGCCAATCACAATGCTGTCATCGATTTTCGCCGTGAGGGATATTCCCTGTTGTGTCATAATGAATTCATCTTCATAAAACAAGTCCTGAGTGTCCATTAGGGAATTAACCACATCTTCTACTATAAGATAGACGTTCCGGGGATATTTACTGCAAAACTCGACTAAACTCTCGGGGATGAGCACCACCGCGTTCTGTAATTGTTTCAGCATCTCAGCGTATTTAGCATTTCTCACAAAGGCGACTTTACCAGGGACGTAGTTGCCCACAGCACAAGTGCCATTTATTTTCAAATCCGGGGCTGGGCTACCAACAATTCGTCCTTTTACCATATCTGCAAACTTAGTGATAGTCATTTCCTTGGTCATGGCTCTACCTTATTTTACGACCCATCTTGTGACCTCAAATGCTTCGGCATACTCAGCATTACACTGTGTTCCTCTCATCCTTGCCCAGCCAAAAATGAAGTCTTTGGAGAAATAATTCCTCTGTACCATAAATTGAGATTCATACAAAGATAGTATTCTCCATTTTTCCTGCATCTGTTCTTCTGTTAGCTTCACAAGCAGTTGCGGGCTGAATACCAAGTTATTCCAGGGTAGCTCATACCCAATTATGCTGGTATCTTTTTTGAATGCCCTAATTACCTCCTCTGCTATTGTTTTATGGTCTTGGTGTGAATCATTCAGGGAGGGAGCTATCACCAACTGTGGCTCAAATTCCCTTTTAATCTTGTCCAGTTCGCTTAATATCTCTTGTCTGTGCTCTGGAAAATTCATATTGGGAAAGCTGTGGATGCGGTAGTTTGTTATGCTCACGTGGGAAGCCACAGCGGTAAATTCTTTCCTTAGTGTATCTGGAGACAGACCTTGAGGCACAGCATTCTCGCAAGTTGAAAACACAACCCAGCAAAAATTGTTATCTTTCCCTTGAAGGAGCTTTATCAAAGTTCCTCCAGCACCAATTTCTATGTCATCAGTATGTGGAGAAAGCAGCAGAGCTCTCATAATATTTGCTCAGATTTGTTGTGAGCCTTTTCTCCCACGGCTAAAGCTTTGTTAGAAGGTTGCTTCATGTATCTCACTCCTACCCTCCAGACAAAATCCTTGAGGAGTAGCCAGCTTGTCTTGACTATGAAGGAGCGATATCTAATCTTAGAATATTTCTTGCTCGCTGTTGCCGATGCGGGCATAGGCATAGGTATATCCACCACTCGAGCGTTTATCACGTTCAAGTTTACCAGCATATCGTTTTCGAAGGCATAGCCTTTATATAGTTTATCCAGAGGCAATTTTCCTAAGGTTTCCCGCGAAATTGCTGTATAGCCATGCTGTGGGTCAGAAATATGCCAGTATCCTGAAGCTATTCTAGTTAAATAGGTGAGCAAAAAAATCCCGATTATTCTCCAGGCTGATATTCCATTTTTATGCCCGGCCATGGAAAATCTATCTCCCTTGGCATAATCTGCTCTACCTTCCACCACAGGATCCAGAATCTTATCAAGGAATGCGGGATCCATCTCTCCGTCCCCAGCCATGACAGCTATCACATCCATTCCATCTGCTAAGGCTCTCTCGTGTCCCATAGTAACAGCGGCGCCAATGCCCCCCCGCTCCTTACGATTTATCACCATTATTTTGCTATTTTGCTCTGCAATGCTTTGTGCTATCTCTAGGGTGCGGTCCGTGCTGCCATCGCTTACGGCATAAATCTTATCTACGAAGGGGGGGATAGTGGTGAGAACCCTAGCAATAAATTTTTCCTCGTTATACGCCGGCATCACTACGGCTACTCTTTTACCCTTATACATCGCTTATGCTCCTGGCTGGATTGCCCACCACGGTATCCTCCGGAGGCACATTTTTATTCACTACCGCACCTGCTCCTATAATGGCATTTTCCCCGATGGTAATTCCGGAAAAGATTGTGGCGTTTGCTCCAATCTTGGCATTTCTCTTGATAACAGGACCTTTGAGCTCCCTTCCGTATTCCATATATTTATCGTTGGTGGTAACGCAATGAGGTCCCAGAAACACGCCGTCTTCTATGACAGTATACCGGGTTACATAGGCACCTGTTTGAATCGCTACATTATTTCCTATTTGGCAATCGCCATCGAGCACCGAATTTGTCCCCACCAGAACATCATCTCCGATTTTAGTATTCTCTCTGATGAGCACGTTGTGTCCGCTTCTGAAATTGTCTCCAATTTGGACGCCGGAGTATATTACTGTTCCTGACCTGATGATGGAATTCTTACCTATGCTCAGCTCTCCGCCCTCTTTACTGCCTAGAACCACATAGTCCTCCACCATAGTTCCTTCGCCTATGCTTACTTTACCATGGCAGGCCGCCTTCTCAGATATTCCTGATTGTTTCGATAATATAGTCCAATTCCTCCTCTGTTAATAAGGGGTGCACTGGCAAGGACAGAACCTCTGCACAAGCCTTCCCAGCGTTGGGCATACTAACATTATAGCCCAGTTCCTTATAAAGTGGCTGCTTGTGGATAGGCAGGGGATAGTAAACCTCGGTCATAATTCCCCTATCCTTCAGCCTCTGCTTGAGCTCGTCTCTGGACATAGCAAAATCACCGGTTACTTTGATGGTGAATTGATGAAAGACATGCTTTACATCGGGAGTGACAAAAGGGGTGATAAGCCCGCAGAAATTGCTCAACGTTTCAGTTAAGAATCGGGCGTGCTCAATCCTCCGGCGGTTAAACTCATCAAGCTTCTTAAGCTGACAGATGCCGATGGCAGCAGCAATATCGGTCATCCGATAATTGTAGCCCAAGAGCTCATGAACATATCTTCCATTTTGCCCGTGGCTCCGAATCATTCTAGCTCTCTCAGCAATATGGCTATCAGCGGTAAGTATCATTCCCCCCTCACCAGTGGTCATGTTCTTGGTGGGATAGAAGGAGAAGCAGCCGATGCCAAAGGAGCCCACCTTTTTCCCACTATACTCGGCACCATGTGCCTGGCAGGCGTCTTCAATCAAAATCAAATTATGCTCTCGGCATATCCTGACAATTTCTTTCATATTGCAGGGCTGACCATAAAGATGGACCGGCAGGACGGCTTTGGTCTTGGATGTTATCTTCGCACGTATTAAGCCTGGGTTAATACAAAATGTGTCCTTGTCAATGTCCACAAAAACAGGCCTGGCGCCGCAAAATAAGATGGCATTGGCAGTGGCGATAAAGCTGAAGGGTGTGGTAATGACCTCATCACCATGGCCTATGCCTGAAGCAAGGAAGGCAATGTGGAGAGCCGCAGTCCCGCTACTGGTAGCTATGGCATATTTTGTGCCGATGTATGAGGCAAATGACGCTTCAAACTCCTCAACCTTGGCGCCCTGTGCCAACCTTCCTGAGCGGAGGACACACTCCACTGCTTCCATTTCCTCTCTGGCCAGGACAGGTGTTGACATATTTATCATCTTCAATTTCCCCATGGGCCTGTAAAGAGGTCGTTGCATGCCCTATGCAATTGTCTGTAGATAAGAGGGGGATTTATATCTATTTCAGCGTCATACAGGTAGTCACTTTCCCGTAACCTGTACCCTTTGCATTCTCGGCGAACGCCATTATCCAACAGCTGGTATCAGTCTCCAGGCCTGTGATGGCGAGGGAGTAAATGCCAGTGCCAAAATTGCCAGTTTCATCCACAATATCGCCACCGGTATACCACACAGGGCCTTTTACCAGTGAGCCGTTATTGCCATTTCCCGAGCTATCGGCAGTTATATTCCCTGAACCTTCATCAAGCTTCCAATAGCCTCTTAAATCCCCGGTAACATCCTGTCCGCTATAGAGGGCTTTTATCTCTGCTGCGTTTAAGGCTCGGTCATAGATGTGAACTTCACTGATTATCCCCTTGAATGGTAAGGTAGAGCTATACAGGGCACCTCCAATGAAGGCATAACTGTCTAACCATCGCACTTTCACAGCACCAGTGGTGTTACCTACTGGAACTGCTGAATTTCTATATAACTTCAATCCCCCGGGTTCGGCCAGGCCACTATTAGTCAAAACTATAAAGCTCCACTTCCCAGCCGGGGCAATGTTAGTGATATTAATGGCTATTGTTTTTCTTTCGGCAGTATTCTCATCGGCGACATCGAAACATAATTTGTCAAGGTATCTGGATATAGTTATACCACTCAAACCATCCTCATATTTCCTCAAGCCTCTCCCTCCAAACAGTTGCGGATCGTCAGCGTTGTTCCAATCAGTAGGCTTACACCAGATTGCCAACGTAAACGCTCCAGTGGGTTGGCTGCCTGCGGGCAATTTTACTGTGCTGTTTATCCCGTTAAACTGCAGCCCGTAAAGCGGAGCTGTATCATAGTAAAACCCTCGCCTTGTTACAGGTGCCCCACCAGTTACCTGTCCCTGGGCTGTTAGAGAAGTTGTTGCCAGGTCTGTGCAGCTGAGGGTATCAACCGTAGGTTTTGACGTAGCTGTTCCACCACCACCACCACCACCTCCACCTCCACCTGCACCGACACAGCCAACAAGTGTACATAGCAGAAGTAACGTTATGATTATCCCTAGTATCTTCATTCTACCCTCCTTTTATAGTGTCTGCATCGCTCTGACATACGCAACAAAAAATCAGACTCCGAACACTCACAGTGAAAATAGGCAGTCTAATCTTTCGAACCTTCCCCACTGTCTACCTTTCAATGTAACGTATATTGTTATATCATACAGGAGTCAGGGGAGATTTGTCAATACCGTGTCCTGGCTGGATAATGTATCATTTTGAAATTAACAAATTTAAACGAAGAGGCTGCACTTATTAACGCAGTGCCAACTTGTTGTCTATATTTAGATTCACGAATAACCTTGGAAGGCAATCCCACTGGAATATTATTTGCCTTACAATAATCCAAAATATCCTCAATCTTGCCTATCGACACTTGAGGAGGGTTTGAGCCAGGCGGTGGTTCATTGGTTATATTCCCGCTTATGATTTGGTGGCCGCGCAGTATGATTCCCGTTTGGTTGCCGATTGCATTATCTATTGCAATTTCAATGCTAACCAAAGACACCTGGTTGTCGATGCTAAATCGGGGCAACTCCGAAGCTGGTGAATCCAAGATAAAGCTGTTTTGGTACTGCATTCCGTTAAAAGCAAATGGATAAAGCTCTGAAACTATTGCTTCTGCCCCAGCACAGCCTATTTGTGCCTTTGGCTGTATAAAATATGGAGCTGGTTGTATTCCTAATTTAAGAAGGTCATTATGAGCAGTATATATTTCGTCTCGTATCTGGTCTAATGTTAGGTTATTATCATCAAAAGCTGTGTGTGTATGTGTATGATTAGCTATTTCCCAACCATATTGTCTTGCCAATTCTAATAATTGATTTGTTGTCAAGTGGTCTGATGTATCTAGCCAACCCGTAACAATGGCAAGCCCTATGGGAACTCCTCGGCTCGTAAAAATACTCCTGTAAGTATAAACACTCTCCCATCCGTCATCAAATATGAAGCCAACTCGTGGTGTTGGAGTTAGTGCAAGTCGTAGTGCGCATATAGCAACCAGGATAATAGCAACGCCTATGACAATACTGACTATTACTTTCTTCATCTTATTTCTTCCTTATCATTTGGCTAGCTTCATGATTTCTTCAATCGTCCAAATGTGGTTGGTCAATCTGGCTGCCATAGCTGGTGTTTTAGGATAGGGATTAGTTAAAGTCTTGTGTGGGCGAGCGAAATTGTAATGCATGAAGTGAAGAGCCAAAGCGTATTCATGGTTTTCTAGTTTCTTGGGAAAAGCATTGGTTAATCTCGTGAACTGCCTCATATTCATTCTCATTGTAAGGTTCTGGCGTTCCACATAACTTGTTGAAATTGCATCATAATCAGATTTGCCTTGCATAATATGTTTTTGGGCACTTATGCATTTAGCCGGGCTATAACGTCTTCCGCCTGGTCGAGGACAAGCCCCGACTTTGGGCATTGACTGAGATTCTTCGCCCTTCGCCAAGCTCAGGGCTCAGAATGACAGGTGGCTGTTACTAAGATAAGATGAGGATTTATGCCTCACCGAACGTCTTACAGCTAACTACATTCCCGTAACCTACGCCTAGTTCATTCTCCGCGAAAGACCTTATCCTGTACCAAGCATCAGGCTTCAGGCGTGTGATGTTGAGGGAGTAAATGCCAGTACCGAACTTGCCAGTTTCATACACAATTTTGCCTTCACCTGTCAAATCCCAATCAGCAAGTACCCACTCAGGGATGCCTTCAAGTGAGCCGTGATTGTCATTTCCTGAGCTATCGTAAGCTGTGGTCCCCGAACCTTCATCAAGCTTCCAATAGCCTCTTAAATCCCCAGTTACATCTTGTCTCTTATAGAGAGCTTTTATCTCTGTTTTGTTTAAGGCTCGGTCATAAATGCGAACTTCACTGATTATCCCTTTGAAGCCGTCCTTAGGCCGAGCCTCGCAACCTCCTATGTCGAGATAATTATCCAACCAGCGCACTGTCTGAGCACCAATGGCAGAACCTATTAGCAATGCTGAATTTCTATATAACTTCAATCCCTCAGCTTCGGCCAGGCCACTATTAGTTAGAACTATGAGGCTCCACTCCCCGGTCGGGGCAATGTCAGTGATAACAGGGGCTATTGTTCTTCTTGCGGCATTAGCCTCATCCGCTACATCAAAAAGTAATCTGTCAAGGCCTGTTTCTGTATCGTAGTATCTGCTGATAGTTATACCACTCAAACCGTCCGCATAAGACATCAAGCCTCTCCCTCCAAACAACGTCGGATAGTCAGCATGTTTCCAATCGGTAGGCTTACACCAGATTGCCAATGTAAACGCTCCAGTGGGTCGGCTACCTGCGGGCAATACTACTCGGTCATCTATTCCGTCAAACTCCAGCCCATAAAGCAGGCCTTGGCCACAGTAAAATCCCTGCCTTGTTATAGTTGCCCCACCATCGTCTGTCACCTCTCCTTGTGCTTCTAGAGAGGTCATTGCGAGGTCTGTGCAGTTGTGGGTAATGAGCATAGGTTCTGACGTAGGTATTGGTGAGTGCATAGTTATGACCACTATTATGATGATGGCTAGAATACAAACTACGATGATTCGTGCCAGCTTTTTCTTACTCATTCTATCCTACTTTCATAGTATCCATATCGCTCGGCACACTCAATCAGAATCAGACCCAGAACATCCACAATGAAGGCTGTCCGTCCAATCTTTTAAACCTTTTCGGCTATCCACCATTTTAGTATATCATATGAGGACTAGCGAGAACCGTCATTACCCCGCCTCCCAGCTTACCCAGTAAAGGTGAGCCTCGACCCTCGATTGCCCTACCAGCGTAGTGGCGAGGTTTATCCTCGCCTCCCAATCCCCATAGATTGCCACGCCGCCTGCGGCTCCTCGCAATGACAAAAAGGGGGCGTGCCTCGCAATAATAGAGAAGAAAGTGGCCTTGTAATGACAGGAGGGCAAGGGTTGAGATGACGGGTGGATGTTACTAAAGGCGCCCGTACAATGGCTGGTTGACTGAGCTATGCCGACTAGAATAAGATGAAGAAACTTCAGGATGAAAAATAATTTGGAGAATGACCTCTGGCTCATCGGTATATTGACCATCGTGCTTGCCGTGGTCATTGCCTTTTTCCCCACCACCGCAGCTCGGATTATAAGAAACTTCATGATGAAAAGTAAGCTGGATAGTGACCTCTGGCTCATCGGTATATTGACCATCGTGCTTGCCATGGTCATTGCCTTTTTCCCCACCACCACAGCTCGGATTATCCTGGGACTTCCGTTTTTGCTTTTCTTCCCCGGGTATACTTTTGTGTCAGCACTATTTCCGAAGAAGGTGAGCTTGGGTGGGGTGGAAAGAGTGGCTTTGAGCTTTGGTCTGTCTATCGCTATAGTGCCACTGGTAGGACTTGTCTTAAATTTCACCCGCTGGGGGATAAGGCTTGACCCCATCCTAATTTCACTGGGGGTGTTTATCATAGCTACATCAGGCGTTGCCTACTACCGCCGGGAAAAGCTTCCCCCGGAGGAAAGATTCAAGGTGCTATTCAATGTCAGGGTGCCTTCATGGCAGGGGCAGAGCATGTCTGATAAGGTGCTGTCAGTGGTGCTGGCGGTAGCAATAGTGGGGGCGATAGGGACTCTAGGATATGTGATTGCGACTCCTAAGGTCGGCGAGAAATTCACCGAGTTCTATATCTTAGGCCCCGAGGGCAAGGCTGAGAATTATCCGACGCAATTAAGGGTGGGTGAGGAGGGGAGGGTGGTATTGGGAATAGTTAACCATGAGCAAGAGAGGACGAGCTATAAGGTAGAGGTATGGATAGGTGGGGAGAAGGCAAAGCTGAGGATTGGATGGGAGGACAGGGACGAAATAATTGTTGAACTAGAGAATGAGGAAAAATGGGAAAAAGAAGTTGGCTTTGTGCCTCAAAAGGCAGGCGAGGGACAAAAGGTGGAGTTTGTATTATACAAAGAAGGGGAGCCTTATTTTGAAGAGCCGCCATATCTATGGATAAATGTTGAAGCAGCTTGAGCGCGATGTGGAGCATGGCGACGAAGCCGAAGTTACGAACGAAGATGTAGTGGCGAGGTTTATCCTCGCCTCCCAACCCCCAGAGATTGCCACGTCGCCTGCGGCTCCTCGCAATGACAAAAAGGGGGCATGCCTCGTAATGACGGGAAGGGAAGGCGGCTCGCGACGACAAGGATGAACGCAACGCCAGATTTATTTTGGCTGGCTTTGACACTGGAGCTAACGGTGTCTTAAGTGAGGTTATTGATTCTTTAATGGGCTGACTTGTGCTCTGGTTATTTTCGTCTACCTAAGGCGTTCAGGATTATGCCGGTAAAGATGCTCAATATGCCAGCGATGATGAACAGAGCGGTCAGTACGGCGCTGCCTATGGCCACCGCGCCTGTTGTGGTAGCTATATTAAGCACCTTGAAGCCGATGATGAGACCAGCCGCCAATAAGAAACAACCGGCCAGTCCGAAGAAGAACATGGGCCTCCTCTGTGAAATCATGACCATTATCCGACTGAGCACGTCTATGCCATGTCTTATCGGGTTGAGGGTCGAGCCATCTGTGGTATATATGTTTGAGATTGGCACCTCGGTTATCTTGAGGTTTTTATCGGCGGCGCGGGTTATCATCTCTGATTCTATGGCGAACCCCTTCTCTTTCAATTCAAGTTCGTTTATTGCCTTTGGTGAAAGGGCTCGGAAGCCAGATTCAGAATCGAAGATATTGGTTTTTGAAGCGAGCCGAGTTGAGTGTGAAATGACTTTTTTCCCAATGCGGCGGTGACGAGGAGTCTTATAATTTTGAGCCTCTCGGGAGCCGATGATGAGGTCAAAACCCTCCGAAATGGGTTTGATGAGAACGGGAATCTCATTGGGGTCATGCTGGGAATCAGCGTCTAAGAGAACGAGGATGTTCGGTTTTCTCTTCTTGGCTTCAGCCAATATGCTCTGGATGGCTGCGCCTTTGCCTTTGTTTTCATCGTGGCGGATTACGGTGGCACCGGCGAGCTTGGCAACCCTGGTGGTGTTATCGCTGCTCCCATCGTCAACAACAATGACCTCGTCCGCATATTGCCTTGCCTGGAGGATTATACTTCCGATATGGCTTGCTTCATTATAGGCAGGTATGCCAGCCAAGACGCCAATCCTGTGTTCTGTGTCGGGAGCCCGAAATCCAGAGCCTTGCATTCTACTTCACAGTTACCGATTTTGCCAGATTACGGGGTTTGTCAGGGTCGCATCCTCGATTGATAGCGAGGTAATAAGCCAGGAGCTGAAGGGGAACTACGGCGACCATGGGATACAGTAACTCGTCAACTTCAGGAAGCTTGACCCAGGAATCATAAATTTTGCTTTCCTTGTCGGAGACACCGATAATATAGGCGCCACGTGATTTAGCCTCCATGGCATTGCTCAGGGTTTCGGAAAAGGTATAGTCAGCGGGGCAAATCACCACCACTGGTGTGCCCGGCTCGATGAGGGCTAAGGTGCCATGCTTGAGCTCCCCGGCAGGCATACCTTCAGCATGGACATAAGAAATCTCCTTAAGCTTCAAGGCACCTTCAGAGGCGATGGCAAAGTTTATTCCTCTGGCTATGTAGTAGAAATCATTCTTATCTTTCAGCTTCTGGCTGAGCTTGATAAGCTCGTTTTTGTTCCAGTCCAGAACTTTGGTTATTTCGCCATTCAAGCTGGTAAGCTTGGCTACTGCTTCGTCAAAGGAGTTAACCATGGAGAAGGACAACAGGTAGAATATGGCTAGCTGGGACAGGAAAGTTTTGGTAGCGGCTACGGCTATCTCAGCACCACAATTCAAGTAGATGACTTGGTGGCTCAGGTCGGCCAGTATGGAGTTAGGTCGGTTGACTATAGAGACAACTTGACATCCAGCATCTTTGGCAGCTTTTACCCCCTCGACTACGTCAGCGGTCTCACCACTCTGAGAAACGGCGATAACCAAGGTGTTTTTGTCCACAGAGTCAACAAAATAACCAAACTCAGAAGCCATGACTACATCACAAAACTTCTTGCCCACTCTGGAAAAGAGGTATCTGCCGACCAAAGCAGCGTAACGGGAGCTGCCACAGGCAGCTACAATCACCTGATTTGCCCTCAGAATATCCAGAGCAATCTTGGTGAATCTCTTCTCATCCTGTTGGGCTATTTGGCTAAGCATCTGAGCTTGCTCCATTATCTCCTTGAGCATGAAATACTGGTAGCCATCTTTATGACCCTTGGCCCAACTGTGGTCGAGTTTCTTGGCTTGCTTAACCACCTTGTTTCCCTGAGCATCAAAGAATTTGATTCCTTCTTGTGTCAGCATTACCACCTCGTTATCTTCCAAACCCATCACCTGATTGGTATATTGAGAGAAAGCCAGGGCGTCGCTACTAATGTAGTAATCGGAGGCGTTAACGCCCACAATTAGAGGATTATTCTTCCTTATGCCTACGATCTTGCCCGGGTCGTCAAGAGATATGACTAGAAAGGCGTAGGAGCCCTCAAGCCTTGGAGCTATATTTAACACAGCCTGTTCTAGGGAACGTCCGTTTTTGAGCTCATCTTCGAGGAGATGAGGAATGACTTCGGTATCGGTTTCTGAAGTAAACTTGTGTCCTATTTTGGTGAGTTCTTGGCGGAGCTGCTGATTATTCTCAACGATGCCATTGTGGACTACAGCCACTCTGCCAAGGCAATCAGAATGAGGATGGGCATTGAACTGAGTGACAGCGCCATGGGTTGCCCAGCGGGTGTGCCCGATGGCGACCTTGCCGGGGAGGCTTGCCAGGTTCTGTTTCTGGATGACTTCGTCAACCTTGCCGGTGTCTTTTTTTATCAGTAGCCTGCCATCGCATAAAGAAGCTACGCCAGCTGAATCATAGCCCCGATATTCCAGACACTTTAAAGCATCGAGGATGATGGGAACCGCTGGCTTCTGGCCACAATAACCAATGATGCCGCACATTTTTAACTTCCTCTAACCAATGTTAATTATAGCGCGATTTGGGTAATATTCAACCTTTAGGTCTATTTAACCTTCATGCCTGATTTTCTAACTTTCTTAGCAGCTCTCTTCTTTTGCCTTCATCAAGTCTTGTTTCGTTGTCCCCCACTTGGTATCGAGACTTGAGCAAAGCTGTCTTATTTGCCTCTAGGTCTTGGCTCAAACATATCTGGGGTCCCACAAAAGAATCAGAGCCCACTCGAACCCCGGGCATAAGGCTGGCATTTACTCCGATGCGGCAACCTCGACCCACAATTGCCCCCAGTTTATCATAGCCGGTATCTACCAGACTATCACCGACTTTTATCTGGATATTCTTTTCGTCGAGTCGGAAGTTAGCCAGCACGGTGCCGGCGCCCAAAGAGCAATCGTCGTCCACTATGGAGTCACCGATATAATTGGAATGGGACCAGCAATTATCGCCGATGTAGGAGTGCTTTACCTCAGTGGAATAGCCAATAACGGAGTTAGAACCAATATGGCTGTAGTCTCGCACCAGGGCATTGTTGCCAATGAAGGAGTTTGCCCCGATATACGCAGGACCTCGAATCACAGCATTTTCCAATACCTTAACATTATCGCTCAGGATAACTTTTCCTTCGATGTTAGCTTTCTCGGAGATGCGGGCTGAAGAGGCAATATAAGGTTGAGCGTTGTCCAGAAAATACTCCATTACTTTGAAGATATGCCAGGGATATTTTATTGGTGCCCAGAAATTGTTGTAGGGGATCACCCTGATCTTGTGTCCTGTCTTCACCATGTTGTCCAGGGCGCATTCATAGGCATCGTCTCTAGTAGTCTGTACAGTTTCAATATAGCGTAAAAGTTCTTCTGAGTTATTATGGCAGTGAATCAAGATGTTTACTAAGTTGCTGGGTTCCTCACCGGGGTTGGGCTTTTCCACAATGTGTAGTAACTCATTTTGAGAGTTTACCTGGAGGTAGCCTCCCGGGAAGTATTTCTGGACTTGATAACCCAGAATATAGGAGGAGGCAGTGACTTTTTCAGCTTCGGCGATGATTTTGGTGTACGCTGAGTTTGAGAAGACATCATTGGGATTTATTACTAAAAGCTGCCCGCGCAAGAAGGGTTCAGCGCTTTTCAAAGCGTCAGCGATGCCTAACGACTTTTTTTGCAGAGCAAGGTCGGCTTTTATTCCGGGAATTTTTTTGGTTATTTGCTCTATTTTCGCTATGTTTTCGGGATTCCCAATGATTACAAAATGACTCAAACCTACCTCGCGGGCTACCTCTATTTGATGTTCAAGCAATGACTTCCCAAGGAAATCAAGGAAAAATTTGTCCTCAGTAATAGGAAACATCCTCTTGCCACGACCACCGCAGAGAAATACGGCTTTCACCTTCTAGCCTCCACCAGGCTTTGAACAAGTTCTTTGCCTTTGCTTATAAGCTCATCGGTTTGTGTTTTCGATGTTGACTCAGAGATTACTCGGATGACAGGCTCGGTGCCACTAGCTCTGATAAGTATCCAGGAGTCAGGGAATTCCAGCCTCAGGCCGTCAATAGTATTTATCTCATCAGGAGCAAAAAGGTGAGCCTTTTCCTTTGCTTGAACCATGACTAACTCTTTAAGTTCATTAGGACAAAAAGCCTTGGCTTTTTCGAAGAATAATCTGGGAATACCTTGGAAGAATTGTCTGATTTCGCCGACATCGCTTAGCTGACTTAACAGGATGAGGGAAGCAAAAATGCTATCGGGGTAATAGCCTGCCTCGGTGATGATGTAGACGCCTACCTGCTCCACTCCTAAGGCAGCATCGAGCTCTTGGGCTAAATGAGCGACGGCGACATCACCGACCCTGCCCCTGACCACTTCCACCCCAAGGTCCTTCACCGCCAGGTCAAGAAGTGTTCCAGTTTCTACTGTGGTAGCAATCTTTTTCTTTCCCGTTCTCTTAACGACCAGTCTTGAGATAAAGGCGATGGGTTCGTTGAAGCCGAGGAAACCTTCTTTATCGCAGAAAACAACACGGTCGGCATCGCCATCAAAGCAAATAGCTAAGTCAGCATTATGTTGTCTCAGGAAATCGACTGTGCCCCGAAGAGTATCCTCCTTGGGCTCAGGACTTCTCCCCGGGAAAAGACCATTTGGCTCATCATTTACAGGTATTACATCAAGGCCCATCTGGACAAAGATGTCGCTGGCAAACTTGGAGGCAGCGCCATTGCCAGGGTCAACAACTATTTTTAGCTGGTGATTAAATCTTGGCTGAGAGAGCTTGCCTTTAATAAAGGAAAGATATCTCTGTTTCATGTACTGTGCTTGCCCTAAAGTTCCTTTCTTCCCCTGACGGAATTTTTGTCCAAAATAGACTTTCTCTATCTCTGCTTCTTGGGCCTGGCTATATCCTAGCGAATTCTCGGTGAAGAGCTTGATTCCGTTGAATTCGGGTGGATTGTGGGAAGCTGTGACCATAATTCCAGCGGCAAAGCCCGATTCCCGGGTGAGCAATGCCAGCGCAGGGGTAGGCAAAATGCCTAAATCAATTACGTTTATGCCACAAGAAAGCAAGCCCGCAGTAACCGCCTCCTTAATTACATCCCTGCTTATTCTGGTGTCGGTAGCGATACAAACTGTGGAGGCGGGAGGCAAGGTAGTGCCTATGGCTAAGGCAACCCGGTGGCAGAAATCAGGCGATAAATCTTGGTTGACTACACCCCGGATGCCACTGGTTCCAAATAGTCTTCTTGTGTTCATTTCCTGCCTTAAGCTGAGTAGAGGATAGCACGGAATTGAGTGGTTGGCAATGAGCATGCGGTGTAATAACATATGTTAAGCTGTGGTTCCCGGTCATAAGCTGGATTGTTTTGGAAGCATATCATGGCAGGGAAAATAGCTTGGGTTCTGCTAACCACCATTTTGCCCATTAGTGAATTAAGGGGTGGCATTCCGTTAGGCATATCTTTGGGACTGTACCCCTGGTTTACCTTCTTTATAGCGGTAATTGCTAACGCCTTGATATTTTTCCCCATCTTTTTTGCTTTGCGCCTTTTTTACGATAAGCTCCTGTCCCGAATCCCGTTGTTCAACAAGTATCTGGACAATCTAAGGAAAAGGGGTAAGCCGAAAGTGGATAAATATGGCTTCTGGGGATTAGCCTTGTTTGTGGCTGTGCCCTTGCCTCTCACTGGAGCGTATACGGGGACTATTTTGGCCTGGCTACTGGGCATGAATTGGAGGAAGGCCTTCCTTGCTGTTGGGCTGGGTGTAATTATAGCTGGTGTCGTGGTGCTCTTAATAACTTTGGGGGTAACCAGCATCCCATGAAAACGAAGCTTTCATGGGTAACTAAATTAAATTCCAATCAAGAATTCAGAAACGATTTTCCCCCTAAGCTAGCACAACGATCTTAGACATAGCCAATAACAAAAGGCTGGGTATCCTTATACAGATACCCAGCCTTCCATTGATTCTGCCACCCGCAATATTAACTTTAACTCTTCCCTATTTCCCTATTCTGAACATCTTGGTCCCGCATACGGGACATACGCCTTGAGTGGCCGGCCTGCGGTTCTTCATGATTATGTTTCGGGTGTTCTTCATCTCTCTTTTAGCGCGGCACTTCATGCAGTATGCTTGCATCTGTTCACCTCCCTTTTTGTAAAAGGATAAGCCATCATTACTAGAATGTCAATAGTTTTTTCTCAAATATTGTAAAAAGTTTCGTTATTTATGCGTATTATTTCCAATTCGAACTCGGAGGGGAAGTTCATCAAATGATGGTTGCTTGAAAATTTTGATGGCTGAAATTTGTGAATATGAAAGCCCCATCAACAAGTTCACTGGTGACAGGTTTGGTTACTTACTTAGGCTTGACACACAAATCAGATGTGAAGTTGCTGTAGCACCTGACGTGCCTTCTGACTTGCTCGGGCGCGGTGGCTGATTTGATTTTTCATCGCCAATGGAAGTTCGGCCATGGTTTTACCTATCTCAGGAAGAAAAAAAATAGGGTCATAGCCAAAACCATTTTTTCCCTTAGCCTCAAGGACAATCATGCCCTGACACTCGCCATAGCATACATTAGATTGACCTTCTGGAGTAGCTATAACAATGATGCACTTGAAACGGGCTGTTCGTCTCTCCCAGGGAACGCCGTTAAGTTTAGCTAAGAGAAAACTCACCCTGTCCGCATCGGTAGCAGCTTCACCAGCAAAGCGAGCTGACTTAGCACCCGGCTCCCCATTAAGAGCATCCACCTCCAGTCCTGAGTCATCGGCGAGAGCGGTGAGCTGGCTTAATTTGGCATACATAGTGGCTTTTAACCGAGCATTTTGCTCATAGTTGTTCCCCGACTCGGTGACGACTTTGGCTATTCTTTCTTCGGCCAGCGTGGTTATTTTATAACCAAGACCATCCAGGAGAACGCGATATTCCCTGATTTTCCCTGGATTGGAGGTAGCTAAGAGAAGCTTTGGCATTTTGTCGTTAGATATCTTGAAATCTTGGTGCCAGCTTCTTTGCCACTTCAGGCATGGTGGTGTATTCCATTTCCTCAAGCGGCAGACGATGTGGTTCAAACGGACCCATTCGGCGCAGGAAATCCGCCATAATGTTTGCTTGATGACGAGCCTCATCGAAAGCAGGGTCATCGAAGAGGTCACGAGGCCCGACAAGCTTACCATTAGCAAGTTGGAAACCAGCAGCTACCACTCGTGGTGGACCATCGAAGCGGCAGGGATTGCTTTCCCGGACAGCTACGGGCATTAAGGGGCCGTGGTGGGAGCCTCTCATCCAGCCTTCTACTATATGAGGAAATGCAAAGGGCTCCAATACTTCGCCCACGGCGGGGAATATTCCCTGGCAGCGAACGATGCAGACAGGGTCATCCTTGCCTACGTATCTGCCTGCCATGAGAGATAGTCTCTGAGTAGAAGAGACAGCAGCGATTTCACCACTCTCCTTATGGTACACCGCCTTAACGGCATAGCGGCTAGGTGCGCCGAGAAAAACCAGCATGTCGTAAATCTCTTCGGGAGCATTAAAACTGATTTTCTTGTGCTTTTTGACGTCGTGGACTTCAAAGGTGAAGCCAGAGTGCATATTGGAGGCAATAACGAGCCCAATGGTGTTGAAAGGGTCAGCAAATATTTTGTATAGAGGCAGATTCCAAGCGCCGGACGCCGTCTTATCCGCCATAAATATGACTATGGTTTCAGCCTCGCGCTCGGAGAATTGCATCTCAGCCGTACCAGGTCCCATCCCCTTCACAGTGCCAGCGAAAGCATCAGATAGGAGGTCTTGGCCAGCACCATGTAGCTTCAAGCGCTTAGCTACATTGGTGCATTCCACAAATGTGTCCCAGGCTAACTTATGAATTTTCTCACTATCCTCGCCATGCTGATGGGTCATTATCAACTGGAGGTCGTCGCCACAAACCGTAACGTGATGGTCTATGAGCAGCCCCTTGCCTTGGGCATGTTCCAGTTTTTCCTTAGCCTTTTGTATTACGTCGGGGTGGCTGGAAGAATGTCCGACATAGCCACCGACGTCTGCTTTGATAACGCTTAAAGTTAATTCCATTTCACCCTCCCTTGCTGTAGTTTAACAATGGCAAGGGGTGAACGTCAATCTGGGATAAAAATTAGTCCCTCTTCACTGTTACCTAAAGCCTCCACTCTATTTTGGTGATAGAGTAAAGCAGTGTAAGCTGCCACCGCAGCATCACACAGGTCGTGGTCGAACATGTCTAAATAGGGCTTAAGAACAGGTAGAATGTCCTCTAGCTTATCCCTGAGGAAGCTCATCCCTTGTTTGGTAGTTTTCCGGGGCACGGTTTTGCCAAAGAGGCGGACTTTGCTAGCGAAGGGATAGACCTCAATGACCTGACCAGCTTGCTTCACCTCGCGGTCAATGCTGGTTTTGAGCTCGATACCACGGTAGATCAAGTCCTTGATAAAGGTCTTCTTGCTAGTGGGGTAACAAGGAATTCCTTGTTGCCTCAGTTCTTGGTCACATTGCCTGTTCTTCCTTGGGAATTTTGGCTTGCAAGAGCAACTTTCCTCAAGACAGCATAACCCCAGTGGCAAGCTCAACGGGGCATCGATGGCTGTTACTTGAGGTGAATAGAAATTTAACAGAGCGACGATATCCCTATTCTTTGTTAAGAAGCCAAGGTAAACAAGTTGTGATTTACTATCTAATCCTAAACAAGCGCTCGGTTTAGCTTCTGTTGAAGTTAAATCGATGCCCCAAAAAGTAGGGTACTTCACGTTGCTGAAGAATATTTTTTCCCTGACCGTTTTAATATCTCTCTAGCTGCCACTATACCTGAGGCTGAAGCTTGGACTAACCCTCGGCTGATACCGGCGCCATCGCCAGCAGCAAATATATTACCGATCTCAGTCTCTAAACAAGGGGTTAACTTTAGCCGACTAGAGTAAAATTTAACTTCTATTCCGTAAAGTAACGTGTATGGAGAAGCGACGCCCGGAACTAGTTTGTCAATAGCCTGAAGCATTTCCACTATACTCTTGAGATAGCGATAGGGGAGGGCAAAGCTCAGATCTCCGGGGGTTGCCGCTTTTAAACTTGGTTCGATGGGATTATTCTGGAGGCGGGCTTGTGTGGAGCGGCGGCCATCCATTAAGTCACCAAATCTCTGCACCAACACACCACCACTGAGGACATTAGCTAGCCTTGCCAGATACTTACCATAGGCGATAGGTTCATGAAAAGGCTCGGTGAAGGTGGTGCTCACCAAAAGGGCAAAGTTAGTATTTTTTGTTCGGGGTTGGGTATAACCAATGCCATTGACTGTAATCACGGGGTCGGAGCCACCTGTAGACTCCATAATTACCTCGCCTCCGGGACACATGCAGAATGTTCTAACCCGGTCATTGAAACTTTTAGAATAAAATTCGAGTTTTGATTCATACAATGTTGAAGTTAGCTTCTCCATGGTTGTCATTGGTACTTCGATTCGACAACCCACATCTACGGGGTTGGAATCAAGACTTAGTTTAAGCCTCTCAGCTTCATTGCATAGCCATTCTGCCCCTTCCCTCCCCGGGGCTAAGATTAGGTAGCGACAGCTTAAGTTTTCACCATTGCTCGTTTCAACAGCTTTGACCACACCATCGTCGACTATAATATTCTTAATTGTTGTTCTCAGTCTTATGTCTAATTTGGGTGATAGATAATTCTGCATAGCCTTCAATGTTTCGTGGCAAAGCTCTGTTCCCAGGTGGCGCAATTGAACAGGAATTAATGTGAGCCCAGCTGAGGTAGCCTCTCGTTCCAGCTCAGCTATATTTTCCCCCATTCCATAAACCTTGGGAGGAGCGCCAAATTTGAGATAGATAGAATCAACATAATCTATGAGTGCTCGGGCTCGATCAAAACCGACCAATTCCTTGAGCCGGCCGCCTACTTGGGTAGACAAAGTTAGTTTGCCATCGCTGAAAGCACCAGCACCTCCAAAGCCACTTACTAAATGGCATGGGGAGCAGAGGGCACAGCACCCAGTTCTGTTTTGAACAGGACAAAGACGAGCATCAATTTCTCTTCCCTTGTCCAGAAGCAGAACATTGAGGCCAGCATTACATAATTCCAAGCTAGCGAATATACCTGCGGGACCAGCACCAACTATGACGACATCATAATTTTTGGCCATCGTGGTTCATTCTAGGGTTACTGATGTAACAAATCGGTTAAGAGGTTCCTAGATTTAAGGATTTCATCGGCTGCAGAGTACGGGTCGAGTTCTCCTTTTCCCACCCTCTCAATATAGCTACTCAGTTGCCCATCTTGCTCAATTAAGCTGAGCAACTTGTGAGTGAGTTTTCGTTCTAGAGTTTTTATAAAGTCTTGTTTTCGTTGGAGTTGGCGACGTTGTGAAATTCGGTCCTCTTCACAGAGAACTTGGTGATGTAATTGAATTTGTTTGTAAAGTTCCTCAATGCCAACGTCGTTAACTGCCTCTGTGGCTACCACAGGTATATTCCACCAACTTGGCTCACGAAGCTGTAGCATAGCTTGTATATCACGGACAAAGTTGTCGGCACCAGGATGGTCAGCCTTATTAACTACAAATATGTCAGCGATCTCAAATAGTCCTGCTTTCATTGTCTGGATAGCATCCCCAGATTCAGGACATAATATGACAAGCACAGTATCGGTCTTCTCCATAATATCTACCTCGCTTTGCCCTACTCCCACCGTCTCTACTAGGATAATATCTTTGCCAGCGGCGTCAAGCAACTTGATCACAGAGCTGGCAGTTTGTGGTAGCCCGCCCATACTGCCACGAGTTGCCATACTGCGAATGAAAACCCCGTCGTCAAGATAATGCTGCTGCATTCTTATCCGGTCACCTAATACTGCCCCTCCCGTAAATGGGCTTGAAGGATCTACGGCAATTATCCCGACTTTTAAGCCTTGTTTCCGCATCAACACTGTTAGCTTGTCTATCAGGGTGCTCTTTCCTACTCCTGGGGGACCGGTTATCCCTACGCAGTGTGCCTTCCCCAGGTGTGGAGCAATGAGCTTCATTATCTCGGGTACCTGGCTGCTTTCATTTTCCACCAGGCTGATGACGCGTGATAGGGAGACATTTTCTCCCTTAAGCATCTGTTCCACTAGCCTCATAGTTTTAGGAGTCATCCATTATGGGTGAGGTTATTTTATAGCTTTCTAAATTACTGGTCAAATAGGTTTACTGGGATGGCAAGAAGGGCCGAAGCTTAATTCAATTGCGCGCTAAAAACGTCTGTAGACAGACACCAACAAAAATGTGTGGTGATTTTTGTCTTTCTTTACACTGGTTTGCCCACAGGCATGATATATAGTGGCTTAATTTGCTCCTCTACCCCGAGGACTTCCCTTACCTCTTCATCATGAAAGGCGCCGACTTCCACTGTGGCTAACCCCAAAGCCACGGCTTGAAGATGGATGTTTTCACCTACATGTCCCACCTCTATGTGAACGTATCTCTCTCCCCGTCTGCCATACCTATAGGAAGTCCTGTGATAACGAGCACAGATGACAATATCCACCGGGGCGTCGATAATAAATTCTTGGTTCAGAGCTGCCCTGGCTAAATCTGGTCTTAAATCGGCTGGTTTATGTAAGCTCAAGGAATGGGAGTCTACTTCATAGTGGTAAATGCCAGCCTGTAATTCTTCGGGGGCTTGCTTTGCCTCGCTGGCAATGATGCCTTGTTTGCCAACGACCGCAAAAATCTCCAGGGGGTAGGTAGCTCCGGCACTGGGCGCTGCCCTGAAACCTCTAGTTCCGGTGATGCCCTGGGCTGACCAGAGTATTTGACTCAATTGAGGTAAATCTAGTGGCTCCCTTCGGTATTTACGAACCGATCTGCGGCTTAGTATTGTTTCCTCTAACGAAACCTCGCCTTTCAACTGAGGAGAGGGAAGCTTAATTATGGTTTGCCCCATGCCAGATTCTTTGCTGCACGCAGAATAGCAAATAACATTTAGCCTTTGATAACGCCTATAGGTATAGCCATAGCCACTTTTCTAGAAATACCAGCTTGGTGAACCACATTTATAACTTCAGTAACATCTTTGTAAGCTTGAGATGCCTCCTCAGCTAGCGAAGAAACGTTTTCTGCTTTAACAAAGATACCTCTACTTTCTAATTCGCGTATGACATCCCCACCTCTGATACTTCGTTTGGCAGCACCTCGGCTTAGTACTCTGCCCGCGCCGTGACAGGTGGAGCCAAAGCTTTCCTTCATAGCTTTCTCGGTGCCCACAGCGATGAAAGAACAGCGCCCCATATCTCCGGGAACGAGCACCGGTTGTCCTATCTTCTGATAACATTGCGGAACATCCTTGTGTTCTGGCGGAAAAGCTCGGGTGGCTCCTTTGCGATGGACGCAGACCTTGAGCTTACGACTATCTACGATATGTTCTTCTATTTTGGCTATGTTGTGAGCAACATCATAAATTTGCTTCATGCCAAGTTTCTCAGGTCTTTTACCGAAAACTTTAGAAAAACTTTCCTTAACCCAGTGGGCAATGCACTGCCGGTTAGCCCAGGCGTAGTTAGCAGCACATGCCATGGCAGCTAGATAATCTTGGCCCTCCGGTGATTCTATAGGAGCACAGGCAAGTTGTCGGTCGGGGAGCTTTATCCCGTACTTTGATACCGCCTGCTCCATGACCCGCAGATGGTCAGTACATACTTGGTGGCCAAAGCCGCGAGAGCCAGTGTGAATTAAGGCTAATATCTGACCTATCTCGGTGATGCCCATAATGCTAGCTATGTGGGGGTCAAATATCTCCTTCACTACTTGAATCTCGAGAAAATGATTTCCTGAGCCTAATGTGCCGGCCTGAGGCATACCTCTCTTTACCGCTTTATCGCTTATCTTGCCGGGATCAGCACCAGCGAGACATCCACCTTCTTCAGTAACATCCAAATCTTCTTCGTAGCCGAAGCCACGCTTCACTGCCCAACGAGCTCCCTCGACCATCAATCGGGCCATCTCTTTTTGATCTACCTTTATCTTCCCTTCAGAGCCGAGGCCTGATGGTATATTATGGAATAGTTCATTAATGAGCTGATTAATTCTGGGTCGCACTTCAGCTTCGCTGAGACTGGTACGCAGTAACCTTACACCGCAATTAATGTCATAACCCACTCCGCCCGGAGAAACTACGCCGCCCTTAATCTCCATTGCCGCCACTCCCCCTATAGGGAAGCCATAGCCCCAGTGGATATCGGGCATGGCAAAGGAGTAACCTACTATGCCGGGGAGAAAGGCAACATTGGCAACTTGTTCCGGCGTTTGTTCCTCACGTATGGATTCCAGCATTTCCTTGCTGGCATAGATTAGACCAGGAACCCTCATGCCAGTCTTATAATTCTCGGGAATCTTCCAGCGATAATCGTCTATCTTAATAAGCTGTCCTTGCCATCGTGTCATATCTTTAGCTCCTAAATGTCGAGAATTATCTGTGCCTTGCACCCATCACCATTTTTATCTAGCTTTAACATATGATATGTGGCTGCTTTTACCCCTATCTTTATCTTATGTTTCATTGGGTTAAAACCCTCCCCATAACAGGTAGCCTTAAGCTGGTTATGAGTCAAACTTTCAATATCGAACCGGCTGAACAAAATATGTTTGGCATCAAAGAGGTAAATGAGCTCATTAAGCCATTCAATGAGCAAACTATCTCTGTCCTCGCTGCTTACTTCCAAATCGAGGTGCAATTTCTCTTCAATGCTTTCAGGCTCAGTAATCAAACTGAACAGAGCCAGAGCAGCGTTGGAAAACAGCTCCTCGACATCTGCCCCATAAGCTATGATGCCCACATCAGCAGTATGGTCAATTATTTCAAAAGCCCTTTTCATTTCTCTAAAGTCCATTATACAAAAATAGTAACGACATCTCCATTTACGCTTGCTCTTTTTGCACTTTACTCAAGCTGTTGTTACAATCAGTGCTGAGGATAGTAAAGGGGACATCTTATCCGTGAATCGCCCAATTTTGGCAAATCATCAATTACCTTGTATGATTAAGGTGACAATTGGCAAGTGTCTTTATCAAACTTGACTTTTTCGTGTGGAAAGTTATATGGTTCTAGCGATTCAAGGAGCAGATACTACGGGCAAAGCGAATCTACAGCTAACAGCTCATTATGAGGAATTTATCCGGAAGAGGTAGATGGTAATGCCCCACCAGTATTTTATGGAGTGTGCTCTATCTCTGGCTAGGTTGGCTATGGGATATACCAGTCCTAACCCAGTGGTGGGGGCAGTAGTTGTTAAAGACGGAATTGCTGTCGGCATGGGATATACTCAGCCCGCTGGTTCAGATCATGCTGAGGTCATGGCACTTCGTCAGGCTGGTGATAAGGCGCGAGGGGCTACCATGTATGTTACCTTAGAGCCTTGCCCTCATTATGGACGTACTCCACCTTGCACTCAAGCTATAATCGATGCCGGCATTTCAGAGGTTCATATAGCCTTGCTTGACCCCAACCGTGTGGTTTCCGGGCGTGGGGTAAGCAAGCTAAATGAAAAAGGCATCAAGACTCATATGGGTATGTGTCAACAAGAAGCTTACGAAATAAACGAGGCTTATATTAAGCACATTACTACGGGTTTACCATTTGTCGTGGCCAAATTCGCCATGAGCCTTGACGGCAAGATTGCTACTAAAACCGGTGATTCTAAATGGATAACCAGGGAAGAGGCAAGAAATTATGCACATGCCCTGCGCCATACTGTCGATGCCATAATGGTAGGGGTAAACACCATTATTGCTGATAATCCTCGCCTCACCGCTAAAGGTTGTGGTGGTAGAGGTGGTATAGGGAAAATGCAGCCTCTACGTCTGGTTGTTGATAGTAAAGGAAAAGTACCATTGAACGCTCATATTTTTGAGCCACCAGGCGAGGTTTTGCTCGCTGTAGCAGCACCTTTTGACTCTGTAAAGAAGAAAAAATTTGTAAAGGCAGGTGCCGAAGTACTGGAATTACCAGCCAGTGAAGGCTTGGTGGATATAGTAGAGTTATTGAAGTTGTTGGGGAGGCGTGAGATTGTCACTATTCTAGTGGAGGGAGGTGGTAAGCTTCTTGGTTCACTTTTTGACCACCACTTAGTGGATAAAGTATTGGCTTTCATTTCACCAATCATCATTGGCGGCTATGAGGCTGTAAGTGTGGGAGGGAGTGGCGTTGACAATATAGCTAAGGCTTTGCGCCTTAGTCAAGTTGACATCAAGAGTTTCGGCGATGATATATTAGTTAGTGGATATATGGGGACGCGATTACCGCAAGAAGCGTAGGTCTTTAGGTGTTATAGTATGTTCACAGGGATAGTTGAAGAAATTGGCATAGTTAGGGAAGCAAGCCGAGACCGGTTAACCTTCGAAGCCCGCAAGGTGCTTGAAGGAACGAAAGTAGGCGATAGCATAGCTGTTAATGGTGTTTGCTTAACTGTTGTCTCCTTGGAAAATCGCGGCTTCAGTGTTAATGTTATGCCTGAGACTTTACGTTGCACTAATCTCGGTGGTCTTCATTATGATGACCAGGTAAATTTAGAAAGGGCGCTAATCTTTGGGGGACGCCTTGGTGGTCATTTAATATTGGGTCACGTCGATGATACGGGAGAAGTGATGGATGTAACTAGCGAAGAAACCGCGCATATTATGAGGATCTTGACACCTGCTAAGCTAATGCCTTATATGGTAAATAAAGGCTTTATCGCTGTTGATGGTGTTAGTCTCACCATTGTAGACCTTGCTGATTTTTCTTTTGTTGTGTCTCTAGTAGCTTACACTATGGAACATACTACGTTAGGGGGGAAAAGGCCTGGCAACATAGTCAACCTGGAGGCAGACATTATAGCTAAATATGTGGAAAGCCTTAGGGGGCGAAAAAGACAAAGTTTAAGCCTCGAGTTCCTTAAGGAATATGGATTTGCAGAGGAAGTAGATGCTAGCTAGCATTTTGGAAGCAATTGAAGATATAAGGGCGGGCAAGTTTATCATTATCGTTGATGACGAGTCTCGCGAAAATGAAGGGGACCTGGCCATGGCTGCCGAGAGGGTTACTCCCGAGGCGATAAACTTTATGACCAAGCATGGTCGGGGACTGATTTGCCTTCCTATTATTGGTCAAAGGCTCGACGAATTAGAAGTACCGCTGATGGTTACCAATAACACCTCACGCTACTCCACCGCCTTCACAGTTTCTATTGAAGCCAAGGATAAGGTTACTACTGGCACCTCTGCCTTCGATCGGGCCCAGACCGTAAAAACAGTGCTTGATCCTGATACCAAGCCGAGTGACCTGGCTCGGCCAGGGCATATATTCCCTATTCAAGCTAAGGAAGGTGGAGTATTAGTACGCGCAGGGCATAGCGAAGCTATTGTTGATCTAGCTAGACTGGCTGGACTTTATCCTGCTGGCGTCATATGTGAGATTATGGATGAAGATGGCACAATGGCCCGTCTGCCTCAGCTTGAGGCTATGGCTTCTAAGTTTGGCTTAAAGATAATAACCATCGCTGATTTGATTGCTTACCGCCTTCGCCATGAAAAATTAGTGCAAAGAGTAACCGAGGCTAGACTGCCCACTAAGTGGGGTGAGTTTACCGCCGTGGCTTACAAAAGTGCTGTTGACGCTGCTGAACATATCGCTCTAGTTAGAGGTGACATATCGAGTGATGAGCCAGTCCTAGTACGTGTCCACAGTGAGTGCCTGACTGGAGACGTCTTCGGTAGTTTGAGATGCGATTGTGGAGCTCAGATTGAAATGGCTTTGGAGAGAATAGCCAAGGAAGATCGAGGTGTTTTTCTTTATATGAGGCAAGAAGGGAGGGGGATTGGGTTTCACAACAAGCTTCGCGCCTACGCTCTTCAGGATCAAGGAATGGATACCGTGGAGGCTAATATCGCTTTAGGTTTCGCTCCTGATTTGAGAGATTATGGAGTGGGCGCCCAAATTCTCGCCGACTTAGATTTACATAATATTCGATTGCTTACCAATAATCCTAAGAAAGTGATCGGGCTGGAAAGCTATGGAATTAAAATAGTAGAGACTGTTCCCCTAATAGCCCCGGCTACCCCTTATAATATCCACTACTTAGAGACCAAACAAAAGAAGTTGGGTCATATTTTAGGTATACAGGAGGATAAGTAATGGCTAAGCATAATTATGAAGGTATCTTGATAGGAAAAGGTCTTAAGTTTGCTGTGGTTGTTTCTCGCTTTAATGAGTTAATAACCACGAAGCTGCTTGAAGGAGCAAGAGACGCTTTGTTGCGCCACGGTGTTGCTGAGGGGGACATCGATATTGCCTGGACTCCAGGTTGTCTAGAGATCCCGCTTATAAGCAAGAAATTAGCACAGAGTAATAAGTACGATGCCATAGTATGTCTTGGTGTGGTGATTCGTGGCGGCACCCCTCATTCTGAGTATGTTGCTTCCGAAGTAAACAGGGGAATTGGTAGGGTGGGCTTGGATACTGGCCTACCGGTAATACAAGGCATAATTACAGCCGATACTTTGGAGCAGGCTATCCAGAGAGCCGGGGCTAAAGAGGGTAATAAAGGCTTTGCTGCTGCAGTAAGCGCTATTGAAATGGCAAACTTGCTTAAGGCTATTCAGTGACTTTATAAACTTTGTCACCCCGCCTTACTCTATCAGGAACTTTTATTCCCACGACGTCACCAGGCTTGCCCGCGTTGATGTTAACACGCTCAATTTGCATAGATTCTACAGTCAGTTGCATATCTGTGGTGCTGCCCTTGATATGGATTTTATCACCTATTTTCAATATGCCACTTAGCTCCATACCAGCTACTACAGGTCGGGCAAAGAACTCTGTCACTTTACCAATCTCTACATCCGGCATTTCCAGACACCTCCCTTCTTAGAAATAATGTACACCCTTCGGGGTCAAAAATCAATACGCGGAGGTGATACTGTAACATTTAGTTGACAGTAACCCACCCGGTAGAAGGGCTGATTGACACTGGCAGTAAGAAATATTAATATTAGTAAATTAGCAACTTGAAACACCAGCCAAGCTCAGTACTATATGGATTTAGAGATCGAAGATACGAAGAAGAGGGTGAGAGAATAATCGTTTCGCAATTTTACTTATTTCTGAAGAAATTAAGCTAATATGAACCAAAAAATATTCAGAATGGAGGTGATTTTATGCCACAGTCAATAGAGTATCACAAACTGATGACAGAGATAGTGAACATTAATTTGCCTGGTCCAGGCCAGCCCGTTGACGGAATGACAGGTGGTGAGCTATTGCATGGTTTTCTAGCGGATTTGTATACAACGTCGACCCCGGATACAAAGAACTTTGTCATAGGTTTGTGCAACAAGTGGAATGTGCGTTACGTGCAATCAGGGGGCGCAGTTTCTTATGACATTGGCAAAAAGAAGTAACAGACCACTAACTAAGCCCAAGATGCTATGGATTTAAGGAAAAAGATTAAGCTAATGTGAACCAAAAAATATTCAAAATGGAGGTGATTTTATGCCACAGTCAATAGAGTATCACAAACTAATGACGGAGATAGTGAACATTAATTTGCCTGGTCCAGGCCAGCCCGTCGACGGAATGACAGGTGGTGAGCTATTGCATGGTTTTTTAGCGGATTTGTATACAACGTCGACCCCGGATACAAAGAACTTTGTCATAGGTTTGTGCAACAAGTGGAATGTGCGTTACGTGCAATCGGGGAGCAAAGCTTCTTATGACATTGGCAAAAAGAAGTAACAGACCACTAACTAAGCCCAAGATGCTATGGATTTAAGGAAAAAGATTAAGCTAATGTGAAGCAAAAAATATTTAGAATGGAGGTAATTTTATGCCACAGTCAATAGAGTATCAAAAAGTTATGACGGAGATAGTGTACATTAATTTGCCTGGTCCAAGCCAGCCCACCGATGGAATGACAGGTGGTGAGCTATTGCATGGTTTTTTAGCGGATTTGTATACAACGTCAGACCAGGAAACTAAGAACTTTGTCATGGCTTTGTGTAACAAGTGGAATGTGCGTTACCGCTAACCGAAAGGCGCAACTTGTTAGTTAAACACAGAATTGGTAGCGGTTGAAGTCTAGTTTAAGACGAATATATTGCACTACTCAAGATATCTTGGTTAGAAGTCTCACTCGAAACAAAAGGGCCGAGCAAATAGACGGGGCTTTCAAACTAGAGGGGTGATTGTGTATTGTCAGCCACAAGGGGGCATAATTGAGACGAAAGTTGATGGACATTTAGGGGCTTGCTCCTGCTTCCCGGAAGAAGTAGATAGGTGTATGTAGTCAACAAAAGTGGGGCAATTGAGCCTGTGAAAATATCCGGCATTTTAAGGATCACTGCTCTGTATTCTGGCACTTCTATCGTAATCCCTTCTTGATACTAACGTCCTATTTTTTAGCCCTTTCCTCTTACTTGGCTATGTTGCTCCCATTGAGTATATTGAAAAAGAAATTGCCAAAATTCATAGCCCACTGTTACCCATGTAGTCAGCCACCACAATACCTTGACAAGTTGTGCTGCTAAGCTTATGATAGTAAATCAAATGAATCTAACCAGAGGTAGTATGCCATGACTGAAAGAAAAGAAGAAAGAAAAGAAGGGCAACCCTACAGTCCGGAGGAAATACTTTCTTTTGACCGCATTAAGAGGGCTATGACAAGCAGGGTTTTGGATAGAATAGAGGAGTTGTGGCAGGGAAAAAAGCCCGTAACTGTTGAGCAGATGAATGAAGTGATCGCAAGTGAATGGCAGAGAGTAAAGGATGCGGTAAGGGCGTCACCAACAGCGCGGGAAGCTTTCCGTAAGTATTTGGAACACACTGTCTCTGAACAAGTAGACAAGTTGGTGAAAGAGGATAGGGCCGAGCTAGAATCATTAGGCGTTGTAGAAAAGAGTCTATAAATTGGTTTCACAAGATAGAGCTAAGCTAAGCAAACAGGTCACCCAAGACCGGGATATAGAGCAATTAATTAAGCGCCTCGATATGTTAGACGAGAGGTTGGATAATATAGATTCTATAGTAACATCACTTATAGAGAGGGTGATGGGAAGGCCTCTGGTTATAGAAGTAACCTGCCCTAATTGCGGGCAAACTGTGCAGATCAATGTCACCAGTGGTGTCAGGCTGCGAGGCAAAGAATAGCCATAGCCAGCATCGTATTTTTATCAATGGTTAATTTCTAATCCACCCAATGATAAGTAATCTTCTATTTCTGCCATATTATCAAAGGTTTGCCCTGTTTAGCTATGTTTGATACAATTGTCGAATGGGCGGTTAGCTCAGTGGTTAGAGCGCTGCGTTGACATCGCAGAGGTCACTGGTTCAAGTCCAGTACTGCCCATTTTTTGATGAGATCATGTTTGATTTCTAGATTTATAATGGAAAGTTCGGGATGAAATCAAAGAAAACTGATGAGCAACTGGAACGGATGCGCCACTCCGCATCTCATATCATGGCTGAGGCGGTACAATGTCTTTTTCCCGAGGCTAAATTCGGCATCGGACCGACTATTGAGAATGGCTTCTATTATGACTTTGAGCTGCCACGCTCATTAACACCGGAAGATTTGTCTATAATTGAAAGCAAGATGAGGGAGATTATTAGTCAGGATGTACCATTTGTTGCCGAGGAAATGAGTAAGGATAAAGCGCGCAAGCTCTTTGCTACCCAGCCCTATAAACTGGAGCTTATCAACGAAATCACCGATCCTCGTGTAACTATCTATAAACAAGATTCCTTCACCGATTTATGTCGCGGTCCTCATCTAGCCTCTACGGGTGAGGTAAAAGCATTTAAACTTACTCATCTAGCTGGAGCATACTGGCGTGGTGATGAAAAGCGACCCATGCTACAAAGAATTTATGGTGTGGCTTTTGAAAGCCAAGAGGAGCTTGACAATTATTTATCGTTGCAAGTTGAAGCTGCTAAACGCGACCATAGGAAGCTGGGCAAGGAACTTGACCTTTTCAGTATTCACGAGGAGATTGGTCCTGGCTTAATTTGCTGGCACCCCAAAGGTGCTTTGATTCGACTAATCATCGAGGACTTCTGGAAGGCCGAGCATATCAAGCGAGGCTATGACATCGTTTACACTCCTCACATAGCCAAGCTAGATTTGTGGAAAACTAGCGGGCATTGGGAATTCTATCGAGATTATCTATTCTCACCGATGGAAATTGAGGGACAGCAATATCTGTTGAAGCCCATGAATTGCTTGGGCCATATTTTGATTTATAAAAGCCAATTGCGCAGTTATCGCAATTTGCCCTTGAGATATGCCGAGTTAGGCACAGTATATAGGTATGAGCGAACTGGCGTATTATATGGTCTGGCCAGAGTCAGGGGATTTACTCAAGATGATGCTCATATTTTTTGCCGACCTGATCAGGTTGAAGAGGAAGTAATGGAAGTTGTGAACTTGGCACAATTCATGATGTCTAGCTTTGGCTTTGAAGAGTATGAGTTGTTGTTATCAACGCGTCCTGAGAAATATGCTGGCACAGTTTCAATGTGGGAAGAGGCCACGGGATCTTTGAAACACGTTCTAGAAAAACTTGACTTGCATTATGAAGTGGATCCTGGTGAGGGGGTTTTCTACGGGCCTAAAATCGATATTAAACTCAAGGATGCTGTAGGGCATGTTTGGCAAGGTCCTACCATCCAGGTCGATTTCAATTTGCCACAACGCTTTAATGTCTGTTATATTGGTGAAGATGGCTTGGAGCATAGTGTGGTGATGATACATCGCACAGTTTTGGGTAGCATGGAGCGTTTTTTAGCTTGCCTCACAGAACATTATGGTGGTGTATTCCCGGTATGGTTATCGCCAGTTCAAACAATAATAATTCCTATAGCAGATCGCCATGTTGGCTATGCACATGAGATAGAGGGCGATTTTAAAAATGAGGGTATCCGAGTTCAGGTTGACGACCGCTCTGAGAGGATGAATTTGAAAATAAGAGAAGCCCAACTGGAGAAAGTCCCATATATGCTTATAGTTGGTGATAAAGAAATGGCTTCATCCAGTGTGTCACTTCGCTTAAGGAGTGGCGAGGATCTGGGCTTAGAAACTGCGGTAAAAGTTAAGAGTAGAATAAAGGCAGCTATAGAGGCCAAGTCCTGAATACTGTTCTGGGGGGTAGAAAGAGCATAGTTAAAGAATTATTAACCAATAGGAGAATCAGAGCCAGAGAAGTTCGCCTCATAGGGGAGGGTGGGGAACAGCTGGGCGTGGTGCCTTTACAGAAAGCATTGCAAATTGCTTATGAACGCGGCCTCGATTTGGTGCAGGTAGCATCAACGACGAGTCCGCCAGTATGCCGTCTTCTTGATTATGGTAAATATAGGTATGAGCAAACTAAAAAGGAACGCAAGGCAAAGAGGGGTCAAAGAATTGGCTTACTCAAGGAGATTCGTTTAAGACCCAAGATAGAAGAGCATGATTTACAGGCAAAAATTAAGACCACGAAGAAATTATTGGAGGAGGGCAATAAAGTACGGTTAGCGCTAAGGTTTAGAGGACGCGAAGTTATTTATCCTGAACTGGGTTGGAAGGTGCTGCGTAAAGTAGCTGAAGCCTCCCGGGAAATAGCGGTAGTAAGCAACTCTGTTAGTGAGGGAAATAGTATAGCCTTGGTCTTATCCCCAGTTTCCCAGAAGAAATCTAAGGAGACAGGAACAGATGCCAAAACTTAAAACCCATAAAGGGGCAAAAAGCCGTTTTCATATAACAGGTAGCGACAAGCTGATGCGCACTAAATGTGGCAAGAGCCATTTCAGGCGAAAAAAGGCTCCTAGAACTAAGCGCCTCTACGATGAAATGATCATGACCTCCTCAGCGGATAAGAAGAGAGTAAGGAGGCTTTTACCCTACAAATACAAATAGTGTGAAGAAAGAAAAATGGAGACAGGTAATTTAATTCCCATTTTTGGCATAATTTTTGGCTGCGGAATAGCTTTGCTGGCAATCTGGACTGGGTATAGGAGAGACAGGGCTTTAATTGAGAAAGGGCTATACCAGCCCGAAAAACCAGAGACAGCGGGCCCCCCTGGTTGGGGATTTTTGGTCGTCGGCTCTACATTGGCTGGGATAGGCATAGCCCTCATTGTTAGTACTTTTGTTTTCCAAATGGGCCGAGTGATAGGTGTATCGGGGCTTATACTCATATTTATTGGCATTGCATTGCTAGTAGTTTATTTTGTTGCTAAAGAGAAAAGAATAACGCCCAAGGATTAAAGGAGGAAGAACTTGCCACGAGCTAGGAGTGGGAAAATAACACATAGACGACATAAGAAGGTACTTGAGCTGACTAAAGGGCATCAGGCTGCCAGACATAAGCTTTATATCATAGCTAATCAGTCCATGCTTCATGCTTTAGATTATTCCTACCGTCATCGTCGTGAGCGGAAAGGCGACTTTAGAAAGCTATGGATTACCCGCATTAATGCTGCGGCACGGGCTAGAGGACTTACTTATAGTCAGTTTATAGTCGGTCTAAAAAGATCCAATGTAGAAATCGATCGCAAGATGTTAGCTGAGATGGCAGTCAAAGATCCTGAAGGTTTTGCTACATTGGTAGCTTCGGTAACTGAGGCTAACTCACCCCGTTCGAAATGACGCTATGCTTGAAAATCCCAGGATTTTTTGGACAAGGATAACATTGCGTGGCAGTCAATGCTGAAACAACTCAAAGACCTTCATACAGAAGCTCTCGAGGAGCTAAATAAAGTTGATAATCTTCGGGAGCTGGAATTGTGGCGCGTTCGCCACCTGGGTAAGAAAAGCAGTTTAACTCAAATTCTACGTTCCTTGGCCACCTTGCCTCTGGAAGAACGACGGGAAGTTGGTGCCCAAGCCAACGAAACCAAGAGAGCTTTAGAGTCAAGCCTGGACGAGAAGGGGAAATTACTCCAGGAAGCCCTTTTAACCTCTCCTCGGGAATCCCGAAAATTAGATGTCACCTTGCCTGGTCGGCCTCTCCCGACAGGGCGACTTCACCCCACCACTCAAACACTTAAGGAAATTTGCGATGTTTTCAAAAATATGGGCTTTCAGGTAATTGAAGGACCCGACGTGGAGTGGGATTACTATAACTTTGAAGCCTTAAATATTCCTCAACATCATCCGGCGCGAGATATGTTTGCTACTCTATGGATAGATGCAGGTATGGGAGGGAGGGCCAGACTTTTGCGTACTCATACCTCCCCAATGCAAATTAGGTTGATGGAGAAAGAACGTCCGCCAATAAGAGCCATAGTACCAGGGCGAACTTATAGATATGAAGCGACTGACGCTACTCATGAATCTATGTTTTATCAAGTTGAAGGTTTGGCTGTGGATAAGGGCATCACCTTGGCTGATTTAAAAGGCACCTTGTTTGAATTTTGCCGTTGTATTTTTGGAGAGGAAAGGAAAGTGCGCTTTCGCTGCGATTACTTTCCTTTTGTAGAACCTGGGGTGGAAGTCGCCATTGGATGTTCGGCTTGCGACGGCGCTGGCTGTCGGCTGTGTGGCTACAGCGGCTGGATCGAAATACTGGGGGCTGGGATGGTGCATCCCGACGTCTTAGCACGCGTCGATATCGACCCAGAGATTTACAGTGGATTTGCCTTCGGGTTGGGAGTTGAGCGTATACCTATGCTGCGCTATGGTATTGACGACATTCGCCTCTTCTATAGCAATGACCTCAGGTTTTTGAGGCAGTTTTAAATTTTAAGGTGACAGTATGAAAGTTTCCCTCAAATGGCTCAGGGATTATGTTGACATAAAACTCACTGTTGGAGAACTAGCCGAAAGGCTGACCATAGCTGGCCTGGAGGTCAAGAGCATACAGACTACAGGTGGCACCTGGGATAATATGGTAATAGGGGAAGTGATAGCATTAAATCCTCATCCTAATGCTGACCACCTTAAGCTAGCTACGGTTAACCTCGGCACTGAACAAGTCACCACGGTTTGCGGTGCCCCCAATATCAGTCTTGGTCAGAGGGTGACTTTTGCCCATATAGGAGCCCGGCTTATAGATCCACACACTGGAGAAACTGTAGTGCTAAAGCCGGTTAAAATTCGCGGCGTCGTTTCCGAGGGCATGGTTTGCTCAGAGAAAGAGCTCGGGATTTCTGATAGTCACGAGGGCATTTTGGTGTTGCCACCGGAGGCGCCAATAGGTGTACCCCTCGGTGCCTATCTGGGCGACGTAATTTTGGACTTAGATGTAACACCTAACCGCCCGGATTGCTTATCTGTAATTGGCATTGCCCGAGAAATTGCTGCCTTAACTGGTGAACCACTCCGCTTGCCCGAAATTCATTATGAAGAAACGGAAAAGTCAATAGATTCCTTCGCCACCGTTGACATAGTCGATCCAGACTTATGTCATAGGTACTGTGCCAGCTTGGTTATCGGCATCAAGATAGCCCCCTCCCCAAGCTGGCTACAGCAGCGCCTGAATAGCTGTGGCATGCGTCCCATTAACAATGTGGTTGACGTTACTAATTATGTGATGCTGGAATATGGTCAACCCCTTCACGCCTTCGATTATCACAAGCTTAAGGGTCAACAAATTATCGTTCGCAGGGCCAGAAGTGGTGAAACCATAACTACTCTTGATGGTTCAAAGCGCACTCTTAACTCAGATATATTGGTTATTGCCGATAAAGAAGAAGCCGTCGCTGTTGCGGGAATCATGGGTGGTCTGGATTCCGAGGTTACGGATAAAACTGACACTATCCTCCTGGAGTCAGCGAATTTCAACCAGGCTACCATTCGTCGAGGCTGTAGCCATCTTCAATTCCAAAGCGATGCCTCGATTCGCTTTGACAAAGGGCTTAATAGAGAGCTTCCGCTACTACCATTGAAGCGGGCCACTCAACTGCTACTAGAACTAGCCGGTGGCAGAGCAGCCAAGGGCATAATTGATGTTTATCCCGGGAAATCAGAACCAAAGCTCACATCACTTACCGCCCGGGAGGTGAAGCGCCTCTCAGGCTTGAAGGTCAACATTGATGAAATTCTTAAGATATTAAAAGCTCTGGGCTTTGAGTGCCAGGAGGGCGATTCAGGCTCGCAAGTTTTGGTGTCTGTGCCTTATTGGCGCAGCGATATTAAATGCTCTGCTGACCTCGTGGAAGAGGTAGTCCGCATCATTGGTTATGAAAAAATCCCGATTACCAGGCTTGGTTCTCCTTTGCCTCAGCAGGAATCAAGATTGTCATTGCCAGCCCAGCAAAGCAATCTCAAGGAGAAATTATGCAATATTCTGACCGGTTTTGGCTTTCAAGAGATATTAACTTATTCTTTAGTCAGCTTGGAAAAGTTGCAGAAGCTTTCTCCCAAGCTGGAGTTGAAAATTCCACCGTTAAAGGTGGCTAACCCTATGACGAGGGAACAAGAATATCTGCGTACCAGCTTGCGGGCTGGTCTTCTGGCCACGTTGGCACATAACCAAAAATTTGAGCAATCCGGCATAAGGCTCTTTGAAATTGGCAAAGTATTCTTGCCGCACCACTCTGTCATTGCGACCCTGAGTGAAACGAAGGGGAAGCAATCTCAAGAAGAAAGGGAGCTACCCCAGGAAAAAGAGATGCTCTGTGCTGTGCTCAGCGGCGCAAGGGCAGAGTTATCTTGGCAAGCTGATAAAGAGATGCTCGATTTCTTTGACGCCAAGGGGGTAGGGGAAAATATCCTGAACCAGTTGGAGCTGAAAGCGAGTTTTGAGAATAGCGATGACGAAACTCTATTCTCAGTGAGAGGCGCTAGTATAATCGTTGATGATGATAAAGTGGGTGTTGTTGGAGAGCTGCATCCCAAGGTGGCACAAGCCTTTGAGCTTTCTAACACTATTTGCCTTATAGAAATTGACCTGGAGAAAGTGTTGACCAAGATTACTGGGATAAAGGAATACCAATCTATTCCACGATTTCCCAGTGTAACCCGAGACATCGCCTTAGTAATAGATGAGCAAGTGAGCTACCGAACAGTGGAGAACATAATCCAAAGCTTTCCACTAGTGACAAAGGTAACTCTCTTTGACCTTTATAGAGGTGAGCAAATACCCGCGGGCAAAAAATCTTTTGCCATAAGAATAGTCTACCAATCGCCCAGCCATACCTTGACCGACGAGGAAGTTGATCAAACTCAAGAACAGATGCTCGCTAGGCTGCATCAGGAACTGGGTGCTACTTTGAGAAGTTGAGTTAAGATCAATTAAGGCTGAGTTTTTACAGCCTCATCTAGCAGCTTCTTTACCTGTGCCGCCAGATTTTCCAAAAGTAAAAGCTGGGCTTTCTTTTCCGTGCGCCATTTTGCTTCTACGCTCTGGCTTTGTAAGGTGCGTGGAGACAATGTCAAGCGCAGTGGTATTCCCAGGAGGTCAGCATCGTTGAATTTAACGCCGGGAGAGTCGTCACGGTCATCGAAAAGCACTTCAATGCCTTCTTTCTGTAGTTCTTGATAAATCTTTTCCGCCGTAGGAAGGACTGCGGACTTGTCCAACGATAGAGGACAAAGATAGACTTGATAGGGGGCGACGGAGAGCGGCCAGATAATGCCTTTGTCGTCGTGGCTTTGTTCTACGATGGCTGCTAACAATCGCCCCAGTCCAATGCCATAGCAACCCATGACGATAGGCTGGGATTTGCCATCATTATCCAAGAAAGATGCCCCGAATTTCTTACTGATGAAGGTGCCCAACTTAAATACATGCCCCACTTCAATGCCCCGGGCCAAGGATAATTTGCCTCGACAACTGGAGCAGCTATCTCCAGCCCGAGCCAGGGCGATATCGGCTATGAGGTTAACTTGAAAATCCCTGGGATAATTGGCATTCCTGAGATGATATCCTGGCTTATTAGCGCCAACGGTAAAGTTGGAGCCCGAGGTTATGGAATCATCAGCAATGACTTTAACTTCCTTTACACCTATGGGTGAGGCAAACCCAGCTACCAGGCCAATTTCATTTACCTCCCTCTCTGTAGCCAAGCGAAGCTCAGAGCACTTTAAAGTATTTCTTAACTTTGTTTCGTTGACTTCCAGATCGCCCCGAATGATAACGAAGATAAATTCTCCGTCAGCAGAGTAAAACACTGACTTAAGAGTTTGACTTGTCGGCACACCAACAAAATCAGCGACTTCCTCTATGGTTTTTGTCCCCGGCGTGGGTATTTCTTCCAAAGGAAGGAGATTCTTCACTTTCCCTTCGCTACTCTCAGGGCTTCGGCTCACTGGAATGACAGTTTTCGCAAATTGAGCTTTCTCGACATTGGCGGCGTAGCCACAACTGGAACAAAAAATAACCTCGTCTTCACCATCTTCGGTGAGAACCATGAACTCGTGGGAGTCCTTGCCCCCTATGGCGCCGCTGTCAGCCTCTATCATCAATGCGGGCAAGCCGAGGCGGGCATAGGTATTTTTATAGGCCTGGCACATTTTCTGGTAGCTTTCATCAAGGCCAGCTTCGTCAGCATCAAAGCTGTAAAGGTCTTTCATGATAAACTCACGGACTCTCAATAAGCCACCGCGGGGTCGAGGCTCGTCGCGAAGTTTGGTCTGTATTTGGTAAAGGAGCAAGGGAAGCTCTCGGTAGCTTTGCACGTAGCGGTGGACAAGGTCGGTAATAACTTCCTCATGGGTGGGTCCCAGAGCCAGTATATGTTCCTTGCGGTCAGTCAAGGTGAATAGAGACTTGCCGAAGGATACATCCCTGCCTGATTGCTGCCACAGTTCAAAAGGCTGCAACACAGGCAGCATCAATTCCTGCCCACCAGCCTTATCCATTTCGTCTCTAATTATGTTTTCTATCTTCCTCAGCGCCCGCCACCCTAAAGGCAGGTAGGAATAAATTCCGGCAGCCTCCTGAGCAATCATGCCTGACCTGAGCAATAGCTGATGGCTTATGCTCTCGGCTTCAGCAGGCGCTTGCCGCAACGTCTTGCCAAAAAGCTTAGAAAAACGCATCCTTGCTTCACCCTCAAAGAGAGCTCACGAGTTTAAGCGGTTACTAGAAACTAAATGGTGGATATTTATCGGTTAGAAAAATAGAATAACCGCCTACTCTTGCACTCCAACGAAAATAACCTGAGACAAAATCGAAAGCCCATCGAGGGTATCTGCCAATGAACAAGATTGCCCACCACGAAATAAAAATCACAAATCCTGCGGCTATACCAATGAAGTACAGGACAAAGTAATGAGGTATAGCCATGAAGAATCGGAAGAAGGTGGTTAATCGCGAAAGCCTCTCTGAGCGCTCTACTTCAATCCTGATGGGATATCGTGTGATGGCTACCCTGGCACCACAATTAGGACAGATTTCTGGTGTTCCTATTAACTCCTTGCCACAATTGCTACAAAACATTTCTGCCTCCTTTTCTCAAAGTTTCTTTATTTCTGCCATTAAGGCTTCTAATAGATTATCCTCACTCGTTGTGCCCACTACCTGCCCCTTCCTAAATATAGCACCTTTGCCTTTGCCGCAGGCAATGCCGACGTCGGCATCTTTAGCCTCGCCGGGGCCATTGACCACACAACCCATAACTGCCACTTTAATAGGTTTGCTTAATTTTTCCAGGCGTTTGCTCACGGCCTCAGCCAGGGCAATGATATCAACTTCAGCCCGGCCACAGGAAGGGCAGCTTACTAGAGTTGGACCGCGCTGGCGAAGTCCCAAGCTTTTTAGAATTTCGTAAGCCACAAATACTTCCTCACGGGGATGAGCGGTGAGAGAAACCCGTATGGTATCGCCAATCCCTTGGTAGAGGAGTATGCCAATGCCTATAGCGCTCCGTACAACTCCCGTTCGAGGAAGACCAGCCTCAGTTACGCCCAAATGTAGTGGATAGGGCATCTTATCGGCAATCAATTGATAAGCCTGAATGGTGGTAAGAACATCAAAGGCTTTAAGGGAGACCTTGATTAAATCAAAGTCCAGGCTTTCCATAAGTCTTATCTGCTCTAATGCCATTTTGACCATGCGCTTAGCGGGCGGAGCCTTGGGTTGAAAATTGGCTGGTAAACTGCCGGTATTTACCCCAATACGGATGGGTACCTCTCTTTCTTTAGCGGTAGCTACTACCTGGGCAATTTGTTCTTTGTCTCCTATGTTGCCGGGATTGAGGCGCAGCCCGTCAACACCCGCCTGCAGCGCAGCCAAAGCTAAGCGGTAGTCAAAATGTATATCAGCGATAAGAGGTAAGGAAACGCTCCTTTTTATCGCTGCCAGGCTTTCAGCCGCTTCCTTGTCAGGGACTGCCACTCGCACAATTTCACAGCCGCAATCCTCTAACTCCTTAATTTGGTTTATAGTAGCGGGAATGTCACGGGTGTCGGTCTTGGTCATAGACTGCACCACGATGGGAGCATCGCCACCAACGGTTACCTTGCCAATTCTCAATAGTTTAGAGGTTCGACGTGTCATATTCCGAAACCCCTACCGCTAATTAGACGGAAGGCATCACTAAAGGTTACCAAGACCATAAGTGTAATCAACAAAGCAGTACCGATATAATCGACTAAGCGCACTGTCCGGGGGGAAAGACGTTTCCCGTGCCTAAAGCCTTCAATGAGCGCCACTAGCATTCCTCCTCCATCCAACGGGGGGATGGGGAAGAAATTAAATATGCCGAGACCCAAGCTGATTATACTGGCCATAAATAGTATGTTGCTGAAGCCATAGGAGCGCACCATCTCCACCGTTAACTGACCAGCACCTATTGGCCCCACCAATGCCAGATCGGGAGATTTTATGATTTGAGGGATAGCCTGTATTATGAGCACAGGCATATAAATGATATACCTAGCCCCTAAATAAGCTGCCCTCCACACAGGAAGCCGCTCTTGTTCGATGTAAGTCCCTTCCACCCATCGCATCTCTACACCGGGCAGCGTCTCGTAGCCGACATTGGTCAAAGAGGCTGCAGTCTCGTTCACGTCTCGAAGCAAAACCATGTTTATTCTTTCACCTTCCGCAACGGAACGCAGAGCGCTGGACATACTCTTTTCATTGTATACACCCTGTCCATTGACGCTTAAGATGGTATCACCGAGTCTGACTCCAGCTTCATAAGCTGGCGAGTTCTCATCCACATGGCTCACCAGATTCCAGCAAAGCAAGACACCGATTACTCGTCGTTGCAATTCGGGATCGAATTTCGGCTTCACCGTGGTTGACACATTTTGCCCGTTCCTGAGCAGAAGCAAACTAATTTCTGCTCCTTCTGCGACTGAATTTACTATGTCCTGCATATCTTCCCACCTATGAACGGCTTGTCCCTCTACCTTCAGAATTATGTCCCCAGGCTCGATGCCGGCTTCTTCCGCAGAGGAATTCCCGGCTACAGAATGCACCATTAGTCCATTGCCGGCAAGAGTACCTACGGGTAGCGCAATGAAAGCACTGAGAAGAACAAAGGCCAGAAAAATGTTGACCAGCGGACCGGCAGCATAGATTCCTAGCCTGGTCCAGGGCCCTTTGCCAGCCAGGCTTCGAGGTACTGTGGGGTCATTTTCTCCAGCAGCCTTAACAAAGGCTCCCACAGGTATGGCATTAACCGAGTATATTGTCTCGCCTCGCTTAATACCAAAAAGTCGTGGAGGAAGGCCTAGGCCGAACTCTTCCACCTTCACTCCGGCACGCTTAGCAGCAATAAAGTGCCCCAATTCATGAAGATAAATTGCCACAAATAGAGCTACGATGAAAATGATAATGATTATAGCCACGCTCATCTCTTATCTCTCTATCACGGGATTGCCTCGTTGCTCAGGCTCTTTGCAGTGACCAAGGGAAAAACGTGTAGCGCATTCTCTGGCCCAGTTGTCAGCAGCCAGTATTTCCTCTAGAGATGGCTGGCTGATGTTCTGATGTTGCTCAAGCGTTTTTTGCACAATTTTGGCTATATTGGGAAAACTTATTCTGTGGCTGAGAAAAAGCTCTACAGCCACCTCATCAGCGGCGCAAAGCACTGCTGGATAAGTTCCTCCTGATTTGCCGGCAGCCACTGCCAATTTGAGGCAGGGAAATCTATCATAGTCTATGGGCTTAAAGTCCAGAGAGTTGATTTTATTCCAATCAAGTCGGGGTAGTTCTGAATTAGACCACCTCCGGGGATAGGAAAGAGCATATTGAATGGGCAGTCTCATATCAGGACAGCTAAGCTGGGCTTTCAGCGAACCGTCTGTAAACTCCACCATGGAATGAATGATGGACTGGGGATGAATTAGTATTTCAATACTATCAAAGGGGAAAGAGAAAAGCCAATGAGCCTCGATGACCTCTAATCCTTTATTCATAAGCGTTGCTGAATCTATGGTTATCTTCCTTCCCATCTTCCATACGGGGTGCTGAAGGGCTTGCTCTGGAGTTACCTCAGCCAATTGTGACTGTGAATAGTGATAAAAAGGTCCCCCAGAAGCAGTGAGAAAAAGCCTTTGTGGTTTATTTTCTTCCCCCTGCAAACATTGCCAGATGGCACTATGCTCACTATCAATAGGCAGGATTTGAGCTTGATGGAGGCGGGCTTCACGAACAATAATTTCACCGGCCATCACCAATACCTCTTTGTTAGCCAGGGCAACCGTCTTGCCTGCCTGTAGAGCTGCCAGAGTAGGGCTCAGTCCGACCTTACCAGCAGTGGCCACGATAACGAAGTCGACCTCGGGATGGCTGGCTATTTCTTCTACGGACAAAAATTCCCCGCCCTGACTAATGTCAGGCCTAACTGAGGAACAAAACATTTTGGGCTGAAATTCCCGGATTTGTTTTTCCAGGAGTTTAAGATTTTTGTTCCCCGTCAGAGCTACTACTTTTAATTCGTCAGGCAGGGCACGGATTACATCTAGAGTCTGCTGCCCTATGGAGCCTGTTGAGCCCAGGATAGCTATTTTCTTCACAGCATCCATATTACATAATAGTATACCACTGCCCCGACAAAGATGAGGCTATCGAAGCGGTCAAGAATACCACCATGTCCCGGCAGCAAATTGCCTGATTCTTTCACCCCCATATTACGCTTGAGCAGGGATTCAACCAAATCGCCAAGCTGGGCAAAGAGGCTAACGAGAAAGCCCAGGAGTATAATTTGCCAGTATTTAAAAGCAAAAGAAGAGATGAGGTTAAGAACCATCGCTATTACAATAGCGGCTAGAATGGCGCTTACTAAGCCTCCTATCGCTCCTTCCCAAGTTTTAGCTGGACTTATCATAGGTGCCAGCTTATGTTTACCTCTTGCCCTTCCAATAAAAAAGGCGCTGGTATCGTTGGCAAATGTCGTAAGCATAGCTAGGTAAACCCAGTTTCGACCATCTGCCAAACCGCGCAAATTCAGCCAATAGCTGAGCATCCAACCCACGTAGAGAGCACCGACTATCGTCCATGCCCAGTTGTGGAATGCCTTTTCTCTTGATGGGCGGAGTAATAGCCGAATCAAGGAAATCAGCGTAGTAGCGGTAATAACTATGGGTAAAACATCAGGGTTCTTGTAATGAGGGCTTAAGACAAGTGCCAGCGACCATAACAAACCCAAATAAAGCAGGGGCTCTCTCTTGTCAAAGTTGGCCATGTGGTAGAACTCGTAGGTGCCGGCTAACGCCGCTGCGGCTATGAGAAGACTAAACCAAGGGTCACCGAACCAGACGGCCAGAATAACGAGGGGCACGCCCACAGCAGCAGTAATAACTCTGTGCTTAAGCATGGGTCTATTTTAGCAGCTTTTAAGTGGTAATAGGCTAGCTAGTGTTTAGTCTCAAACATGGGTTTCATCAGACTAGCGTCATGTTTGATATGTCACCATGAACGGTAGCGAAAGACTGAGATTAGAGCAAGTTTAGTGGGGTTAAATTTATACTTCTTGTATTTCTTTTTCCTTACTCTGTCCCAATTTACCTACCCTATCCACACAGACCTCTGTAAGCTGGTCGATTTTCTTGATATTATTTTTGAGTTGATCTTCTGATATTTCTTTATTTTTTGCCATCTCTCTTAGTTTCTCAATGCCATCTCTCCTTATATTGCGTATGGCAACCCGCCGCTCCTCCACTATTCTAGATACGAACTTGACCAGCTCCTTGCGCCGCTCCTCACTCAGAGGTGGGATGACTACCCGAATTACATTACCATCATTCGCAGGGTTAAGGCCGATGTTGGCTGTGAGAATGGCTTTTTCAATATCGCGTAACGATGTGCGATCCCAAGGTTGAATAATGATTAAATTAGCCTCAGGTATAGACATGCTGGCAAGCTGACGGAGAGGGGTAGGTACACCATGATAGTCAACCGTGATATTGTCGAGCAAGGCTGGAGTGGCACGCCCGGCGCGGAGGGTAGCTAGTTCTCTAGCTAACCCGTCCAAGGTTTTCTGCATTCTGGAGTTCAGTTCAGTGAGTAATTCATCCAACATGGCTAAGTTTACCCACGAAAATCGCAAGATTTTCGTGGGAACCCAATAAACCTGAGATTAAATTTATCAATGTCCCCAAAAAGTCGCAAGACTTTTTGGGTTAGCTCAGTGATCGGCACCAAGCTCGAACCTAGCAAATCTGCGTACTTTTATGTTCTCACCTACTTTAGCAATTGTTTCAGTAATAATTTCCTGCACAGTCCTGGTAGGATCTTTAATAAAGGGCTGGCTAAGAAGGCAAACCGTTTGGGGGTCTGCTTCTGCTTTTGGTGGCATCTCTTCACTGGTGATAAATTGCGGAGATGTCGCAGCTATCTGCATGGCTAAGTCGTGAGCAAGTTCCTTAAATTCAGCGGTGCGAGCCACAAAATCTGTTTCACAATTTAACTCCACTAACGCTCCTACACGCTTGGTATGATGAACATAAGTTTCGATTATGCCTTCAGTTGCAACTGCATTCTTCTTTTTTTCAGCAATTGCTGCCCCACGTTGTTTCAAGAATTCGATTGCCTTCTCCATATCACCACCCACCTCTAACAGGGCCTTATTACAGTCAGCTATGCCCGCATTAGTTCTATTTCTTAACTCTTTTACTGCTTCAACCGATATTTTCACGTAGGTGCAATTTCTCCTTCCTTTTCCTTTGGCTTCTTTGGTTCACCGGGCTTCTCTGGCTCAAAGGTGTAGGAACCCAAAATTTCAACAGCTTCTGCGTGCGCTTCTTTAGTAACTCCCGCCTCTCCAGAAAACGCTTCAGTTTTACCTTTAATTATGGCATCAGCTATTTTGCTACAAATTAACTTAATCGCCTTAACAGCGTCATCATTGGCGGGAATAGGATAATCAATGCCGTCGGGATTACAATTAGTATCCGAAATAGCAATCACGGTTATGCCTAATTTTTTGGCTTCAGTAAAGGCAATCTTATCTTTAATGGGATCAACGATGAAGAGGACTCCAGGAAGGGTAGTCATCTCCTTAAACCCACCCATTTGAGTATTTAGGTGAGAAATTTCCTTTTCTATCTTCATCCGTTCTTTTTTAGGCAAGAGGTCGAGCTCACCTTTATCCCGTTTATTCTCTAAACGAACCAAGTGATCGATCCGAGCTTGTATGACGGTGAAGTTAGTTAACATACCACCTAGCCATCTTTGATTAACATAGCTCATACCACACCTCACAGCCTCTTCTTCTATGGTCTGCTGAGCCTGTTTCTTAGTACCGACAAAAAGAATGCTTTGCCCTCGAGCTGCTAAATCTTGAACAAAGTTACAGGCCGTTTCTAACGTGGTAACTGTCTGCTCCAAATCGATGATGTGGATACTATTGCGCTGGGTAAAAATATATTTTTTGGCCTTGGGATGCCAATAACTGGTGTGGTGACCGAAGTGAGCACCGGCTTCCAGCAATTGTTTTAATAAAGCATTATTTATCATACCTACAATTTCAGACGATGTTAATTAGTAAAACCAGTATAATGTAGCATGATTGATTTGGATAATGCAACAAGAGCTTGGCTGCAATTGTCTCTTAGTTGACAGAGGATTTACCCTTATCTATACTATTGAGCCAAAATTGAACTAAAGGTTGCCCGAGTAGCGCAATGGTAGAGCAACCGATTTGTAATCGGTAGGTTGGTGGGTTCGAATCCCCTCTCGGGCTAGGTTTTTCAAGCATTTTTTGATAGAGTTATGCCAAGGAGGGGTGCCGGAGTGGTTAATCGGAGCAGACTGTAAATCTGCCGCCCTTACGGGCTGCGTGGGTTCGAATCCTACCCCCTCCACTTTACAAAGCATAAGAGGCTCACATAGGTCAGTAGGTAGAACACATTCTTGGTAAGAATACGGTCTGACGCTATCATAGGGCTTAATTAATAATAACCTCATTATAATCCAGAAAAAACCTCAGCAACTCCAAATCCAATACTTCTTTACCTTAGGACCAATTAAACAATTATTATCTAGTCGCCAACCCCAAAAATCGCAAGAGCAGCACCACAGGTAAAAAGAACAGACACAATCACAGCTATCGTGTCCTGCAAGGCTATTGCTCCAACAAACGTCAACGCTCCTACCCCAACAAGTCCTATTTTTAATTTTTCCATACCTAATACAACACCCCCAACCTTCATTATATCTAGACAAAAATACTTGTCAATAACCTCGTTCTAGGTAAGAATACGGTCTAACGCTATCATGGGGCTTAATTAATAATAACCTCAGTACAATTCACAATAAACCCCACCAACTCTAAACTCAATACCTTACTTCACTTCTCTTTTCGAAGAACTACGGAATCATACGTGGTTGCGTTGTGCGTGGTTCAACTATAGGGAATCCAACCTCACCTGAATACTTCAAAAGTCGTTTGTCATAAGTATGGAACTCACTAACTCCTAGAAATTTCGCTGTAGCTAGATGAATAGCATCCATTGGTTTTAACTGCCATCCCTTTTCCATTCCCATCCGAATCATCTTCCGCGCTTCTATCCCTATAGTGTGGTGGTACTCTACTACTTTTAGTGTTTCACTGTCATCCCATAGTGCATCTATCTGCTTCTCAACATCACTGTCAAGCGCTTTCTTATCTTGCTCGGCTTTCGCAAAAGCAACCTCTACCTCCGACATCTCAGAGGTACAAAGCTTAATATTCCCCTTAGGGTTTGAACTATCTGCAAATATCGCATCCAGTGTTGGCAATCTATCACCCTCTCCATTGATGTACGATAACCATACATCAGCATCCCAATAGATTCTCAATCTTGAACTAGGCATCTCTTAACTGCCTTATAATATCCTCAGCAAGTGGCGCACCTACTTTTCTAGGGGCCACTCCCCTAGCTTGCAGATAACTACCTCTTTCAGGCTCAGATAGCACTTTAATATCAGTAATGTGCCTAATCACCAGAGCCCGCCCAGTCTCTTTCTCTCTACTAATCTCCCCTTCAACAATCGCTCTTTTCCCCCACATCTCACGCATTCGTTCTTCTTCCCCTTCGGATAGATAACAAGATACAGCACGGTCATTCAATGTATCAAAGAGAACAAACCGAAGCCCTTTCCTATTACTCAATGTTTGAATTCTACCTTCTATTGCACCAAGGGACTTCACTATGACCGAACTTACTAAGTCTCTTCTACTTGCGACAGTGAATTCTTTATCAGCCGTCTCAAATCTTACTGAGGATACCTTATCGCCTATAACACTAACAATCGCATCTGCAGCTTTTACAACAGCCTGTGGGTACCCCTCAGGTCGCCTTCCGGCTTGATAACTCTCTCCTATACTCTCATAGGCATTAACTACACGCTCAACTTTTTCCATAATGCTCGATTCCCCACGAGTAGTAGCCATAGCACTACTAACCTGCAAATCAGCAATTACCCATCGGACCTCCTCAGCCCCTTCCGCTTTAGACAGAGCTTTCACCAATACTTCAAGATTACAAACTGCGTCAGCAAAACGATGAAGGTCTACCTCTCCGCCTAGAGCAAGGGTTATAGTATCCTTAGCCATCTTTTACCTCTCTCCCTCATAACAGTTGATAAAACATGCTTTATGCGTACATACAAGATTTTATAAGGTCTAGCAATCACTTCTTTCGTATAATTTTATTATACCCTTACACTAATGCCTGTCAATCACCTCATTCCAGATAAGAGCGGGGCCTAACCACCATCAGACGTAATACTCTAACGTCATTACAATTCTATACCAGATTCGAATCTTTTAATCTCCGACCACATTTAACGACAATTTCTTACTATTCGCTATTAGCACTTTATTTGCAACGGTTCCAATCATGGGCAAGTCAAATCGTCGTAATAAAACCTCTTCTTTAGTAAATGGCATTATTCTTCCCCGTTTATCATCTTCTTTTGTATGGACAATCCTGCACCTAATATCGTAAATCCTATCTGCCAGCTGCTCCCGTAAGTCCCTCTCTTTATTTTCTTGACTTACTCTGCATTGCGATACTATTTTATACTCTTTCTTGAAGTATTCTTTAATCGGCTCACTACTTACCTCTGAAACCACCTCATCTACAGATACGCACCCTCGAATAGTATCCCGCAACAAGTCATTTTCACTTACGTACCGCCCAATTTTTCCCGATACGCACGTGACTATTTTTGTGATATCGTTGTCATCATCGACATCGAACTTAGGGTCTTTCAAACAGTTACTTATTTCTCTTTTGGCTCCCAACATCGAATACTTCGCAAAATAATATTCTAGTATTTGATAATACGCTAAGTACTGCAATAATGGCATCTTGTATGCACTCACCGCATGCCAATATAGCTCAATTGATTCTTTGTCGTATTCGAATTTCGGGAAACCGACCTTTGATTCTCGTTCCTCCTTTACCTTCCATCCCTTTTCCCCTACGGCCGTCTCGATTTCATAGTGTCTGCTAACAAATAAGTTCACCTTGCGCTTTCTCCCTAATTCAAAAAACAGCGAATTCGTGACCCGCCCCAGCTGATCAGCAGCTTCCATATTGTTGGTTATTCGCAATCCCTCCACCCTAACCGACAGGGCCTCTTCTCCTTCAATGAGACTCGTCATTGCAAGGAATGTTTTGCTTGGTTTGCCAATTGATACCCTCACACCTTTATCACCACCTTCATCTAATTCCAGCCTAACATCCACCCCACCCTTTATCCTATTTACGACCTCCTTATAACCTATCCCCGTAACGTGGTTTAAAATAGTTGCCTTGCTAGCATCAGCCATCCGACCAATACCGCTAACCTTCGCCTCCACGTAGCCTTTCTCGTAACAGCAGATGGCCGCCCAATATCCTTCAACAAACACATACTTCTCAAAATCCGAATCCAACAATTCATTTGCAGCTGCCTCATCAAGCAGATATATTTCCCGCTTGCCTGCCCCTTTTCTGACACATATGTTTAAAGCAAATTCCTCAAAAAAACCATTGTCCCATTCGTACTCGATATTAGACTTTTCGCAACGCACTATTATTTTTTTAAGAGCGTCTCTAAAACCCTTTGAAAGTTTCCCTAGTTTCTCTTCATTTTCCATCTCTCCGTACTCCTCGTCTTCGTTTATCTTAAACGCCATATTCTTCTTATTATTATACCATCACAAACACATTAACTCATTTATTTAATAGAGCAGTTTAATTTCTCCCCTTACTACGTTTCATCTCCCATAGATATAACCCAAACCACGTATCCTCTTCTCGTTCTGTCCTACTCATCCTGCCCAACTCAACCAACATCTCTCTTGGCGGATAATCACCAAACTCCTTTTTATACCACTGAGAGAAGCATATCCAGCCTGGGAACACCCAACCAGCACTCATAATATACTTGCGTACATGATACGACTGCATATGGAGATATTTTCCAACGTATCTAGCAGCGGCATTAACATCATCAGCAGCTTCAATATAAGGCTTAATACTTCTGTGAACATCAATCCACATGTCCTCTATCTCAATCTGAGGCATGAATTCACCTTTACATATAACGTGTATATGCTCACGTAACGGCTCATTTTCATCGCAGGCAACCACACCAAAATACTCGAATACTCCATACTTACGCCTCATATGCTTTACCAGCTTGCTAAACGATTTAAGAATACTTATACCCAAAACTATAGACTCATCACTACTATTAAGCGTCAAAAACCTCAGCCTATCAGCTGCCTCAGCACCGGTAAAAAACCGCTGCCAAAACCTAGCCCTCCTTCGTTCCTCATCCGTCTTAAACATTAACTACCCCCTCCTGAATAGCAACGGCAACATATGCCTAAAGAAAGGACAGAAGTTATTAGTAATATATATACAGTGATATAAGACCCGTCTCCTAAGAGGCGCGAGCTTTCGCTCGCCGCCCACCGCCTCAACCTTAAAGCTATCGCTTTTCTCAATTATTCACCTCCTTCACTCCAAATCCCCAAAAATGGATGTACCTTAAAAACACTCCTATCAATCTCCTCCTGATTACGTTTACCGTAAATTGCCAGCATCCCAAACTCACCTTTCACACTACCATCAGACCACCGCATAAACCTCACCACATTAATTAAGCTAACATCCCTGTACAGAAGCTCCGTTGCTAAAGAACGCCTTATCGCATGCCAACCATAATTCTCTCCAGGCAGACTAATATCGAGCTTCCCAATGATTCTCCGAAAGACGAAGCTCATATAACGCACTCCAGTCCTCTCATAGCCCGCCAAATAAGGCCTTATCTCCTCAGGGACCAGATGAATGGTCACCGGACCACCTTTAACCGTGTTTACAGTCACCCTACCGTCAATCCTGCCCAAACCACTCAGTTCCTCACGTCGCAGTCCGTAGGTAGTTGATAATGCCAAGTAAGCCAGCTCCCTCTCAGACAGCACTTCCTTACCTCTCCTAATCATCCGACAGACTTCCTCATGGCAAAACATTGGCCGCCTTACATCACCATCTCTCACCTTTGGCATCGCCAACCGGGGAAACGTCCATCCCTGTATCTGAGCCAATAACTTCACAGGTCGCACCATCACATCTATCGAACTTTGCCTATACCCTTGCTCACGCAACCAGCATAAATACCTTATGACATCATCTCTGTCATATTTGCTCTTAACTCCACAACAACCCTCAAACTTCATAGTCCAACGCCGCCAACTTCTAGCAGTCTCAATATCCTTGCCTCTCGCCACCAAGTCCATGTATACTTTCTCAGCTACTGTCGCCATCTTCTTCACCTCCTTCTTGACTTTCACCAAAGCATTCCTTTAAAATCTCTCCGCTAATCTGCCAATTGAACATGTAAATCACGTTCTAAAGTAGAAAAGCTATATTTAGTTGACTGTTTACCCATCTTGACTTACAATATAATTTCATGCATACTTGCCCACATAGCTCAGTAGGTAGAGCACATTCTTGGTAAGAATGGGGTCACCAGTTCGAATCTGGTTGTGGGCTTTGAGATAAAAGGAGGTTAAAATGGCTAAGAAAGTTTATGAGCGTGTTAAGCAACATATCAATGTGGGCACTATAGGACATGTTGACCATGGAAAAACCACACTGACTTCAGCGATGACTATGGTCTTGTCGAAAGCGGGACCTACACAGTTTACTGCTTATGATGAGATCGACAAAGCTCCTGAAGAGAAAGCAAGGGGATTAACTATTTGTATCGCCCATATTGAGTATGAGACTGATAAGCGGCATTATTGCCATGTTGACTGTCCCGGGCATGCTGACTATATCAAGAACATGATAACTGGAGCTGCTCAGATGGATGGAGCTATTTTGGTGGTCGCTGCCGATGACGGTCCTATGCCGCAAACCAGGGAACACATTCTTCTAGCCCGGCAGGTGGCAGTTCCCCGCATAATGGTGGCTCTCAATAAGGTAGACCTGGTAGATGACCCGGAGTTGTTAGATCTGGTGGAGATGGAGGTTAGAGACTTGCTCAAAAAGTACAACTTCCCTGGGGATGACATTCCCATTGTGCGAGTAAGTGCTCTTAAGGCTCTGGAATGTGGCTGTGGCAAAAGAGATTGCCAATGGTGTGGACCAATATGGAAGTTGTTAGATGCTATAGATAATTATATCCCAATACCCAAGAGGGAAAGGGACAAACCATTTTTGATGCCGATAGAAGATGTGTTTAGCATTAAAGGACGAGGGACTGTGCCTACAGGCCGAGTAGAACGAGGGGTGATCAAAGCCGGTAATGAAGTAGAGATAGTAGGATTAAGAGAGACGAAGAAAACAGTGGCGATCAGCTTAGAGATGTTCCATAAGACTATGAGTGAAGCAGAGCCCGGCGATGCTGTTGGAGTGCTATTGCGCGGCATAGAACGAGAGGAAATAGAGCGGGGTCAGGTTCTAGCCGCACCAGGCACGGTCAAGCCTCATACTGAAGCTGATGCTGAAGTATATATTTTGACCAAGGAGGAGGGCGGCAGGCACACACCTTTCTTCAATGGTTATAAGCCCCAGTTTTATATCAGGACTCTGGACGTTACAGGCGAAATAAGTCTTCCTGAGGGTGTGGAGATGGCTATGCCCGGTGATAGCCTGACGCACATGAAGATTAAGACCATTTACCCTGTAGCTATGGAGGAGGGGTTACGCTTTGCTATCAGGGAGGGTGGCAAGACAGTCGGTGCTGGTGTGATTGGCAAGATTATTTCATAAGCGTGGTTCACCAAAAATTTTGCAGACCTTTAGATAGATGTGGCTAAGAAAAAAGGCGATTTACGTGTAATTATCCACCTGGCTTGCAGTCAATGTCTGCGGAGAACATACACTACGATAAAGAACAACAAGAATGATCCGCAACGGCTGGAGTTGCGTAAGTATTGTCCGCAGTGTCGTAGCCATACTGTTCATCGAGAAACAAAGTAACTTATGACAACTCAGGCTAAGAAAGCGAGTACTAAGTCCGCTCCGGCTGGAAAATCAAGGTTCAGTTTCTTTACTGAGGTAGTAGCCGAACTACGAAAAGCACACTGGCCGACAAGGCAAGAAGCCTTAAGGTTGAGTATTGTAGTGCTTGCTGTGTGTGTTATTGTGGGAGCCATTTTAGGTGTTTTAGATTTGGCCTTTACAAGACTGTTTTTGCTCATAGGTGGTTAATAGTCAATGAATAATAATGGTGAATGGTACTTATTATACGTATCTTCGGGTCACGAGGAGCAGGCCCGGAGAAATTTAGAACAGCGTATCAAATATATGGACGTAGGTGACAAGATATTTGAAGTGGTAATACCCACAGCTAAGGAGATTGAAATCAAAGCTGGAAAGCGTCGCACGATAAGTAAAAAGGCTTTCCCAGGCTATATCATGGTAAATATGAAATTAGACGAGCATAGCTGGGATATGGTACGCAACACCCCTGGTGTCGCTGGCTTCGTGAGCGCTGGTACCAAACCTGTTCCTTTACCTACACAAGAGGCGAACGCCATCTTGCAACGCATGGAAGCAGCTCCTACCGATGTTACAATGACTTTTAAGGAAGGAGATAGTGTACGTGTAACGAGTGGGCCTTTTATTGACTTCATCGGCAAAGTGGAGCAACTTAACCTGAGCAAAGGTAAGGTAGTAGTTTTACTATCGCTCTTCGGCCGGGAAACGCCTGTGGAGTTAGACCTCTTGGGGGTAGAAAAAATATAACGTGTCCTGGGTAGGAGCCCAGAACACAATGAAAGAGAGAATCAGTAATGGCAAAGAAGGTTAAAGCGGTCATTAAGTTGCAAATACCGGCGGGTAAAGCTACTCCAGCACCACCTGTGGGGCCTGCTTTAGGGCAGCATGGTATTAATATCATGGCTTTTTGTAAGGAATATAATGAGCGAACTGCTTCTCAAGAAGGTTTCATTATTCCTGCTGAGATAACGGTATATGAGGATCGCTCCTTTATCTTTGTGACCAAGATGCCACCCGTTTCTGATCTATTAAGGCGCGCTTTGGCAGTGGAAAAGGGTAGCGGTAATCCCGGAAGCGAGAAAATAGGCAAGATAAGCAGAGACAAACTTTATGAGATTGCGCGAAATAAAATGAAGGATCTCAATACGACTGATGTTGATAAGGCAGCGAGCATTGTTGCCGGCACGGCTCGGAGTATGGGAGTGGAGGTGGAATAGCTTTGGGAATTTTGAGGTATAAGTAAATGGCGAAACATGGTAAGAAATACCAGGAAGCTAGTAAACTTGTAGATAAGTCCAAAGCCTATTCTCCTGAAGAAGCAATCGAGTTAGCTAAGAAAGCTTCTTACATCAAATTTGATGAGACTGTTGAGCTCCATTTGAAGATGGGAGTCGATCCTCACAGTGCTGACCAACAAGTGCGTGGCGTAGTCTTGTTGCCTAACGGACTGGGAAAGAAGACAAGGGTGCTCGTCTTTACTCAGGGTGAGGGCATAAAGTTGGCGGAGGAAGCAAGTGCTGACTATGCTGGAGCAGACGAGCTTATTAAGCAAATTGAAGGTGGGTGGCTTGAATTTGATGTATCTATCGCCACCCCTGATATGATGCCCAAAGTAGCCAAGCTCGGCCGTATTTTAGGGCGGCGAGGCTTGATGCCCAATCCTAAGTCTGGCACCGTAGTACCGCCTCAGGATTTAGCCCGAGTTATATCTGAAGCTCGCAAAGGCCGAGCAGAATTTCGTCTGGATAAAACATCTATTATCCATATGCCTATTGGCAAAATCAGTTTTGATAAAGATAAGCTCTTAGAGAACTTGGCAGTGGCCATTGAAGCTATTGCCAAAGCAAAGCCCAGTGGGGCTAAAGGTCAATATATCAGAAGCGCCTACCTGTCTACCAGCATGGGACCGGGATTTAAGCTGGATATTGCATCTGCACTTGCTGTCTCGGGTCGTTTAAGCCGGTAACCGAACTGTAGGCTGCAATACCCACGTGCATAACAAACCTGCCGAGTTGCACAGCCTTAGAACTTGAGACACCGAAGACAATAAATAATGAAAGCTCTAATAATCTATATCTCTGTACACCACGACAACACGGAAAAGGTTGCTAAGGTGATGGCAAATACTCTTGATGCCGCCTTGTTAGAAATGAAGCAAGCAAGTGCCAGTATGCTTGAGCAGTATGACTTGATTGGTTTTGGCTCGGGGATTTATTTTGGCAAACATCATGAGAATCTATTAGATTTTGTTGATAAATTACCCATGCTCAGAAACAAAAAGGCATTCATTTTTTCCACCAGCGGACTAAGGAAAATACGATTCATCCACGATTTCGATAAGCCACTGAAAGAAAAACTACGGCAGAAGGGCTTCGATATTATCGGTGAATTCTCCTGCCGGGGGCTTGATACATACAGAGCAACTAAGCTCGTTGGCGGAATCAACAGGGGCAGGCCCAATGCCAAAGACTTAAAACAAGCCGAAGATTTCGCCAGAAGTCTCAAAAACTCTGGGGGTATCATACCTATTTCTTGACCTCGGGTCACAAAAACGGGATACATACGTCATCACTGCCGTTATCCTATCGCCATCAATTAGGAATAACTTAAATTAAATATTGTTGTCCGATTAACGGCTCACCAGCCGTTTCCCCAGTTCTTCAGCTTCCCGCATCAATGCTTTATTATTTTTAATCTCACCGGCCTCCATCGCACTGCCATACACCATACCAACGATCTTTGATCCTGTGTAACGGAAAGCATCTTGAAACGTTCGCAAAGCATTCACACAACCGGATCTGACCGGATCAACATCCCCGTAACTCATTGCGATGGCGATTCGCTTGCCTGCAAAAGGATTCTTGCCATAAGCAGTGAGTGCGTAACAACGATCCATAAACATCTTTGTCTGAGCGGACATGGTAAACCAATAAACCGGGCTGGCAATGACCCAGGCATCCGCACTTATTAACTTCGGGTATATTTTCTGCATGTCGTCTTTGCTCGCACATCCTTTGCTATCAGGCTTTTGACAAGTGTTACAACCCCTGCAGGGACTGATTTTCAGGTCTTGAAGAAACACGGTTTCCACTTCTGCGCCCGCGGATTTTGCCCCTCGCGAAATCCGGGCTGCTAAGGTGGAGCTATTTCCCTTTTTCCTCGGACTACCCAAAATGACCAGTACTTGCTTAGTCTTTGCTTTGCTTTCCAACGTCGTTGCCTCCTAAATGGTATGCAGGAAACTATTCCCTGTTCCTGACAATGATTTTCGTTCCGGCGGCTACCTTTTTAAATACCGTGGCATCGCCGATGACTTTGCCGAACACAGTAACCGGGCTCGCCGGGCGAATTTCATCTCCCTGGCTTATAGGAGTGGGACCGAAGAAGATACAAAACGCAGTGCCATCAGGCCAGTAGCCTAAATCTCCTACGCTTACCAATTCTTGTCCGGCTTCTAACTTAAGGCTAAGGGGAATCGAGAAATATATTTCGTCTCCCCAGAGATTAGCACGGCCTTTTATGGGCAACGCTTGCCAGATTGCCTGAGCTGTCCTGGTGTCATTTAGTTCGGCCGCTGCTTCAATCGCTCCTGCGCTTATCCGAATCTTCTTTCCCATGTTTGCAACCACTAACAATCTCAGTCTATCTTTTTGAACATATTGCCCTTGGTTCCACACACGGGACAGCGATCAAGTGGTTCTTTTTCCGAGGTATAGCCGCAGACGGGACACACATAGTAGGCATAGGCCTCTTTGGTAGCGCCCAGATTATCAGAGAGCTTCTGGTAAAGCTGGGCATGAATCTTTTCTACTTCATTGGCAAAATAAAATGACCGTTCTGCTTCTTTATTCCCTTCAGCTTTGGCAGCCTCCAGCATCTTAGGATACATGTTTTTGAATTCATTGGTCTCACCTGCTATAGCTTCCAGCAAGTTCTCTTTGGTACTCTTGATTCCCTTGAGCGCTTTAAGATGATTGTGGGCATGAATGGTCTCAGCTTCGGCAGCAGCTCTAAATAGCTTGGCTCCCTGTGGATAGCCTTCCTTGTCAGCGGCAGCGGCAAAGGCAAGATATTTGCGATTTGCCTGAGATTCGCCGGCGAAGGCTTCTCTTAAGTCCTGTTCAGACTTCGACATAGCTACTTTCCCTCCTCTCGATACTAGACCTTATTGGGTGAATAGGGTTTATTATACTATCGATGAGTGGCAGCTGCCAGTTTTCAGCCCGTAGAATTCTACTGCTGGGTTGTGTGTTGCCCTTGTGCTTTCTATCAAGAGTGCTGTACCATTCTACTTGAGTATTTTATATGCCATACTTAAATATGAACCTCGAGTCAATTTCTTGAGGGTATTAAAAAATGTAGTTGCCCAATTTATTGGGCGAGTGTGCCTGATAAATCAGGCAACTACGGAGCTTCCCAAATGCCCAAAATTGACTGGAATGGCAAAATCAAACAGTATGTCTTACCAAGGGGGTGAAAATGAAAGTAGCTGAAGTGGATGAAATGAAAGACCTGGACAGGCGTGCTACGGAGGAATTTGGCATCTCCGAAGACCTTTTGATGGAGAACGCCGGACAGGCAGTGTACTTCGTCATGTTGCAGGAATTCGGCATAAGGGACAACAAGTTTGTTGTCTTTTGTGGTGGTGGCAACAACGGTGGGGATGGGCTGGTTGTTGCCAGGAAGATTCACTCCAATGGTGGGGAGGTAAAGGTCTTTCTTCTAGATGATGAGACCAAATTTAGAGGGGCAGCGAAAAAGAACTTCGAAATAGTATCCAGAATGCCCATAGAGATAGCTAAGGTTGGCTCAATCGACTCCATAAGACTTGAGCTTCTTGATTCCGATGCCATTGTGGATGCCATATTTGGCACAGGTCTTGTCCGAGAGGTCAGGGGAATACACAAAGACGTCATTCAACTGATAAATGAGAGCCAAAGGACAGTATTTAGTGTGGACATTCCTTCAGGCATAAACGGCGATACCGGAGAGGTGATGGGTGTGGCAGTACAGGCGGATTATACCGTAACATTCGGGCTCCCCAAGCTGGGGAATATGCTTTATCCCGGATATGAGCACTGCGGAAAGTTGTATGTTTCGCATATATCTTTCCCACCTGCCCTTTATGATTCCCATGCCATAAAAGTGGCAATCAATAATCCCGTAGAGCTTCCGGAAAGAGCACGGGATACTCATAAGGGCAGTTATGGAAAGGCCCTCTTCATTGCCGGCTCTGCAAGCTACCTTGGTGCGCCGTACTTCTCTGCCCTATCTTTTCTCAAAGCCGGAGGCGGGCTTTCCTACCTGGCAACACCCAAATCCATTTCACCATTCTTGGCCAGCAAGGGAAGCGAAATTGTCTTTGTTCCCCAAAAAGAGACGCCTTCAGGAAGCATAGCACTAAAAAATGAGGATGAGCTTCTGGAGTTTTACCAAAAGACGGACATGGTGATCCTTGGCCCCGGTCTTTCTTTAGCCAGAGAGACACAGGAGCTGGTGCGGGAGCTAACCCCCAAAATCGACAAGCCTTTGCTCATAGACGGGGATGGAATTACTGCCATTGCTGAAGACTTAGGAAAAATAAAAAAGAGGGAAGCACCAACGATACTTACACCCCATCTGGGCGAGATGTCCCGGATTACCAAAATGGAAATAAGCGAGATAAATAAAAACAAGATAGATGTTTTGCAACGCACGACAAGGAAACTCAATGCCATAATTATCTTAAAGGGAGCTCATTCCCTCATAGGCTATCCCGATGGAACTGTTTTCATCAACGTAAGCGGCAACTCCGGCATGGCCACGGCTGGGAGCGGCGATGTCCTGACGGGAACCATTGCCGCCATGTATGGTCTGGGACTAGCCCTTGAGGACGCGGTAAGGATGGGCGTGTTTATCCATGGGTTTTCCGGCGATGTAGCTGCTGTAGATAAGGGTGAGGATGGGATAACGGCGCAGGACATACTGGACTATCTCCCCGAAACTATGAAGCTTTACAGAAATAAATTTGCCGAAATTTCGGAAAATCTTTATGAAAGCATCTTCGTGGTATAAAGTGACATCGTAGCTTTAGTGCGCATTGTCGGGTAGCAAGAAAGCATTCCAAAATCCCCCTCTTAAGGTAAGAGGGGCAGGGGGAGTTATGAAATAGAGTCCAATTTATTCGGCTCTCTCCTCTGTCATTGCGAGTCCCAACTTATCGGGACGAAGCAATCTGGTGGGGATAGCAACCACAAAATCTGGAGGCGAGTGGAAAAATGAAAGCGATGGTGCTTGAGAAAATCTCCTCAGTCGAAGAAAAACCCCTGAAGCTGGTAGACTTGCCCGAACCTGTTCCTGGGCGAGGTCAAATTTTGGTCGGAGTTTCTGCCTGTGGAGTTTGTCACACCGAGCTCGATGAAATTGAGGGCCGGGTTTCTCCTTCCCGATTTCCCATGATTTTAGGTCACGAAATTGTTGGTAGGGTGGAAGGCTTGGGGCCGGGGGCAAGGAAATTTAAAAAAGGCGACAGAGTGGGTATTGCCTGGATTAATTGGGCTTGTGGCAAATGTTCCTTTTGTCTCACAGGCCAGGAAAACCTCTGTGACGCAGCAAAATGGACCGGGAAGGACGCCCATGGCGGCTATGCCCAATATACTGTGGTATCAGAGGACTTTGCCTATCCCATTCCCAAAAGGTTTACCGATGTGAAGGCGGCTCCCCTTTTGTGTGCAGGTGTGATTGGCTACCGTGCCTTAAGACTCTCCGGGATGGAGGATGGCAAAGTGCTGGGACTTTATGGCTTTGGCGCTTCCGCCCATATAGCCATCCAGGTTGCTAAATATAAATATCCCAACTGCAAAATTTTCGTTTTTACCCGACCCCGTCAGAAAGAACATCAGGATTTAGCTAGGAAATTGGGAGCAGACTGGATTGGCGCCACAGGTGATACTCCCCCGATAAAGCTCAATTGCGCTATTGACTTCACTCCTGTGGGAGAGCCGGTACGTGAAGCTCTGAGAAATCTGGAAAAAGGAGGGAGGGTAGTCATAAATGCCATTCGCAAGGCGACGCTTATTCCGGAATTAGACTACACGGAGCATCTCTGGTATGAGAAGGAAGTGAAAAGCGTGGCTAATGTCACCCGAAGGGATGCTCAAGAATTCCTGCCCTTGGCTGCCGAAATTCCCTTTGTCCCCGAAACCCAGGAATTTAAGCTGGCAGAGGCTAACGAAGCCTTAATTCTGCTCAAGGAAGGAAAAATCCGCGGTGCTGGAGTCCTGAAAATAACTCAATAGAAGGTGCAATTCTACCATCAGGCATAGCATAGTTTTGGCCTAATTGCCCGAGTTTAATAATTGATGGTCACACCTCTCGCCTCAAGCTGAGGTATGTAAGTATTGATGCCGGTAGGGCTCAAGGGATTGACCCTTAGGTCGAAGGCGTCTCGCCTATGGCCTCTCAAATGGCTGCCTCAAGGTTGGCATGGGGCAAAGGTGCCACTAGTGCGGAGGTTACTTAAACTCCACAGGTCCCATGAGGACACTGACCGCATTACCCCCAAAACGGTTCTCGTCACTCCAGGCGCTGACGCTGACATAGACATCAGGTGTAGGCCAGTTTTGTCTATCATAGAATAAGTTCCAGTCTCCCAAGCCTCCTTTCAACGTCCCATCCCAATAAAAGCAGTACACCGTATTTCCTTGACGAAGGAGGCGGAATGATCCCGAGGTGTCGGTAGTGGATATACTCCCCTGTATATTATGTATACCACCGCGAAAATCGTCGACAAGGTAGACCTCCTGCCCTGGGAAGGGGTCGTTATGAGGACCCCAACTAACGCGTTCAATACCCAACTCATCGAGACTACCTGGGACACCTACTATCAGACATACGCGCACCCCGTTTGCATGCGGCCAGGTTTTTAATTCGTAGGGCATCTGAATATCGAAATCACCCGTCAGGGAATATATACCGCCCGTGTTGGGATCCATGCGGCGTGCGCTTTCTCCGAACATGCCGCCCGTGCCGTTCGTGCAGGGGGGAGTGAAGTCTACTTGCGCTCCTTTGCCTGCTGGAATCGTAGCTGAAACTCCCGTACCAGCCTCGAATAGGCACCATAGTCCAGGCCCTATCTCGTCAGTGAAGCACACCTGCTCGAACTTGGCAGTAATGGAGTGGTCTTTGTCCATTTTGATGGTGGTTTCTGGCAACGTGGGATCGGCAATAGCGGTGATATCGTCGCCAGTCCATTCGACAAAGCGGTAGTTAGCAGCTGCGGTAGCGTTCAAGCTAACCACCGTGTTCTGTTTATAGGAATAAGTCCCTGCGCTAGGGCTGATTGTGCCACCTGACGTGGGTGTGATCGAGAGAGTGAGTGTAACACTGGCACAGCCCACCATTCCGGCGACCAAGGCCACCATAATCAAAAAGATGCCAATTCTTGCCACGTAATGGTTTCTCCTCGAACTAAGTATTGTCTTCATATTTCGCCTCCAAATTTTTATAGTGCCCTTCGACAAACTCAGGGCAGGCCCCAACAAACCGCAAATGTCAAAATCCAAATGACAATTGAAATCTGAATGCTTAAAAGAGCCCAATTTGCATTTCTATATCTGCTGGATTGAGCACTGTGGGAATTACTGCAACCCTTTGACGCACACACTTGATCACCAACCTTGCTTGATATTAGTACTTAAAAATAATATTTCTTATAGAATCTATTATACCGCTATTTAAGAAATAGTCAATAGTTTTTTATGCGGTGTCCAAGACACGCCATAAAGTCAAGGAGTAGTATTCGATCTTAGTGTGCAACTCGGTAATATTTCAGGCTGACGGGATTTTTCACCTTCAGGTATGCTCTGAACCTCTGTGGCGTCGCCTCGTCGCCCAGACAACCAGTGCCGCTGAAACCAGCGTCAGCAATCCTGCTATGGCTGCCTTTTCGGCCGGAGTAGTGTTGACGGCTATGGTGCTCATGGCCACGGCGGGCAATAGCACGGCCCTCACTATCGGCTTCAAGCTGGGATGCTCAGTTATGAACTTAGCTATCGGTGGGCTGACCCTGTAATAGAAATCCATGAAGGCTCGTCCCGGCGGGTTCGTGAGCAGATACTTATCTCTGAACTCACGCAAAATTTGTATTTGCCTGGCCATAGGGGTGCCGTAGGCAGCAGTGGCGATGAAGCAAGTACTATTTGTGGGGGCGGTTGATACCTCCTTAAAATTGGCCATGATGTGATAGTTGCCGTTCAGGGTGATGGTCGTTGAATGGCATTGACATGCAAGGGTGGCAATATCGCCAGTCCAGTTGACAAAGTTGTAGCCCCGGTCAGGCTCTTCGACAAGAGAAACCATTGTTCCTTCGTCATAGGTAAAAGTACCCTCGCCAGGAGTGATTACGGAACCTCCTTCGGTGCTGCCGACAGTAAGCTGATACTGCACTGCTGCGTCACTCAGGGTTCGTCTATTATTCTGGGCCTCCTCGCCCACGGCGACCATGAGCGTTACCCGCCCTTGAGGCTTATTTGGTGCCATTGTGTAAGCAAGTCTGGAGCCCTCCGCTGTCGAACGACTAATCGAAAGGTTACCTGGCAGGGGCACAGTTACTGAAGCTCCCACTGCCGGCGCAGGAAGAATCAAGCTGAAGATGAGAGCGATAGAGAGTAGAGCTGGTAAGAAGATTTTTCTATTTCTCATCGCTACCTCTAATTATCGTCATCTGAGAACTGAAACACCTTTTGTGCGTATGAGAGTCTTCCATTTGTAAAGTTTAGTTTTTCCAAAATCCTGGTCAATATTATATCACCCCGACTATATCAATGTTTTTGAGTTTTTCCAGAATTTCATGCGCATTCGGTAAGAAGTCTGTAAATTGAGTGCTAGAGGGTTAGCCCATCAAATCTGGAAATGTTATCATTAGACTCTGCAATGATGTCCCATTTGTCATTGCGAGGCGCGATAGTGCCGAAGCAATCTCGGTGGGGTAGGAGATTGCCACGCCCCGACAAGTCGGGGCTCGCAATGACAGGAAGGAGAGCAGGGTGATGCGAGATTTAATATTAAAGAATAGAAGCTATCGGCGGTTTTACCAAGAAGTTGACATAAAACTCGCGACTCTGAGAGAACTTGTTGACCTTGCCCGGCTATCAGCATCGGCAAGAAATGCCCAACCGCTTAAATATATCCTTTCCTGCGAGCCTCAAAGAAATTCGCTGATATTCCCAAATCTGAGCTGGGCTAGGTATCTCACGGGATGGTCGGGTCCCAGTGAAGGGGAAAGACCATCAGCGTACATTATTATTCTGGGAGACACAGAGATAAGCCCGTTTTGGGACTACGACGCCGGGATAGCGGCACAAAGTATTATGCTGGGTGCGACTGAGAAAGGCCTGGGCGGTTGTATGATTGCTTCAATAGATAGGGAAGAACTTCGTAATGCCTTAGACATACCGCCACGATATGAGATACTGCTTGTCCTGGCTCTGGGCAAGCCCAAAGAAAAGGTCATGATAGAAACGGTTGGACCCAGCGGAGATACCAAGTACTGGCGTGATAGTGAAGGGGTGCACCATGTGCCGAAGCGACCTCTGGATGATATAATCATCGACTAAATATAAACTGAAGAGAAGGCAAGAGCATAATGCCACACTATTTTATTTGGACCATCGGCTGCCAGATGAATAAGGCAGAATCCCGGCAAATAGCTGGCTACTTAGATTCTGCGGGCTATCAGGCAGCGACTTCTTTTTCCCACGCCGATTTAGTGGTTCTCAATACCTGCGTGGTAAGACAAAGCGCTGAGGATAAGGTCTTAGGCACCCTGGGTTTATTGAAGGGCCTGAAAAATGAACATCCCAATCTCCAGATACTTGTTACGGGATGTTTGGTCAACTCCGACGCCCAGGAATTGCAGAGACGATTTCCTCACGTTGACTTACTATTTAAGCCCGGAGATTACCCTGAGCTAATGGCCTGGGGGCAAAAGCAAGGCATACCTATTGAGCAGAGATTACTTCGCTACCCTCGTAATGACAGTTGGAGAGCTCCCTCGCCATGCGCTCTTGTCCCCATCATCCAAGGCTGTGATAATTTTTGCTCATATTGCATTGTCCCCTACAGGAGGGGAAGGGAGGTGAGTCGCCCTGCGGGGGAAATAGTCTGTGAAGTGCAGGAGCTAGTACGACGAGGCATAGAAGAGGTAACTTTGGTGGGGCAGAATGTTGATTCCTACGGACACGATTTGCCCGGGCATCCCGACCTTGCTGATTTGCTGAACGAATTAAGCAGCATAGATAACCTTGCCAGGATTCGCTTTCTGACAAATCATCCCAAGGATATAAGCCTGAAACTCATTGACACTATGGCTTCTCTAAGCAAAGTTTGTGAGCATCTGGAGCTGCCGGTTCAATCGGGGGATAATGATATATTGAAGGCTATGAGGCGAGGATATACCGTGGAACTATATAGAGAGCTTGTTCACACCATTCGCCACAAGGTCCCTCAAATATCTCTGAGCACAGATATAATTGTAGGCTTTCCTGGAGAAACAGATGAGCAATTTGGGCACAGCTTATCTCTGGTCCAGGAAATGAGGTTTGATGTCGTTCATGTGGCAGCTTATTCTCCTCGTCCGGGCACCATTGCCTGGCGGGAATATCAAGATAACATTCCTTCGGAGGTGAAGAAGGAAAGGCTCACTAAGATTGAAGAACATCAAGCAGCTATAGCTAGCGAGATAAATTCACGACTTCAAGGGAAGGAAGTGGAGGTGCTGGTAGAAGGCCAGAAGGGAGGGAAATGGTTTGGGCGCACCCGGAGCAATAAGCTGGTATTCTTTGAAGATTCTGGCGATTGGCTGGGCCAACTAGCGAGAATTCGGATTGAGAAGACAAGTCCCTGGTCGTTGGTAGGCCAAACCAAAAAATAGTTAAATAATGAAGGAGGACACATGGAAAAATTTCTAGAACAATCTGGAATGATTATCTTTTTGGTAGTAATTTTTGGCGTTATGTATTTGTTGATGATCAGACCCAGGCAGAAGCAACAAAAACAACACGAGGCAATGATGGAAGAACTGAGACCGGGAGACAAGGTGATTATAGCTGGCGGGATTTATGGACAAATTGAAAGTATTGGTGAAGATACTGCAATTCTGAGGATAGAGTCGGGAGCAACAATGAAGGTTGCTAGAAACAGTATACTTGGCAAACAAGAAATTGAGGAAGTTGGTAAGGGAATATTCTGACATTAGGAACTCGAGGTGCCGGGTGGTCACCACCAGACGAGTTGGGAACGTGATGCGTTTTTAAAGCCTGTTCAATCTTTGTGAGATTCTGTACCTGTGTTTCCCTCTTGATGAAGGAGAGGCATAGTAAATGAATCATTACGACTATATTATAGTGGGCAGTGGTATTGCCGGGCTTTATATTGCCCTGCTGGCTATAAAGCGGGGTAGCGTGCTTATCCTGACTAAGGGCAGCATAGATGACTGCAACACCAAATATGCTCAAGGCGGCATTGCTGCTGCCATGGGCAAAGAAGATTCTCCCGAGCTCCATTTCCGGGATACTATGGCTGCTGGAGATGGCTTATGTGATGCCGAAGCCGTGCGCATTTTGACCGAGGAAGCAGCTGATTGCATCGCTGATTTAATCAAATTTGGAGTGCCCTTCGACACTTTGGACGGCGAAATTACTTTGACCAGAGAGGCAGCTCATAGCGTCCCGCGTATTATGCATGCTGGTGGAGACGCCACCGGGGAGCATATCGAGGTTACCTTAAGTCGCCAGGTGCGCTCCAGTCTTATCAGAGTCCTGGAAAATTGTTTGGTTAGCAGAATTTTGGCTCAGGGCGGCAAGGTAACCGGAGTGAAGTCTCTCGATTGCCACACAGGTTCTGTAGAGGAATATAGTTGCAGATTTCTTATCCTGGCTACCGGCGGCGCTGGGAAGTTGTTTAAATATACTACCAACTCCGATGTGGTCACTGGCGATGGGATAGCCTTGGCTTTTCAAGCTGGCGCCGAAATAAGCGATATGGAATTTTTCCAGTTTCATCCCACTGTTCTTCGCCTGCCTGGAGTAGCTCCTTTCCTCATCTCTGAAGCGGTCAGAGGAGAAGGTGGCATACTCAAAAATGTGGAAGGTCATCGCTTCATGCCAGATTATGCTGCTGAGGCCGAACTGGCGACCAGAGATATTGTAGCTCGCAGCATTGTCTACGAGATGAAGAAAACTCACAGTGATAGAGTTTTTCTGGATGTTACCCATTTGCCATCTCGGTTAATTACCACCCGCTTTCCCCACATATATCGCTTTTGTCAGGAGCATGGCCTGGATATCACCAAGGGGCTTATCTCTGTTGCCCCAGCCGCCCATTACCTTATGGGAGGGGTGAAGGTCAATAGCTGGGGAGAGGCAAATATCCCAGGGCTATTTGCTGCTGGTGAGACTGCCTGCACTGGAGTGCACGGTGCTAACAGGCTGGCGTCAAATTCCCTGCTTGAATCAGTCGTTTTTGGCAAGAGGATAGTGCAAAGGACTGAGGTGGCTACCTCCTCTGAAAGCTATCAGCCATCGGCTGTCAGCCGCCCATACTCTCTCCCCGAACGCGAGCCATTGTCTCGTCCTCCACCGCTTAACTTGCCCAACCTGCAGTCCCTCATGTGGGATAAAGTAGGAATCATTCGTTCTGGCCAAAGCCTCAAAGAGGCGGCGAGTATTCTTGCCACCTGGGAAAGCCTCCTGCCTCAACCCAGCGATCGCCCCACTTACGAGCTAAATAATTTGATATTATGTGCCAGGCTTATGACTGAGGCTGCTTTGCTCCGTGAAGAAAGTCGTGGCGCTCACTTTCGCAGTGATTTCCCACGGACTTCGCCAGAATGGCAACGGCACATCGTTTTCAGGGAAAATGCCATCAAATAAGCTCCAGATTGAAGAAATTATCGACCGCGCCTTAGCTGAGGACCTTGGCAAAGGCGATGTTACTACTGAGGCTTTGATACGCGGCGACCAGCAAGGGACTGGCTTTATTGTGGCTAAGAAGGAAGGCATCCTGGCTGGTATAAAAGTAGCCAAACAGGTCTTCCAGCGGGTTGCTCCAGAATTAAAGGTGGAGATTCTTCTAGAAGACGGAGCTAGAGTTAAGCCGGGCAGTAGAGTGGCTGAAGTGTCAGGCAGCATTGCCAGCATTCTCAAAGCGGAGAGGGTCGCCCTAAATTTCCCACAGCGCTTGAGCGGCATTGCCTCGGAGACCAATCGCTATGTTGAAGCGGTCAAGGGGTTGCCTGTGCGCATTATGGATACCAGAAAAACCACCCCAGGCTTGAGATCGCTGGAAAAGTATGCCGTCAGGATAGGTGGTGGTGAGAATCACCGTATGAATTTAGGCGATGGCATACTCATTAAGGATAATCATCTGGCGGCGCTCCGCAGCCAGGGGTTGAATATCAAGGAGATTGTAGCCAAGGCCAGGCGAAATGCTCCATTGTCATTGCGAGGATTCCTCACCCCGTCATTGCGAGGAGCGAAGCGACGAAGCAATCTCCGAGCAAGGCAGACTCAGGTCGAGGTGGAGGTTGGGACGGTGGCAGAAGCTTTAGAAGCCGTGGAAGCTGGGGCAGATATCGTCATGCTGGATAATATGAATCTCGAGGATATGCGTAAAGCGGTAAAATCTATTCGTGGCCGTGCTTTAATTGAAGCCTCGGGGGGAATTACGCTGGATAATGTTCGAGCTGTAGCTGAAACTGGCGTTGATTTTATTTCCATTGGCGCCCTTACCCACTCCGCTAGAGCTTTAGATATCAGCCTTGAGCTTGAAGCCGAGGCAACCTTTTGAGAATCCTCATAGCCGAGGTTAATGCATGTTCTTTGCCTTGGCAAGGAACTCGTTTAGCCTCTTACGGATAGTTATCTTGTCGTATTTCCCCACACTGGTCTTGGGTATATCGTCACAAATAACTACGTAGTCAGGCATCATCCACTTGGCTATCTTACCTTTTGCTAACCCCTCCTGCTCAAGGAACTTGTAAAAACCTTCCTCCGTTACATTAGCACCAGGCACAGGCTTAACTATAGCCATTGGCCGCTCGCCCCATTTCTCGTCAGGTACCCCCACAAATGTCGCTTCTAAGATATCATCTGAAGTCGCGGCGATATTTTCCAGCAGTACAGTGGGTACCATCTCGGCACCACTTCTGATTACATCGGTTATCCTGTCGGCAATGATAATGTAGCCTTCTTCATTCACTTTAGCCATATCTCCAGTGTGGAACCAGCTACCTCGCCAAGCCTCGGCAGTCTTCTCCGGGTTCTTAAAGTATTGCCCCATAATCCATGGTCCCCTGAGGATTATCTCCCCTAGAGTGGCGTTATCGTGAGGTACTGGTTTCCCGTCTTCACCGACAACCTGTGCTTCAATCCCTAAGATAGGCAAGCCAGTGGTAACCCTTACCTGATCGAGCTTCTCCTTGGGCCAATCGACCATATACCGCTTGGGAGTCGCTCCAATAGCCGAAGCAGCAGTCTCCGTCATGCCATAGCCTGAAGAGATGGTAAAATGGGCGAACAACTTCTCAGCTTTGGCTTTCAGCCCCAGCGGCAAGGCACCACCTCCTACACCAATCCTCACTAGGCTGCTTAGGTCATACCTTTTAATATCCTCGTACTCTATAAGCATAGCCAGCATGGTAGGCACAAGTCCAGCTTGGGTAACTTTCTCTGTCTGCACAATTTCACAGAAGCTTTGGGGGGTGAACCGGCTAGGGAAAACCATCTTGCTCGCCGCCGCAACACCTCGACATGGAGCTCCCCAGGCGTGGATGTGAAAGAGAGGCACATTGATCAGCAGCACCTCAACCGCAGGAACTTCCTTGGGCATGTCCCACGGTCTAGGAGCCAACTGCACACCGGCTTCAACATGAATTGTCCGAAGATAAAGCTGACGGTGGGTAAACATCACTCCTTTAGGCAACCCGGTGGTACCGGTGGTGTAATAAAGTACAGCATAGGTGTCTTCATCCAAATACGGCCAGTCGTACTCTTCAGGTTTGCCTTTTATCAGTTCTTCATACTCATAGAGAGGCTGTACTTTCGTCTGTGGCTTTCCAGGGCGGTCTGATATGTACACAAAAGTCTTAACTGTGGACTTTATCCGGTCATATATCTGCTCCAGCAAGGGCATGATAACATCATCAACGAACATAAACTCATCTTCAGCATGGTTTATGGTGTACACTATGTGGTCCAAGGAAAGTCTTATGTTTATAGGGTGGGAAACTGCCCCAATGCAACTAGCAGCAAAAATGAGTTCTAGATGGCGGTGATGGTTGAGAGCCATCGCCCCGAGACGACTACCAGGCTGTCCGGGACTCCCTGGTTTTACCCCTAATTCCTTGAGAGCGTGGGCAAGCTGGCAAGTCCGCTTATACCATTGGCGCCAGGTGAAACGATAATACTGTCCGCTATCATTGCGATAAACAATCCCAATGTCATTCGGATATAAGCTCAGCGGTATCTTCATAAAATGTGTTAGCAATAATGGATAATATGTACTAAATTCTGGGAAAGTCTTGACTCCCATGCTTATACTCCCTTCGTCTTGAGTATTTGTTAGCCAAAAATGGCTTTGTTTGCTGCCAGATTATAGTTCGCTGCAGAGAATCCCGTCAATCTGCTGTACTGGCTGACCCCATGAGTAACACTGGACTACAGATTTGAGCAAATTCTTTTTCAATATGTCTTAAAGCGTCTGGTGATGCGGCCAACTGTAGAAATAGGCAATGAGCGACGTCTCCTAGCTTGCTTGAATGATGTCAATAAAGTAATATAGGTATTGTCCTCGTAGCGTTAGAGCATTTTGTGGTACTCTTCTCAGCAACAACCAGATATCGTTCTGGGCTGTCTTCGAAGTGGGTTATCTTCAATTCAGCTTGCTTCATCAGCCCTCTGAGCTGAGATTCGTCTGGTAGAAGGTCACTGGCAACTATTCCACCAACGGATTGATGAAGCTGGTTAATCATCGCTCGGCTCATGGTGTGGCAGATGGCCAGCCGGCCATTATTTTTGAGCACCCTGGCTATCTCCCTTAATGCCTTGACCTTGTCGTTAAAATGAGGAAAGGCACTGTTGCATATAGCCAGGTCCACAGAATTATCAGCCAGGGGAATGGCGAGAACGTCAGCCTGGGCAAAACCAACTATGGGCGGGAAGTTTTTGGCTTGCGCTTGACCTAGCATCTCCGCGGAAAAATCCAGGGCGACAATTTTTCCCTTATCACCCAGCTCTGCGATTAGAAAGGGTAAAAGGACGCCTGTACCGCTGCCAATATCAAGTACATAATATCCAGGTTTAATGCCTAATTCTTTGACGATGTTGCACAGACACTTCAACCTCTCTGGGGTAAGCTCTTTATCCCAGGTTGGGGCTAGTTGGTCGAAGTATTCTTGAAGTTGCATAGCTAACCTGCTAACGGAATTTGCTGCCACCCCTTCACTTTTATCTTAGGAGAGAATGCCGTTGCCAGGCCGAAGACAATCGACGAAGTTATCACTATGGAGGCGCCTGAGGGAATGTCCAGCAAATATGAGGCGGCGAGCCCAGCCCAGCAGGAAATAACACCAAAGGCAGCAGCAATAAGGAGCATCTTTTTTAAGCTATAAGTAAGTTGATAAGCAGCGGCTGCGGGATTGAGAATAAGGCAATAGATAAGCAAACCGCCGATACTTTGCAGCGAGGCAGTTATAGTCACGCCGGTGGAAAATAACAAGCCGTAGAAAATGACTGTCGCTGGTATGCCCACGGCTAGAGCTATCTCCCGATGGCAAATCACTGCCTGAATTTCCTTATAGAAAATAACCACCAGCCCAACTATTACGCCTGTTATAATGGCTAGAAAGATGATGCCCTGTTGCGTAACGGTCAATATACTTCCCCAGAGCAGGTTTAAGGCTTCAGTTCTGGCCCCATGCATCAGGCCCATGAACAGGAAAGCCAGTCCCAGCATCAGGGAGAAAATAATACCTATGGAAGTATCGGGATTTAATTCCCCACGGTCAGCCATGGGTCCGATAATGGCTGCTGAAGCCAGGCTGAAGAGCAAGGCGCCAATCAAGGGGTTAAACCCCAGCCAGAGGCCCAGGAGCGCTCCGGCAAAAGCAGCGTGGGCAATGCATACCCCGATAAAGGAGAGGTGCATGGTGACGACGAAGACGCCTATCACAGAACAGGTTATGCCACCGAATAACCCGGCCAGGATGGCGTTTTGCATGAAATGGTACTGTAAAATAGAAAAATCCATTCCCGCACCTGTCGTTATGTACGAAGTGGAGCAATATCAGTTGGTACTGAGATCGGAGCTCCGTAAAGCTGACTCAGCACCTCTTCCCTGAGCATTGACTCCGGGCTGCCTTGCTGCCATATCTTGCCATCCTTCATGAGAATCAGTCGCTGGCAAATAGAGGGCAGCGTTCTCAGGTCATGGGTGACAAATAGAGTGGTCGTATGATATTCCCTGTGAATGAGCTGTATCAAGCTTAAGATTTCGCGTTGAGCTTTTTGGTCTATCGAAGCTGTCGGCTCATCGAGAAGAAATATCTCAGGCTGCTGGACCAAAGCTCGGGCAATGGCTGCCCTTTGGTATTCGCCCCCGGATAGATGCCCTATTGGGCGTTGGGCTAGATGAGCTATGCCGACCATTTCCAATACCTTATCTACTGTTTCCCAGTGAGCCCGTGTTGGCCGATGAAATAGTCCCAGGCGGCCGTAGCAACCTACCATTACCGTCTCTCTGACATTGATGGGCAACCTGGGGTCGATATTTTCTACCTGAGCCACATAGCCTATGCGTTTTCTTAAATTAACGCTACTCCTCCCATTAAGCCGCGACCCTAATACCCAGGCTTGTCCCTGAACCAGTTTGCCCAAGCCGTTTATCACTGTGAGCAAGGTAGTTTTGCCGGCGCCGTTAGGTCCGATAATGCCAATGAATTCTCCTTTACTGACCTCCAGAGACACGCCCTGTAAAGCCACATCTTCTCGATAAGAAACCACAGCGTCTTGAATCTTGATGACTGTGTTATCCATATTGTGCCCTCCATTCATTCAAAGCTCCCAGCAGTAAATCAACATTCTTATCTATTGCCTTCTCCCAGGTTTCGGTGTTTGCCAAGCCACCGGGGAAGTTGGATATGGTTACCGGAATGGCTTCAATGTCCGGTTCCAGAGCTGCGCCTAGCGTTGCCGAACTGCTCTGGAGATTGTCGATGACCAAAGCTGCGCCGGCTTGTTTAGCCTCGGTTACCAATTGGGCCACATCGGCCGGACTTAAGTCTTCAGGCCGGCCGTAGGTAGCCACGACATCAAACCCCGCCCACTCCACGAAATCCGCTTGCATGGCAGCACAGATTACCTTTACTCCGTCTACTCCGGCTTCCAGTAATCTATTTTTTACCTCTTCGCCCTTAGCTAAAATAGCTTGCGCCCTTTCTGCAGCTTTCTCCTGATAATATGCGGCATTCTGCGGGTCTATCTCGCCCAGCGCCTGAGCTATTTTGTCTACCGCCTCAGCCTGGACTGAGGGCACCATCCAGTTGCCTGTAACATTAAGAACCGTGATAATAAGGTCGGGGTTTTTGGCAGCTTCAATCGCTCCTTTAACATTTTGGAAATATTGTTGGTAATCGTGGATGAAAAGGGCTTTGCTGTTAGCCAGTGCCTCGATATCGCTTGGTTTTACATCGTAGTGCCCCGGACACACGCCTGGCGGTATAAGGGTACGAGTTTCCACTTTGCCGTCAGCTACATCCTGGATAATATTGGAGATAAGCGAGCTCCCAGCCATGATATCAGTCGAAGGTTGGGCATGTTGGGCACGGACCAGGACCGTCACCAGAATCCCTACAAGCGCTGCTATCAACAAGCCTATCAGAATTTTTCTTCTCATAATTTTTTCTTTAAACACTCCATGCATTTGCAATTAATTGCAATTATCGGGCAAAAAAATTAATCCTTTTCCAGTTGTATTTGAGACTTTAAGAAGTCTATCTGTCGCACCTTGCCCCAGAAAACCTTCTTTTCTCCGAAAAGGGTCTCTACTTCTACTTGCCGGTCGGCAATTGTCAGGCGTGCGATGTCTTCCAGAATTGGTTTGTCGCCTTCTTTAGCCTCATAAAGTTTAGCCATGCACATCCTAATGCCTCTCCTTGCTCTTTGACAGGGCCTGCCTTGCTTTTATTAGTTCGTTGCTAACCGCAGTCATCTTGGTAGCTGCTGCTTGTAACTGCTGTGCTACCTCAGTGGATGATGAGGCAACTTTATCCGCCCAGTCGCGGAACTCTTTCATATGTTCGCTGTTATGTACAATCCAAAAATCAAGGAGAATTTGTAGTTTTTTTTGAACTTCATCCATAGCAATACTTTTATTTACAATAGTCGGTTAGGCTTCCCCCTCTTTTTCCTGCGGCACCCGCTGCACTCCCCCGAAATAGCCAAATGTCTTAAATCAGCAGCAAAGCCATATTTCTGAAGCAAGGTATCTTTTAACGGATGTAGTGCAAACTCCTCCAGGTCTATTATCTTGCCGCAGCTACGGCAAACGAGGTGATGGTGATGTCCATTCTCAGCAACATGATAGCGGACACGCCCTTCGCCAAAGTCGGTTTCCGTAACTAAATCTAATTTCTTCAGTAGCTCTAGAGTGCGATAAACAGTGGATATATTGGCGTAGGGATAACGACCGTGTAATTGCTCGTAGATTTCTTCAGCGCTGATGTGCTTGTCGGCATTATGAAGCGCCTCGATGACCAGCATGCGCTGGGGAGTTAAGCGGTGCCCTTTTTCTCGAAGAACTTCGTGGCAGCTCATTACTGGAGGGTATTATAGCAAAACAGAAAAATTATTGCAACAAGTTGCAAATGCCATCACAACCCCCCCTGTCATTGCGAGGGGCGATAGCGATGAAACAATCCCTAAGCGAGGTTCCTCAGTCCAACTATAGCCGGCTCCAGCTTCGCGATGAGATTGCCACGCCTTCAATTCGCAATGACACGGGAGGTTATTACTCAACGTTACAAGCATTATAAAGTGTCACCAAGCTATCTGAACTAGATCATAAGTTGCTAATGCAATTACTTTCTCGCCTTGCTTTCCAGCAATATGGTGACCGGCCCATCATTATGGATTTCCACCAGCATATGCTCCTGAAAAAGCCCGGTTTCTACCTTGAGCCCTGTGGCGCGGACTTGCTCCACGAAGAACTCGTACAATTCCTTAGCCAGGTCCGGCGGGGTGGCGTTGGTGAAGTCGGGTCGTCTCCCTTTGCGTGTATCAGCCAGAAGAGTAAATTGGCTTATTATCAAAATATCTCCCCTTGTATCCAGTGCGGAGAGGGAAAACTTGCTTGACTCGTCGGCAAAAATACGCAGGTTAACCACTTTGTTTGCCAGGTAACTGGCGTCTTCCCTCGAATCACCTTGAGCCACGCCCAGAAAAACCACCAGCCCCGGGCCAATCTTACCCACGATCTTGTCATTAACGCTCACTAAGGCTCTGGAAACCCGCTGTACTAACGCTTTCATCTTGATTCAGCTTATTATAATTATGCCACCTCCTCAAATTTATTTCCGCGTGATTTCTAGTTGCATGATGTATGAGATTTCTAGGATGGTATAATAGCTAAAATGGCTGGCTGCAAGTCTTTGAACAATATTAGATTGGCTTGGATTCGCACTCTAAGTGGAGAAAATACTGATTATCGTAATCTTCAGCGTATTGAAATAGAGTCCTTTGGGTGGGCAGAAGATGACAATCTAATACATCTGCAGAGGGAATTTAGTGGAAATACTTTTAGTCCAAGCAAAGCTACCAAGATATATATCCCAAAGCCGTCGGGAGCCCTACGACCAATCACAGTGTTACGGATAAGAGATACCATCATATATCAAGCCATGGCTAACGTTATTGCAGAAAAAGCTAGGAGACGTCTGTCAAAATACTACTCTAAAAGTGTATTCAGTAATTTATTAACGTCGACGGGATACCCATATTTCTACAGACAATGGAAATATGGGCGAAATAAATTAGATTCGGCTCGAAAACAAGCCTTTAATCAAGGTTTGAAATGGATTGGTGAACTTGACCTTGCCTCGTTTTACGATGTCATTGATCATGAATTACTTAAATCCGCGATTAGTGAGTTCTACAATGATGATGAGGTCTTGCAAGTGCTGTTCTGGTGTCTTTCTGAATGGACAGCTCATCCAAAGGGATTGAAGCATGGCCATGGAATTCCTCAAGGTCCCTTGCCCTCATCATTTATGGCTGAATGCGTTCTGCATCTACTTGACAGAAGAATGAGAAAACTGAGCAACAGCGTGTACTTTAGGTATGTAGATGATATTACTGTGATGTCTACAAATGAAAAAGATGCTACAAAGGTATTAGCACACATAGAAGTTTATTGCAGAGAATTAGGTCTAGTTCCTCAGCTAAAAAGCCCCGTTCGTAAACCAATTGATATTGAAGACCTTATGTTTCCTGAACCAAGCCCGACCCAAAGCAGTCCCTATTATCCCGCAAAGGTTTCTAGGAAACAGAATGATCTCTCTAGGAAGATATTCTTAAGTTGTTTCGAAAACAATAGATTGAACAAGGCAGACGAGCAGTTGACAATTAAGTTGAATTACTCATTGTTCAGAATGAATCCCGACAGAAGGATCTTAAAGAAAGTATTAGGATTACTCTATACTTTGCCATCAGTTGCAGAAGCCGTGAATTTCTACCTACGTAAGTATGGGGCTGATAGTCATATCTGTAACTATTTATTTGCTTACATAAACAGCGAACCAATATACGACTTCGTTTCAGCTCAATGTCTTGTGACCATTTATGAAGGCTGTGTAGCAGGGGATTTCAGCAAATTGAGCAAATCGTGTCTCAGCTGCTTGCCAAAGAAATATAATACTATCTTGAGGTCCACGGCAGCGAAAATAATTGGCCTAAGAAAAATACACACTAAGACATTGCTTCGAACGCTCAATAAAGAGGATGACCTTTACATGAAAGAGCACTTGTTATTTGCACTATGCAACTCTTTGGATAATTCAGCTAAAGAGAATTTGCTTAACAGCTTCATTAGAGGTAGTGATCCTCAGCTTGCCTTAATGTCGGCTTACCTTCTTACGAGTAACAATCTGAGACTACGAGGGGTCATCTCAGGTGTGCATCCTTGGGCAACTCCTATTCTGGTAAATAAGGGCTTAACTAAGAAAAGAATAATTGGGGATAGAATTGGTGAAATCCTTCGACAGAGATATAAACTAAATCTACCCGCAGGTTTTAGCTTCAGGAGGGTATTCAACCGTAGACAGTACAGGCAGGCTCTACTACATCTAAACATGGGTGAAGGTGGCTTTGCTGCTAATCGTTCGCTATGGGTAACACAAATGGACAACTTCAACCAAATAGTTCTAACTGTATTGTATATCAAACTTGGAATGCAAGTTAGGAGAGGCGACGAATTTCGTTCATTATTGTCTAGAAGATTGAGAAATCGATTTCCAAATTTGGTAGCAGCTTTTAAGAAGTGCCATAATCTGAGATCATCTAACCCGATTCCTCATCCATACTCAAGATCGTTGGGTACTTACTCCCGTGACGTCAAACATCGCGAAAGAGACAATTTAACGAAGGTACTCAAAGTAGCATATCAAGAACTCATTAACAAGATGTAGTTATGTAGATCATTCTGGGGACATAATATCTAATTTGTAATAGGCCTAATTGGTATGGTGTCCCTGGAATTTCGAAAAGTTATTGTATGTTGTATTTCTCTTTGATCCTTTGCTGGACTAAGGTTTGAAATTTCGTGAGATTACCTTGTATTTCTTTTATCGGAAAGAGTTTCCTCTCCTTCTTATAATGAACATTATCTCTCAAAAAAGTATAAATTGTATGCTCATATTTCCTAAATTCGTTAGCAGGAATTAGCTGTACTGAAGCATCTTGTTTCTTTATCCAGTCTTCCATATTCCGAATGTTATTGTCAAAAAGCAATTCCATCAATCTGTAAAGTGAAAAGAATCTCTCTACCGATGACTCTCTGCTAAATGCTTCTCTCCAGATGTCAATCGCCTCTTCAAAATCATCAGAGTAATCTTGTTGCAGATAAGAAACTAGTTTTGATAGGGATTTGTCACCGAGAGTCACTACTACGTCAGCAGTTGCTTTTAGTCCAAGTGTGACTGTAACGGATAAGTCAATGTGACCTCTTGACGTGGAGATACGGCTCATCCCACTGATTCTACTTCTGGATACTCCAATACTGCAGTAGAAGCTCAGAATATTACATATTCTACTCAATTCAAGCTGTGCTATTTCGTTTGCAGAGGTATCATCATTAGCTTCGAGTTTAATTGATGCAGATATTTCATCGTCACTCCTAGAACTCAAAAAAACCTCCGTTTTTGACGGTGAAACAAAGTGCATATCAGCACTTAGTCTTCTTTTTGATGCCGGTGACAAAGTAATTATCCCATTTACTGTATATTCCATTCCTAGCTAACCCCTAAATCAATTGTAACTCTGGGATTACATATAGTCCACTGGATCAATTATTGAGCTTGTATTTCACAGATTATTTTGGGACGTAATACTTAATTTGTGGTAGGCCTAATGGGTATGATGTCCCTGACGGATTCAGGATATCTCGGCACCGCTCAGAAGACATATGGATGATATGCCGAATGTCATTCAGGAGACTTCTTACCGGCTTTCTGGAAAGATTAGCTTTGCTGCGGGACGGGCAGAACAATTTCTGTTACCTTGTTATAATTCTTTTTGCCAATAACTATAGTACGATATGGAGGAGGGTGCCGCACATGAAAAAATCTAAGAGCAAAGAGGAAGTGGAGGCAGGAAAGAACTCTAAGTCGAAGGATAGACAAGTTGATCGGGAACCGATGCGCGCTGATCTCAAGGAGGTGATAGAGAGGCATTCTCGGGGCCTTGACGAGCGGCGCCCTGAGGCGGTGGCGAGACGGCGAGAGACAGGTCAGCGCACGGTTCGTGAAAACATAAAAGACCTCTGCGACGGGCACTTTATGGAATACGGTGCCCTGGCGGTCGCCGCCCAGCGCCAACGTCGAACCATGGAAGACCTCACGAGCAGAACCCCAGCCGATGGGGTGGTTGCCGGCATCGGATCGGTCAACTCATCGTTGTTCGGAGAGGACAAGGCCCGCTGCATGATAATAGCCTACGATTATATGGTTTTGGCCGGTACCCAGGGATTTTTCGGTCACAAGAAAAAGGACCGTATGTTAAGACTGGCTCACGAGCAGCGTCTGCCCGTGGTTCTTTTTGCCGAAGGCGGCGGTGGGAGGCCCGGTGACGTCGATGCAGATGGTGTCATGGTGGCGGGGCTAGATATAGCGACCTTTGCCATGTTTGCAAAATTGAGCGGAAAAGTTCCGCTCGTAGGCATCGTATCGGGCCGATGTTTCGCAGGCAACGCTGTCTTGCTGGGATGTTGCGATGTGATTATTGCCGCCCAAAATACCAACATCGGGATGGCCGGCCCGGTTATGATTGAAGGCGGGGGACTTGGTGTTTTCAAGCCAGAGGATATCGGGCCTATGAATGTGCAAATGAATAATGGCGTTGTCGACATTGCCGTGGCTGACGACGCAGAAGCGGTCGCAGTCGCCAAAAAATATCTTTCCTATTTTCAGGGGGCGATTTCCCAATGGGAGGCCGCCGACCAGCGCCTTCTCCGCAACATGATTCCAGAGCAACGAAGATACGTTTATGACGTGCGAGCTATTATAAAAACGATAGCAGATACGGACTCATTTCTTGAGCTAAGACCCAAATTCGGCCAGGAGATGATTACGGGTCTGATACGCATCGAGGGCAAACCTTTTGGCGTTATAGCCAATAACTGCCAACACCAGGCCGGGGCTATTGAAGCGGAAGGCGCCGACAAGGCAGCGCGCCTCATGCAGCTTTGCAATGCGCACGGTCTGTCGATGGTATCTCTGGTCGATACCCCGGGGTTCATGGTGGGGCCGGACATTGAACGCCGCGCTCAGGTCCGCCACATTTGCCGTATGTTTGTGGTCGGATCGCATTTAACGGTACCTTTCTTTACAGTTTTTCTGCGCCGGGGATATGGACTGGGAGCACAGGCTATGGCAAAAGGGGGCTTCCACGAGCCCTTTTTTGCAGTTGCCTGGCCAACCGGAGAATTTGGCGGGATGGGATTGGAGGGCTATGTCAGAGCCGGTTTCAGGAGAGAACTTGAGGCAGTGAAAGATCCGCAAGAACGTGAAGCGCTCTACGAGAAACTGCTTGCCTCGTTATATGAGAGGGGGAAAGCCATCAATATGGCCTCTTACCTCGAAATCGACGCGGTTATTGACCCCGCGGATACACGCCGATGGATTGTGGAAGGCTTGAAAGCCGTTCCCGCTGAACGCACCGAGAGAACAGGTCATGATTTTGTTGATACCTGGTAAGAGGGATTGTGGGGACACAATGACATAGAGCTTTTGCCGTTCAGGGTGCGCGTTTAATGTGGCATGGTCACAATACAATATTCCCAGTTTGTGTAATGAGGTAACAAGACAGGCTAATGTGCAATTCCACTCTCAGGTATACTGTGGTTCTCGCCCACCTAACTAGGTTCTAGTTGTGTTAGACAACGGACTGCCAGTTCAGGAACGGATAAGCCTTGTCGTCAACGATATTCCAGATATATGCGGGATTGCGTTCGGCAAAGCTCCCGACTGCGGTTATGCTCCAGCCTGCCTCGGAGAAGGTGACGATGTTCTGCATTTCCGTGGTGGACTTGCCCGTGCCCCCGTCGCTTTCTTCCAGCCCAGAAGTCTCCGTATCCCAGACAGAGGTGATCACAGAGCCTGATATTTCATTTGCCCCCACCAAACCGCCAACAGGCGAACCGCCAGTCACGCTGCCGCTGCAATAGGAGTTGCTGACGGTGCCCCAATTTTGCCCTACCAGACCGCCAACATACTGTCCACCGTTCACATTAGCACTGGAATAGGAGTCGCTCACAGTGCTAATCAATAGATTCCTTCCCACCAGACCACCAACAGCCAAATACCCAATCACGCTGCCACTGCAATAGGAATTGCTCACAGTGCTATACTTGTCTTCTCCCACCAGACCGCCAACGTACTCATGGCCGTTCACATTAGCGCTGGAATAGGAGTCGCTCACAGCGCTATAATATTGATTTTCTCCCACCAGACCGCCAACAGCCGAATAACCAGTCACACTGCCGCTGGAATGGGAATTGCCCACAGTGCCATAGTAATTATATCCCACCAGACCGCCAATATCCTCATCGCCATTCACATTAGCGCTGGAATAGGAGTCACTCACAGTGCTAGCATATTGATTTTCTCCCACCAGACCACCAACATACTTATAACCAGTCACGTTGCCGGTGGAATAAGAGTTAATCACAATGCCACGATTACCTCCCACCAGACCGCCAACACCATCTTCTCCAATCGCAGTAACGTTCACCACGCCGATATTTTTGATGACCCCCTCCTTACCGACCAAACCAAAAAGCCCGGCATCACCCTCGTCAGGGCGGTTGATAAATAGGTCACGTATCTCGTATCCTTGCCCGTCAAAAGTCCCGGTAAACAAGTAAACACTAGTTCCAATTGGCTGCCAGCCTTTTCCCCCATTGGCTGTCGGGCTTGCCAACTCTTCATAACCCGGAGTAGTGGAATCAATGTCGTTCATCAGAGTGTGGTTGCCGGCCAAGTTGTTACTAACGGCATTCAAATCATACCAAGTCCGTATTTCTAGGTTTTGGGAAGGAGGAGTATAACCGCCACCTCCACAGCCTACCATCTCGACAATTAAGGCTACCATAATCAAAAAGATGCTAATTCTTTTCATGCACGTGAGCCTCAAAATGCTATTGTATCACTAGTGAAGGAGTTATTAATAGGTTGCGGTATCCAAGACATTCTATAGAATTAATTAGTCACAAAATGCTAGTTTGTTACTATTGAACAAATATAGGGAATCAATTCTGGGACATACTTTCTGCCTCTCACGGCGTGGTTTATGGTAAAGTTGGGGGTCTCGGCTCGCCTAACCGAGACCCCCACGGTAAAGGAGGTTGAGTTGAACACAATAGCAGAGGAATCCTCGCTACGGTGCCGTTATATGGTACCATTCCATTATGAACCCTCCATGAACTCTCTTCTCTCTCTGTAGGCTCGATACTGGTCAGCTTGCAGAGGGCTTTGGGCCTTGCCAGGCCGATATCGCCTTCGCCACCACAAAAAGTAGACTGGCAGTGCAGCAACTCCTGATCCAACTACTGCCCACCACCATGGGAATGTTCTGGGCGAGTTGATTGGCTCGGCTTGAGTAATGAAATTGTAGAGTGAGCCTGTGATTGATGCCCCATGCTCATCTACGGCGACTATCTTCCAGTAGTACTTCGTGTTGTAGGCCAGAGTCCCTGGGTCATAGCTTGTCCGCGCCTGATTAGCAGAGACCAATGGCGGAGGTGAACTTATGCCGAAGTAGACATCGTAGGTCACCGTGTCACCAGCATCAGGATCTCCTCCGCTCCAGCTTAAGCTGGCATTGATGGCGACTCCGGTGGCAAGGTTTGCTGGTGATGGATTAGAAGGTGTGTTCGGTGGATTGTTGACCGGCGTTTGCGTTTGGGTGGTGAAATCCCACACAGGCCCTATGGTTGATGCTCCGTGGTTATCTGTAGCAACTATCTTCCAGTAATACTTCGTGTTGTAGGCCAGAGTCGCTAGGTCATATGCGGTTTCCGATAGGTGATTGGAGACCAAGGGTGGACTTGAGCTGGTGCCGAAGTAAATATCATAGGTTACCGTGTCACCGGGGTCGGGGTCTCCACCAGTCCAGCTTAAGTCGGCACTTATCGGGATGCGAGTGGCATGGTCTATTGGTGATGGATTGCTCGGCGGGTTCGGCGCGGTATTGGCTGGGGCAGTGGTGAAGCTCCAGGTATCGCTTTGTGTGCTAAACTCACCATCGTTGGCGTTGGCGTACCAGCTGTATATAGTATCGGCAGCAAGTCCTGACCAGCTAATCACTGCCCTGCTGCCGCTGGGAACACCAGCATGGCTGCCAATGACACTATGGTCTGAGGCATCGAAGAAGGTGACGGTTATAGCGTCATTATCGATGTCAGTAACCGCAACGCTTAACGTAACTGGCAGGGAAATGCCAGTAGCAGCATTTGCTGGTGAGGGGTCGTGGGGCATGTTAGGCGCTGAGTTTAGGGGGGTGGTATATGTCACCGGGCTATCCATGGGCTGGGTGCAATACTGCGAGGGAATTTGCTCGGTGATATCCCACCAAAAGAGAATTTTGGCCTCAGCTTTAATAAGCTCACTGCTTACATTGTAAGTGCCAGGCCGACTCCCTCCAGGGAATTGTAGCGGTATATCCTCGTTTATTTCAGCAGGGGAATCAGTCATCTTAGTAGGTAAGGGCTCCACAGTTATAGTGTAACTGCCATTCAGGGTCACATCACCGCCGCTCTCATATTCAGCTATGACCCTAAAAGTCAATTTGAGTCCCTTTACCTGGTCATACGGGGAGGGCAAATCTTGCTTACAAATTGCACTGCCCTGAAGCTCAACATAGAAAATTTCAGACCCATAAATGTCGGTTATCGGGTTCCCATGGGCATCAACAAATTCAGCTGGTTCGTAGCTGATGTCGAAGTACTCTGAGATATCTTGGGCTGCTGCCGGCAAGGCGTTAACAGGAAGCAATGATAGTGCCAAGACTAAAACAGCCACCAAATATCGTATTGCTGTCTTAGAAAATATTTCTTGCCTCATAGCTTTCCTCCAGTGTTTAATATACAGCGTAGAATCGCGTACCTCTTCGCTATTCGCGCTCGGGCTTACTATCGCCAAGAGTCGAAGTTTAGACGGATAAAGCGGTTTCTAATACCTTAAGCACTTGTCTTAATAGGTCTAACAGTTCTTTTTGAGGGTGGGTCAAAGGCATCTGAACACCTACTCTGTCTGAGACGACTTTATTTGGTTGGTTGTATTCTACAGGGCTAGTATGTCGGTGACAAGTAAGGAGATCAAAGTGAGGCTGTGTAAACGGCCAGAAACTGTAGACAGGGGCTCAGAGAACACAATGAGTGTTTGTGACTAAGGAGGGACAATGAAAATAAGTGAACTATCACCTTATGCGGCAAGGTTTGTTATGGGAATTAATTCTGGGGGCATACTTCTGCCTCTCAGAGCGTGTTTTATCGCAAAAGTTGCTCTATGTTATTGACCGATAAAACCCCAAGCTATCCTCAATCTTCACTGACTTGGCAAGTGGTATAATTGGGAGAGATGAGCCCAATAGATAAGAAGCAAGATGAGCCGAAATTATAATACGGTAATGCAGGAGGTTTAAGATGCTTGATTTGGTCAACAGGCGTTGTGGATATTGCGATGGTAGTGGACTAACAAATGTTGGCGAATCCACGCCAAGTCACGAACCATGTCCTATATGCACAGGGTATGGCAAAGTCCGTGTCCCCAGCAGCTATAGAACTTGCCCAATTTGTGGTGGTACTGGAAAAAAGAACATAGGGGAATTCGCCCCACGTTGGGTGCGGTGCAAAAATTGCCAAGGAACAGGCTGGAGGGAACCACCTCCAGCCTATAGGTGACAATGACGGGTTTAAATCTATCGGGGAAGTGTCGGAACTGGCAGACGAGTGTGACTTAGGATCATGTGCTGAAAGGCATGGAAGTTCGAGTCCCCTCTTCCCCAGTTTGGTGAGCTTGAACGCCGAGACACGATGTGGTTATGTCTGAGCTAAAATGTATTGCCAGTATGCCTATCCAGCCCGACCCAATGCCGCTAATTTCCCACCTGGCGCTGCAACAATCATCTTGATTAATTCCTCTGTGATCTTTGGTTCGTACCCCTCCGTGTGACCCTTATCGAGACGGACCACGTCTGCAATAACTCGGTTGCCACGCGCGTTCGGAAAGACATAGATCTCTGCTGTACCGGGTCGCGCTTCTCTGCCCCAGCTCGGACCACGTCCTGGAGTTGCGCCTGTCACCTGGCCTTTCTCGGTGTCAACAATATCAGGCATTCGTACTCGAGGGCCGGCGTTGTACTTTTCAGCCCAGGGCGAAGTTTCAGGAAGTTTTACTATTTCAAGCCTGCCAGTCGAAAATATAAACGAAATATCGCAATCGAGCATGACTGCGCGGCCCGGACTAGGACTGCCCGGGGCTGGAGCTGGCATCCGGAGTTCACTCCCTTCAAAAAAGGACGCTGGCAACTCGACTGGTCCAATGCGCCCACCCGAAAGGCTGAGCCATCCGTCAACACGGCTCGCAAAAAAATCGGTCTTCAGCAGGCGGTTAGATGTCATTCCCCCCTGGCTATGGCCAACGAGCCAAAACGATTTGATGCGGTCTTTGCCATATTTGGCGCAGACAAACTTGACTATATCATGCAACCACTCGTCGTCGGCTTCGGCAACCCAGTGGCGCAGTGGCTCTTTGGTCTTCGCAGTAGGAGTCGCGACGACAAGACGGTATTTGTTTGTGTAATCATGCACTGGAAAATAGAGGCGTTGCCATATACCGTGGGAGCCACCACCATGTAAATTGAGGAGAAACGTAACCTTTTCGCCCACTTTCAAATCGTCAGGACCATCGAGAAAAAATTTTCGTCCCAATTCCTGATCCACATAAAGTCCCGACTTCTGATCTAGTGCGATATTACTCATGCTTTCTTTCCTCCTTCGTGTAATGATGCCACATTTTTGGTTTGGCCCTCATAGAGACCACAACCAACACATTATTCCACGTTAATATATAAGCTTCTGCAATTTTTGTCACGAATGTTATGCTTCAATCAAATGCTCCAGTCAAAAACACTGGTAAAACAAGGTATAATGGCTGAAAGCGATGCGAAGCCAAAAAGTAGGAACTGGACTTATGGATGGTGGCATTCTGGGGACATAATACCTGATTTGTAGTAGGCCTAATTGGTATGATGTCCTTGGAATTTGCTGGGGTTTATTCAAGAATATGGGAGAGATTATGACTGTATTTGAAGCTGACAGGGTGATTTTACCAGTCATTTAGAGCATAGTATTTCTTTGTTATCTCCATGATCTATCCAACCACATCCCCTCAATTTCTCCACTCTCCGCATCAACCGCAAAAGATACTATCTTTCTACTAATGCTATGGCCATAAGAATATTCATACTCAAAGCTCACCTTCCATTTTCCCTCAGTCTTTAGTGCGTATGTAAGTTGCACCTCGGAATAATCTATAACACCCAAAATGTCTAGAACTTTCTGAGCTATTGTTCTTAATTCTTCTGCTTGTACACTCATAGTCTCAAACTACCTCGAAGAGTTTATTGTCTATCTTACCACAAAATTCATTTTTCGTATATATTTTTATTCTCTATTGAACAGACAGTATCTCGATTGCGGTACTTGATTTTCAAACTTTTTCAGGGTGATGGTTTGAGGCAAGTCCCGTAAAATGCTATTGTATTATAGTTAACCGCATAATCGTATAAAATTCCTCGCCCTCGATGGGAGAGGAGTAAGGTGAGTGTGAAATCTCCCTCCCTCTAACTCCCTCCCGCCAGGGGAGGGAGATTTATAAGGACTTTTACAATTGATTATAGGTGGGTTCCTATTGGGGAAGTGTCGGAACTGGCAGACGAGCATGACTTAGGATCATGTGCTGAAAGGCGTGGGGGTTCGAGTCCCCCCTTCCCCACCACTTTGGTAATTTGATTGCCGTTCTTCAGATATATTTAAGTGCTTCTTGGTCTTGTTCAACTGCCTAGTGGCTTCAGGGGTAGCATTTGTATTACCTTGACTTTCGCGACCTCCATACCTACTCGCTAGTGCCAAACCAGAAGTCCAGCGACAACTGGCTCTCAATGCAAATAGGTCATTTGGAGTCCAATCGTTAGAATTAGTGACACAATGGCTGCTAATGACGCTCGACTCGTTGATAGACACTGTGCTTGTTTCAAAGCAACTATGGAGACAGCGGTAAACCAGATTACGGAAATACCCACACGAATCACAGTCACTGTCCCACTGTAAATTGCAGCCCCCCACGGTTGAGGTAGAAACACACCTATGAATTCGGGCAACCAACTAAACGGGAGCATCAAAATATAAGGGAATCCCGATACTGCCAGGTTTTCCTCGAAAGACCCCTGACCACCCAATTTCCTAGACAGTAACTGGGCTGAGCCAGCAAACAATATCCAACCAATAAGACCCACTGGGACGGTGAAAAAAGTCTGCCAGAAATAGTAGAATTCAGTTGGAATCCTTAGAAATGGTTCATACCCTGATGGCATACCACCCTTAGCCCAACTGATTAATACAGCAATGCTATAAAGGATGCTGAGAAGTAAAACGGCAGCAAAACCATAATCCACCTTCTTTTCTTCCCCCATGACTTGTCTGATGGTCTGCTGAGGGTGAATTACAATTCCCCCACAATATGACCAGAAATTCCTAAAAGAAAACATTATCTTCTTCCCTGGCACAATAGCTCCGCTATTATAAATAAGCTATTTTGTCGAATCAAACACTAGCTTGAATACTGCCTCAAGGGTCTAATATTAATACTTTAGCTCCTTTCAAAAGATTAGTACTTGTTAACCTAGTCTGTTGCAGGTCTCTGAACCATGTTGTAACTGGCTTATGCTGGGGGTTTGAGTGAGATATCAACAACTCCTACACAGACGGAATCAGTCCCTTCTTCTTTGCAGGCCGGGCTTGTATTTGACAGAGATTCCCAGCTAAAATCAAATTGAATCCACGGTGATGTCCGGTCTGTTACAATGAGGGCTAGCTAGACTAATGCCAAACAATGTATCCTTCGCGCTTTTGTTGGCCCTGTTGGCAGGGCTATCTACTGGGATAGGGAGCATAATTGCATATTTCATACGTAAGCCCAAAGACTGGCAATTATCGCTAATTCTGGGGTTTTCCGCTGGCGTGATGGTGTACATCTCATTTGCTGAATTGCTTCACGTCGCTATTGATAAGGTTGGCTTTGTCAACGCCAATTTAGGATTCTTCGTGGGCATCGCCTTTATTGCGATAGTCGATATTTTGGTTCCCCACGAGTACAAGCAAGAACGGGTTGAGGACTCACGCTTTTCATCTGTCAGCCAAAACAAAACGACACAAGGAAGCGATGTACAACCAACCACCTCACTTTCTGTTGAACAACGGTCGAACCTTAGAAGGGCTGGTATTCTGATTGCTTTAGGCATCGCCATACATAATTTTCCCGAGGGACTCGCTGTTTTTAGTGGCGCGGTCACAGGGGACCGGGCTTTCGGCATCCTAGTAGCTATGGCTATTGCTCTCCACAATATTCCTGAGGGAATCAGCGTGTCAGTGCCTATTTCGGAAGCTACCGGCAATCGTCGGAGGGCTTTCGTTTACTCATTTTTGGCCGGACTAGCTGAACCAGTAGGTGCACTCATCGGCTATGCCATTCTCTTTCATTTTCTGACACCCACCTTGGTGTATAGCCTACTAGCCTTTTCTGCCGGTATCATGGTCTATATAAGTCTGGATGAAATCTTGCCAACTGCGCAACTATATGGCAAGCAGCACTTTGTGATTCTGGGTGTTTTGGCAGGTATGCTTATCATGGCAATAAGCATATTTCTGCTGCGTTAGGTCAGCCGGTAAACCTGGGCCGTCTGGAATCAGGCATCGCTTCCCGTAAGCTATCTCTTGGTTAACATTTTGCCAGTTTGTGTAATGAGGTAACAAAACAGGCAAAGGTGCAGTTGTCCAAACAACTGTGATTCTAGCACTTGCTGAATTGGGACTCTCAGCCCCAGTGACATTGGTAGCCACATCATTATCAGAACTCCAGACCGTCAACACGTCCACAAGAAGTGTCCTTCATGCAATTCTTGTTGATGTATGATAGACTGATGCCCGATTTCAACTAGCAGGACCTTACCATGAAGTTAATAGACAAACCCCTGGAAGGGGGTTCCACTGAGTCTATCCATAAATTGCCCATCCGAGAAGTCTATGGGGTACTAGCCACGCGACCCCAAGGGCTCACTCAGGCTGAGGCTGAAGAACGGCTTCGCCGTTTTAGCAGCAACGTTATTCAGAAAATCAAAGGAAGGTCTCTCTTGTTAGAATTTCTGTCCAACTTTACACACCTTATGGCCATCCTACTGTGGGTTGGTGGTGTGGTCGCTCTTATTGCGGGAATGCCTGAACTGGCTATTGCCATCTGGATGGTCAACGTGATCAATGGTGTATTTAGTTTCTGGCAGGAATACAGAGCAGAGAGAGCGATCAGGGCTCTGCGTCAGTTGATGCCCAGTTATGCCAATGTGTTGAGAGATGGAGAAAAGCATCGCATTCTGGCGGAAGAGCTGGTGCCCGGCGATGTAATCTTGCTGGCCGAAGGCGACCGTATCTCAGCCGACGGACGTTTGGTAGATGAGGACGAACTGCGGGTGGATCAGTCCACCTTGACCGGAGAGTCGCATGCGATGCGCAAGACAAGAGAAGCTGTCCTGAGGCCTGTTCCATCTCGTTTTGAAGTACGTAACCTGGTATTTGCTGGTTCAAGTGTAGTTGCTGGGATAGGCATGGCTGTGGTCTTTGCCACGGGCACGCACACTGAATTTGGCAAGGTTGCTAACCTCACGCAGTCTGTGAGAGATGAACCCAGTCCGCTACAGAAGGAATTGAGCCGCGTGACAAGGTGGGTGACATTCCTGGCAGTCGGAATTGGTCTGGTTTTCTTTGCCATGCTGATGATTCTGCGAGTTGCGTTCAGCGTGACCGATAGTTTCATTTTTGCCATGGGTATGATCGTGGCTTTTGTGCCAGAAGGTTTGCTCCCGACGGTAAGCCTGTCGCTGGCTATGGGAGTACAACGCATGGCACAACGCCATGCGCTCATTAAGAGGTTGTCGGCTGTGGAGACCCTAGGCTGCACAACGATGATCTGTACTGATAAGACCGGGACACTTACAGAAAATGAAATGACAGTATCCGACCTGTGGCTGGCTGGCCGACGCCTCAAGGTGACGGGCGTTGGGTATGGGCCCAGGGGGTATATCCTCGACGATGGGCGCGCAGTCAATGTTCCGGTGGTTGGAGACCTGCGTCAGTTAATCGTTGCGGGTGCGCTATGTAACACTGCGCGTTTGTTGCCGCCAAACCATGGCTCCACCAAATGGACAGTGCTGGGCGATCCCACAGAGGCAGCCTTGCTGGTAGCAGCGGTCAAAGGCGAGTTGAACATCGAAACTGAAAGGGAACGTAGTATATGCGTGCGCCAACTATCCTTTGAGTCGCGGCGCAGGCGGATGAGCACAATTCATCGGGTGCAAAATTCGCTGGTAGCCTATGTCAAGGGAGCGCCAAAAGAGACGCTGGAGCTGTGCACTCGTATACGGATGGATGGCCAGGACCGCCTGCTGGATGATAATCTGCGGGCAAAGGTCTTAGCAGCGAATGACGACTTTGCCCGTGAGGGCCTGAGAGTACTCGCTGTGGCCATGCGCTCATTGCCGGAGCCGACTGTGAAAGCACAATCGGTGGGAGAATATACGCCCGAGGCTATCGAGCATGACCTGACTTTTCTGGGCTTGGCTGCTATGATGGACCCACCAAGGGTGGAGGTGAAGATGGCGGTGGAAAAATGCCACCGTGCTGGCATCCGCATCGTGATGATTACTGGTGACTATGGGTTGACGGCAGAAAGCATAGCCCGACGCATCGGCATCATTCGGGGAGATCGGCCGCGCATTATCAATGGTTCTGACCTGGATGCCATGGATGATAAGTCGCTGAAGGAGGCACTGCAGAGTGAGGTCATCTTTGCACGCGTTGCCCCGGGTCATAAACTGCGAATAGTCAGCGCGCTGCAGGACATGGGGCATGTCGTGGCAGTCACCGGTGATGGTGTCAATGATGCGCCTGCGCTCAGAAAGGCGAATATCGGTGTGGCCATGGGCGTTGCCGGTACCGATGTAGCCAAAGAGACGGCGGATATGATTCTAACCGACGACAATTTTGCCTCCATTGTCAATGCAGTCGAGGAAGGCCGGGCGGTCTACGCTAACGCCAAGAAGTTCGTCACCTATATCTTTACCCACAACACCGCTGAAGCTGCACCCTTTGTCTTCTTTGCCTTCAGCGGCGGGCGAATTCCACTGGGGCTCACGGTGATGGAGGTGCTCTCCATTGACCTAGGGGCTGACATCGTGCCAGGCTTAGCCCTGGGAAGCGATCCGCCGGAAGAGGGCGTCATGGATAGGCCGCCACGCAACTTGAATGAGCACATCATTACTCGTCCACTTTTATTGCGAGCATTTTTATGGTTGGGCCTGATTCAGGGCTTAATAGCTGTGGCGGCTTTCTATTTTCAGTATTGGACGCACGGCTATTGGGGTCAGTGGTTGGATTTACCTTCGAAAGGGCTTCTTTACCAATCGGCCACCGCCATGGTCCTTGCTGCCATCGTGGTCACCCAAATGGGCAATCTGTTTGCCCAGCGCTCGGAGCGTACCTCTGTCTTCCGTAGCAAGCCATTTTCTAACCGGTTGATATGGGTAGCTGTGGCAGTTGCTCTGGCTATCGTGTCCATAGTCATCTATGTCCCGTTTTTCCAGCGGTCCTTTCACACGGCAGGTTTCCCGGCAATCAACTGGCTTTTCCTGCTTGTCTTAAGTCCAATAATATTGTTCGCTGATGAACTGCGCAAGGCAGTACTTCATCTGCAGCATAGATACGTTCTTAGGAGGTGATGCGTATGAGGATTATTATTATTGGTTGTGGCCGCATGGGAGCTGGATTGGCGTTGACCATGAGTCAGCGCGGCCATGCAGTAGCAGTGGTTGATAAAGACCCCACTAGCTTTGAGCGGTTGGGGCCCTCGTTCAAAGGTGAGGTTATTGAAGGTATTGGACTTGACCGTAAAGTGCTTCTGGCTGCTGGTATTGAGAGGGCTGATGGTCTGGCCGCCTTGACAGCCAGCGATGATGTCAATGTCGTAATCGGCCGCATTGCCAGCCAAGTATTTCGTGTGCCCAGGGTCGTGGCACGACTTTATGACCCGCGCAAAGCCAATATCTACGGACGATTGGGATTGCACACCATAAGCCCAACAACCTGGGGTATTAACCAGGCGGCCGAAGTTCTCTGTTACTCCCCGTTGGATGCAATCCTCAACTTGGGAAGTGGTGAGGTAAATATTATAACAACAGAAATCCCTCCCCTCCTGGTTGGCCAGACGGTGAGTGAACTAACAGTGCGCGGTGAAATCCATGTAGTAGCAATAAGTCGGGCCGGCAAACCCTTTCTACCCACGCTGGGCACAGAATTTTGTTGGGGCGACATAGTCTACTTGGTTGCGTTGGCCACATCTACTGACCGTCTCAGAACTTTGTTGGGATTAACGTGAAGGAGGTTACACAATGGCCATGAAAGTAATTATTGTGGGTGGTGGTAAAGTTGGCACCTCTCTGGCTCTACTGCTCCTAGAAAAGGGATATGTTGTGAAGGTCGTTGAGGCAGCGAGGGAGAAAATTTCCCGATTGCAGCAAGATTTACCAGCCGATGTAGTCGCGTTGGGCAATGGCACTGATCCAGTCGTGCTTGAGGCAGCGGGTATTTTGGGGGTGGATGTTGTGGCAGCTACTACAGGCCAAGACGAAACGAATCTAGTGGTCACCAACTTGGCACGTTTTGCGTTCAACGTCCCACGCGTTGTCGCTCGTGTGAATAACCCCAAGAATGCTTGGATGTTCACACCGATGATGGGAGTAGACGTGGCAGTCAATCAGGCTGATCTTATGGCCAGCCTGATTGCCAAAGAGTCTGTGACTGAATAGCACCACGACATTGCTCAGGTGGTGGCAAGGGCAGTACTCGTTAGCAAAAAAAGTCTGTGGCCCATCGCTGTAGATATTCCCCTGCCATTCAGCGCTACAGCTCCAACTTCATTATGGCCGTGATATGCCTAGGCCTAGATATTGGAGAAACTATCAATTGAGTGAGTCGGATAGCTAATGCGTGACTTTCTTCAAAATTTCGTCAGTTTGTTGAGCTACAACATACCATTAGATATGACTAGTGGCAGTGCAGATAGGATTATTCCTAGTCCCTTTCGTAGACAACGAGATCGGACCTCTTGAAGCCTATAGATGCCAGGAAATTCCTGAGTCTTTCGTCACTCTCTCTAGCGATGCCCCTCATAACTGCATCACTGCGCTTGCATTCTTCATCGAACGCTTCGACCAGACCTCGGCCTATCCCCATATGCTGATACGCGGGGTCGATGCCGATCATGTCGATCCACCCGACCTTGCGGTGCCGGGAGGGACGGTCTATCGTGCGCCTCAAGCTAAGGATGGACTGACTGTGTTCCTCTTCTACCAGGTTCCCTGCTATGAAGCCGACCACCCTGCCCCCTGCTTCAGCAACAAAACTTAGCTCGGGGTGGTACAAGGCCCAATAAGATTCAAACGAAAACGGCCAGGTAGGTACTCGCTCTTTACCAAAAAGCAAGCGGTCTATCGCATTCACTTGCGGCAGGTCGGCGTCAACCATTCTGCGGACTTTGATATCTCCCTTCTTTATAGCCATGCTCACCTCCTTACACCATGGTGACAACTATTCTATAACACTCTTGTGGCGTGGGCAACTCATTTTCAGGGGCTGTTTCAACTACCGGTTTGTTGTCTCAAATATCGCAGTTAGGTGTGTGGTTATCGCTACTATCGTGTGGCGGCCTGTTTAAGTTTGGTGTAACATTTCATCGGATTGTTAACTCTGTTGTCCCTGACGAGCAAGGTTATGGAAAAGACTCTTAGCGCTTAAAAGCGACTGGAAAACTGCACATTTCGTCATATCGTATAATGGGATAATAGGCTTTAGATGCGCCCAGACAAGAATATGAAAACAATTATATTAGCATCGGCATCTCCAAGAAGAGAGGAATTGCTGAAAAAAATCGGCCTGAAATTTAAGGTCGAACCAAGCAATTATGAGGAGAATATAAGCTGCGAATTAGGACCGCATGAGCTTGCAAAATTGCTATCTTTGGAAAAAGCCAAGCTGGTTGCCAAAAACCACAAGAATGTCTTAATTATTGCAGCGGACACCCTCATTGTTTTTGAAGGTAAAATACTGGGCAAGCCGCGCACGAAAACCGAGGCCAGAGAAATGCTGGAGACAATAAATGGGAAGCCGCATTCAGTAATTACCGGTTTTACTATTGTAGATAGCGGGAGCAACAAAGCACTATCAAGATCGGTAGAGACAAAGGTTCACCTCAGAAAATTAAGCTCAACTGAGATTGATGCCTATGTTAAGTCGCAAGAGCCATTAGATAAAGCTGGAGCCTATGCCATTCAAGGATTAGGGTCAATTATCGTGGAGAAGATTGAAGGTGATTATTTTAATGTGATGGGGCTTCCCTTGAGCGCTCTGGCGGTAAGCCTAAAGGAATTCGGCGTTCACATATTGTAGATAATCATGAGCTTGTGGTTCTAAGAGCAGCTTGCTCACCGGCGATGTATCCGGTAGAAAAGGCGGCTTGCAGATTGTAGCCGCCAGTGTCGCCGTCCAGGTCCATCACCTCACCGCAAAAATAGAGTCCCTCAATCAGGCGTGATGCCATGCTGCGCGGATCGATTTCCTTGAGGGAGACACCGCCAGCGGTGACCATGGCGGAGGCCATCGGCAGCGGCCCCTTAATGTTGAAGCGGAGTGATTTGAGCAGACGTAACAGCCGTTCCCGTTCCTCGGCATCCATTTCATGGCCACGCTTGTCTGGCGGGATGGCGGTCATCTCAACGAAAGGATCAACCATCTTTTGCGGCAACAGTCCTTTGAGAATGTTCCTATAGCTCCGCCTGGAGTAGCGGTCGAAATCTCGTTGAAGCCGCTGGCGCAGTTGCTTTTCATCAAGGGCTGGCTTCAGGTCAATGGATGCGCTAACCGGGCCATTCTCCAGTGCATCCACTACCGCCAAGCTCATCAGCAATGTTATTGGCCCACCGATTCCAAAGTGGGTTATCATCATCTCCCCCATACGGGTTTCGATGATAGGCCAGGGTGATTGTTTACCACTTATACCACGCCCCCGGTCGCTGGTCGGGGTCAGGGAGGGATTGATCTCATCAGCGGGGCACTGATAGACGGTGAGGCGCACATTGCGCAGACTGACACCCTGCATACTTTTAGCCCGCTGGACTTCATGGACGACTAGGGGAACCAAAGCCGGGCGCAATTTAGTTATGGTGTGGCCGAGGGCAGCGGCTAGCCGATAGCCATCCCCAGTAGAGCCAGTTTCAGGGTAGGAGGCACCGCCAGTCGCTAGAACTATTGACCCTGCCGAGAGCGTCCCCTTCTTTGTTCGTACACCAACCACTCGACCCTTATCAATCTGTACCCCGGTTACTCCGATATCGGTGCGCAACTGTACGCCATGGTCAGCCATGTACTGCTCAAAGACTTTAACTACATCACGGGCATCGTCAGAGGCGGGGAAAATCCGCCCACCACGCTCGCTCTTGGTTTCCACACCATAGCGCCTCAAAAAGGCGAGCAAATCATCGCGAAAGAAGCAGTTGAAGGCGCTATAGAGAAAACGGCCGTTGGAGCCGTACATGGCGATAAACTCATCCAATTCTTTGGCGTTGGTCAGGTTGCAACGTGTCTTGCCGCTAATGAGTATTTTGCTGCCGGGGCGCGTGGTTTTTTCCAGCAGAAGGACGTTGGCACCCAGCTCCGCAGCTCGGCCAGCAGCCATCATGCCACTCGCCCCTGCGCCGACGACAATGACACGATTAGTGGCCACGGAATACCTTTGCAGGTATAAACTCCTCTGTTCTCTGAGGAACTGGGGAGAAAGGGTGACCTGCTCGTTCAAAATCGGGGAGATAGTTTTCTGCTGCCCCCATTTCCTGTATCCAGCCGTTTTCTAGTCCCAGGTCAGTTAGTAGCTGGAGAACCGTTTCATGCTCATCAACGGTGATCTTCCGAGAAAGCAGTGGTATTCGCGACGCCCGGTGCATCGGCATGTATTGAGACATCACGCTAACCGTCACCATGGGAGAAAGCTCCCCAACAAGCCAGGTTAGCGATTCCTCACTACCTGCCAGACCGTTGGGAAGAATAAGATGGCGCACTATCAATCCTTTTTGTGCCAAACCAAATTCATCTACCACCAGGTCTCCAACCTGTCGATGCATCTCTCTAATAGCTTGACGAGCCCGTGCTACATAATCCGGGGCATGAGAGAACTTCTTAGCCCAGTTGTCAGAGGCATATCTCAAATCAGGCAAGTAGATACTTATTATACCGTCAAGCTCTTTTAGAGAAGCGATAGAATCATAGCCACTGCTGTTGTAAACCAGTGGCACTCGAAGCCCCATGGGCACCGCTTCCACAACTGCCCGCAGGAGCTGGGGAACAAAATGAGATGGCGAAACGAAATTGATATTGTGGCAGCCCAGTTCATCCTGAAGGTAGAGCATCCTTTCCGCTAAGGTGTGGCAGTCCATTTCCTTTGATTTTTGCTTTTTCCAGTTCTGACTTATCTGGTAGTTCTGACAATAAACGCATCTCATATTACAATTGCCAAGAAAAACCGTCCCTGACCCTCGGGTTCCTGAAATAGCTTGGCTCCTCACCTTGATGAACGCAGACCGCCGAGACTATGGGGAGACGCCCTGAATGGCAATAGCCCAGTTCGTTTTGTAACCTATTGACCCGACACTCCCTGGGGCAAATATCGCAAGAGGTTAATCGAGCCTCAAGTGCTTGCGCACGACGTTCCAATTCACCAGAGTGGTATAGCTCAACGTATCCTGATTCCATAGATGCTAAGAGCATCGTGAGTGAACATGGCACAACTCACTAACTTACACTTTAGACGGCTGACATGGTGCTGTCAACTTTCCGCTCACTGATGATTTGGAATTGCTTATTCCACTTTTGGTATCAGCGGAGCGCCGATCTTCTTAACTCAGCCCTCGTCTGCATCACCCAATCCGTCATATTGTTAAGATGGCTCACAGTTTATTAAGTTCCAGGAAATAAATAGCCGCCATAGGGGCTATAGAAGGCTGGACAGAGATTAATAATTGCTGCATAATGAATTCAGCAGACCATTCGCAGATTACGAGATGTCTGACTGTGCTTCGGATGTCATATGACGGTTCTCTTTGACAGAGTTGTTGGAGTCTATCACTTTCTAGGCGACAGGGTACCAAGTGGTATTCCATGCGTAGAGCCAAAGCCACGAAGGAATAATCCGTGGTTTAGGAATAACCAGCCAGTCGTAGCCAAAGTGAAAGCAGCAGGGGATATTCGGCTAGCTATTGGCCAAGCCATGGCACTATTGGGCAATTTAGGACTGGCCATTGGTAGGGGTGACCGAGTTCTTGTAAAACCAAATTTCAACAGCCCAGACCCGTTTCCAGCAGCTACTGACCTGGCCTTTCTTCAAGTCGTGATTGAACTTATCCTGGAAGCTGGGGCTGAAGTCATCATTGGTGAGAGCTCTGGTGCCGTTTGGCGGCCAACTAGAAAAGTCTTCAATCAACTCGGTGTCCCCGAGTTAGCTCGAAGGCTAAGTGTTGAGCTTATTGCTTTTGAAGATAGGTCTAATGATTGGGTACAGGTCAATATCGATGGAGATTATTTAAGCAAAGTTATAATGCCTCGCTCCGCTTATGAAGCCGATAAGATGGTTTATCTGCCATGCATGAAGACTCACAGCCTCGGTGCATTTTCTGGTGCAATTAAACTTGCCTTCGGCTTTGTTGCTCCTGGGCAGCGGCGTAGTTTTCACCTTGGTCATTTGCAGGAGAAGTTGGCTGAAATAAGTCTTTGTTGGCAACCCGATCTCATCGTTATGGATGGCAGGAAAGCCTTCGTATCTGGCGGGCCGAATAAGGGCCAATTGGTCGAGCCAGGCTTGGTACTTGCTTCTGGGGACCTTGTTGCTATCGATGTCGAGGCAATGAAGGTGCTCTTAGATTACCGGGCTTCTAATAAGCTCCCTGCCAATCCTTGGGAACTACCACAAATTGCTACCGCACTAAAGCACGGACTGGGGGCAGGAGAAGGCAAGTACATAGTGGTTGACTAAATTTGTTCCTACAGTAGATTAACTACACCGGACATCGTAATGTTGCAGCACAGAAAGCCATCTTGTGCAATCTGGGGAAACTACTCACATCCCCAACGACTATGCTCTATTCTTAAGACAAAGACAGAGCACTGACCACCAGAACTTGCTTCAGGGTCAGGTACAGTTTGTTTGGTGACTGAATCGTCCTGATAGATGAAGCTTTCTAGGGTAGGTATACCACATCAGCCCGGCACTGTTGGTACCGATAGAACCGTGAAATAATCGCCTGGCAGGCTTGCCTTGCCCCTCTCAACTCATCGCAAGTCACAAATTGCCGGTTCTTTTCTTGTGTTCCCCCAACTTGCAGTGATATTATAGTTGGTTCTTAAATGTTTGGTGGCGAAGAAAGCGGCGGGTTGAAGGATTAGGCACACAAGCACTTGCAGTGACGCTGTTAGCAAAGAGAAAGCCACATGGGAGATGTGGTGAATTCTAACAAGAAAAAGGCGGCATTTACCCGAGACTGGACCCAAGGTAGCATTATTGGTAACCTTCTGGCTTTAGCTTGGCCCGTAGTGATAAGCCAGGGCCTTACTATGCTGGGTCCCACCATCGATATGATATGGGTGGGCAAGCTGGGAGCAGATGCCATCGCTGCCGTCGGTCTTTCCGCCATGATCATTACGGTAGTGAGTGCACTGCTGTGGGGCATTTTCACGGGTTTGAGAGCCATGGTTGCGCGCTGTGTCGGCGCCGGTGATGAGAAAGGGGCTGTTCGGGCGGTACAGCAGGCCTTTGTTCTCGGGGCTGTCTTCTCCATAATCATGGCAGTAATAGGGATCTTCTTGTCTAAGCAGATGTTAATGCTATTTGGTGCGGAGGCTAAGGTTGTCGAAGAAGCGGTACCATACAATCAGATACAATTCGTGGGCATGGTGACGATGACCTTACGAATGATGACCGAGGCCACCATGCAGTCTTCGGGAGATACCGCGGCAGCGATGAGGATAGGCGTCATTTTCAGGCTTTTTCACATGACCTTTTGCCCTTTCCTGGTCTTCGGCTGGTGGGTATTTCCCCGCCTGGGCGTGAGGGGCGCGGCTATAATGGATATCATTTCCCAGGGCCTCGGAGGGGGTCTAGGGGTGTGGTTTCTGCTTAGCGGGCGTACCCGGCTACGGGTCACCTTGGCAGATTTCCATCTGGACCTCAATAACATATGGCGACAGATGAAGATTGGTATCCCTGCGTCCATCAATATGGTACTAAGGAGCCTGGTCGGTCTCGTCATGGTGATATTTATCGTTCCCTTCGGAACATTTGCAGTGGCCGCCCACAGCTTGAGTCAGAGAGTAGAGGCATTTCTAGAGGTGATAGCTTTAGCATTGGGTACTGCTAGTGGTGTGCTGGCAGGGCAGAATCTAGGAGCTGGTAAGGAGGAGCGAGCTGCGAGGACAGGTTGGCTATCAGTCGGTCTGGCAACAGGCTTTATGCTGGCTATTGCCATAGTGATACTGATATGGCCGGAGAAGGTAGTTCGCCTCTTTGGCACTGAGCCCGGTCTGGTGGACATAGGCAGCAAGTTCCTCAGGATAGCAACAGTGGGTTTCGTAATGATGGGCCCGGCGGCTGTGTTGACCAGTTGCCTGAACGGTGTGGGTGACACCATGATACCACTGCTGGCTAGCCTAGTGACCATGTGGGGACTGCAGTTGCCTTTGGCGGCATTTCTGCCACGGGTGGCTAATCTGGGCGTTTATGGTGTGCGCTGGGCGATGGTGATTGCTCTGGCTATGAGGGCGTTCACCTACATATTCTATTTCCGGCTGGGCAGGTGGAAGCGTAAAAAAGTGTAGCATAAGTAGAACAGTATCGAAGCATATTCTGGACAAATCTGTTCTGCTTATTGTCTCCCCAGCCTCACCACACAAAAGAACAAAATCTCGCCCTAGTGGTAGCGAGAACGCTTTCTATTCATTTTCAAGCTCAATCTGCAGACCTACGAGGATTCGGCATGCCATGTTGTAATAGCCAATGGTTGCGGTCAGTTCAACAATAGAGCGCTCACTGAGGAGATTTCGTAATTCTTTAAACGTATCATCACTTACTCTGACATTTTTAGTGAGCTCTTCGGCATAGTGCAATACTGCTTGCTCCTCCCTATTGAACACTCTGGCGGAGGCCCAATTCGATAATTGGTCAATTTGTTCTTTGTTGACTCCAGCCTGTAGGGCTAAAGGAATATGGTGTGTGAACTCATATTCAGCTTGTAGAAGTTTGCCTACGCAAAGGATAGCTAATTCCCTTAATCGGGCGGGCAATTCCTCTCCTCTTAAGATAGAGTTGCCCAACCGTATGAAGTTGCGACCTATCCAGGGACAATGTGCCATAACCTTTAACAAGTTCAATACCTGCGTATTCTGATCCTCTTGTCTTTGGTAAACCTCTTTGATAAATGGATGCGCTTGTTCTTTCTCTACGAAACTAACTCGAGCCACTTTTGCCTCCGAATCCTAGATTTTTTACATCGCCGAAAGCCCGCCATCAACACAAATGGTTTGCCCTGTAATATAAGAGGCTTCATCAGATGCCAAAAACAGGACAGCATAAGCCACTTCTTCTGCCTTACCATGGCGCTTTAAGGGAACCCGTTGCTCGACAGTAGTGTCTCGTCTCTGTCCCATCAGAGGCTCAACCATGGGAGTTGCAATCAAGCCAGGCGCTACGCAATTCACTCTGATGTTATATTTGGCCAGCCCCACAGCAAGGGACCTTGTAAGGGCAACAACTCCAGCTTTTGATGCTGCATATGGGTAATTATAGTGCCCGTAGAAAGCAGCCATCGATGCATTATTCACTATTGCTCCACCACCCTTGATCATCTCTGGGACCACGTATTTGCAAACAGCCATTATGCTCTTAAGATTAGTGTTCATGACTGTGTCCCAGTCCTTCTCTGCTATCTTGAGTCCACGCTCTCCAAGACCTACCCCGACATTATTAAACAATATGTCTATTTTGCCGAAGTTGGAGATTACCCCCTCAACTATTTTTTTAGCGTCTAGTTCCTTTGTGGCGTCAGCCGATATCGCTATTGCTTGCCCACCTTGGCGCTTTATAGTGTCAACTGTTTCCTCAGCAGCCTCTAGGCGAAGATCAACGCACGCCACCTTTGCTCCTTCCTTAGCGAAGAGAATTGCAGTTGCCTTCCCATTGCCCATTCCTGGTCTTATTGAACCTGCTCCGACCACTATTGCTACTTTATCCTTCAGCCGCATTGTAACCTCCCTTTAAACTTGTTTCTTACTGTGTGGAAATTTCGTCCATGGAAATTTTATGCCTTTGGAGATTGTGTTAGCACCTGACAAGGTTTAGTGTATATCACTAAAGTAAAGCAGAGGTCAAGTTTCAGTGGGCAATAACCCTGACAGAATAGTGTCGGCGCCCGACTAGAAAAGCTGTGGCGTATCGTAATGAGCATGTTGAGAGACTGATTCAATACGAAATTTAGATTGCAAGGGAAAGAGATACCAATCTATGGAAAATTTAAACGAAGTTTTGCGCAAGCGAGCCCTGAGTTTTAGCTTAAAGCATTTTCTGTTTATTCGGTTAGCGGTTAATCAGTGCACTTACATTTCAATATAGCTCTGCCGGTATATCTTCCTTGGTCTAGCTCTTCGAGCACCTGAGGTGCTTCGGAGAGGCTGGCGGTCCTGCCAATGTAGGTCTTGACCTTGCCATCGGCAGCTAGCTGAACCAGCTCTGTCATCTCCTCTACGTTGCCCACTGCGGATGACATTATGAGCAAATCCCTACCCAGTATGTCGAGCGGCATTAAGGATATGGGACCTTCGCTGATGGGGGGCATGCCTACGCCGATGAATATCCCTCCGCGCTTGAGCAGTCCCATGCCGAGTTCGAAGCCGGCTAGTTTCGGCGAGAATACAATGCTAGCCTTAACACCGCCGAGTTTCTCTTTGACAAATTGAGGTGCTTCATTTGCATCCACGGCATAGTCAGCTCCCAGGGCTTTCACGAATTCCAGCCTTTCGTTGCCTATATCCACACCTACAACTTTGTAGCCAAATTCCTTGGCTATCTGTACAGCGTAGTGCCCCACCCCGCCGGCAGCGCCGACGATGGCTACCCCTTGATTAGGCGTCACGTTGAAGTTGATGAGCTTTTTGACAGCGCTGTAAGATGTTAGCCCTCCACACGCCAGCGACACCTCGTTATCACTTACCTCGTCAGGCAGTTTCACCAGCGCTTTCGCCCAGACGGAAATATATTCGGCATACGTACCAGAAAGAGGTCTTGCCTGTCGGCATAGCCTTGGTCTACCGCTGAGGCAGTACTCACAGGCACCGCACCAGTATCCTCCACCCATACCACCAAGGCCCATTATGACTCTGTCTCCTTTTTGGACGAATTTTTCAGCTCCTGATCCCAGTTCCTCAACTACTCCTATACCTTCATGACCTATGGGAATCGCAGGTATACGTCGGAACTGACCCCATTCTCCCTTGACCAGATGCAAATCTGAATGACAAACACCTGCGGTGGTAAGTTTGATCAGAGCTTCTTCGTACCCTGGCGAAGGTTTGGGCACTTCCTTAACACTCAGTTTACCCTCAGCGAGTATAGCTGCAAGCATGTTTTGCTACCCCCTTTTAAAAATTCAGATTCGGTGTCTAACGGCAAGTATTGCACTTTTTGTGCATAAAATACTCTGGATACTATATCTCAAAGAGTTATTTACCTTTGTATTGCGGTGGTCTCTTCTCCACAAAAGCTCGCGTGCCTTCGGCAAAATCTTCGCTCATTCTGACGCCGTTAGCTAGTTCGCGCTCTAATTTGAGGCCTTCATTCAGAGAGAGGTCGTAGCCCCGAATCATGGCTTCTTTACTGGCACGCACTCCTACGGGTCCCTTGCGGCAGATGGTCTCCGCCCACTGCTTGGCAGTAGGCAAGAGTTGAGCCAGCGGCACGACCTTATTTACCAAGCCGATGCGATACGCTTCTTGGGCATCAATTGGTTCACCCAGCAAGAGTATCTGGGCTGCCATAGCACGTGGTACAAAGCGGGGCAGTCGCTGTGTGCCACCGGCGCCAGGCATGAAGCCGATATTTATTTCCGGCTGACCCAGGCGGGCATGCTCAGCCGCCAATCTGATATCGCATTGCATGGCTAACTCCAGGCCTCCACCGAGAGCATAGCCATTAATCGCCGCAATAAAGGGCTTCCAGATCTGGTCGGGGCGTAGAGCTTCACCCATGGTGGCAGCCGACGGGCCTGGACGAAACTCCTTGATGTCAGCGCCAGCCGAAAAGGCCGTATCGCCGGCACCAGTCAGAATGGCCACCCAGAGATCAGGGTTGTCACGGAAATCAACAAAAACCTGATTCAAGCCCCGGCGCACCTCACTGTTAAGTGCATTCCTGGCCTCCGGACGGTTAATGGTAATGATGACAATTTTGCCCTCTTTCTGAACCTCGAAAACTGCCATGTTGACCTCCTTTATTGTAATTATGATAGCGGATCCCAGCTAAATTGCAACCTCTGGAGCTTCACCCATTGCATTCCGCGGCGTCATACTGCTGTGTATCCTAACAGAGGTCTAGGGTTAGCGTCAAGCCAATCTTCCGCTTTCATCCCCGCTCTGGTTTTTTCTTACTAATTTCCCCGGTTACATCGGGGTGGCTGATTATCTATCCGCTTAACGCGGCAAATCAGTTTGATAGCTGCTATCTATTAACCCCACAGTTCTTTCGCGACATCATCGAGACCGAGTTCAAGCAGCTTCTCACGACTCGGCTTGCCGGTGGTCGTGTCCCATCCTCTAGCTTCTAGATAGTTGCGACACATGGTCTCAAATTCAGCGCTCCTGCCGGCAGTGGGACCAGCCTGGGGTGGCGGATTGCCCGAGACTCTCCCGGGTATCTTGTAATCGCTGGTGCTGATCCCCTCACGGCTATTGAAAGCCTGCCTGATGTTGGCCACACGCTCTCCGGTCTTCAAGACATCTGCGATGGTGAAATTCCATCCGGTGGTTAAATTAAGGAAGTCGGTTATAGCGCTGGCAGGCATGAAGCCAACCCCGAACATACAAAGGCCAAGGCAGTTTACAGCATGGGAGAAATCGCTGCCCATCTTGCTCGCGGCACCACGACCGGCCATTGAGCTGCGGTCATATGCCGGGTATTCCAGCCCGCTTGCTGGTCTAAAGGCATAGCTCCCCTGTGTATGACGAGCAGGCGTGGGGTCAAGATAGGCAGTGGTATAATGCGCAAAGCGCTTGGGGTCATGCATGGAGACTTCCTGACCGTGGATATGAACAGCAAAGGCTTCAGCACCTTTGCCTATCATCTCCGCAGCCTTTTTAACTCCATCGGCCAGGACAGCACCGAAGCCTTCTCTTTTTGCCATCTTCTCCGTCATAGCCACTATCGCCTTGTGGTTCCCCCAGCGCAGCTCGATGCCATCAGTATCATTGGTGGTGATGATGCCGTTCTCGAAGTTTTCAATGGCGAAAGCCATGGTGGAGCCTGCGGAGATGGTATCGAGACCATAGCGATTGCAGATTTCGTTCAACATTACTATGGACTCTATATTGTCATTAAGGCACATAGAGCCGAAGGAAGCTAAAGTTTCGTATTCCGGCTTGTGAGCGCCTTCAGGATAGTTGTATTCGCTGCCGGCTTTCATCAAGCCTCCACAGGCAACAGGACATCCCCAGCAACTATACTTCCGCTTCTGGAGGTTGATCACACTTCGGTCGCTGATCGCAGCGACGGTGGGGAAGTCAAGGGCAGTGCCTCCCCAGTTCTTTACTGGAGTGTCACCGATGTTGACCAGGGTTGCCATGCCACTGCAGGTGCCGAACCTTTTGAACGCCTCCGCATTGCCACCAAGCTGTCCCATGTAGCTTTGTCTGGCGGCCTTTAACCCATCCTCATCAGCCACGGGGACCTTCTGTTGACCCCTTACTACCAACGCCTTAAGCCTCTTCGACCCCATCACCGCACCCAGACCGGAGCGAGCAGCGGCTCGGCCTTTATTGTTTATGATGGCAGCGAGCAGAGACCGACTTTCCCCAGCCGGACCGATACTGGCAATACTGATACCCTTACCCAACTCGGCTTCGAGCATAGCTTCTATCTCCGCTGTATCCTTGCCCCAGAGATGTCCGGCTTTCCTCAACTCAGCTTGGCCATTATCTAGGAACAGGTAAACAGGTTCTGGAGATATACCGTTGAAGAAAACGGCATCATGGCCCGAAAATTTTAAATGCGGACCGAAATCACCGCCTGAATTAGCATCGCCCCAGGTGTCGGTGAGCGGCGATTTCCCAACTACGACGTATCTGGAGGCAAACAAAGACCGGGTACCGGTAAGAGGTCCGGCAACAAAACCAAGCATGGCTTCGGAGCCGAGCGGGTCTATTTTTGCTTTCTGACGGCTGAATATTATCCTGGCTCCTATACCATAACCCCCGAAGAAAGCACGGTATAGGCTTTCGTCCGGGTTCTCTTCCCATATCTTGCTTGTCGATAGGTCAACAAACAGAATTCTACGTAGATAACCACCAGACATTTTGCAACCTCCTGTAAATAATTTACCCTAACAAGGTTGGGTGGCAGGTGAATAACGAGTTTATTGTACCACAACATCTGGCTTAGACGAAACCCCCTCGATTTAAATTGCAGTATTGACAACCATCTACGAGGGTTACTAGAATTCACCTTGGTACAAAACATAGTTCTAAGAGGTCGATAAATTCAGCAAAATTCGCGAAAAGGAGATGTGGTTATGGAGTATACCCAGATAAAGTGTGATTCTTCAGATGGAATCCTGACGGTGACGCTCAATAGGCCCGAGAAATTGAATGCCTATACCATGGTTATGGGCAATGAGCTTGCCGATGCTTTCACCAGAGCAGATGAAGATGACGAAGTGCGGGTAGTAATTGTAACAGGTGCTGGCCGCGCGTTTTGTGCCGGGGCTGAAATGGGGCTTGATCCCGCAGATTTTGGCCAGGCTCGACGCTCCTCAGTAACAGCCCCTGAAGGAACGCAAACACTTCAGTCTTGGATACATGTGCTTTACGATTTAAAGAAGCCGGTTATTGCTGCTATTAATGGGCCGGCCGTTGGCATTGGCCTTACTATGACTTTGCCAATGGATTTCCGGTTAGTGGCTGAAGATGCCAAAATAGGGTTTATTTTTCCTATGCGTGGGCTGACTCCCGAGGCAGCCAGTACGTGGTTTTTGCCGCGCATCGTTGGTATTGGCAAGGCTGCCGATTTATTGCTCACAGGAAGATTCATAAGTACTCGTGAGGCAGTAACATGCGGGTTGATTAACGAGGCAGTGTCGAAGGACAATCTCGTTTCTAGAGCACGTGAGATTGCTTCGGAAATTGTCCGGAATACGTCCGCGATAGCTGTCGCGCTCACACGCCAGCTTCTTTGGAAAATGTTGAGCGTGGATAGTCCTCTAAAGGCTTTGGAGACAGACTCAAAGGTATTTAGATGGGCACTCCAACAACCAGATGCTCGTGAAGGCATTGTGTCGTTTTTTGAGAAGCGTCCCCCCAGATTCACTATGCGCCCTAGCACTGATATGCCGGAGTTTTATCCGTGGTGGAGCGAATCGGGTTCCATGCGGTAACGTGGTTCTTGCTGGAGTATTGTGCGGGACAATCCCGCGAATTTTGTCATAATCCGATTTTAACCCACTCCCAAGTGGCAGGTTCTACATACGTCATGGCAAAATCAAAAGGTACTTCACAGCGTAGGTAAAGATGTAGAGTGAGAAATTACATTCTGGCTATTGACCAGGGTACCACGGGGACAACAGCACTTATTGTTGACCGTGGTGGGGTCATACGTGGGCGTGGTTATGCCAAGATTACCCAGTACTATCCCAAGCCGGGCTGGGTGGAGCATGACCCTTCGGAGATTTGGAAGCAGACTTTACAAGCGGTCAGCCAAGCCAAGCATACTGCCGGAATTGGGGATGCTGATATCGCCGCCATAGGCCTCACTAACCAGCGGGAGACGACCATACTTATAGATAGAATAACCGGAGAGCCTATTGGGCGGGCTATCGTGTGGCAATGCCGCAGGACAGCAGACAGGTGTGATCAACTCAAAGCACAGGGGATGGCCGAAATCATCCAGGCCAAGACTGGCTTGGTAATCGATGCGTACTTTTCGGCAACAAAGATACAGTGGTTTTTGGAGAACTTGCCCGGGATACGAGAGCGGGCGGAACGAGGTGAGATTCTATTTTGTAATGTGGACGCTTGGTTGCTCTGGAAGCTCACCAGTGGGAAGGTACATGCCACGGATTTTTCAAATGCATCTCGCACCATGCTGTTCAACATCAATACCCTGGATTGGGATGACGAACTCCTGCGAATTTTTAACATTCCGCGTTCTATGCTACCGGATGTTTACCCCTCGATTAACATCTTTGGTTATACCGAAGATGGGATTCCCGTTGCTGGAGTAGCCGGTGACCAGCAGGCGGCTTTGTTTGGCCAAGCATGCTATCAGCCCGGCATGACTAAGGTGACATATGGCACGGGTGCTTTTGTGCTTATGAACATAGGCAAGAAACCTGTCGTAGCCAGACACGGTCTGCTGACTACTTTGGCTTGTAGCCTCGACGGGAAGGCAGAGTATGCTTTGGAAGGCAGTGTATTTATTGCCGGGGCAGCTATCCAATGGCTACAGGACTTAGGATTGATCAGGGAGGCAGAGGAGTCGGAGCAACTGGCAATGGCAATAGGGGATACCGGTGGTGTGTACTTGGTGCCCGCTTTTGTGGGCCTGGGGGCACCTCACTGGGACATGTATGCGCGCGGTACGCTCGTTGGGCTGACTCGTGGTAGCGGCAAAGCCCAGGTTGTAAGAGCTGCTGTGGAATCAATCGCTTATCAAGTGACGGACGTTCTGGAAGCGATGGTGGCTAACTCACGTCTTCGGCTGGCGGAGATACGGGTGGATGGTGGGGCTGCGACTAACAACTTCCTGGCACAGTTTCAAGCTGACATCGCCGGGGTAGAAGTATCTCGACCAAAAATGTTAGAGACGACGGCTCTAGGAGCAGCCTATCTCGCTGGCTTGGGGATAGGGTTTTGGAAATCTGGTCAGGAGATAGAAGCACTGCGGGAAATAGGCCAGCAGTTCACGCCGCGTATGGAAGCCACAGAACGCCAGGCGTTGCGCCGTGGTTGGGAAAGAGCATTAGAACGAGCTAAGGGTTGGCTCGTAGTAGAGGAATAAATAACTTCTCAGAGTGATTTTATTAGTTGTGGATTTTGTAGGAAACTCTGACGGAGGGTATTAGCCACTTACAAATCCGCAGATACTTTGGGGAGCTATTTCCTTCACTATCCTTCGTATTTCCCCGGCGACAGCCCTCATTTCAGGAAGCGCTCGTTTGGATGTGCGCAGCTTGATGATATGGCGAATTTCGCGGAAATTCCAGGTGCAGATTATCTGGGTCTCACAGGCATTTGGTAGGACATAACTTGTAGTAGGCCCAACTGGTAGGGTGTTCCCGGGAATTTAACGTAGCATCTTGGAGCCGCCTGCGCCGCCCAGTGCCCCTTGAAGCTTGATGATTTGAGCTTCGGCTTTACCGTCGTTAACCGTCAACAGAGCTACTGTCCCCAGTTCATAGCGATAGTTGGGGAAAGTGGGACTGCCCGGGCTTACCCAGAGAACACCGTTGCGTGTTTCTAGTGAAGGTTTATGTAGATGGCCGAATACAATGACATCGGGCAGTTTTTCTTGCTTACCCAGATCCCAGGCCTCAAACTGATGAGCCAGCCCGATGGTGATTCCCTCCATATTAAGGATGTGTTTTGACTTTACTCGATTGTCGTTCATTATCTCAAAGGGATCGTCATCACCTTCCGCAGCTAGTACCGGTGCCACTTTTTCTAGCTCCTCCAGTACTGGCAGGGTGTAAATATCCCCAGCGTGCAGAATCAAATCGACTCCTCTGAAAGCCTCACTTATTTGTAGTGGTAGGGTGTCTCCCCACAACTGTCCGAGGTTACTCCGAGTGCCAGGAACACGAATATGAGTATCAGAGAGTAAGCCAATGAGCATGAGGGTACTAATTTAACAGAAAGGGAATTGGTTTTGCAAAAAACTAAGGAAACAGGAAATCCAGTATCTTATCAACCTCTGCGGTCACTCCATGCTCGAGTAATGGGCGTCCTTCCAAGCAAGATTCGAAAATCTCTGAGCTATGGGGGATGGAGCCGATTACGCTAATACCCTCTTTATTCAGGTGAGCTGCAAGCTTGTCGGCAATCTCCTCTGAGGTAATCTTGTTAAGGACAGCCCAGACGTCAGCTATCTGGATTTGATTAGCCAGTTCTTTTATCTTTTTGGCAACCTCCAGAGAGTCGACAGAGGGCTCAACTACAACCAATACACAATCTACGCTAGTCTCGACACCTCTGCCGAAATGCTCTACTCCAGCCTCCAGGTCAACGATAGCTACCTCGTCTGGTTCAAGGCGGAGTTTCTTCAGGAAAGAACGACTCACTATGCCCATAGGGCAAGCGCATCCCTCCAGCGCCATAAGTATCTTCCCCACGATCACCAGCTTGATGCCATCCTTTTGAAGTATATACTCTTGCGGGATGTTGGCTACTGGCATCTCCTCTTTGACCAGTTGCACAGTCTCTTCGGTTTCTCCTGCCTTTACCCGGGCAATTATCTCCTGTTCCAGTTTCTGTTTACCCCCCAGTAAATCTATCAATGGTCGGCATCGACTTTCGAACCCGAGCATCCGTTCAAGTCCGGTATTCGACTCGTCCGCGTCAACCACGAGTACGCGGCGTCCCCTATTTCGTAGTCCATCAGCTAGCAGTCTGACCACAACACTCTTCCCGCTGCCGCCCTTTCCACACACTGCTATTTTCTGCATTCGTTGCTCCTTTCGGAAACATTATCTATTTACTACAAGCGGTATTGCACGCTATATCCCTTCGACAAGCTCAGGACAGGCTTCTCAAGCGGGTGCCCACAACTTTAAACGCCTGGGGTATCTGCGCGCCGGGGGCAAGGGGTGGGAGGCCATAAAGGACCTGTATATCGACTCCAGCATATCGTCGGCGCCGTTCATAGCCCCGGTCGCTACTGTCTGAGCCAGTTGTGCAATAAATTCATCAAAGCTAGGTAACTTCCTCTGGTAATATGACTCATAAGCGTGCTGGTAGACATTATCCTGGCTATATTCGTCAATGACAATCTGAGCGAGGTTATTCTTGATACTTCTGGAGAAGGATTGAGGTTCAAAATTGCGAGCATATTTCCGCCCCTCGGGCAAAGGGGCCTCGACTAAGAAGGCGTCCATTATTTCATCAAAGGCGTCATCAGCACCGTTTTCAGCTCCAATTGCTATCATGTCGGCTATTTTGCCAACAAATTCATCAAGGTCGGTGAATTTTTCCGAATACTGTTGTTGGTAGACATGCCGCAGTTTCCTTCCCACATTGAATTTGGCAGCGACCACCTTGCGAAAATCCTGTCGTATTACCTGTTTGTAGCCTTCAGGCCAGAACTTTTCGGCGGCCGAGTCAGCATCTTCAGTATCGGGCATAAAGTGCATTAGTAAATGTACTCCACCTATGTAGCTTCAGGGACCACCTCTGACATATATCACCTGTCCCGCAATGAAGCTTGATTCGTCACAAGCCAGGAACAGAACAACATTAGCCACGTCTTCAGGTGTGCCTATTCTCTTGAGGGGTATCTGGGCGGCAGCGAATCGCTTGAAATCATCCAGGTACATACCTTCTTTTCTTGCCGCGGCTCTGGTCATTTCAGTATCTATAAAGTCGGGGGCAACACAATTAACATTGATATTATAGCGGCCCAGTTCCAGGGCTAGAGCTGTAGTAAATCCCTGTATGGCAGCGCTGGCTGATGCGTAGCCTGTCTGGCTGTGCTCTCCTAAGCCGGCGGGAACTGGTGAGGATAGATTAACAATCTTGCCGTAGCCCTGCTTGACCATATACTTCTGGACAACTTGAGCGCAGTTGAAGCTACCCTTTAGACAGACAGAAATAACAGAATCCCACTCCCCTTCCGACATCTTGTGGAACGGGATGTCCCTCCTTATGCCGGCATTGTTGACCAGAATATCAATTCGGCTGAATTGCTGCACTGCGCGCTCGAACATTCGCTCCACCTCTTCCAGCTTAGACACGTCGGCCTCGACGGCCAAAGCCTCCCGTCCCATCTTTTCGAGCTTTTCGACAACGCTTGCAGCATAAGACAGGTCAATGTCATTAACCACAACCCGGGCACCCTCTTCAGAAAACCTGAGAGCAATCGCCTTTCCAATCCCTCTCCCTGCCCCGGTGACAACAGCTACTTTCTTCTCCAGTTTCACTCCACCATCTCGCGAGTCTGAAAGATTTACAGTTTCCTCAGGGAAAATTCGCAATAGCCATCCTTGGCCGTAGAAGCTACCATAGTAATAACCACGCTCAGCTCCAGGTCTTTGCGCAGGATTTCCAAAGCCTTAAGGCAAGCATTCTGGCAGGTCATAAGGTTAGCTATTTTGCCACCACATTTTTCTTTTATGGTATTGAATAATTGGCATTGAGGCAGCCGGTAAGCTAACTCGTAGGCATTATCCAATGTAATGGGCATCTTGAGAAACTGCTGGGTACCCAGGTAGGCTATCTCTATAAATCTTTGGGGGATATACGGGAAAAACAAGAACTGGTTTCCGCTGCGGTCGACAGTCTCCTTGACTACTTCGATGGTTCTATCCGGATACTCATCACCTAGCTGCATTGTCCTTTTCATCCACTTTTCGCCGTAGTCTTCGAATATTTCCTTGCCTATTCTTTCCGCTTCACCCGGCGCTTTCCCCTTAACAGCATCGGCGAATTTGGAGACTATGGCTTCAGCACCAAACTCCTCACGAATGAGCTTAATCATGTCCTCATTCAGGTCAAAGGAATAAGGCTTAGGGGCTATAAATAAGGCATACGGTGCTTCTTTGAGCTCTTTAAAAGGGTCGTTCGCCATTATTCACCTCCTAGGCATCCCACTGTTTCCCTTTAACCTTTGGCTTGGCGCGTTCCACAATGGGCACCTCTATTTTTATAGCGTCTACAGGGCAAACTTCAATGCACTTGTTGCAAACTGTGCACTTGTCTCTACGTGGAGCAAAGAGCACATAGTTCCCATCAACTCGGGGATCCATTTCCCTTAATCTCTCCTCCCTACCCATGACACGGGCTACGCGAAATACAGCCGTAGGGCAAATTTGCAAGCATTTCTTGCATAGAAAGGGGACCGTGCACTTCTTCTGATCGATGGTGATTTTAGGGGACCGTCTTCCCCAAATCACGTCAGGTAGTTTTATCATAGTCATCGCCACACCTCCGCTAGAGCCGGCACGCTCTGTCTGAAAAGTAGCTTAATGGCACCTCGAGGGCAACCTGTCTCACAGAGACCACAGCCAAAGCACTTAAACGAGTCGATATTAGCCTTGCCTGTGGTAACTTCGAATTTTAGCGCGCCCCACTGGCACCGGCCGGCACAGATTCCGCAACTGTTGCAGGTATCATAGTCGACCTGGGCAACGTAGTGGCTCTTCAGGGGGCCGATACCAAAATCAATAGCACCTCTCAAGGCGCCGCAATCCGGGTAATCACACTGGCAGAAGCCGCCGATAAATGGGGCGCCAAAGAGCATTAAGATGTGGACAAATCCTCTCCGGTCCATCTCGTGGTTCCATTCCTTGGCTTCATCTATGTTGACGAACTTAACACCGCCTTTGTATCTTTCAGGCCACCGCTCCCACTTGAGCATACCTGGCCCCATACCCATGCAGGTATACTCCAGCTCGTTTCTCTCATCTATTGCCCGCACACCCTTTCGGCAAATGCAAGCTATCAGTCCTATGGGAGAACAAAGTTCTAACACTCTGTCGGCATCCTCCAGTGGAACAACCTGGCTCCCTTGCTCGGCTGCAATCAATTGCGCCTGTATCCTGGCGTAATCTACCTGATCGCCCCTCTCTATAGCTTGTATTAGGTCTTCCGTAGTCGGCCCCATCCGCGCTCCTGTCTCTAGACCTGCCTCAGCTCCCTTCAAACCTTCGCCAGGCAACCTGAGCTTGTACATATTTCTGGCATAATTTCTGGGGTTCAAGTACCAGATTCCGTTACCATACTGTGGGTCACCAAATTCATCGCATAGCCAGCACATTTTCACCTCCTAAATCGTAGTGCTCGACTAAAACGTCTGTGATATCGCATTTTTTACTCCCCGAACTACAGTAATCGACTAGCCGTATCGAAGCATATTTGGCCCCGTTCAAAAATGCAGTTAGCACACATCCGGCAATTCAGACAGCGACTGGCTTCTTCCACTGCCTGCCATTGTGCATAGCCTAAATTCACATCATTAAACGTTCTTATAGCCTGTTTACCAGACAACTTTGGCATGTCCCAGCGCTCTTTACGAGTGAAGTAAGCAGGAATTTGTTCCGGCTCAATGGTGATAATTTCTCGGGAATCTTTTGGTGTGGCTATGGGCATCCCCCTGAGACAATGGTCAATAGAGTTGGCGGCTCTTCGGCCAGCCGCCATGGAATTGGTCACAGTGCGGCCGGTGCCTGAGGCATCTCCCGCAGCGAAAATACCAGGGATGTTTGTTTCGAGAGTAGACTCATTAACTGCCAGACAACCGGCCTTATCTGTATTCAAAGATTCACCGAGCATATCGCTCATATCAGGGACCTGTCCTATAGCTATGATTACGCTATCGGCAGCCACCGCATAATCACTACCGGGGCCTTCCCTCAACGTCCACTTAATCCTGCCGTCACTGTCCAGCCAGGTAGTGGCTACACGCTGGAAGTTTATCCCACCCACTTTAGTGCCATCTCTGGCGGCGAACTGTTGAGGGGCTAGGGAGTGATGCAGTCGCACGCCTTCTCTTTCTGCTGCTTCAATTTCCCAGGTAAAGGCTGGCATAGCGGATCTTGACTCAAGACAGGCAACATGTACCTCGTCAGCTCCGAATCTCAGTGCGGTCCGGGCAACATCCATAGCGACACCGCCACCACCTATTACCCAGACTTTCCCTTGAAGTGGTGATAGTCGCCCTGCTTTCGCATCCCTTAACCAGGGAATGGCAAGAAATATTCCTGGCAAATCAGAGCCCGGTACTCCTATTTTGGCACTTTTCTGAGCGCCCGTGGCAATCATTATAGCCTTGAATCCTAGTTGTCTCAGAGCAGTAAAACTTAGATCCTTACCGATACGGACATTGGTATGAATCCGTACACCCAGACCTGTAATATAATTAATATCAGCCTGAAAGGCCTCGAGTGGTAATATAAACTCAGGTATTGCCGAAGAGAGTATCCCACCGGGTATGGGTGAGGCTTCAAAGATGGTGGCACCATATCCTTTCTTAACTAAGTCGTGTGCCGCTGTTAATCCTGCTGGCCCCGAACCTATTATCGCCACTCTTTCCTCTCTCGTCCTTGGTACTGGTGATGGCTTTTCACCATTCCCCCAGTCTGCGGCATATCGCTTCAGCGACTCAATAGCAATTGCACTGTCAACTACCTTCCTGTTGCACTTTTCTTCGCAGGGATGATGGCATACCCGTCCACAGACGGATGGCAGTGGATTACTATCCCTGATAATAGCTAACGCTTGTGGGATGTTACCCAGGGAGATTGCCATTATGTAGTTGGGAATATCCATATGTAGTGGGCAGGCTGCTTCACATGGGGAATACTTATCAACCTCAGGCCAGCACCTTTCGGTATGAATATAAGCAGGTATCTTTGTTCTTTTCTCCAGTGACATGTAGTAACGCGTAGTGTAATGGACTGACGGTGCCAACTTAGCCATTTCTTAGTCCCTCCCTGAAATCCAGTTGTAACAGTTTGGCTTTCCCAAAATCCTTTTTACATTATAGTCGTTTGCTGAGAAAAAGGATTGTAACATGGGCACAGAACTTTTTCTGCCCATCCTGCAGTACTATAACTGTCAACTGTCGTTTATTCTGGGTACGTAATACCTGATTTTTTGTAGTAAGCCTAATTGGTATGGTGTCTCTGGGATCCTACAAATCCTCAAATACCTGGGGAGCTATTTCCTTCACTATCCTCCGTATTTCCCCGGCGACAGCTCTCATTTCAGGAAGCGCTCGTTTGGATGTGCGCAGCTTGATGATATGGCGAATTTCGCGGAAATTCCAGGTGCAGATTATCTGGGTCTCACAGGCATTGGGCAGAACGTAGCGAGCAATCTCAGCTTTTATCCCCTTGGCCAATAAGTCACCATAGGCTTGCCAAGAAATCATCATTACCTCTTCGAATTGCTTATGGGCAGATTTGTTGTCTTTAATCGGCGGCGGCTCGATATATCTGGGCTCGGTTTCTTTCACATATCGCTGGCTTCTCTGGCTGTAACTTGCCAATCTGTGCCTGACAAGCTCGTGGGTTAGAACGCGGCTGGCACGAATATAAAAGGTAGCGCAGGCATGTTCCACCATTGACTCATGCCCGACATCTATCCATTTTTGAATTCGGTCGGGTACCGTGCCTGTTTTGTCCTGTGTGTCCCAACACAGCCTACCTGCTGTCTCTATCAATTTTTCGGCATCAGGGGTGACGGCAAGTAACTTTACTTCTATGTCATATTTATCAGTCATCGCCTATTTACTAAAGCATAAGTTTACCATGGCGTTCCTGGAGGGATTCGAACCCACGACCCGCTGCTGTAAAGGAGTTGCTCTTTGTTTCATTGTTGTGCTTCCTCAGTTCGGGCTTGTTCGGCCTTCCTGCGGATCCTTGAAGCTATCAAGCGCCACATCATACGGGTATATTCGTGATCGGACCCGCGGGATGCAATGTCTATTGTATCACGCTCACTCTGGCGCTGCCAGTAGCCTGTGCCGCGTGTTGGCGTCGGCTCACGATACATGTGAACCCAGAAGGCCAAAGAATTATCATCGTGGATAAAAGACAGGACTTTGTTGATGAGCTGTCCACTAGCCTGCCAACCGAAGAGTGCGTGGGTTCTTGTGTTGATGAGACCAGCATTGTCTCTTGATCGCATCTTCTATGTTGATCAAGGCGGTAATAAGACGATGGTTTGTGTGGTGAGGCAACAAACCAGGCAAATGTGCAATCGATTGAGTCCACTGTGGTGCAGATTTACACCGAATTGCACTGCATGTTAGAATCCACCGTGAACCGAGAAGAAGAAGTATAGATATGGATAAGTCACTCTCAAAGTCCCTAGAGTTTCATCCTTTGATTCCCGAAAGATGGAACGAATTGGAAAGGTTATTTGGTAAACACGGTGCAGACGGTGGCTGTTGGTGCATGTGGTGGAGACAGACCCGAGCGGAGTTTAACAGGCAGCGCGGGGAACCTAATAGGATAGCGTTTAGAACAATAGTCGAGTCCGGTATCGTTCCTGGCCTTCTGGCTTATTCGGATGGTGAACCAGTGGGGTGGTGTGCTGTTGAGCCCAGGGAATCATATCCGGCCCTCGACCGTTCGAGAACATTGGCTAGAGTTGATTATGAACCGGTTTGGTCGATTCCATGTTTCTATGTTGCCAGACATTTCAGAGGCAGGGGTTTAATGTTAGAACTGTTAGCAGCAGCTATCAACTGGGCAGGCAGACACGGAGCGCGAATCGTTGAAGCCTACCCTATAGAGCCAAGACATAACCTTAACAATTCGACATTCTACACGGGCGTTGTGCCCGTCTTCACGAGGGCAGGATTTGTGGAAGTCTGTCGGAGATCGAAAAGGCAGTCGATTATGAGGAAAATCATTGATCAGTAGTCAAGCATACGGTCTCTATCCTTCAAGGCTGTCCTTCAAATCAAATGTATCTGACATTTTATGAACATTTTGGACGATTGTGCAGTTCGCTTGTAGTTAGAGGTTCACTGTTGCCTGATCTCAGCATTAAGTATGCGGTAGAACGTGTCTCGTGCGTTTCTTTCCCGCCAGGGATAGTGGCCACATTTCTTCAGGAGGACAAACCTGAAGTCCTTGATGGCCTGCGAGAGTGGGTGTTTGATCCCATTGGCTGGGTGAGGGTCGTAGTCGCCATGGATTGCAACTATGGGGCATGTGATGCGCTGCACGATCTCAAGTAGATGCCCGCTGCCCCTAAGTCTGCTGGCTTCATCCCAGACAGTCCGATATATATCCATATTGAGTTGGACCTCGTCGCCTTCGTCAGGCAACAAGTCAAACGAAGAAGAGGCATATTTCTGGTCGATGAGACCGCTACTAATCAAGATAAGTTTTTTGACCATCCCAGGATAAAACGAGGCCAGAATGCAACTGAGCTATGCACCCGACGAGAAGCCAATCAGCCTCAGCGGAAGACTCGCATTATCTTCTAGAATAGCTCGCAGTTCTTCCACCTGCATGTGAATTGTGGCTGCGGTTTGTAGCGGTTCCAAAACGCCAGCACTTTGGGACAACTCACGGGCGACTGGGGCCATTTCTCCAATGGCACCTGGGCCACCGTGAACAGCCGCTACAACAAACGGTGGATCTCCATACTTCCTGAGATTGACCACGACTACAGCTTAACTTATATTTAAGAATAAGTAAAAGGCTAGACTACGGTTCTGAGCATCATGTGTCAACAATTCGCTATATTGTTGGATATCTCGGGGTGTTTACCCGAACCACATTTGAGTTTAACGTACTCACGAAGCTCAAGAACTGAGTTGAAGTAGTGCCGGTCCATAGCTATTTTTGCGTTTACCACGCTGGTTACCGTGCTATAATGGGCTTACGGAGTCTGTAGGAGGTGAGCATATGACAACGGTACAAATTTATGATGCGAAACAGAACAAAGTGGTAACGGCAGAGAAAGTAAAGAAGACGGACGCAGAATGGAAGAAATTGTTGACCAAAAAGCAGTATGAGATCACCACCAAGAAGGGAACTGAAGTTCCCGGTACTTGCACATTTGACCAGATTCATGAACCGGGCATTTTCCGATGCGTGCGTTGTGGGGCTGACCTTTTTCGCAGTTCAACCAAGTTTAATTCAGGGACGGGTTGGCCGAGTTATTATGAACCAATCTCACAGCTGAACGTGGCAGAGCAACCTGATAGGAGTCTTGGTAGGATGCGGACTGAAATCATGTGCGCTCGGTGTGGCTCCCATCTCGGTCACGTTTTCGATGATGGGCCAGCACCCACTGGCAAACGCTATTGCATAAACGGCATTGCGCTGAAATTTGAGCTAGAGGAAAAGCTATGACCCAGAGTGCTATATCAGAAAGAGAGGGCATATGAAAAAGAATCTGCTAACATACTTTGCCCCGCGTCACCTGCGTGATCAGCCAGTGCAATTCTTTGACAGCGGGTGGGGCACACGATATAATATAAGGGCCTATAAGCTATAACGCCCAGGGAACTAAGCTGTTATAAGAATTGTTGAGATGGCCAGGGAATAATCGAATTTTGAGTAAATTAAGTGAAGCAAAAGAAAGGAGGGCGGCTGAATATCGATATAGTGTCAAATGAATCTAAACAACAACTAAGGGATGTGGCGGGGAGGAAGGAATGAAGAAATTTAGGTAAAGGAGGTTTAAATGAGCAAAAGAGTTTCAAAAATGGGCTGGGCAGTCTTGGGCACTTTGGTATGCCTTTCCCTGGTGATATTGCCAGCCTGTGGTGGTGGCGGTGGCACGACGGGGATGCCACTCAAGAATCCTAATGACTTTGTCCAGCAGACCATCGGAGATATCCAGACCCTTGATCCTGCCTGGTGCTACGACACCGCTAGCGGTGAGCAGATACAGTATATCTATGAGACGCTGCTGTTTTGTGACGGTACTAAGACCGACACATTCGTGCCGGTTTTGGCTACCGAGTGGAATGCTTCCGAGGATGGTAAGACCATTCGCTTCCACATCCGTTCGGGCGTTAAGTTCCAGAATGGTGACACTTTGACCCCTGAAGATGTTGCATACTCCATCAAACGGGGGATGGTCCAGGACGTTGCCGGTGGACCTCAGTGGATGCTTTATACGCCGCTGCTAGAATTGGGTGGTAGCCGTGATGCGGATGGTAATATTCAGGTTACTTTCGACCAAATCAATAATGCGGTAACGGTTGATGGTGAGTGGGTTCAGTTTAACTTGGTTGGCCCCTACCCGACTTTGACCTTTTACCAAATCCTGGCCAATTCTTGGGGCTCAATTGTCGATAAGAACTGGTGCATCGCTCAGGGCGAATGGGATGGTACTGAAGCCACCTGGGAGAGTTATAACAACCCTAACCCTGACACTCCCGAGGCCTCTAAGCTCTACAATAAAACCAATGGTACCGGACCATGGGCACTGGATCTTTGGGACCCAGGCGTTCAAATCAAACTGGTGAAAAACGATAGCTATTGGCGGGGCTCTGTGCCGTTTAATCATGTCATCACCCAGGTCGTCGACGAATGGACTTCCCGAAAGCTGGCACTCGAGCAGGGAGATGCCGACTACGTCTATGTGCCGCGGAATTACATCCATGAGCTCGATGGTATTGCGGGCATCCAGGCCATCAAAGACCTGCCCACGCTTCAGTGTGATGCCTTCTTCTTCAATATGGCTATCAATGGCAATAGCACCTTTATCGGCAGTGGTAAACTTGACGGCAACGGCATCCCGCCGGACTTTTTCACTGACATAAATGTGCGCAAAGGCTTTTGCTGTGCCTTCGACTATGCGACCTTTCTTCACGACGCCATGCAGAACGAGGCTACACAGGTGGGCTCACCGGTCATTCAAGGCCTTCTGTACTTCAATCCTAATGCTTCGATGTACAGCTATGACCTGACCAAGGCTGCCGACTATCTGAAGGCCGCCTGGGGTGGTCAAGTCTGGGACAAGGGGTTCAAAATGACTGTGCTATACAACAGCGGTAACATCCCGCGTAAGACTGCCTGCGAGATTCTGGCTGAGAAGTTGTACGCGGTCAATAACAAGTTTCAGATCAGTGTCGAGCCGCTCTCGTGGCCAACTATATTGGGTAAAATCTTCGGCGTTCGAGATATGCCCACGTTCCAGATAGGCTGGCTGGCCGACTATCCTGACCCCGACGATTTTGTCACTCCTTTTATGGCCAGCTGGGGTGCCTACGCCGACGCCCAAAGCTACAGCAATTCTCATGTCGACGATTTGATTAAGCAGGGTATAACTACGGTCGATCCCACGGCGCGACAGGCTATCTACTATGAGCTGCAGCAGCTTTACTACGATGATGCCCCGGGCATCATGTTGGACCAAGTGCTGGGGAGGCGTTTCTTCACTCAGTATATACATGGCTTCTACTTTAACCCGGTAATCCCCGGCGATCCGGGCCCCCTGTATTACATGAGCAAGTCATAAGCAACTAGTAGTCTTGAAGAGCGCCTGATGGGCGCAATAAGATGAGTCGAGAGACCCCCGCTTGCAAGCGGGGGTCTCTCTATGGTATAAAAGTGTGCTTTGGAACTCAGGTCTTATATTATCCGCCGCCTGCTTCTTCTTATCCCGGTCCTTTTCGGGATAAGCCTGTTTATCTTCGGCATTACCATGCTCTTCACCCCATTAGAGCGCGCATCTCTTTATATCACTAACCCGAAGCAACTGGGCGATCTAGCAGCTATCATCCATAAGTTTGGCCTGGATAAGCCGTTCTTTGTGCAATACGGCACCTGGCTGGGCCAGGTGCTCAGGGGTCATCTAGGCTGGTCCAAGGTGGTCTCGATGCCTGTTTGGAACGCCATCTGGCATTACCTGCCGGCTACGCTGGAGCTGGCTATATTCGCCGTGCCGATTATCATTTTGATGGGCATCTTCCTTGGTACCAGGGCTGCCGCCCACAAAGATAAGCCTGTTGACCATGCTACACGGGTAATGGCTATCCTGGGATGGTCGCTGCCCACTTTCTGGCTGGGCCTGATATTGATAATGGTCTTCTACGGCTATTTCTCGGGTCTCCTGCCGCCGGGCCGGCTCAGTATCCAGATGGACGCTGTGGTTAACTCCGCCGCGTTTACCCGCTACACTCATATCAACACTATTGACGCCATCCTCAATCTTAACGGGGCGGTCCTTCTGGATGCCTTACGACATCTGGTCTTGCCGGTAATCACACTTTCGGTGACCCATGTCGCTTTCATTATGAGGCTGATGCGCTCCAGCATGCTAGAGTCTCTGGGTAAGGGATACATTCTCACCGCCAGGGCCAAGGGGCTTGATGAAAGGGTAGTAGTCAATAAGCACGCTCGTCGCAATGCCCTCATCCCGGTGATAACCATATCGGGTTATCTGTTTGCCGGTCTGGCGAGTGGAGCCGTCATTACCGAGACCATCTTTAGTTACAAGGGCATCGGCTGGTGGTCTTGGCAGTCGGCGTCTCGTCTGGACATACCATCAGTCCTGGGCTTTGCGCTGTTCAGTGCCGTCCTGTTTGTGTTGATCAATCTGGTGGTGGATATCCTCTACACCCGCGTTGACCCGCGAGTGAGATTAGGGGGAGGAGTGCAATGAGCGACTGGAAATTTACGGCACGCCAGATTGTTAAAAATCCTCTTTCGCTGGCCGGAGTTATCCTCATTGCCATTTTTGTCTTCATCGCCATCTTTGCTCCTCTTATTGCTCCTACGCCGGCAAGTGCTCGAGACCCTTATATGATACCCCGCGATGGTTATTTTGCGGAGCCACAGCCTCCCAGCGAGGAGCATATCTTTGGCACCACCGAGGGGCAGTACGATGTCTTCTACGGAGTTATCTGGGGCACCCGCACTGCGTTTCGGGTAGTCATAGTGGTGATGGGCATTTCAGTTATCATAGGGCTCGCATTGGGCAGCCTGGCTGGCTACTTCGGTGGGGTTCTCGATGAGGTTATCATGCGCATCACCGATATCTTTCTGGCCTTCCCGGCTCTCATTTTGGCCATGGCCATCGTCGCTGCCATAGGGCCCAGCCTGAGGAGCGTTATGATTGCTCTTACCGTGGTCTGGTGGCCTTCCTATGCGCGGCTCATCCGCGGCGACATACTCCAGGTGCGTGAAGAGGACTATGTCGAGGCTTCTCGTGGCCTGGGCGCTTCCAACGCGCGGGTCATAATGCGCCATGTGCTGCCCAATGCCATCTACCCCGCTCTTATCATGGCTTCGCTGGACGTAGGGGCGGTAGTCCTCTCAGCGGCAGCCCTGAGCTTTCTGGGCCTGGGCTCCCCTGAAGGTTACGCCGATTGGGGGCAGATGACTGAGTTCGCCCGTAACTGGATGGTGGGGCCGCCGGGTGACCCTATGAAGTACTGGTACGCGGTCATCACTCCTGGCCTGTTCATCCTCTTTTTTGTGCTAGGCTGGAATCTTCTTGGTGATGCCTTCAGGGATATTTTTGATCCCAGATTGGCTAGGCGCTAGATGGAAGACCTTATCAAGATAAGAGATCTCACGGTCAAGTTTTATACTTATGAGGGTGTGGTCCATGCCATCGATGACCTGGATCTGGACATCAGACAGGGGGAGACGCTGGGGATAGTGGGTGAAACTGGTTCGGGAAAGACAATGACTGCTCTAGCTATCCTTCGCCTTATCCCCTACCCCGGTAGAATAGAATCGGGGAGCATTGTTTTCTTTGACAGAAGTCTCCCCGGTGAACTTGACCTGCTGAAATTGAGCGAGGATAGGATGAGGTCCATTCGCGGCTGCAACATATCCATGGTCTTCCAAGAGCCGGGGGCTGCCTTAAACCCTGTCTTTACCGTCGGTGATCAAATCTCCGAAGTTTGCTTACTTCATCGGCGCCAGGAACTAGGCCATCGGGCGAAGCAGCGGGTAGATAGCCTGCTCAGCGATGGAAGCGACTTTCCCGCCGGCGTAAGGAGGCCTTTCTGGAGCTGGCAGAGCAGGCTTTACAACAAGATAGCCCAGGAGTCTCATCCCCTTGAGCCCCGCCTATTAAGCCGTCTTCCTCTGTTTAAGCGGCTTCTCTGGCGATTGAGAGATGAGGCTAAGTTGCTCACGGTTAGTATGTTGAAGGATGTAGAAATCCCCGACCCTGACCGTGTGGCCGCTGAGTACCCTCATCAACTCTCCGGGGGGATGAAACAGCGGGCGGTCATTGCCATGGCATTGGCCTGCTCTCCGGACCTTCTCATCGCCGATGAGCCGACTACTTCGCTCGATGTCACTATTCAGGCGCAGATGCTGGAACTCTTCCGGCGCATCAAGGTGGACAGTGGAGCCTCTGTTCTTTTTATTACTCACAACTTGGGAGTGGCTGCTGAACTCTGTGACCGGGTGGCAGTTATGTACGCCGGCAGGCTCTGCGAGGTAGCCGACGTCGAGGAGATATTCCTTCACCCCTTACATCCTTATACCAAGGCTTTGCTGGATGCCGTTCCTCTGCCGGGGAAGGAATTGCGGACCATCCCCGGGGTACTGGCTGATGCGTTGAACCCGCCGCCGGGTTGCCGCTTTCATCCGCGATGTCCCAGCGCCATGCCCACTTGCCAGCAAGAGAGACCCAAACTCAAAGAGATCACCAAGGATCATATGGTAGCCTGTTATCTTTTCTAATCTATGGCTTAATCTATGAACACGTTAGTTGATATCAGAGGATTGAAGAAATACTTCCCAATACTCGGCGGTGTTTTGAGAAGACCGGTGGGAATGGTCAAGGCGGTTGACGGCGTCAGCTTGGCGATTAAGCGAGGACAATGGCTGGGGCTTGTCGGAGAATCGGGCTGTGGCAAGACGACACTAGCTAAAACACTGGTCCGTCTCTTGAAACCAACCAGCGGCCATATTTATTTTGATGTCCCTGATGTGGTGAAGACAGAGATAGAGGCGTTGGAGTCGCTGGACAAGAACAATGGTGAGCTGAGTTCTCTTATAAAGGAAAATGACCTAGCGACTTTTTCCGGTAACAGGGTCCGCTTATTTCGTCGCCGTGCTCAGCTTGTGCACCAGGACCCCTTCACCTCCCTTGATCCGCGCATGAAGATAAAGGATATAGTTGCTGAGCCGCTGAAGATACACAAAGTCCTTTCCGGCCAGGCACAGGAGACGGCGGTCAAAGAGCTGTTGGACAAGGTTGGGTTGAGCTCAGGGCAATTGGAGCGCTATCCCCACCAGTTTAGCGGCGGTCAGCGCCAGCGCATCGCCATTGCTCGTGCCCTGGCTACGAGACCGGAGTTTATCGCCTTCGACGAACCGACCTCTGCTCTGGACGTCTCTGTCCAAGCCCAGATCCTCAACCTTTTGAAGGATCTCAAAAGTGAGTTTGGCCTTACTTATCTCTACATCACCCATGAGCTTCTGATTGCTGAGAGTGTCTGCGATTATATCGCTGTGATGTACCTGGGTAGGGTGGTGGAGATGGGAAGGCCGGAGGAGATATTTCACACACCACGTCATCCCTATTCCCAATCCCTGATAGCGGCAACGCCAGTCCCTGATCCTACGAGGAGGCTCGGGCACATTGTCCTGCGTGGTGAGGTGCCCAGCCCAGCCAATCCTCCACCCGGCTGTACTTTTAACCCCAGATGTTCTCGGGCCAGCAAAGAGTGCTGTGAACTTGAGCCAGCGCTCGAGCTTGTTAGCAACGACCACTACGTTGCGTGCCTTCATCCTCTGTAGACCGCAAGCCCCCTCTGCATTTGTGCTTATTTACCTAATATATCCCGCTATATCCCACGGGTTTGCTACCTGGTGTTTGCCTTCGGCTCGGGCGCAGATTCTGTAAGCTATCAGGGCATTGGAGAGTCTGGTCACAACTGCCTCCCTGTGCTTACAGTCTAGCGGGGTTTGAGGGGCTTTTCTACAACTTAGTGCGACATTGCGTACGCCGTGGTTTTTTATTTGTAAAAGCAGTTGCTCTGGCCGGCTTTGTGGAGTCCCTGGAGGGATTCGAACCCTCGACCCGCTGCTTAGAAGGCAGCCGCTCTGTCCAGCTGAGCTACAGGGACAATCAAATTAAGTATAGCATGATAGGGCTGGAATGATAAGGACACAAGGGTGAGCTAGTCTTTGTGAGCCTGTGCTACATGCTTCTGCCAGCATTTCTCGTGCACATAAACAGCACATTTGGCACAGTAATAAATACGGGCCCTGGCTTCTTTGCCACAGACAGGACATTTCATTACTCGCTACCTCCGTTATCTTTTTTCCTTAACCCTTCAGGATTAGCCCCTTTTCCTCTTTCCTCCCGGGAATCAGTTACATAAAAGCCTGGTCCGTTAAATATGATGGGCACGGGAGAGAAGATGCGACGGGCAATTCCGTGGCAGCTAGGACAATCGGCTATAGGCTTATCGCTAAAGCTTTGCTTAAGCTCAAATTGCCGGTTACAATTCAGGCATCGATATTGATAAATAGGCATTTGTATCCTTCCTTCATTCCAAAAGAGATGTTATTCTGAGCTTTGTTCCTCTGAGCTTTGCGCCTTGGAGACCTGTTTCTCTATTTTGTTCTCTGTTGCTCTAAACTCGCCGTCCAAATTAACGGTGCCTATCTTAAAGGATGGTCGATGAGCTTGCAATACATGCTCATCCCAACAATAGGCATGCACAAAGGCACCACAGGAACAGTGGAAAACAACCCTGTCATAGAGCAATGGATTCCCACATACAATACAATTCATTTACTTATCCTCTGTAATTAATTAACCCTGAAAAACTTCGTTTTTCAGGGGGTGCTAATTAGCACTCTTAATACTAAATTGCTAATTATAGCGCGCTGATAGAGTTTCAGCAAGCTTTCTGTTGGCAATTATCTTGTACGTTATGGCTATCTTTGGCCCTTTCTACTAAGACTTTGGCAGCAGGGCACAAATATTACTTATTGACAATTTGTTTTCCTAGCCGTTAATATGGGCTTATTCCTATGGGTGTAAAATATAGCTTGCCTGAGTCCTTCACATCTTATGGCAACGCAGTGCGAGTTGAGCTAAAGAAGGTTATCAATAGCTGTCCTTCAGCTCTTGGTAATATGCTACGATATCACATGGGCTGGCAGGATGAACAGGGACATCCCTGCAACAAGGAATCGGGAAAATTTATTCGTTCTACCCTTTGCCTTCTTAGTTGCCAAGCAGTGAGAGGTGACACGTCGCAGGTGGTGCTCGCCGGCGCAGCCGTCGAGCTCATCCACAATTTTTCTTTAATCCACGATGATATCGAAGATGCCAGCGATGAGCGTCATCACCGGCCAACTGTATGGAAATTATGGGGTCAGTCTCAAGCGATAAACGCCGGCGATGCCATGTTCACTTTAGCTTATTTAGCGTTACTTAGACTAAAAGAGAAGGGAATAGCTGATGAAAAGATCGCTAATTCCACTAAAATGTTGAGCCTGGCTTGTCTGGAGCTTTGTGAGGGACAATACTTAGACGTCGAATATGAGAACCGTCTCGACATCACCATCGAGGATTACCTTAACATGGCAACTCGAAAAACAGCAGCCCTGCTTGCTGTAGCGACTTCTTTGGGAGCGTACCTGGGCAGCGAGGATAGTAAGCTTGTGGACTTTTTTCACATGTTCGGCAAAGAATTGGGCATAGCCTATCAGATTTGTGATGACGTATTAGGGATTTGGGGAACGGAAGAAAGCATTGGTAAGTCTGCTAGCGATATCTCTGAAAGGAAGAAAACTTTGCCCGTGGTTTACGGATTGCAAAATAGTGAGGGCGAGGCCAGAAGGAGACTCGAGGAGCTTTATTCTCAAAAATCTATCGGGGGCAAAGATATCACGGAGGTTACGAAGATTCTGAACCGTTTAGGCGCCAGGGATTATGCTGAGAATTTGGCTGAGCAACATTATTACAAAGCTTTGGCACACCTTGATGCTACTGGGCTTGAAGCATCCAGGCAAGCTCCGATTAAGGAGACAGCCTGCTTTCTACTGAAGCGCGACTTTTAGGAGGGAAAATGCCGAAAAAGACTGTTGAAGATATAGAGGTCAAAGGCAAGAGAGTCCTACTCAGAGTCGACTTTAATGTCCCGCTGAATATAAACACTGGCGCAATTAGCGATGATACCCGCATCCGAGCTTCGCTACCTACTATCAAATATCTCGTTGACCACAAAGCCAAGGTAATTCTCTGCTCTCATTTAGGACGCCCTGATGGCAAAGTAGTGGAAGGCTTGCGGATGGCGCCGATAGCGCAAAGGTTATCACAGCTTATGGGCTTGCCTGTCAGCACGGCATCCGATTGTATAGGTCCAGAAGTGGAAAGCAAGGTAAGGACACTCAAAGAAGGCGATATTTTGGTTTTGGAAAATCTGCGCTTTCACCCCGAAGAGGAAGAGGATGATGCCGGCTTCGCCCAGAAGCTAGCCAGTTTAGCTGATATTTATGTTAATGATGCCTTCGGCACTGCTCACCGAGCTCACGCCTCTACCGTAGGTGTAGCTAAATACTTGCCAGCGGTGGCTGGCTTGTTAATGAAAAAGGAACTAAAGGTTATGGAGAAGCTCTTGCATGATCCAGAGCGGCCTTCGGCCTGCCTTATCGGCGGTGCTAAGGTGAGCGATAAGATAGAGCTGTTGCAGAATATGCTAAAAAAGGTTGACATGCTGCTGGTTGGCGGTGGCATGGCCGCTACTTTCTTAAAGGCACAAGGATATGAGGTAGGGCATTCTTTAATAGAGGACGATAAGTTGGACCTGGCCAAGAAATTGTTACAGGAAGCCAAGGAGTGGAAGGTGCCATTTCTGCTTCCCATTGATGCAGTTGTGGCGAGAGAAATCAAAGCCGGAGCCCCAACTAGAGTAGTGCCAACAACTAATATACCAGCGGGTAGCCATATCGTAGATATTGGTCCTAAATCTATTGAGCTTTTTTATAGTGAGCTAAGAAAATGTCATACCATCATGTGGAATGGCCCCATGGGGATTTATGAAATACCTCAGTTTGCTCAAGGAACCAAGTCTATAGCCAGTTTTCTATCTACCCTCAATGCCACTACTATTATTGGTGGTGGCTCCTCTGCTGAAGTAGTCCAAGCAATGGGACTAACTGATAAGATGACCCATGTTTCCACAGGAGGTGGTGCCAGCCTGAGGTTTTTGGAAGGCGTTACCTTACCTGGTGTAGAGGTTCTGTTAGATAAGAAATAACGGGAGGCTGTGAAATGCGCATTCCCTTTGTTGCGGGCAACTGGAAAATGAATACCACGGCGCCTGAAGCTGAACAGCTTGTTATCGAGATGCTTGAGAAACTAGACAGGATAGAACGAGTGGAAAAGGTACTTTGTCCGCCATTCGTATCTTTGGTTGCCATAAGTATGATGCTTCAGGGTTCATCTATCAAGCTCGGTGCACAGAATATGTATTTTGAGACTAAAGGGGCTTACACCGGTGAGATATCCCCGCTGATGCTCAGGGAGTTGTGCGAATTTGTCATACTGGGACATTCTGAGCGGAGATGGTATTTTGGGGAAACTGATGAAGTAGTTAACAAGAAGGTAAGGGCGGCTTTGGCAAACAAGCTTAAGCCTATCGTATGTGTTGGGGAGAGGCTTGTAGAGAATGAAGCTGGCAAGACAGAGGAGGTGGTCAATAAGCAGGTGACGGCAGCTTTGAATGCTATAGAGCCTGTTCATGATTTAGTGATTGCCTACGAGCCAGTTTGGGCTATTGGCACAGGTAAGGCGGCAAGGGGCAAGCAGGCAGCAGCCACTATCCAGTTTATTCGTGATATTGTGACTAAGCTATGGAATAAGAGCATAGCTCAGGATTTACACATCCTTTATGGCGGCAGTGTTACCGATGCCAACATTGCTGAGTTTATCTCCCATCCAGAAATCGATGGTGCTCTAGTCGGCGGAGCCAGCCTCAAAGCCGAGGAATTCGTCAGTATTGTTGAACAAACTGCGGAAATCAAAGGAAGAAAAAAGTAGACAGTAGGAAGTGTGTCGTCTAAGAGTTTTAGGGATCTGATAGTCTGGCAAAAGGCTCATCAATGGGTCTTAGAAATTTATCACTTCACAAATACCTTTCCCAGTGGGGAACAATTTGGGCTAGTATCTCAGTTGCGGCGGGCGGCGATTTCAATACCAGCCAATATTGCTGAGGGATTCAAAAGAAAAGGGAACCCCGACAAGGCTCGTTTTTACAATATTGCTCAAGGTTCTATCGAGGAATGCCGCTATTACTTGATCCTAGCCAGGGATCTTGGTTATGGAGATACAAGAATGCTGGAAAAGAATCTGGAAGAGATCAGTCGGCTTCTAGAGGCATATGCTAGGAGAGTAACTAGGTCATGACTACTGAATTCTGACTACTGACTACTTAGGAATGATTGCTATCGTTGGTCCCACCGCTGTAGGGAAAAGTGAACTTGCTCTACACCTGGCTCAGTACTTTCCCCTGGAGATAATAAGCGCTGATAGCCGCCAGGTCTATCGATATATGGATATCGGCACTAATAAGTCGAGCCCGGCCGAGAGGGCATCGGTCCCTCACCATGTCATCGATGTAGTCGAGCCTGACGAAGATTTTAGCCTGGCTATGTATCACCAACTAGCTATTGAGGCGCTGGAAGCCATTCAGCAGAAAGGCAAATTGCCTTTACTGGTCGGTGGCAGCGGCCTTTATGTGTGGTCGCTGATAGAGGGATGGGAAATACCTCAGGTGCCACCTGATCAAAAGCTAAGACGCCAGTTAGAAGCCAGAGCCGAGCAGGAAGATAGCCAAAGCCTTTATCGGGAATTGCAGGCTATTGACCCTATGGCGGCAGAAAAAATCAATCCCAGTAATATCCGACGTATAGTAAGAGCTCTAGAAATCTATTATGCGACAGGGCAACCTCCTTCTCAATTGCAGCGTAAAAAGGCGCCAAGTTTCCCTATCCTGGTCATCGGCTTAACTCGAGAAAGAAGCGAATTATATAGGAGGATTGATTGGCGGGTTGATAAAATGATACAAAGGGGATTGGTTGAAGAAGTAGAACAGCTATTGAAAAAAGGTTATAGCCCTTCCTTGCCTTCTATGTCGGGCATAGGTTACAAGCAAATAGAGCAGTTTCTTCGAGGCGAGATGACTTTGCCCGAGGCTATTGATAAAATAAAATATGAAACCCATCGACTGGCTCGCCATCAATATGCCTGGTTTCGCATTAGCGATAGCAGAATTCACTGGTTTGATACTAGCGAGGCGGAGGGAAAAGCCAGCATTGTCGCTCTGAACAAAGTGAAGGGTCTCATAGAAGGCTTCAAATCATGAAGTTCTCCAAGTTACAAGCCACGGGTAATGACTTCATCCTGGTAGATACCATCACAGGACCAGGAGAGAGTGATTGGGGAGAATTGGCTCGAGCTATGTGTGACCGCCACTTTGGCATAGGAGCTGACGGCCTGATACTGGTGCAGAATTCGACCAGCGCTGATTTAAAGATGCGTCTTTTTAATTCCGATGGTTCTGAGGCGGAAGTTTCCGGCAATGGGCTGAGATGTTTTGCCAAGTATGCTATTGAGAAAGGCCTGGTTGGCAAAGTGTCATCACGAGCAAGGCAAAGCAATCGCTCTCTGACCATCGAGACTTTGTCCGGCGTAAGAAAGGTTAAAGCTGATATGTCGGGGAATAAGGTCAAGTGGGCTGAGGTAAATATGGGCCTGCCTCAGTTCCAACCGAAACAAATTCCTGTTAAAGTTAAAGTTGACATAATACCAATATTGGATTTTCCTTTGGTGATAGACGGGAAAAAGTTGACTTTGTCTCTTCTATCCATGGGTAATCCCCACGCCGTGAGCTTTTTATCCCGGCCAATTGCTGATTTTCCTTTAGCTGAGCTAGGACCAAAAGTGGAGAGACATCCAATGTTCCCCCAAAGGATTAATTTTGAGGTAGCGAGGGTTTTGAGCAAGGGGAAGATAGAAGCCCGGGTATGGGAGCGGGGTGTTGGGGAAACTCTAGCCTGTGGTAGCGGCGCCTGTGCCATAGCTGTGGCCGCGCAGTTGTTGGACTATGTAAATAGGCAAGTTGACATAATACTCGAGGGTGGGACTTTGACCGTATCTTGGGATAGGGTAGGAGAGGTGTTGCTTAGTGGTACCGTGGAAGAAGTTTTCACTGGCGAATGGCTTGAAGAAAGGAGCTGATGAAATTAGCTAAAAGACTTGATAGATTGCCGCCATATCTTTTCGTGGAAGTAAATCAGAAAGTCGCCGAGCTTCAGGCCAAAGGGAAAGATATAATCAATTTTACTATTGGTGACCCTGATTTACCCACGCCATCTCATATCATCGAGCGTATGTGCCAGGCAGCACATGACCCTACAAACCATCGTTATCCGGAAACCGGTGGCTTGCCCGAACTTTGTCAAGCTATTGCCGAGTGGTATGAGAGACGCTTTGGGGTTATCTTGAATCCGACTAATGAGGTCTTGCCACTTATTGGCTCCAAGGAAGGTATCGGGCATATGGCTTTATGCTTTGTTGAGCCTGGTGACCTGGCGTTGGTTCCCGACCCGAGCTATCCGCCATATTCTCTGGGTACCATATTAGCCGGTGGCGAGCCTTACCTTGTGCCTTTGAAAGAAGAAAATGACTTTCTGCCCGATTTTAAAGCTATTCCAGACGAGGTGGCTGGTAAGGCAAAGCTTATGTGGCTTAACTATCCCAACAATCCCACCGGAGTTATAGCTGGCCTCGATTTCTTTGAGCGGGCAGTTCATTTTGCCCGAAAGCACAATTTAGCCATTTGTCATGATGCTGCTTATACCGAAGTTGCCTTTGATGGCTACAAGCCACCAAGCTTCATGCAGATACCTGGGGCAAAGGAAATAGGTGTGGAATTTCACTCCCTGTCTAAAACTTACCACATGACAGGGTGGCGAATAGGCATGGTGGTAGGTAATGCTAATATGATAAGGGCCTTATTTCAAATTAAATCCAACTTGGATTCAGGCATTCCCCAGGCAATTCAATATGCTGCTGTGGAAGCTCTGCGTGGCTCCCAGGAACACATTGCTGAGTGTAATGCTATTTTTCAACGGCGCCGAGATAAATTAGTAAAAATCCTTAATGAGATAGGGCTAAAAGCCAGGATCCCCAAGGCAACCTTTTATATCTGGGCTAAGATTCCTCAAGGATATACGTCTGTAGATTTTACCAAGAAATTGCTGGATGAAGCCGGAATAGTGGTAACTCCAGGAACTGGCTATGGGAAGGAGGGAGAGGGTTACATCAGATTTTCCCTGACCATTTCCGATGACCGTCTAGAACAGGGGGTGAATCGCTTATCATCCTGGCACAGGAGGAGGAGATAAAGCAGAAATTTTTTACCACTGAATCCAAGGTAGAGCAAGCACTTTTGGTGGGGGTAGGAAGCAAAGTCTCCAACCATGATTGGTCAGTTACAGATTCCTTAGAAGAGCTATCCCATCTGACGAAAACAGCAGGCGCCAAAGTAGTAGGTATGTTAACTCAAAAACTGGACGCGCCTTCGCCTACCTATTATATAGGTAAGGGTAAAATTGAAGAGCTCATCAGCCTCAAAGAGCGAACCCAATATGACACAGTGATCTTTGATGACGAGCTGTCGCCGCGGCAGCAAAGAAATCTCGAAGAGGCATTGGGAGTCAAAGTTATTGACCGCACCGCTCTGATTTTACACATATTTGCTCGAAAAGCTCGAACCCATGAGGGAAAACTCCAGGTTGAACTGGCTCAGCACCAATATCTTCTGCCCCGGCTTATCGGGCAATGGAGCCATTTAGAGCGACTTGGTGCTGGCATCGGTACCAGAGGTCCTGGTGAGGCACAGCTGGAAACCGATCGCCGCCTTATCCATAAGCGTATCAATCTCCTTCAGGATAAAATAGAAAGTGTCAGGAAGCATCGAACACTTTACAGGAGGCGCCGTAAGGAGACCGGCACACCCATTGTAGCCCTCGTGGGTTATACTAATGCTGGCAAGAGCACTTTATTTAACACCTTAAGCAAGGCCAGAGTGGATGTGGAAAATAAGCTCTTTTCCACCTTGGATCCTGTGACTCGGAGCTTGGCTCTACCCAATGGGCAGCGATTTCTCATCACCGATACCGTTGGCTTTATTCACAAACTTCCGCCTTCAATTATTGCTGCCTTCCGCGCTACTTTGGAGGAACTGGATGAGGCTGATTTACTTCTACATATAGTTGACATAACACACAAGAATGCTGCTAATCAGTGCCTCACAGTAGAGAAGATACTCCGCGAGCTGAATCTGGAAAATAAACCAAAAATCACCGTGTTCAACAAGCTAGACTTAGCTTTAAGCAGCGAGGCAGAGCTGAAAGTATTAACTACTATTCCTTACCTCGAAGGGAAAATCGTATTGCCAGACAAGGACATTGTCCTCATCTCTGCTGCCAAAGGGTGGGGAATGGACGAGCTTCTAAATAAGATAGCCCATCATCTGTGGGGACAATTTAGACACATCAACTATTATACTTAATCTCTTTCGCCAAATATCCTGGTGCCTATCCTGATTATATTAGCACCTTCCTCCAGAGCAACCTTATAAGAATTAGTCATGCCCATGGAAAGATATTTCATCTCGACATTGGGCAACTTCAGCCCTTTAATTTTTTCAAATATCCTTCTTGTCTCTACAAAATAAGGTCTGAAATCTTCAGGGTTTCCAAAACGGGGCCCCATGGTCATAAGGCCCATCACTTTGATATTTTTTAGACCGGATATTTCTATCACCAATGGTTCCACATCTTCCGGGAGCACCCCTGATTTCTGGGGCTCTCTGCCACTGTTCACCTCAATCAATATGGGCATTATTTTGCCAATTTGAGCACACCTTCTATCAATTTCCTTGGCTATTTCTAAAGAATCGACACTTTCTATCATGTCAAATATTTCTAGCACCTTTTTCCTGACATTATGCTTTCGCAGGGTTCCAATAAAATGCCATTTCACTCTCTTTCCAACCAGTTCATATGCCTCTTTTGCTTCCTTGATATAATTCTCTCCAATGATTTTTATTCCCGCCTGAACAGCTTCCAGAACTTCCTCAGGTGTTCTTGTTTTTGCTGCTGCCAACACCTCGACTCCGTCCGGGAGTTCAGCTAATAATTTGGCAATATTTTGTTTAATTAGCTCGCTGGCCACGTCATGATTGTAATCCATTAAGCTTGCCAGCTTCAAGGACAAGGAATGCTGCGGCTATGGAAGACGTTCTCGCCTCTAACCGATACTCGCGATTCCTTTCTGTGCATGACTGTCACACAGAAGGGAGTTTAACTTTTAGGGCTAGGTTTTTGAAGTAAGAACCTGATATAACGCTAGAAAATTTTAAAACTCGCCCTGAGAGGCGATTTTAGGGGCATCAAAAACAGAGGGGTACATATTAGTATCCTCCTTGCTTTGAGACGCTTAGTTTGGCTGTGCCATGTTTTTGGGCAGGGCTGGCTGCGAGCGAACTCCTTCAATGAACCGAAATTGTGTCAGAGGCAGGAGGGAAAGCGAATAATTCGGTGGGGTATGGAAAAGTCATCCTGCTATGAAAGGAGGGGAGCCTGATTTCTCTAGCTATTCTCCGGCGGTGGTTTATTTCTTCATGGCGAAGATAAATATTTAGGTGCTTGCAGCAGTCTGAGCATGTGTTGTTAGCTCCAGAATGAAAGTATTGTTTTGGTTTGAAGACAGCAGGGCACTTGACATGAAGATGTAAAAGAATTAACATAAAATCGTTTCGCAAACTGTCACTTTTGCGAAATGAAGCAATCTATGAAACATAACAATCAAATATGACCCTGGAGTTGTTGATCGCCGAGTTCTTAGAATACCTGGAAATCCAGAAAGGCTTCTCTCCTCTTACCATTAGCGAGTACAGACATTATTTGAAACGTTTCCAAAATTGGCTCACCGAGAATTCCTCTACCACAAAACCTGACCAGATAAACCTGGATCTTGTTAGAAGGTACAGGTTATATTTAGCGCACTTGCGCGCCCACGATGGTGTACCACTGGAGCGCGTCACCCAGAGCTACCACATCGTTGCCTTGAGGGCTTTTCTGCGCTATCTCTTGGTTCAGCGTGACATACCTACGTTATCCCCTGACAAGGTAGAACTTCCCAAACAGAGCTCTCGTTCCGTCAGTTTTTTGAACCCGGAGCAGATAGAAAGACTACTAAACAGTCCCAAAATATCAAATAATGCAGGACTGAGGGATAGGACTATTTTAGAGACTCTGTTCAGCACGGGCTTAAGGGTATCAGAATTAGTTAGTTTGAATCGTGACCAGATAGACTTAGAGCGTAAGGAATTTGGCGTCAAAGGCAAGGGAAATAAGATACGGGTAGTTTTTCTGTCAAATACGGCCGCCCAATGGATTGAGCGCTACCTGAGGTCTCGTCAAGACAATTTTAAGCCACTGTTTATTCGCTATAGCGGCGCAGTAGATGCTCAGAAAAACGGTGAAAAAATGCGACTGACAGCAAGGTCTATCCAAAATATTGTTGCCAAGTATGCAAAAAGGTCTGGTTTGCCAATCGAGGCAACACCCCACACGCTGAGGCATTCCTTTGCCACAGACTTGCTGATAAGTGGTGCCGACATTCGCTCCGTCCAGGAAATGCTGGGCCATGAAAGTATTAGGACAACCCAAGTTTACACTCATGTCACTAATAGGCATCTAAAAGAGGTTCACAAAGCTTTTCATAGCAGAGATAGGCAAGCATAATTTTTATGTCAAGTACATTGGCAAAATCTTTGGAAACTGGGTTGCCTTGGCACATTGTCGAGGGGGCTATCAATCGTGAGAGCCAATGGCTGGAGAGAGTCATTGAGCAAACGTCCATAGATGAAGTGCCAGGCTGTGATAAATGTCGATATACTTTTAGGAAAATCGCCCTCTTAATCATCACCGGCAGAGTTACAGCAAAAGAGTTCATCGCTAGGGATGGGCATGACTTATGGGACGACTTTACGCGGAAGCATGGCATAAAGGGATCTGCGCGTCATGGTGGCAGCTGGCATAAAAAAATGATGGGCGTAATTACTGAGTATTTCGAAAATCAAGGATTTGAGGTGATTCCCGAACCCTTTCTTAGTAAAGGGCGTGCCGACTTAGGTATCTATAGAGATGGGCACATGGATTTATTTGTCGAGGTAGGTGCTACTTCTGCTTATAAGTTATGGTGGAACTTGCAGATGTTGACGAATTCCAAAATTTTACTAGTGCTTGATGAGAAGCGAGCCATAGAATTTACCTGCCGGGATGATCAAGGTGACATATTGCGCAGTGCGCAGGAAAAAGGACCAATTTAAAATGCTGCCGCATGTTGATGATTTTTTATTAAATTTACAAGCCAATAAATACTCTTCCGAGACGATTTACAACTATGAACGGGATTTAAATGTTTTCAGCAATTTCCTGGATGAAAGCAACATCGAGTTTGATAAGGTTGATAAGCGCGCTATCACCTACTACAAAGCGTATTTAGGTTCGCGGGATCGCAAGACGGCGAGTCTGGGAAGGCAAGGCGAAAAACAGCTTGATTCCCGCTCTATAAACCGCATGCTGTCAGCACTGCGAGCTTACCTGCGCTACTTAATTGACGTTGACTACCCTTGTCCCGTGCCGCCTGAAGCAGTCAAATTAACCAAGGCTGGAAGAAAACATCCCCAGGTAGCAGAGATCGGGGATTTAATTAGACTGATTGAAGCGCCGAGTTCGTTAGAGTCAAATGTCAAAACGGCCTTAAGGAATCGTACCATGCTGGAAGTGCTATTTGCCACTGGCATGCGCATCTCTGAGCTGTGCAATCTAAATCGTAGTCAAATCGACGATACCGGGAGGATTTTCATTACCGGCAAGGGTAGAAAGCAACGCTTCGTTTACTTAACTCCACGGGCTAGACAGCACCTGGATGCATATTTAGTAACTCGCCAGGATGATTGTCCTGCCCTTTTTATCCCTTATGCCGGCAGAAATGTCGCTAAATCAAAGAAAAGGATTTCCACCAATTACCTTCAGGATAGAATTAAGAGATACCGGGAGAAATTAAAGATCAATGTCCCTACTTCAGCGCATTCCCTGAGGCATGGTTTCGCTACTTATTTAGCTGAAGAAGGTGCTAATCCTGTGGCTCTACAAATTCTTCTGGGCCATGAATCCTTGGATACCACCACTCGCTATGTTCATGCCTCCGATAAGTATGCTGAAGAGACTCACCGCAAATATCATCCCCTGGCTAAGCCGGATTAAAATAAGGTAATTAGAACGTTATGTCAACTATAATTATGGAAAAGCTGCCTGCCAAAATTTAAATGTCCAATTATGACATCATTCTGCCCACGTATCTGGCAATGGCAAGGGAGGCGGTGAGACCCGGGGATTCTATCCCGATTAGATTTATTAAGCCCGGAAAGCCGGTTTCCTCTTCATTGGCGATGACGAAATCTCGGAAGGCTTCGCCTGGGCCCTGAAGCTTAGGCCTTATGCCGGCAGATTCGGAGGCTAAATCTTCAAGTTCAACAAAGGGAAGGAATCTCTTGGCTGAATTGTAGAAATCTTGCTTCTGTGTCTCATCAACCGCATAATCTATTGCTTCAACATAGTGGGCACTGGGGCCAAGTAACACCCTGCCGTCGAGCGCCTGTCTCCAATGAATTCCATGTCCAACTTGCTCTGGGGTAGGATAGATGAGCCTGCTTACAAGATTTCTATATTTTGAGTCTAGACTGAAGTATTCGCCTTTGCAATAATGAAGCTTGTAACATGCTTTAGCTATGTCTATCCCAGCGAGCTGGGCTATTCTGTCAGAGTTTAAGCCAGCGCAGTTCACGACAACATGGCTAAGAAAAGCAGAAATCCCATCTTGGTCCTTTATTTGAACTTTGTACTTTGCCCCTGCCCTTTCTATTCCTATCACCTCAGTACCAAACGCAAACTCAGCTCCCTTTTCTCTCGCTTGGTTGTAAAGAAGCTTCAGCAAAGTGTGGGAATCCAAGATTCCACTGGAAGGGGATAGTAGCCCGGCTCTAGCTTCGATGTTTGGCTCAAGTTTCTTCACTTCCGTCTGGGAAAGGAGCACTAAATCATCGACGCCATTTTTTCTTCCCTGCTCGTAAAGCTTCTCAAGCTGGGTAGTCTCATTTTTGCTTGCCGCCACGATAATCTTGCCAGACTTCTTATAGGCGATATTATGCCTATCACAAAGCTCGTAAAGCAGGCTTTTGCCTTCTACACAAAGCTTAGCCTTCAGGGAGTTCTCAGGATAGTAGATGCCGGCGTGAATTACTTCACTATTTCTGCTACTAGTCTCGAGCCCAAAAGTGCGGTTCTTTTCAAAGATGAAAACTTCTTTTTTTTCTTGTGCGATTTCACGAGCCGTAGCCAGACCAATCACTCCAGCGCCAATGATTGCTACATCGATTTCAGCGAGCATTTATCCTTTGGGCTGCTAAGAATGCTGGAATAATTAAGCAGGCCCCTTATTATCCTGCAGTCTACTGTCTCAGTCAAGAATCCCACCTAGTTACCAGCCTGCTGTAGGAAGAATCGGGAAAGGCTTTTACTGCGGCTGCGCCTTTTGATGCCTTGTAGCCACATGTTGGTCAGAGGCATCTAACGGTGGTATAGAGATGCTTAGCAGCAGAGCTTCACCCTCGGTTCGGATACTCTTTTCAAAAGGTTTTGACAATTCCCGCCCCAGCTTATAGTCTCCCAGCAAGCCAGAACCGACTCTTCGTTCTCATAACGTGATCTCGGCTCCAGGTCATACACATCACACGGCAAAGCCCACATCCATGACACTTGTCTGATTCAACGTTGATCCGATCCTCTGACGCCTCTAGTGCACCTGAAGGACATGTCGGCACACAGAAGGGCTCGGCGCAGTGCTTCACACAAACCGTTTTAAGCATCTTTCCTCCTTTTTATCCCAGAATCTTGTCTACTTGTTCAGCATCAGTTTCCATTATGTATGGGATACCAGAAACATCGGTAGCTTCCCGCGTGAGAGACATTATGTCGTTCCTGTCTACATATTTAAGGGCAAATTTGCGTTCCCCAGCCATAAGTTGCCTTAAGCCAGTAGCTAACCGGTCGTAGTAGGTATAGACGCCTATTGCCGCTGGTGGTATCTTGTCGAAATCCTTCCCGTATTTCTCTTTAAGCTGTTCCGCGGCAGTAAAAGTACGCAACAACATCTCTTGATATTTTTCGCCCCGACCGTAAGTCTCTTCCATAAGCCGTCCATGCGTCTTCCCCACCATGGCTGAAGTAAGGGTAGATCGCCCCATGCAGACTGCTTTTACATAAGGGGCTCCCAAGGCTATAGCCTTGAATACTTGGTCTTCGAGAGCAATCCCGCCAGCAATGGCGCAACTCGGAACGAACTCGCCCTTTTCATCAAGCCTCTTAAGAAACTTGTAGAGAAGACTTTCCAGATAAACTGTGGGGATGCCCCACTCATTCATCATCCGCCACGGACTCATTCCAGTGCCACCGCCGGCACCATCCACGGTGAGGAGGTCTATTCTGGCCTCCGAGGCAAATTTCACGGCCCGAGCTAAATCCACTGGTCTATAGGCTCCGGTCTTAAGGGTGACATACTTGGCACCTACCTTCCTTAGCCTTGCCACTTCTTTCAGAAATGATTCCTCATTTACCATTCCTAGACGAGAATGGCGTTCAAACTCCTCTATCCCGCCTAATTTATGGGCTTCCTGGACGTAGGGATTCTCAGGGTCAGGGATAACAATGTATCCCCTTCGTTTAAGCTGGAGTGCTCTTTCTAAGGTCGGCAGCTTAACCTCGCCCCCGATGTCTTTTGCCCCTTGTCCCCACTTTATCTCAATGCCCTCAATGCCGAGCTTTTCTACGGCATATTCAGGAACACCAAGGCGAGTATCTTCGACATTTGCCTGAACCAGTAGCGTTCCATAACCTTGATACCAGTCTTGATATACTCTTACCCTCCTTGCCAGTTCTGGAGACCTCATGATCTTGCCGTTTTTGAACTCGGCATCGGGGTCCATGCCACAAACATTTTCCCCACAGACGAGGACCGCACCACATATAGCTATGGCGATAGCTGTGCCCTCCCAATTCACCCTGGCTATTTCTGTGGAACCCAGCGCCCCTGTGAAGAAAGGAACTTTCATCTTAATCTTCTGTCTCTTGGCACCAATTTCAGTAGATAGGTCAACGGCGGTAAAGATAGCTTTATCCGGGTCGGCTTCGATGCCCACAGCCCCAACGCAAGTCCCCTGAATGTTAAAATGAGAGAAATCCACAGGATAATCTTTTTCCGAGCCGGCAATGACCTTGCCAAAGGGCTGAGGATACATAATCTCCCTTCCTCTGAGCGCTGACCGTCCTACTTCACAATAGCCAGGACAACCATCAACACAAGTGACGCACAGTCCTGAGATGGGTGCCGGCGCTACTCTGGTTGTGGTTACCGTGGCTGCACTGGAGTTTGGCTTACTTAAAGTCATCTATTACCTCCCTTCATATTTTACCGGTATTCCCTTTTCTTTTAGATATCTCTTGGCTTCAGGTATAGATATTTCTCCGAAGTGAAAGATCGAGGCAGCTAAAACTGCCGAGGCTTTGCCAATTGTCACAGCTTCGTAAAGATGCTCCAACTTCCCAGCGCCGCCGGAGGCAGTGACGGGAATTTTGACGGCTTCAGCCACGGCTTTAGTCATCTCCAGGTCATAACCCGCCTTGGTACCATCGGCATCTTTGCTGGTGAGCAAAATCTCCCCGGCCCCTAGCTTCTCCACCCTTTTTGCCCACTCGACAATATCTAGTCCCGTAGATTCGCTACCACTCTTGACCACCACCTCTAATCGTGGGCGACCGCTTTTAATGGGTTTTTTTCGCCCGTCTATGGCCACAACGAGCCTTTCCTTACCAAACTTCCTGGAAGCCTCTCTTATAAGCTCAGGATTCCTCACAGCTGCGGTATTGACTGAGACTTTATCTACGCCAAGGTCGAATAAGGCTTTCATATCCTCGGTATCCCTAATCCCACCACCCACAGCAAAAGGGATGGTAACCTTTTCCGCTACCTTCTTGACCCACTCCAGCTTCGTTCCCCTGTTCTCCACAGTAGCGGCAATATCTAGGAAGACGAGTTCATCAGCATCCTCACGGCAATATGCCTCCGCTGCCTCTACAGGGTCTCGGGCATCCCTCAGGTTTACGAATTTCACTCCCTTAACCACCCTGCCATCCTTCACATCCAAGCATGGTATGATTCTCACTACGTTCATTTCATAAGTCCCAGAATCTAATCAAGTCTTTATATTCCATGATAGTGCTCATAGCACGATTTTCTACTTCAATGCCGGATTCAACAGCAGCAGCCACAGGATTAAGTCCACCTGTGAGTATCATGCCTACCTTATTTAATTCCACAGGAACTTCACACAAAGGCTTGCTCACCTCGCCCATCATAATCACTCCACCCAGATTAGCTTTTTTCAATCCGGCAACGACCTTTTCTGCTAGGGGTTGGCATATAGCCGGTATTTCTCGGAAATTGGCTAAAATCCTTCCTTGCCCTTCTCTAGCCACCCGCCCGACGCTAGTCATCCTACTGGTGATGTATATCTCTGAAGGGTCTAGGGATGAGCCCGAATACTGAATAAGCTCCACAAATCGTAAAGGCTTGTGGTTCTTAATTTGAAGGATGCCACCAAATTTGGAATCCATAGGGACACCAGCTTGAAGCAAAGCGCCATTTACTATAATGCTACAAACGGTAGCTAGACCTGTTTTACCCTGGGGCACAACTACCGCCCCCAATTTTTCACCCTGACGGGCTACAGCCACAAGCTCACTAACGCAAATCCCGGCCTGAAAAGCTCCTTTCATGGCTTCGATCGCCTTCTTAAATTGCCTCTCAGGGAAAAATGAGATATTTACAGGGACTTTGCCTTGACGCTTGTCTAGGTCGAACTCCGTTTGATAGGCCAGAAGCTCAATTTTAGAAGCTACAAAGCCAACTTTGTCGCTAACTAAAGCACTTTCTAATTCTTCGAGGCCTAGCTGGGTAATTAACCTCCCATCCCTTCCTGCACTCTGTGTAAACCCGCGTTCATCCATTAGCTTAAGGTGGTATCTGACAGCTCGTTCGCTTAACTCGATGCCATCATCCTTAAGATTGTGGGAAATAACTCTAGCGCCAACAGGCTCACTGGATTGGCTCAGGATCCTGAGAATAGCGATTGTTTTTCTTTCTACGTCCTGTGTTTCGAAACCCACGGTAACACTCTAGTATTCTGGGTAATGGGAAACCGTTTTCCACAATACCACAGCGAAGTCATCCTTGTCAAGTATAATAAGAGCTTGCTTAGTTCCGTCGCTTGGTGTATCATGAGCCTTGGCCCGAGGGATAATCCCTTGAGTCTGCACTTGGAGCGCGAGTTTAGCCACCAAGAATCGATTCAGGAAATCGATAAGATATGAAAGTGGGGGTTCTCGCTCTACAGGGAACGTTTATAGAGCATATTGGCATTCTGCGACAATTGGGTGTGGAGGCCCCTTCAATTCGCCTGCCCCATGAGCTTGATACACTGGATGGGCTTATTATCCCCGGCGGGGAAAGCACTACCATGCTGAGGCTTATGGAGAGTTTTGGGTTGATTCAACCTATAAGGAAGATGGCTCGAGATGGCTTACCTATTTTGGGAACCTGTGCCGGGATGATCTTGCTTGCCAAGAATGTCTCCAATTACGAAATGGAGACTCTGGGCCTCATGGATACCAAGGTCAGGCGCAACGCCTTTGGCAGCCAGATTGATAGTTTTGAGGCAGATTTAGAGATACCGCTTGTGGGCGAAGAGCCATTCCATGCTGTTTTCATTCGAGCCCCGATCATCGAAGAGGTCAAGCCAGGTGTGAAAATCTTGTCCCATCTTCCAGATAGTACCATCGTCGCCATCAGGCAGAATCGGCTGCTGGCCTGTGCTTTCCATCCGGAGTTCACCGACGACTTGAGGTTCCATAGCTATTTCTTGGACATAGTCAGCCAAAAACTGTCACACAACCCTGAGGATGGAATCCTTCGAGGTAGCCAGTTTGGGTCTTGAAGGATGGTAGGCTCCTGAAAATTGTAGAAAGGTAAATCTCTTGTTTCGGATTGAGGTCTCAGTAAAGGCCGGTTTCCCCGACCCCGAGGGAGACAGGCTAGAGAAGGACATCCGTGACATTGGCATCACGACTGTAAAACAGGCTAGGGTTAGCGATGTATATCTTCTGGAGGGAGAGCTGGATGAGGCAGAGGTAGTAGAAATTGGTCAAGAATTACTAGCTGACCCTGTAGTTGAGCACTTTTCTTGGGGTGAAGGGCCTTTATCTCGTATTGAGGGTGGGGATACCCACGTTATCGAGGTGGCCTACAATCCTGGCGTGACGGATCCCGTGGCGGGGAGCGTCGGCAAGGCAATCCGCGACCTCGATATAGCTACGATTACATCAGTGAAAACCGCCCGCAAATATTCCTTACGGGGTGATCTCTCGGAGGAGGCTCTTCAATCTATCTGTGATAATCTGCTGGTTAATAGCCTTATCCAGCATGTAGTCACTAAGCGGGAAACGGTTGCTCTCCCCTCCACAACCTACAAGTTCGTCTTGACTAATGTGGATTTGCTTAGCTTGGACGATGGCGGTCTGATGGAGTTGAGCAAGGACAGGCTCTGGTTGAATCTGAGCGAAATGAGGCGCATCAAGGATTACTTCTCAAGGCTGGGCCGCAATCCCACTGATGTGGAGCTTGAAACCCTGGCACAGACTTGGTCCGAGCACTGCATCCACAAGACTTTCAAGAGCAGAATCAAGCTAGGGCGGCTTGTTGTCGATAACCTGCTTAAGAGCACTGTGATGAGGGTCACCGAGGAGTTAAAAAAGCCTTGGTGTCTTTCGGTTTTTCGGGACAATGCCGGCGTAATAGATTTCGATGGCCGCTACGCCATCTGTTTCAAGGTAGAAACGCATAATCATCCCTCGGCAGTGGAGCCCTATGGAGGGGCAGCGACGGGGATAGGGGGTGTCATTCGCGACATCCTGGGGACGGGACTGGGAGCCAAGCCCATTCTGAATACTGATGTGTTTTGCTTTGCCCCTCCTGATTTCTCCTATGATAAGCTCCCTCGTGGTGTATTGCATCCCCGCCGCATTTTCAAGGGCGTTCGCGCCGGCGTGGCCGACTACGGGAACCGGCTCGGCATACCCACGCTAAATGGCGCTATCCTCTTTGACGAGCGGTACATAGGAAATCCCTTGGTCTTCTGCGGGACAGTGGGTCTATTACCCGTGAGCATGAGCCAGAGGGGCCAGCAGCAGACTGGAGACTTGTTGGTTCTGGTGGGGGGTAGGACCGGACGTGATGGCATCCATGGCGTTACCTTCGCCTCGGGAGAACTTACCAAGGAGTCGGAGGCTATCTCCAGCAGTTCCGTTCAGATTGGCGACCCCATTACCGAAAAGAAGCTGATTGATGTCCTCCTCAAGGCGCGGGACCGGGGACTATACCGGCGAATCACCGATTGCGGAGGGGGTGGGCTTTCGTCGGCGGTGGGGGAGATGGCCGAGGAAACGGGCGTACGTGTTTACCTGGAGCGAGTCCCTCTGAAGTATTTGGGACTCTCCTACACAGAGATATGGATATCTGAATCTCAGGAACGGATGGTGCTGGCCGTGCCACCAAACACAGTCGACCAGTTGATTTCTCTTTTCCAGAGTGAGGATGTAGAAGCTACTGTCATCGGAGAGTTCACCAATACCCGACGGCTTGAGCTTTTCTACGAGGGCAATCTGGTTGGCGACCTCGATATGAAGTTCCTGCACAAAGGGCTGCCTCAACTAGAGAAGGAAGCTGTCTGGGAGCTGCCACAGCATGATGAGCCGAACTTTCCGCAGCCAAGTGACCTGCGTGAAGACCTGTTGCGTATTCTCTCCTCGTGGAATGTTTGCAGTAAAGAATGGGTGATACGCCAGTACGACCACGAGGTGCAAGGCGGTAGTGTTCTCAAGCCCCTCACAGGGGTAAACAACGATGGCCCTAGCGACGCTGCCATCATCAGACCGATACTCGGTTCAGATATGGGTATCGTCGTTGCCAATGGCATCAATCCCAAGTATGGGGACATCGACCCGTACTGGATGGCTGCCTCCGCTATAGATGAGGCATTGCGGCAAGTTGTGGCTGTTGGGGGCAACCTTCGCAGGGTGACGCTGTTGGATAATTTCTGTTGGGGTAATCCCGACAAGCCTGACAGACTGGGTGGCCTGGTGCGGGCGGCGCAGGCCTGCTACGATGTTGCTCTCGGATATGAGACACCCTTCATCTCTGGGAAGGATAGCCTCTACAATGAGTTTGAGACCGAAAAAGAGAGTATTTGCATTCCATCCACGCTGCTCATCTCCGCTGTGGCGGTAATGGATAATGTGGAGAGGGCGGTTACAATGGATTGCAAGCGAGAGGGCGACCTGGTCTACATCATCGGCACTACGTGGAATGAGCTTGGCGGCTCACAATATTACGACATTCATGGTTATGTGGGGAATAGGGTGCCTCAGGTTGACTCCAAGAAAGGGAAGAAGCTCATGGATGCCCTCAGTGCTGTCATGGAGAAGGGCTTGGTGCGGGCCTGCCATGACCTGAGCGAAGGAGGCATCGGGGTGACTGCCGCCGAGATGGCCTTCGCCGGAAGTTTAGGGATGGTAATCCATTTGGAGCAAGTGCCGCTGGGCGAAGCAATGAATCGAGACGATTACGTGCTTTTCTCCGAATCGAATACCAGGTTCCTGGTAGAGGTAGCCCCCAAGGACAGGCATCAGTTCGAAGATATGATGGCTGGGGTTGATTTCGCCGCCATTGGGCAGGTTACAAGCAAGGAAAAGCTCGAGGTCTATGGTCTTAATGGGAAAATGGTGCTTTCAGCTCTCATTACTGAACTCAAAGAGGCTTGGCAAAGACCTCTTCGCTGGTAGGACTTGACATGATGACTAAAGTAAAGGCGCTAATATTGCGAGCCCCGGGGACAAACTGCGACGTGGAATCCGCCTTTGCTTTCGAACGATCTGGGGCACATGTGGACTTGATCCACGTGGGTGAGCTTATCCGTCAGCAGAAGCTTCTCTCCAATTACCAGATAATGGTCATCCCCGGTGGTTTTACTTACGGGGATGATATCTCGGCCGGGAGAATCCTGGCCAACGAACTAAGACTCAAGCTAGGGGACAGAATTCAAAAGTTTGTTGACGATGGCAGGCTCATTCTGGGAATCTGTAATGGTTTTCAGGTACTGGTGAAAGCTGGTATGTTACCTGAGTCGAGGAGTGAAAACTCGCAATCACTAACTCTAGCTGGCAACGATTCCGGCAAGTTTGAGTGTCGCTGGGTCTACCTCCGCGCCAATAAAACAAGCCCCTGCATTTTTACACGGGGAATAAGCCTTATGTATCTCCCAGTGGCCCACGGAGAGGGCAAGGTGGTAATTGAAGCGGGGGCGCTAGAAGAGCTAAATGTGGCGCTTTACTACGCTGATGAGACAGGAGACATTCGAGCCGGCTACCCTCACAATCCCAATGGTTCAGTGAACAATATAGCCGGTATCTGTGATGCTACTGGTCGCATCTTTGCCTTGATGCCACACCCGGAGCGATTCATCCGTTGGACACAACACCCTAGGTGGACCAGAGAGCCCCGGCGGGATTACGGGGACGGCTTCCGCATTTTTCTGAACGCTGTGGAGTGGGCCAAGAGCATTTGAATAAGAGGGCATTTATTCTGTATTAACCTCTATAGACTACGGAAAATGCTTGTTGGTGTCTGCTATACTATTTGTTGCCATAAGGAGGCAAGTTGCATAGCATCAGAGTTGGAATAGCTCAGATTAACGCCACTGTAGGTGACCTCAGTGGTAATACCAAGAAAATAGTGGAATTCATTGACCGGGCAAAGTCGCTGGGAGTTGACCTGCTCACCTTCCCTGAATTGGCTATAACTGGCTACCCCCCCGAAGATTTGCTGCTTAAACCACAATTTATCAGGCAGAACAAAGAATATCTGGACAAAATAATAGAGCACAGCTCAGGCATAGCAATAGTAGTGGGCTTCGTCGACAGTGATGCCGATATATACAATGCTGCCGCGGTGCTCTACAACAAAAATCTGGTGGGTGTCTACCACAAATTTTATTTACCGAACTATGGCGTGTTCGATGAAAATAGATATTTTCAGGCGGGGAAAGAATGTCCCGTTTTCATCATTTATGGCATTGGTGTAGGCATAACCATCTGTGAAGACATTTGGTATGAAACCGGGCCGGCAACAGTGCAAGCTTCTGCTGGGGCTAGATTGTTAGTTAATATCAGCGCTTCTCCATATCATGCTGGCAAGGGACTCTCTAGGGAGAGAATGCTTGCTACCAGAGCCGCCGACAACGTAGCTATTGTTGCTTACGATAATCTGGTTGGGGGGCAAGATGAGCTTGTATTCGACGGCAATAGCGTAATTTTTAGCGAGAAGGGGGAGCCTATTGCACGGGGCAGACAGTTTGAGGAAGATCTCGTAGTGACTGATCTGGATATGGAATCTGTATTTCGTTCACAGTTGCATGACCCTCGACGAAGGAAAGAGACACCGTGGGCTAAGGAGGAACTAGAGCGGGCCACCAAGATAGAGGTGTTACGTGAATATCCGGCAGTTGCCAAGCCCCTTTTGCCACCAAGACAAACTGAAAGATTGGATGAGGTTGCTGAGATCTATCAAGCGCTGGTCTTGGGCACCAGAGACTATGTACGCAAAAATGGTTTTGAGAAAGTGGTCATCGGTTTATCTGGCGGAGTTGACTCAAGCCTCGTAGCTGCTATAGCGGCGGATGCCCTAGGACCTGACAATGTCATAGGTGTTTCCATGCCCTCTCGTTACTCATCGCCTGGCAGCAAATCAGACGCTAAAGCTTTGGCAAGAAATCTAGGTATAGAGTTCAAGGTAATTCCTATTGAGAAAGCATTCAGTGCATATCTGGAAACGCTAGCGGAGCCATTCAAAGACGCCAAGCCTGATGCGACTGAGGAGAATATTCAGGCAAGGATCAGGGGCAATCTCCTTTTTGCTTTGTCCAACAAGTTTGGCTGGTTGGTGCTCGCTTGCAGCAACAAAAGCGAGACAGCCATGGGCTATACTACACTGTACGGCGATATGTCCGGAGGACTTATTCCCCTTAAAGACGTGCCTAAAACGACGGTTTATAAGTTGGCACAGTATAAGAATCGCCAGGCTGGGAAAGAGGTGATACCACCTGCCATCTTGAACAAAGCACCGTCGGCTGAACTAAAACCCGACCAAAAAGATACCGATACCCTACCCCCATATGATATGCTGGATCCTATCCTAAAGGCCTATGTGGAGGATGACTTGGCGATTGACCAGATTATAGCCATGGGTTTTGACCGTGAGACTGTCTTGAGAGTAGCCAAATTGGTGGACAGGAACGAATATAAGCGCCGTCAAGCCGCTCCCGGCATAAAGATAACCCCCAGGGACTTCGGCCGGGATAGGAGATTGCCAATCACTAATCGATTCAGGGAGAAGTAGCTTGAGGGAAATTGGTGCTATCTTAAGTGGGATAACTTATCTAATACAACGGCTAAAATTGGTTCCCAATAGTGGGCGTCAGTTCCGTGGATTGCGATAATCTCAGACGTAGACTTACAACTCTCTGAATCTATATCCTATACCTCGTACGGTCTCGATAAAGGAATGGTCTTTATCCTCGATCTTGCTTCTCAATCTCCTGATGTGAACATCTACTGTTCTGTCACCGCCGTAGTAGTCCCAGCCCCAAACCTTGTCCAGGAGAACATCTCGGGTAAAAACCTTTCCTTTATTGTTTGCTAGGAATTTGAGTAACTGATACTCCTTGAAGGTCAGTATTATCGGCTTACCACCAAGCAATACCTCACACTTAGCTGAATCTATAACTAAGTCGCCACATCTAATTATATCTTCGCTTTCCATGCCCCCTTTTTGTTTCAGGATTCGCTTTATCCTGACTGTAACCTCGGTGGCTTCCCAAGGTTTGACCACGAAATCATCTATACTGGTGCTGAAACCGAAGCCATTGAGTTTCTCTCTGGGGAGGAGAGCGATAATGGGTATCTGTCTTTCTTGCCTTGTCCTTTGAGCTAGTTCCCATACTTCTGAACCAATTGTCGCTTCATCCGTATCTAGCAACAGCAGCCCCGGGGATTGCCCAGCAATTTGTTTGATTGCTTCATTATTCTGAGGAACAATCAGGCAATCAAGACCTCCCTGGGCGAGATCCACCTTCAGTTTCCTTATTGGCTCGCTGTCATTGGCTATAATAAACACTCTAGGCAAGCTGTGCCCCCCTTAGATCGTAACTGTCCACCTACTTTCCATGTCGCCCTGAGCGAAGTAAAAGGGCTCAGAGATTCTTCTGTCGCTATGCTCCCTCAGAATGGCATTATATATTATGGGGTCTAATAAGCGTAGAGTTGGCCATAAGGGCGAAGGTAAAGGGGGAAAAGTTTAGTAAATTTGTATTTTAATATCTCTTCGGCATCATAACCGAAGTGATAAGCGAACTCACCTACGAGCTCCTTTAGAATCAAGTAATCGTTTTCATCCAGTTCAGCGACACCTACCTCCTTGCCTATCTGAAATTCCTGAACCTCACCCCTCATATAGATAACGCCACCGTGCATGCCAGTGCCGATGAAATTTGCCTTGTGTCTCTCTCCTTCTTCGAGGTTTAGCCCCAGGAGTATTAGAATCCCACCTGCCATATATTCACCCAAAAAATCCTGTGCTGTGCCACCAATGATCACCATTGGCTTTTTGTCCTGGTATTCTTTCATGTGGATACCTGCCCGATAACCAACATCCTCTTTAACAAAGATCTTACCTCCCCTGGCGGATAGACCAAGGATATCCCCGGCATGACCATGAATAATTATTTCCCCGCTATTCATAGTATTCCCGCAGCCATCTTGGGCATTGCCGTGAACAATAATTCTGGGCCCATCCATGAAAGCCCCTAAATCATTACCCGGTGTGCCGAATATCTCAATCTCGACCGGCTTACCCAAATCTGTGCCGATGTATCTCTGTCCGTAGACATTTCGTAACTCGATCTTTTGAGTTCCATTCCATGCCGCTTGCCTCAATTTAGCATTGAGTTCTCGGTAGAAAATGCCCTGGCCATCTATTGTTACAACTTCTTGCATCTTAGCTCCCTGCCATCCTTACTCCGAGAATTTCCAGCTCAGTATTGGTAAGTCCCACGCCTCTGAGATGGAGGCGGTTGCCACGAAGGCTTTCTAAAGCATTGATACCCATGCCGCCCAGTATGTCCTTAAGCTCAAGGCTCCAGCCACGAAGGAGGTTAGACAGCCGTCTAGCTCCGATGTCGGGGTTAACCCTCTTGGTTAACCAGAGATCCGTGGTGCAAATGCCCCAGGCACATTTTCCTGTATGGCATTGTTGACAAGTGGTGCATCCTAGGGCAACAAGAGCAGCAGTTCCGATGTAGATGGCATCGGCACCTAAGGCAATGGCTTTGGCTACATCGCCACTGTTTCTGATTCCGCCTGCGATTACAACGGAGGCCTGATTGCGGATGCCCTCTTGTCTGAGGCGGTCATCCACGGAAGCGAGAGCTAGTTCAATGGGAATGCCAACGTTGTCACGGATGATCTTGGGCGCAGCGCCTGTAGCGCCTCGCAAGCCATCTAAGACTATAATATCTGCTCCTGCTCGCACCATGCCACTGGCGATAGCTGCGGAATTGTGAACAGCAGCAATCTTTACTGCTACTGGCTTAGTATAATTTGTGGCTTCCTTTAGGGCATAGACAAGCTGCGCCAGGTCCTCAATGGAGTAGATATCGTGCTGCGGAGCTGGGGATAAAGCATCAGTGCCTCTGGGTATCATGCGGGTCCTGGCTACCTCAGCGCTCACTTTTTCCCCGGGGAGATGTCCTCCGATGCCGGGCTTAGCCCCTTGACCAATCTTAATTTCAACTATCCTGGCCACATTGAGGTATTCTGGATGAACGCCGAATCGCCCTGAAGCTACCTGGACTATAGTGTTATCTCCATATTTATAAAGCTTGGGATGAAGTCCACCTTCACCTGTATTCCACAAAGTTCCCATCTCAGTGGCAGCTCGGGCTAGAGATTCCTGCACATTCAGGCTTACTGCACCATAGGACATGGCGGAAAACATTACAGGAACCTCGAGCTTGACCTGGGGAGCCAGCTCTGTCTTGAGACCCACCGAGCCAAACTCCACCCTATCAGGTTTCTGCCCCAGATAAGTGGTCAATTCCATGGGTTCACGCAGAGGGTCAATAGAAGGATTGGTCACCTGGCTGGCATTAAGAAGTAGATGGTCCCAGTAAATGGGGTAGCTTTTATCATTCCCCATGCCAGTAAGAAGCACGCCGCCGGTCTCAGACTGCTTGATAATATCTTCGATAACCTCAGGGCGCCAGTTGTAGTTCTCTCTGTAATCCAGTGGATTTCTTCTAATAGTCAAAGCCTTAGTGGGACAAAAGACCACGCAACGGTGGCAGCCAACACAATTCTCTTCATGGCTTCTTATTTCATCGTCCTCAGCATCATAAGAATGAACGTCAAAGGTGCATTGGTTGACACACACCTCGCATCTAATACACCGAGGATCGTCTCTCTCCACTATGAATTTTGGCGGCAAATATGTCTTCATCTTATCCTTTTCTTATAGGTATTCCTCTTGCAGCTAAGTAGTCTTTCGCTTGGCGAATGGAATAAATCTGGTAGTGAAAAATACTAGCCGCGAGAACAGCATCGGCTTTGCCTATGACTAAAGCCTCATAGAGATGCTCCAAATTGCCGGCCCCACCGCTGGCGATGACTGGCACCATAACTGCTTCGCTGATAGTACGGGTCAATTCCAGGTCATATCCAGCTCGCTGGCCATCAGCATCCCAACTGGTAAGGAGTATTTCTCCTGCCCCAAGAGCTACAGCTTGTTTAGCCCATTCGATGGCATTAATGCCAGTAGACTTTCGTCCTCCGTGGGTGCAGACCTCCCATTTAGCACTATCAGTACTTTCTAGCCGCTTAGCATCAATAGCCACGACAATACATTGACTGCCAAACTTCTCTGCCCCTTCAGTGATAAGCTTGGGATTTTGCACGGCAGCAGTGTTAATGGATACTTTGTCTGCTCCCGCCTTTAGCATGCGTCGCATATCTTCAATGCCGCGCAAACCTCCACCAACGGTGAGGGGGATAAAAACCTGCTCGGAGACCCGTTCGACAACGTCAACCATGGTGTCGCGTCCCTCCGGAGTAGCACCGATGTCTAAAAAGACCAGCTCGTCAGCACCTTCCGTGTAGTAGAAGGCAGCTAGCTCCACAGGGTCGCCAGCATCCCGAAGATGAGTAAAGCTAGTGCCCTTAACTACTCGCCCTTGAGTAACATCAAGGCAAGGTATAATCCTTTTAGTCAACATTTGCTTGCACCTTCTACTTGCTAATCTTCACATAACTTTTATTAGAGATTGCCACGTTGCTTGTGCTCCTCGCGATGACGGGCAGGCTCAAGTGGCTTCTCCAAACTGCCGACAATAGGCTCACCACCCATGGGAATCCAGGCTCTGTCAAGGTCTGGGCAAACAAGACGGATGGCTGATTCTTCCGAAGAAAGGTAAAGCACCGACCCTTTCACTCCTACGGTGAGAGGACGTAACTTTATCCTGTCAGTAAGGCCAATCATCTCCCCTTGATGAGCAATGATCACAGTGAAAGGCCCGTTGAGCAAAAGGCTGCCATACACTTGGCGCAAAGTTCGAAAGATTCTTTGCTCCTCTGGGGAACAGCGCTCTATCTGACTCCATAAAGGAGGTGCTAATACCTTGGCGGCTATCTCTATCGGAAGGCCATGTCTGCGCATTAAAAGGTCAACGGCATAGGCCACCACCTCGGTGTCAGTCTGCATAGTACAGTTGTAGCCAAACTGCTCCAGATAACGTCGATTTATGCCGTAGGAAGAGATTTCACCATTATGAACCACTGTCCAGTCCAGGATATTAAAGGGATGTGCTCCACCCCACCAACCAGGAGTGTTGGTGGGAAATCTGCCATGGGCTGTCCAGAGGTAACCTTCATACTGCTCCAGGCAGAAATATTCGGCTATCTCTTCGGGATAACCCACTCCCTTGAACACTCCCATATTCTTGCCGCTGGAAAAGACGAAGGCATCTTCTATCTTAGTATTGATTTCCATGACCCTATCTACGACATACTCGTCTTTTGACTGGCTGTTAGTTTCCTCGTTTTTCACTTCAAGGAAATAACGCCACACCAAGGGAGGGTTCACTATAGCCGGAATTGGCCTGGTGGGCACCTCTTCGGCATGAGGCACATGAAACTTTTGCTCGAGGAAATCCTCAACTTTGGCTTGCCCCTCGCGACTCAAATACATTATGTGGAAAGCATAATAGTTGGCATATTTGGGGTATAGCCCGTAAACAGCAAATCCGCCACCCAGACCATTACCACGAACATGCATGTTGGCGATAGCTTCTATTACCTCCTTACCTGAGAACCGCCTCCCCGAAGTATCCATCATTCCAAAGATGGAACAAGCATCCATTACCTTGTCATCGTGATAAAAGTTGTTTATCCTGCTTAGTTCTTTCAATGGCTTAACCTCCTCAATGAGATAGTTATTCGCCAATAAAGGTTTCCTCCTCAGTTCGAATGGATAGAGCGCTTTGAGGAAGCAACCCTGGCGGTGTTTCCAACAGCTCTTGCCACAATGCTCGGGGGAAAAACGCCAGGCCGAAATTATCCGCCAAAAGCGATTGCTTAAAGCTTTCTACATTAACTCTATCCCTCATAAGACCGAAAATTATGCCCGACTTTTCAATATTTTCCACGAATATCATTCCTACTATGAGATTATCTTTCAAAATGACCTTTTGGTATGTGCTGCTCTCTTGCCTGCTGATAACCTCATAGCCGTCGTTATTGGGTGCTGTAGGCATTCCCGCGGAGGTGATGTCAATTCCAAAATAGTTGAGCGAATTCATAGCTGTGCCGCCAGGGTATTTGGTGGGGATGCCAGCCATGTTAAATCCAGCAACCCTGCCTCCAATATAAGCATTGGGCCAGATGGGGCTGAGTCTGTTCTCCCCGTACACAAAGTCATATGCTTCAGCCACATCTCCACAGGCATAAACATCTGGGTGGTTTGTAGCCATATGACGATCCACTACTATGCCCCGGTTCACTTTTAACTTGGCATCTAGTGCGAGCTCCGGGCGTGGTGATACTCCAATAGCCACCAAAACTAAGTCGCAAGGCATCGTCTTCCCACTATCTAAAGTAACTCCTTGAACTGTCTCTCTTCCATTGATTTCAGCCACGGTATGGCCTGTAATGATTTTCACACCGGCTCGTGTAAGAATTTCTTCAGCTATTAGGGATGCTTGTTCGTCGAGGATGGTATTCAATATCCTCTCTTTCATTTCCACTACTAGTACATCAACTCCTCGTTTCACTAGAGCTTCGGTTACACTAATTCCGATGAGCCCGCCGCCAATGACTACTGCCTTTCTGGCGTTATCCAGGAATCTTTCAACTGTCTTAGCGTCATCAAGGTTGGTGAAGGTAAAAACACCTCTCTTGTCACTCCCTTTCATCTTAGGGAAGATAGGTTTCCCTCCTACGGCGAGTAGGAGCTTTTCCCAGGCAATCTGCTCGTTGTCTTCTAACCAAGCAGTCCGGCCATTTAGTTCTAGGTGCGTCACTTTCTTGCCCGGGAGAAAAAGAATATTGTTCTGGTCATAAAAGTTGAGGGGACGGAATAATATTCCTTCGAGGGTCCGTTCTCCCGCTAGGTATTTTGAGATAAGAGGGCGTGAGTAAGCAGGATAAGGCTCTTCGGAAACGATGGTCAAAGCCCCTTCCTTATCCACCTGGCGTATGGCTTCAGCCGCTCCAATGCCGCCAGCCGAATTTCCTATAATCAAGTATCTGGTTTGCATTTATTTCTACCTCGTGTCTAACGCTATCTTCAAAAAGTTGGCATACATCTTTAATCCATGCTCACCACTTTTTTCAGGATGGAACTGGGTTGCGATCAGGTTATCCTTGATTACCATGCTGCACATAAACACGCCATAGCTTGTCGTGCCGGCCACAACCGCTATATCTTCAGGCTCAGCATAGAAGCTGTGGACAAAGTAAAAGTTCGCTTCATCTGGTATGCCCTCAAAAACAGGATGGCTAAACCTTTGTTTCACCTGATTCCAACCTATATGAGGGATTTTAAGTCCTGGGGGCAGCCTTTTTACCTTCCCGGGAATTACCCCCAGACACTCGTGCCAGCCTCCTTCCTCAGTTCCTGAAAGCAGTATTTGTAGCCCTACGCAAATGGCGAAGAGTGGTCGTCTTTGTTGTATCAGTTGCCGAATAGCGTCGGCCATTCCCAGTTTCTCCAAGCTATTCATGGTATCAGCGGCGGCGCCAACACCAGGGAGGATAACTGCAGCAGCATTAAGCACTTCGCCGGGGTCGCTTGTTATCCTCGGGTGGTAGTTCAATTTCTTAATGGCGTTAGCGACACTACGCAAATTTCCTGCACCGTAGTCGATTATGGCAATTACTTTATCCATGTCATTCCTTTTTCTCATCTACACCCAGCACAAGCGCTTCGTTGGGACAGTTAATTACACAGGCAGGTATCTCCCGCCCGGGACAAAGGTCACATTTGATAACGGTTTTGCTATTCAGGTCTCGACTGAGTGCCCCGTAAGGGCAAGCTACTATGCACGTCCAGCAGCCGATACACTTTTCCATATCAACGGTAACCTTATCACTCGTAGGCTCTTTATGCATCGCGCCTGTAAGGCAGGAATAAACACACCAGGGCTCAGCGCAATGGCGACATTGAATAGGGAAAGAAATCTCTATATTCCTCTCCACACGCACACGAGGCAAAGGACGCGGAGTCTCTTTTTTAAATGCTTTGATGGCGTCCTTAGATTGAGAGTGTTCCACTCGGCAATAGACTTCACACAGTCCGCAACCAATGCAGACTTCTTCCTTAACATATACTCTTTTCATGCTCCAAATCCCTCTCAATTATCTAACATACGTCGGCAACCGTTTACCTATCATCTTAACAACATGGAATTATTTTGTCAACATGTAACAAATATTTAACCTGCTTGTAATATTTTGGAAACATAGAAATTTTATGCTTTGGTTAAAATTGAGCATGGACATAAACCAAATCATAGAGCTGTGGAGAGGTTTATCACCCCGTTTGTCTGGAGCTATCCCTGGTCAAGAGCTTCCCAAGGATGAACATACTGATGAGAAAAAGAGTGATGAAGATAACGAAGGCAAAGCAGTTGACCCCATTGGAAGTCATCATGAGGAAGACGATGTTTAAAAAGGAGATTTCAAATGCCTATTGATACCGGTGACACTGCTTGGTTGTTAATATCCACGGCGCTAGTGTGGCTTATGACGCCGGGCCTGGCCCTATTTTACGGTGGCATGGTGAGAAGGAAAAACCTTCTTGCCACTATGATGATGAGCTTCGCTATCATTGCTATGGTATCTGTCCTCTGGGTCCTTTACGGCTATAGTTTAAGTTTCGGCCCGGACAAAGGTGGCATCATCGGGGGACTCGACTGGCTCGGCCTTAAAAATGTCGGACAGAATCCCTCATCTGTGTATGCCACTACTGTTCCTCATCTAGCTTTTATGGCATTTGAGGCCATGTTTGCCATAATCACCGTAGCTTTAATCACTGGGGCGGTAGTTGAGCGAATGAAATTTAGTGCCCTGATCATCTTTTCCGCCTTATGGTTGACTCTGGTCTACTGCCCGGTGGCACACTGGGTATGGGGTTCCGGCGGCTGGCTGGCTAAACTGGGGGTTCTTGACTTTGCGGGCGGTATTGTAGTTCATATAGCGGCTGGTGTTTCGGCATTGGCTCTAGCTCTGGTACTGGGACCACGTAGGGGATTCAAGGATAGGGAGCCCATGGAACCGAACAACATACCTATGGTAGTGCTTGGCGCTGGACTACTCTGGTTTGGCTGGTTCGGTTTTAATGCCGGCAGTGCTCTTACCTCCGGCGGATTGGCGTCTAGTGCCTTCGTCGCTACTAATACTTCAGCAGCGGCAGCGGCTGTTACGTGGATGATACTGAGCTGGATTTACCAGCGTCCTACCATCCTTGGCACTGCCACCGGAGCTATTGCTGGATTGGCAGCTATCACTCCAGCAGCTGGATTTGTCCCACCCTTAGCGGGAATACCTATTGGTATCGTTGCCGGGGTGCTGTGTTACTATGCCATGCTTCTCAGAGCGAAGAAGATGGGGGTTGATGAATCATTGGATGTTTGGGCGTGCCACGGTATCGGTGGTACCTGGGGTGCATTAGCCATGGGTATCTTTGCTAGCGTCGCTGTTAATCCGTCTGGTGCCAATGGGCTGATTTTGGGCAATGCCATGCAGCTTGCCAAGCAACTCTTGGGAGTGGCAGTCGTCTGGGGCTTTGCCTTCGGAGTCACCTGGGTTGTGGGAAAGATACTTGATGTTACTATTGGATTGAGAGTCAACGCTACAGAGGAAACGGTGGGGCTAGATATTTCCCAACATGGTGAAAGGGCTTACGGAGGCACATTGCGATGAAGTTGATAGAGGCAATTATCCGGCAGGAGAAATTAGATGCCGTGAGGACAGCACTTGAGGCTAGCGGTTATTTTGGTATGACAGTGAGTGAAGTGAGTGGCAGAGGACGACAGGGAGGGCTCACGTTGCAGTGGCGGGTGGGCGAATATAAAGTAGACTTACTACCTAAGATTAAGGTTGAGGTAGTCGTCCTGGACGAAGATGTTGCCAGAATACTGAATGTCATTACTACAGCGGCAAGAACTGGAGAGATGGGTGATGGCAAGCTCTTTGTCCTGCCGGTCGAGAATGCGGTGCGCGTCAGGACCGGTGAAGAGGGCGACAATGCTATTTAAGCCAATGACGGAGAGTGCCAAGTGTAGATTATAGAGAAATAGGAAAAGATTGATATAATATACAAATACAAAATAAGGAGGAAAAGCATGACGGACAAAAAAAGCAGAGAGGAAGCAAAAGAATATGTTTTAAAGATGGCAAAGGAGCATGATGTAAGATTTGTCTGGCTGTGGTTCACAGATATTTTGGGTTTCCTTAAAAGTCTTTCCATCGGCATAGCCGAGCTGGAGACCACTTTGGAGGAAGGAATGGGTTTTGATGGCTCCTCAATTCAAGGGTTCGCCCGCATTGATGAAAGCGACATGGTTACCATGCCTGACCCTGACACTTTTCAATTACTCCCCTGGATGCCCGGGGAGCACTCGGCAGTGGCCCGCATGTTTTGTGATATCGTAAAGCCCGGAGGTGAGCCCTTTGAAGGCGACCCCAGGTTTGTGTTGAGAAAGAATTTGGAACGAGCTGCAAATCTTGGCTACACTTACTATGTTGGCCCCGAACTGGAATACTTCTATTTTAAGGACTCAAAAGGCTGCGAGCGTTTGGACGAAGGTGGATATTTTGACATGACCCCGCCGGATGCGGCTCATGACCTGAAGCGGGAAACAGTGCTCGCGCTAGAGGCCATGGGCATCGGTGTTGATAAGTCCCATCATGAGGTTGCTACTAGTCAGCACGAAATAGACATGCGCTATACCGATGCTCTGACTATGGCTGATAATGTGATGACCTACCGCATTGTGGTCAAGGAGATAGCGCTGAGGCACGGAGTCTATGCCACTTTTATGCCCAAGCCGGTCCTCGGCATCAATGGTAGCGGGATGCATGTGCACCAGTCGCTATTCAAGGGCAACCGCAATGCTTTTTTTGATAAGAATGGTAAGTATCACCTCTCCAAAATAGCTTTAAGCTTCCTTGCTGGACTTCTGAAATATGCCCCCGAATTTACCGCAGTTACTAGCCAGTGGGTCAATTCCTATAAACGGCTGGTGCCAGGCTGGGAGGCGCCGGTCTACCTCTCCTGGGCGACACGCAACCGCTCCGACCTGATTAGAGTGCCCGAATACAAACCAGGCAAAGAAGATGCGACCAGATTCGAGCTTCGTTCTCCTGACCCCGCATGTAATCCCTACCTTTGCTTCAGCGTGATGCTGGCTGCTGGACTAGCAGGAGTTGAGGAGGGATTGGAGGCACCGGAACCTGTGGAAGCGAACGTTTATCACATGTCTGAGGAAGAAAGAAAAAAGCGAGGAATAGGTAGTCTACCGGCTAGTCTCTTGGAAGCGATTCAGCTCACTGAGAAGAGCGAGCTGGTGCGGAAAGCCCTTGGCGACCATGTTTTCAATGCTTTTATCGAGAATAAGAAGATCGAATGGGACCGCTATCGCATCCATGTTACCGACTATGAGCTTGCCAGATACTTGCCAATCTTATAGTCTGATGCCATGCCGGTTGCGTTGATTAACTTGCTCAAAGCGCCCTAAAAGGGGGGACTAAGTGACATCCATTGGCGTTGATATTGTGGAGATAGAGCGTGTTGAGTCAGCAATCAACCGAGGGGGAGAGCGTTTTTTAAGCCGGATTTACACCGAAACGGAGCTTAGGACTTGCCAGGATAGACTTTCGTCCTTAGCGTCCAGATTTGCGGCCAAAGAGGCGGTGATGAAAGTCTTGGGAACAGGTGGGATAGGCATTGCTTGGCGAGAAATTGAGATTCTCACCGATGATAACGGCAGACCATCGGTCAAACTCTACGGGCAAGCTTTGAATAAAGCTGCGGAATTAAACTTAAAAGAGGTCTCTGTTAGCCTTTCTGATAGTAAGCAGTATGCCGTTGCTGTAGCTATAGGTATATAAAGTCCTTTATTTTAACTCTCTTTTTAACTTCTCTATTACTCTGGCAAACTCCTGGCTGTATCTTTTTTCCTGGTTAGAGAGGAAATCTCGCCATTGAGGAAGCTGTTTTATCGCCTCATCAACAGTGAGTTGAATGACCATAGTGTTTTGTCCTTACTGAACTTGTTTTACCCTTAACCGGGGATTTCTTTCCACTTCAGCTCTGATGCCATTGTAGGCTTGCTCTATCTCTGTTCTATACCTCTTTTGTAAGTCCTCCATCAGGTTTAAATTTAGTTCAATTATAGAAGTATTCTGTTCTTTCTTGAGGGTCTCTATGGCTAAAATTCCGTCCCTTTTCCTTTGCAGCTCGGCTGGAGTACTCCCAAAATTAAGGGAATCTACCAGTCTCACCTGGACTTCCTTCAGAAGGGATGGCTTGCCTTCTTCTTTTAACCTCTTCCATAAGCTTTCGGGGTTAATCTGACCTTGGTAAAATTCCGAGAGTAGAGCATTCACCTTCTCAGAATCTCGCATCTTCTCTTTTTCTTCTTGGGTCAACTCACCAATCTTGGCTAATCTTTCCCTAGCGATTGGGGAAAGGTCTTTCTCCCAATTTCTCATTGATCATCTCCCCATAAATAGGCGACAACTATTTTACATCACAGCAGGCGAGAAGATAGTATATAATATAAAATCAGATTTGGGGAGTGCGATGGGAATCAGACTTTATCAGGAGCCGCAGCTTGAGAACCCGATTTTGGTAGCTAGTTGGCCGGGAATAGGAAATATCGGGATAATCGCAGTTGATACTTTAAGAGGGGCACTAGGGGCAGAGGAGTTTGGAGAAATTGAGCCTTGGGATTTCTTTTACCCTAAGCAGGTCTTGATTAGGAAGGGAGTTTTGGAATACCTAGAATTTCCCAGCAGCAAATTCTATTTCAAGAGAGTTGGGGGAAAAGATATGATTTTTTTTATTGGGGAAGAACAGCCTACCCAAGAGGGGAGGATGTATGCCGAGGGAAGAAAGGCCTATCACATGGCTAACCTGGTTTTGGATGTAGCTGAGAAATTTAAATGTCGCAGAGTTTATACTTCAGGAGCAGCTGTGGCTTTGATTCACCATACTACAAAGCCCAGAGTCTGGGCCGTGCCCAATAGTGAAAGCTTAATCCCTGAGATAAGAGGATACAGGAACACTGTACTTATGTCCGAAATCGAAGGACGGGGAGGACATGGAAATATCACCGGTTTAAATGGACTCTTGCTGGGAGTTGCCAAAAAAAGAGGTTTTGAGGCTATCTGCCTGATGGGCGAGATACCAGTATATCTTCAGGGGTTGCCCCTTTCCTATCCTAAGGCTTCGAAGTCAGTGCTGGAAGTCCTCTGCCATAGTCTAAAAATAGAAGTTAACCTGGATAGATTGGATGAGTTAGACCAAAAGGTGCAACAAAGAATTGAAGAATTTTACCAACAAATCCCCTCGGAAATAAGGGTGCAACTAGATAGATTAAAGCATGTAACTTATGCCCAACCGGCTGAGCCTGGGCCGATTACCGAGGAAGAAGAGAAAAGAATTATGGAAGGTGTTGATAAGTTCTTCAAAAAGCGAGGTGAGGGAGGTTGAGCCAGGGATATCCTATTAAAATCTATAAGGAAGTAGAACTTCGCCGTTCTTCTTTAGTGCTGGGTTGGAGCGAGGATGGGGGAGATTTGGGACGGAAAGCTACAGACTACTTGAATTTGAAGCTGAAAGGGCAAGAGTTTGCCGAGATTGAACCAGAGGATTTCTTTCCCTTGGGTGGAGTTGGCATAAGAGATAACCTGGCCCAATTTTCTGAAAGTAAGTTCTACGCCTGCCCGGAACATGAGCTGGTGGTTTTCCAGAGTGACCCTCCTGGGGCGGAATGGTATAAATTTCTAAACTCAGTTTTGGATGTAGCTGAGCATTGTTGTCGGGTAAAAGAGCTCTATATCATTGGGGCTATGGTTAGCCTTAGTGCTCATACTGCTCCGCGGCAGTTGCTTGCTGTGGTTAACTCGGCAGAAATGAAAGAAGTCTTAAGCCAATATGAACTAGCTATAGATATGGACTACCAAACTCCACCTGGTGGAAGGCCAACCTTGAATTCTTTCCTGTTATGGATGGCTAAGGGGAGGAATATTCTTGGAGTAACCCTGTGGGTCCCTATACCTTTTTATTTGGCAGGAATGGAAGATGCTCAAGCTCAAAAAAAGGTCCTGAGCTTTTTGAATGAGAGGTTAGACCTGAAAATTGATTTTAGTGATTTGGACCAGCAAATTCGGGAACAGAACGAAAAATTGGCCCTAGCGAGGTCTCGCTTTCCTCAAATCGATGATTATATTAACAGGCTGGAAAGCAACCTTATGCTGTCTGAAGAAGAGAATGGGGAACTAATTAAAAATATTGAAGACTTTCTAAGAGAAGGAGGCTGAGCCTCACTCAGACGAAGGAAGTTTTATCAAGATGCTAGCCAAGGTAAAAAGTGCTGCTGTGGTGGGTCTGGAGGGAGCCGTAGTGGAAGTAGAGGTGGATTTATCACCAGGCTTACCTTCTTTCACCATCGTGGGACTACCCGACAAGGCAGTCCAAGAGGCCAGAGAAAGAGTAAGGGCAGCCATAAGAAACTCCTACTACAAGTTCCCTAACAGGCGTATTACTGTCAACCTGGCTCCAGCTGACTTGAAAAAGGAAGGCCCTGCTTACGACTTACCCATAGCCATAGGCATACTGATGAGCTCAGGACAGTTAAACGCCGACCTCTCCCACAGTATCTTTTTAGGGGAACTCTCTTTGGATGGCAAGCTACGCCATACCCATGGGATATTGCCCATGGTAGCTTTAGCCCGTGATAAAGGCTTATCTACTGTATTTGTGCCTTGTGACGATGCTAAAGAAGCTTCCCTCATAGACAATATTCATATATTCCCCGCAGAATCGTTAGCGCAACTGGTTACTCATCTTCAAGGCGAAGTAGGCATCCCGGAGTACCATGGCGAGATAAATTGGGAGCAGGAATATCGCCCTAGTTACGCCTTCGACCTCACTTATATTAAGGGTCAGGAGCATGCCAAGAGAGCTTTGGAGATAGCGGCGGCAGGAAGACACAATATCCTCATGTGTGGTCCACCAGGAAGCGGCAAGACTATGTTGGCTCGTTCTTTGCCCTCGATACTTCCCCTGTTGACTATGGAGGAAGCTATCGAGGTAACCAAGATTTACAGCGTTAGTGGATTATTGCCGCAAGACACTCCCATCATTGTAGAGCGCCCTTATCGCTCCCCCCACTATACTATTTCCCATGCTGGCTTGGTGGGAGGGGGGCAATGGCCAAGGCCCGGGGAGATAAGCCTGGGACACCATGGGGTGCTTTTTCTGGATGAATTCCCTGAGTTTGGGCACATTACACTGGAATCGCTGCGCCAACCAATAGAGGACAGAACAATTACCGTCAGCCGTGCTCATGGCAGTGTTACCTTCCCGGCCAGCTTTATGCTGGTTGCCGCTATGAACCCCTGCCCCTGTGGGTATTATGGTGACCCGTTTAAGGAATGTAAATGCTCGTCAGGAGAAATCTCTCGCTATCATAAAAGGATAAGCGGACCGTTGCTGGACCGCATTGATATCTTTGTTGATGTTCCCCATATTGATTATGAAAAACTAACTGAGGATAAGCCCGGGGAAAGCTCAGATAAAGTCAGGGCCAGGGTCAAGGCAGCACATGAAATACAGCTTGAGCGTTTTCGAGGGACGAAGCTGAAGTGCAATGCTGATATGACGCCCAAAGAGGTGAAGGAATTCTGAACGGTGGAACCAGCAGCCCAGAGCCTGCTTCGCGCCGCCATGAAGCAGCTTCATCTCACAGGTCGTGCCTTCCATCGCATCCTCAAGCTTTCCCGCACCATCGCTGACCTCGAGCATAGCGACATCATCAAAACACACCATATGGCGGAAGCTCTACAGTACCGGCATAAGGAAATAATTTAAACCTAAAATCAGTTTGATATATACGGCATGCTACGAATGGATTCACTAAAGACTGTAATGCTAAGACTAAGATGCTGAAGTAGGTCTTTTATAGCCTTAGAAATGTGATGTCTATCGAAGAAAGATGTATGGGAGTTTGGGCCAATAGATATAGATATGCCGATGTGCCACCAAGGGTCTTGACAATGTGGTATAATATAACGAAGCTATGTATTCCAGCGTTGACAGGTTATGAGCGAGGATAACATAGTGCAGGCACCGACAGACCGCCCCAAAGGGCTACCCTTCGTGTCGGTGGTAATACCCGCTTACAACGAGGAAAGTTATCTGCTTTCGTGTTTGGAGTCCATAAAAAAGCAGGACTACGCTGGCGAGTATGAGGTCATTGTAGTTGATAATGCCAGCACGGACAATACTGCCAAGATAGCTCTCAATTGGGGAGCCCAGGTTGTCTACGAGAGTAAGCGAAGTCCGGCGTGCGCTCGGCAAAGGGGCGCTGAAGCAGCAGCAGGAGAAATTATCGTCTTCATCGATGCCGATACTCAGGCGCCAACCTACTGGCTTTCAACCTTCGTGTCGCGCTTTGTTCGGGAGCCAGAGACGGTGTCGATAACTGGACCCTATGCCTATTGCGATGCCGGCAAGTTCACCAAGATTACCTCCTACATTGGTAATTTTCTCAGCATTATCATAGACCAGATTTTTCGCAAAGCTTTTAATAAAGGTGGTGCTATATGGGGGTGTAACTTCGCCGTGCGACGCTCAGCGCTACTGGAAGTAGGTGGATTTGATACCAGCATCAAGTTTTATGGCGAGGAGTACGAATTTTCCTTGAGACTGAAGAGAGCTGGTAAGGGAGGCATTATCCCCCGGCTCTTTGTCCGCACCTCGGCTCGTCGTTTGAAGAGGATAGGTGTGGTGAATCAATACTGGAACTGGACTGTGGATTACTTCTCGGTCCTTTTCTGGTATACACCAATTTCCGAAAAGCTGGAAGATTGGCCGGCCAAGGCGTGGCAAACAGTGGTTGACAATTTTTCCTGGCAGAGAGTTAAAGCATCCTGGGTGTATGTTGCCCTTTTCTTTGGTTTACTTTGGGTAAACATCAGCCCCGCGTTTGAGGCAGTGGGGAGGCTTATTTACGTTTTTGATATTGGTGTTCTAAGTACACTGTTTACTTACCATGGGGTCAACCCTCGCTCCCGGTTCTATGGCAAGGTGTGTTCTAATGGCAACCGCAACCATCTTCGGATTGCACTGACCTTTGATGACGGCCCAAACGAGCCATACACTTCTCATGTTCTCAGCATACTGGAGCAATATAGAATAAAAGCGACCTTCTTTGTCATTGGACAAAACGCTCAGCGCTATCCTGAGACCTGCCGGCGGATAGTGACAGCAGGAAATGTGATTGGAAATCACTCCTACTATCACCAAAAGTCACTATGCTTGAGACGGGGGAAAACGGTAGCTCGTGACATTGAGATGGCTCGTCAGGCAATCTATGAGTGTACCGGACTTGAGCCCAAGCTTTTCCGTCCTCCCCACGGCTTCCGTACCCCCTGGCTGATGCGAACTGTTCGCCACCTCGGCTACACGGTAGTTACCTGGGACAACATGACCAGTGACTGGAAGGCAGAAAAATCTGGCGAGGAGATTGTACGTACTATTATTCAGCGGGCAAAGCCAGGAGGCGTAATTGTCATGCATGATGGTCGTGATACCAGGCTAAGATACGACCGCAGCCACATGCTCCAAGCTCTACCCTTCGTCATTGAGGCTCTCATGGAGAGGGGGTTTGATTTTGTCACCATGCCTGAGCTTCTTGAGTCAGAAAGGGAGATTTCGGCCTAGCAAGCCCGGTTTCGACATACGAGCGAACTCACGGATGTTTTGGGCCATACTTGGTCAAAAGTGCCGCCCTGGAAAGCCAGACTTCTTTTAGCTCCCAAGGCTTTTCTCTGAGTCCAGATACTTCATCTCCCCGCAAATGATAGACCTGCATCAACCCAGCCATATAGAAGCGGGCCCCTCTATTCCACAAGCTAGCAGGCAATTCATCAACCTGGAATCCCAGTCGTCTGGCGGCTACATGCAGGATGGTGATACCATGGAGTGCTGTAATATTACCAAATCTCCCGCTGGCTACTTGCTGAGCTAGAAGGTGGAGGTCCTGTGCGAAGCAACCAAGAAATTCCCGGGGCGATTGTGGGGCGTTTAAATTCAGATTGCGCCTTCTTTTAAACCAGTCGTTGTTCAAATGAAGCTCTATGATTGTGTCTCCAGTTTTCACTTCAGAGCCGTCATTTAGTACTTTGGTGGAGTCTTTGTAATGGTAAAGGTTGAAGCGAATGATGCTGCTATCATCGCCTTTCAGGGGCCTGATGCGATAGATTACTCTTAAAATTCTGTCCGCCACAGGCCACAATATCAGGACAAACCGAGGTGGTACCCTATGTTTTCGCATTGGTTGCCTCTGTAAGCAATGTCAAAGTGTGAATATGCGCTGATAAACATTCTACCATACAGGCTCTCGGCACGTCCTCAGTAGTAGCTACACTTTATCGAGCCGATCTATACGAATTAGGCTTAAACAAAGTTTATTGTTCAGTTCTAAATTGACGCCTCCTCTGCCGATCAGTGGCAAAGCCTCGGTTTCCGCCCGCTGCTGTTGGAAACAACGAACTCTAATCCGGGCTAGGCGGGGGCATCCCCAACATGCTAGAGTAGCACATTAACAAAGACTTAATCGGACAATTTCTTGTTCAAATTAAAATGGGAGGTTCACTGTAAATGGGTAAAGAAATTGAACTAATCGGATATTGCGGGCTGTATTGTGGTGACTGCATTCGCTATCGTAGCAAAGCCTCGGATTTGGCAAGAGAATTACTCTGCGAGCTTCACCACACAGAGTTTGATAAATATGCCGCTATCAAGAGCAGTTCTGCAACAAATCAACTCGATGCTGTTAAGACGCTTGAACATTATGGTGAATGTTGTGAAGTTCTGGAGGCAATAGTTGCTCTACAATGTAACAGTCCTTGTCGAATAGGCGGAGGGTGTCCCACGTTCTCCTGTGGTATTCTAGCATGCTGTCAAGAGAAAAGCTTTGACGGCTGCTGGCAATGCGCTAAATTTGAAAAGTGTCGGAGGTTTGAGAATCTGAGAGCAATTCACGGCGATTCGCCCAGACAGAACTTAAGGACGATTAGAAAGTTCGGGTTGGATAAATGGGTAGAACACAGACACAAATGCTACATATGGCAATAATGTCTTCTGTTAACTATTAATACTTTCAGCCGACACCAAACCCTAAGGCGTGAAGGACCTGTCCTGAGCGAAGCCGAAGAAATCCTTTCCTTCACGAGAATGCTTTCGGCAAGCTCTGAACTGGCTATCGCTGACTAATACCAATTAGTCGAGTTTTGTGGAATATTCAAGCCCGAAAAAACTGAACCACTTTGTTGAGAATCCATTCGTCGCTCTCCGATGCTCAGAGGAAGCTTAAGACGCCATATGCCAGAGAATCCCGCCAATAATCAGTAGTACGATGCCAAGGATAAGGGAAACCCTACCTCCTATTTGCCAAGCGAGTAGCCAGAAACGCTCGTGTTCATGGGTTATAGTCTCTTTAATATCTCTTTGGGTTAACAAAATAGAATTGTAATATTTGTTCTTTTCCCTTCTGTTCCAGAAAATAAAAATAATACCGAGGAGGGTGAAAAGCCCTCCCATCACTAAGAAAATTTGGTAATTCGCCATATTACTTCACCTCCCCCCTCAAGAATTCGAAAATTCTTAGATGACTCTACTTAATCTCTACAGTCGCTCCAGCAGCTTCTAATTTCTTCCTTATTGTGTCGGCCTCTTCCTTGGGAACATTTTCTTTTACTACCTGTGGAGCAGCTTCTACCAAATCCTTAGCTTGCTTTAATCCTAGCGTGGTTACCTCACGCACTGCCTTGATAACTTCAATTTTCTTCTCGCCAAAGCTCTTTAAGGTAACGGTGAATTCTGTCTTTTCCTCCGCTGATGGTGCTGCAGCTTGGGCGCTAGGAGCAGCTGCTGCCACCGGCACTGCCGCTGCTACCGGAGCAGCGCTAACCCCGAATTCATTCTCCAGTATCTTGACCAAATCAGCCAGATCCAGCACTGTCATATTCTTAATGGCAGCAACAATTTCCTCCTTGGTCAAAACCTTGGCCTCTTTCTTTGCTATTGGAGCTTCCTTTGCCTCCCCTTCCTTAACTTCTTTTTTTGCTCTTGGGGCTTTCTTTGCCTCCCCTTCTTTAGCTTCTTTCTCTACTTCTTCTGGTGACATGATTTCCTCCTTTGTTATTTACTAGTAGTTTGAGCCTTATTTTGTAATACGGTCACAAGACCCCGCAAGGGAAAGCTTAGAATGTTATGTAAAGTTACCACGGGGGCTTGTAGTTGCCCAAGCAGTTTAGAGATGAGAACTTCTCTAGGTGGCAAATTAGCCAAGCTTGTCAGTTCCTCTGGAAGCAAAATTCGGTTCCCTAACAATCCTCCTCTAATTTGTAAAGACAATGCCGCAGATTTAATATATTGGTTAAAAGCTTTAACTGTAGTAACTATGTCATCATGGCCGAAGGCCAGGGCGACAGGACCCTCGATTATATCCTTCAATTGTGGCTTACCTACTTGGTCAGCGGCACGATAGACCAGAGTGTTTTTGACCACATGATACCCAATCCCTGCTTTTGCCAAAGTACTACGCAACTCAGCCATTTGTTTAGCAAGCAGGCCCTGATAATTAGTGGCGATGATAATAGTGCTCCGCGACAAATCATCGGCTATATTGCTTACTATTTGCACCTTTTTTTCTTTTAACATATTCGCCTTCTCTTTAATTCCCTTCCGTCATGGGAGATGAAGTCTATAACAAAAAATCCCTGTGCCAGCAAACACAGGGTTAACTTCAGCCTCGGCAGGCAAGTTATTTAAACCCTCAGGGTACCTGCTGTCACTGGCGCTGATTTATTATAACACAATAAATCAATAAGTAAAACAAGGTGTGCTGGCTGACCACATGGGTAACACTGGACTACGGATTTTAGCAAGTTCCTTTTCAATATACTGTATAGGAGCAAGATAGGCAAGAGATTGGTGTGGGCGGTTGAAATTATACTCTATAAGCCA
>JBAVCL010000023.1:0-2566 GCA_049586675.1 Dehalococcoidia bacterium
TGCCTACCTCTACCGCGTTCAACACCATTAACCTACTCTGCTCTTTCTTGGTCAATGTCACCCTCTCTTTCATGGTGACATTTTCGCTTAACACTTAAGGGTGACAAAATCGTAAAACATCAACATCAGCCAGCACAGGGACTTGACAACTGCTCCATATATGTGCTAGTATTAAGTTTGTCCCGAGTAGCCAAGCAGGGACCTGGCATTTGAGTCGGGTTTGGTGGAAGCTGAAAGGTGCAGGCGGTAGCCGGTACAAGGTAAGCTGAAGGCCAGGCCGGACGATAGCTGGTGAAGGAAGTGAGGTTACTCGGGGCATCTGTTTTTTGCTGGCTAGTCATCGTTATCGCAGTTTGAAATGACCCAATAAATAGGCTTGATGCTTGCGTGGATATCAGTCTATTCAAGTTCGATTCTTAACCAAAATTCACCATCTGCGCCTTTGATTTCAATCCGATTTTGTGACTTGGTATTCTGGGAACATAATACTTGATTTGTAGCAGGCCTGACTGGCATGGTATCCCTGGAATTAAAGTCTCATTGACTTCAAGATAATCCTTCTATAAACTTGAAAACTGGTTACCAGAGCCTTTGTTTTCATATGTTTGAAAGGCATCAATGCATTGAAAGTACCGAAGTCTTTTCATATCGAAAGCCGAACCGTTAGGTACACTCTCTACACCCTATTTTGTATAATAGTTGCGGACGGTCTGATAACCCAGTTTCTGGTGATAGGTGGATACGGGTCAGAAGCGAATCCTTTCCTGGCAGCTTGGGTAGGTCGGGGGCGGTTTCTGGCTATAAAGGTATCAGGGGCGTTTTTAGCCACCTTAGTTTTATGGCTTAGATACAATGCAAAACCCAGACTCGTATATATAATTACGGTGGTATTTTTGGCATTTTATTCAATCATCGTTTTCTGGAACTTGTTTGTATACTTAACTACTTAACCAACCTATCTGAACAAGGGCACCGGATATGAAAAGAATTGAAGGCAACCTACGAGATGCCTTGGGACTCAAGTAGGGTATTTTGGGGACATAATGCCTGATTTGTAGTAAGCCTGATTGGCATGGTGTCCCGGGAAATTAGCTCACCCTAACCCTGTATGAATAAACAGGGTTATAGGTGCTCCCCAGTACAGTACAGCCGCCAGCAGAAATGAGGCTAGCATTATTTTCCGCGTGAGCCTGTTAATACTGCGGAGGTAATCTACCGTCCACTTAAATAAGGGAATCCACAGCAAGCTGGTAAGTATACCGGGTTCGTATCTCAAAAATACTAAGCTGCAGCCTATATGGTTGGCGGTATTCATTATTCCCCAGCAAACGATGCCCACCCCAAAAACAAGCAGCTTTTCCTTGTTAATACGGTAGATAATATATCCCAGAAGCAGTGCCCCGGCAAAGAATAGATTGTGGATAACCCATTTCTCAAACGTATAACCAGGTATGCGCCAGTAGCTCTCAGCCCAAGCGGGAAAGCCGAACGCCCCTTCTTCTAGAACATGAATTGGGATATAAAGGAGAAGGGACATGATAATTAACCTATCTAAATTCGGCTGCCTGATCCATTTATCTATCATTTAATTGTCTTTTATGTCTTCTCAACTAAATACGCATAATACGGTGAATTAAGAGACTTTGACTCTGTTATTATACTTTGAATCGCGCAGCAAACCATAGAGCAAAACGAGAGTCAGAGTAATTACTTTTGCCTCAGTGCTGCGTATTCTGGGGAATAATACCTGATTTGTAGTAGGCCTGATTGGCATGGGTCGCTGGAATTCACGCTAGAATGCGCCTGAGAGGCCCGAGAAAGGGCATTGAACCTTCTGCTATTCCCCCCTATCTCTCTACTGATTGGTATGGTGTTCCTGGAATTCCCGCGTACTCTCTTATTATGGACAAAAAGGCAAGTTGCCTAAAAAGATGGGTACTATGCTTGACATGCCATTTAGGTAAATCACTCTAGATAGCTCTTGAGCTTTCGACTGCGGGAGGGATGACGTAACTTGCGTAGAGCCTTGCCTTCAATCTGCCGTATTCTTTCTCGAGTCACATTGAATTCTCTACCCACCTCTTCCAGAGTTCGAGGATATCCGTCTTTAAGTCCAAATCTAAGCTGGAGCACCTTTTTTTCACGCTCGCTAAGTTCATCGAGCACTTTGTCTATTTGTTCTTTGAGCAGCTGCTGTGAAGTGGCTTCAGTTGGTGCTAAACTGTCGCGATCTTCAACAAAGTCGCCTAACCGGCTATCCTCATCTTCGCCAATGGACATGTCCAGCGACATTGGCTGACGGAAAAACAAAGCCATGCCCCCTTCTACCTTCTCCAGAGATATATTCAGGCGGCTGGCAATTTCTTCGTAACTCGGTTCGCGTCCAAGTTCTTGAACTAACTGTCGCGTTGCGCGTAATAGCTTGTTCATTGTGTCTACCATGTGTACCGGAATGCGAATGGTACGGGATTGGTCAGCTATAGACCGAGTGATACCTTGCCTGATCCACCAGGTGGCGTAGGTACTGAACTTGTAGCCTCTTCTATACTGAAACTTATCTATAGCT
>JBAVCL010000024.1:0-2321 GCA_049586675.1 Dehalococcoidia bacterium
CAAAGATTGGTCGTCCTTACAAGCCTGCCCCGGATCATCCATGGCGCAGACCTTTCAAAGTGCACATCGATAGGGGGTGACAAAATCGCAAAACAATTAAGGTGACATTTTCGCTGGACAACAACAGTCCTTTTGGTGGCAGACCACATAGGTACTCTCGGGACATAATACCTGATTTGTAGCAGGCCTGATTGGTGTGGTATCCTTAAAATTAAGTATCTTCTTTAAGGAGTACGTCGTGCCTGTGATGAGATCAAGAAAGAGGTGATGAACAATGGCCAAAACTGGTGGTTATAAAGGCAAGCTATTGGAGGAGGTGAAGTCTCTTTCCGAGGGACGGGTCAAGGCCGTGGCTGACTTTGCCGCCTACCTCAGAGAAAGGGAGGAGTGGGAGGCAACAGGGGAAATCCTGGGCGACGAGGAGCTGGTGCAGCAGGTGAAGGAGTCTCGAAAAGCATGGGCTGCAGGTAGGAAGGGAGAGTTTGTCTCTCTGGAGGAGCTGAAGACGAAGCTAAATGTATAACGTTGTTCTGAGCCGAGATGCCTCTAGAACACTGGAAAAAGCCACCCCATCCATGAGACGTCGCACCATCGCCGCTCTGGAAAGACTCAAGTCCAAGCCCCACAGTGGAAAGAGACTCCGGGGTGAACTAGAAGGGTTGTTCAGTTTGCGCATCGGCGGTATGCGGGCTGTGTATGGCCTAGATACCAAGAAGAACATGGTGGTCGTCCTTGCCCTTGGTCCTCGGGGCGACATCTACAATAAGTGATTGCTTCATAATCTGAGGACATCATACCTGATTTGTGGCAGGTTTAATTGGTGGGGTATTGCTGGGATTGTGAGGCTTCACGGGGTTAGCGCTTTTCTCAGCATGGCAAAGATCGTCAGTTCCGTTCCCGGCATCCTATCCTCTGAAACAACCTCAAATCTGAACCGCCGGTAGATAGCCACATTCTTCACGGCATTCGTCTCCAGGTAGCACGGCATCCGCTCGCGGTCGATACGTTCCAGTACCAGCCTCAGCAGCCGGCTGGAAAATCCCTGCCCTTGATATGCCGGGGCTACTCCGATGATTTGCAGATACCAGTGGGGGTACGGGACCAGCTTGCGGTGGAGGTTATCTACGAACCTACCGTAAGCCCGCATTCGGCTTGCCCCCTGGCGTCCAAACCTGACAAGAGTTGAGAGCGGGACCGAGCGTATAATTTGCCAGATTCCAAAAGGTGACTTCCCCGGCGGCAGCCAGGCTGCTACGCCCTCCAGCTTCTCTGAAGACGCATATACCTCGCCATATTTCAGACAGACAGAAAGTTCGATGAAACTTAACCTATCGGCCGCTGCACGCCGCTCCGTTTCATCAGGGAAATAGTACCGGAACAGCTCGTATTCTGTGAAGGCTCGCCCCAGCACTGCTGCCCCGGCATCCCGTTCTTTGTGAGTTAGTCTTAACAACTCGCAGTTCTGATCATCCATCTTCAATTTATAGCTGCGCCGCGCGCCGGTGTTATCAATTATAGCAAAGGATGTCGCTGAGACAGGAATAGTCAGGAAAGTGCGTTCAATTCCAGTATGGCGCTATTCTGGGGGAGATAATGCCTGACCTGTAGCAGGCCTGATTGGTATGGTGTCCCTGGAATTCCCGCGTACTCTCTTATTATGGACAAAAAGGCAAGTTGCTTAAAAAGATGGGTACTATGCTTGACATGCCATTTAGGTAAATCACTCTAGATAGCCCTTGAGCTTTCGACTGCGGGAGGGATGACGTAACTTGCGTAGAGCCTTGCCTTCAATCTGTCGTATTCTTTCTCGAGTCACATTGAATTCTTTCCCCACCTCTTCCAGAGTTCGAGGATATCCGTCTTTAAGTCCAAATCTAAGCTGGAGCACCTTTTTTTCTCGTTCGGTAAGGTCATCGAGCACTTTATCTATTTGTTCTTTGAGCAGCTGCTGTGAAGTGGCTTCAGTTGGTGCTAAACTGGCTTGATCTTCAACAAGGTCACCTAGACGGCTATCTTCATCTTCGCCAATGGGCATGTCCAGCGACATTGGCTGACGGAAAAACAAAGCCATGCCCCCTTCCACCTTTTCTGGGGATATATTTAGGCGGCTGCCAATTTCTTCGTCACTTGGTTCGCGCCCAAGTTCTTGAACTAACTGTCGCGTTGCGCGTAATAGCTTGTTCATTGTTTCTATCATGTGTACCGGAATGCGAATGGTACGGGATTGGTCAGCTATAGACCGAGTGATACCTTGCCTGATCCACCAGGTGGCGTAGGTACTGAACTTGTAGCCTCTTCTATACTGAAACTTATCTATAGCT
>JBAVCL010000025.1:0-4907 GCA_049586675.1 Dehalococcoidia bacterium
AAACGCTTGCCCCGGCAAGTCCCAGCGGGTACATACGGGCAGCCATGGCCTCGTTGCTTTCGTACTCGTTGACGGAGATGCCTACCATCATGTTTGGCGGAACGCCAGGAAATGCCATTCCCATACACGTATACATAGCCAGCACCTTAGCTCCTGGCGTTTTAGCTACCTTATCGCTAGCCTGCGCTACCTCCGCTGCTTTGGCGACATCATACATTGAGAACACAAGAAACTTCATTTTACTCCTCCTTTCTTAGTTTTATTCCTACAAAGGCAGGGCACCCGGAAGCATGTATGTTTTTATCTCATTCTGACGATATGATTCTCCTACTTCTCCTTCTTACTCTCCAGAAAATCTCTAGTAAGAGCTACTTCTGTGCAAACTACGGTTGTCATACAAAAAATGGCAATTAGAAACCAAGAAGTGGGTACGAACCAACCCAATGCCTTTTCCATTGCGGCAGTAACGATGCCGACAATTAGACAAGCCAATCCAAGAAAACGCATGAGATTACCCCATAGAGCTGTCAGCTTTCTCATAGTTAACCTCCTTTTAATTCAATTATACCCTTAGCCAACCGCTAATGGAAGACATGTGTGAGTGGGGCATTTTCCCACAAGAAATTGTATCCACTGTGGCCACTTTATTTTTGACCTTGCTGAGTGGCCAGACCAAGCCACCGATTATTAACGAAGTTTTATTTAGTGTGTCGGCTCATCTGTATCCACACGAGTCAGGCTGAACAGGCTAGTTGTCGGGACTAGCTCACCCGAAGTTAAAGTGCCAGAGCTTTGGCTTACAATTACATTCCTGACAGGGGCAAAGTATAGACGGTGAATTGGCGAAGGCCCAAGCTTGCGCAGACAGGATATGTGTCTTCCTGTTCCATAGCCTTTATGCTGGGCAAATCCATAGCCAGGATAAATTTGGTCAAATTCCTCCATCATACGGTCTCTGGTGACCTTGGCTACGATAGAAGCACAAGCAATGGAGAGACACAATTTGTCGCCTCTGGTTATTCCTCTTTGAGGGAGGGGACATTGAGACAAAGTTACTCTATCGATAATCAGGAAGTGCGGTTGTTTGGGCAGTTTTTCGACCGCCTGCATCATAGCCAGCTTGGTGGCCTTGAGGATATTCACGGAGTCAATCACTTGAGAGGGAACGATGCCAATGCCCACAGCCACGGCTTCTTTGTTAATCAAGTCGAAGAGAGATTCACGTTTCCTGGAGGTTAATTCCTTGCTATCCCGAACTAGCCCAAGCCAGGGCAAATCGGCGGGATGGGGCAGGATAACAGCGCTGGCTACTACAGGACCGGCGAGAGCCCCCCGCCCGACCTCATCGATGCCAGCGATAAGCTCATAGCCCTGCGATTTGAGCTCGTTTTCGTGATCAAGGTTTGGAAATCGAGGCATATCTCTCCAAAGTCAAAAAGTAAAAATCAAAATGACAACTCAAAAAGGGAAAAAATTTTATCTTTGCTCTGTATTTTTACATTTTGCACTTTTATTTTTCCATTTGATATATAATCCCGCCCCCCATTACCTCATCGAGATTATAAAACACAATGGCCTGCCCCGGGGTTACCGCCTTTTGTGGCTGAGTAAAATGAACATCCACGGAGTCGTCATGGGGAAAGAGAATGGCCTCTGCTTCTCTTGACTTATAGCGTATCTTGGCTTTGGCTGTAATGGACTCCCGCGGTGCCTTGCCTGATATCCAGTTCAGCTTCCGGGCGGTAAGCTTCTGGCTGTAGAGCTCTTTCTCAGAACCAAGCACAATTCTATTGCTTTCAGGCTCTATCCCTATGACATAGCGTGGCTTGCCAGAAGCTAATCCCAAGCCATGCCTCTGCCCGATGGTATAAAAGGCTATTCCTCGATGCTGGCCTAATTTCCTTCCCTGGGTATCTATAATATCGCCAGGCAGAGTGGAGAATCTCTGGCTGAGAAAGGCGCCATAGTTCTTCTGGGAAATGAAGCAAATATCCTGGCTGGACTTGGTGACTGTGGACAATCCCGCCTGCTTTGCCATCTGTTTAACCTCGTCTCTGTTATACTCGCTCAAAGGAAACAGGACATGCCCGACCTTTTCCTGGGTTAGGGTATAAAGAAAATAAGATTGGTCTCTACTGATGTCTTTTGCTTTAAGCAAGCGATGGCCATCACGGGAATGCTCGACCTTGGCATAATGGCCTGTAGCCAAATAGTCAGCGCCGAGGGAGAGTGCTTTATCGAGGAGGAGGCCAAACTTTATGTGCTGGTTGCAGGCAACGCAGGGATTGGGAGTCCGCCCTTGTTGGTATTCCTGGCAGAAATAGTCAACTACACAGAGCTCAAACTCCCTTTGTATGTCGACCTGATGGTAGGGAATGTCTAAAATGCGGCAGATATTCTCCGCTTGATGTGCCTGGTAGTCGAAGCGGGGAGAATCCCAGAGGCGCATATGTATGCCTAGCAATTCATAGGCGGCTTCTTTGAGCAACAAAGCAGCGGCGGAAGAATCCACCCCTCCGCTCAATGCCACAGCTACTTTTCCTTTGGTCACAGATGCACTATATGTATATCGCACGAAACAAAGCGCAGCGAGATTGCTTCGTCGTCTAAGCTCCTCGCAATGACGGGTGGTAGGGTAATAACTGGCTCACCCTATCCCAGATAATCTCAGCAATTTTCCCTTTAGGTAGAGAGGCATCTATCACCAACCAGCAGTCAGGCTCAGCCGCAGCCATCTTGAGGTATCCCTCCCTCACCCGCCGGTGGAACGATAAATCCTCTAGCTCAAAGCGGTCTTTCAAGCTTCGCTTCCGTGCTAATCCCTGCTCAGGTGAAATATCCAAGAGGATTATGAGGTCGGGATTGAGATTCCTTGTTGCCATATTGTTGACCATCTTTATGGCAGTAAAATCAAGTCCCCGCCCATAGCCTTGATAGACCATTGTGGAGTGAGTGAAGCGGTCGCAAAGAACCACTTTGCCTTCTTCTAAGGCAGGACGAATTACCTCAGCTACCAATTGGGCACGGGAAGCAGCCAAGAGAAATAGCTCAGCTTGGGGCGAAATAGAGGAATCCCGTTTCCTCTTAAGTGTTTTTCTTAACTCGTTACCCAGAGCTGTGCCTCCCGGCTCATGGGTTAATACCACGGGGACGTTTTGTTGCTTAAGCTTTTTCAGCAAGAGCCTGGATTGGGTGCTTTTGCCACAGCCTTCGCCACCCTCAAAGGTGATGAACAGTCCCAAGGATTACCTCGATTTCCTTTTGCCGCCAGATTCCATGCTCCGGTTACTAGGGTTGAAACCGCGGCGTCCAGCTAAGATCCGCTGTAGATTATGGACATAGGTAGATTGAGCCTCACGGGGATAGAGGGCGTCCAGGCATTGCTTCATTTGAGCGGCATTATTGCTTTTAAGGACATAAATTGGGAGACCCAGCGCTTCGGCATCCCGTATCTTTTGTGGCTTGCGGCGGTAATCACTTCGTGTAGTGAGGAAAATGTCAGCTTGCTTAAGGTCAGCGGCGATTTTCAACTGTTTGCGCCCTTCCTTGGCAATTTGTTCCAATCGAGACCGGTTAGCGCCGAAGAGGTAGAATCGCAGCGTTTTTTCCGGCTGCTTCTCTTCCTCCTTGCTTTCCCATGTAAGAGGAGATGTTATCGCTTCCCTTTTTACCTCACCATCTTCATCCATCGAGCGCACTTCGGCCTTGGGGGGTTGCCCATGTAAGAGAGCATCAACAGCCTCGGTCACGTCAAGATGTACGGTTACCTTGTAATAATCGACAATTTCCACCACCATATCAAAGGTGGGCGGAGCCTTACGTTCCAGGACAGATTTTTGTGTGTGTCGTCGCCTGGCTTCTTCATCTCCTAAGGTAACCGTCTGGACACCGCCGATAAGGTCAGACAGGGTAGGATTCATTATCAAGTTTTCCAGAGTGTTGCCATGTGCCGTGCCTACCAACTGCACTCCACGCTCAGCGATAGTACGAGCTGCTTGGGCTTCGAGTTCAGTGCCTATTTCGTCGATAATGATGACCTCAGGCATGTGATTTTCCACTGCTTCAATCATTACTGCGTGTTGTTCAGCGGGAGCAGCTACTTGCATTCGCCGGGCATGCCCGATGGCGGGATGAGGAATGTCTCCATCCCCGGCAATTTCATTGGAGGTGTCAATTACGATAACTCGTTTTTTGAAATCATCAGCCAGTACTCGAGCCACTTCTCGCAACATAGTGGTTTTGCCTATACCGGGCCGCCCTAGAAGTAGAACGTTTTTGCCCGATTCAATAAGGTCTTGAATCATCCCTACGGTGCCGAACACAGCTCTGCCCACACGGCAGGTCAAGCCGATTATGTAGCCATTTCTATTGCGTATGGCTGAGATGCGGTGAAGGGTGTGGTTGATACCGGCGCGATTATCCCCGCTGAACTCGCCAATACGTGATACTACATAATCAATATCAGACTGGCTCACCTCACTGGAGTTAAGGACTAGCTCCCTATGGGGAAAACGAGCTTCGGGGAGACGCCCTAAATCTAAGATTACCTCCAACAGCTCGTTATGATCGGGCTGCTGGTAGAGCGGCTCATGGATATGGATGGGCAAGACATCAAGTAGCGCATCTAAATCGTCAGTAACTACCCTTCGCATCCTGTGACAATACCTTTTTTCACCTTACCAGCCCCGGGGGGACAACAATTCTTCTTGGGGTATACCTTTTATGTCCAGACCGGGCATGGCGGTTCCTAAACCTTTAGATACCTCAGCCAGGACAGCAGGGTCCTGGTAGTGGGTGGTGGCTTTAACGATAGCTTGCGCTCTGGTTGCGGGGTCGCTGGACTTAAAAATCCCCGAGCCCACAAATATCCCCTCGGCTCCCAGTTGCATCATCAAAGCAGCATCGGC
>JBAVCL010000026.1:0-110771 GCA_049586675.1 Dehalococcoidia bacterium
TCAGAAGAATAGCGGAAATAACCGATAAGGAAGTGGAGGCCCAGACGCTTACGTCTGAAATGGAACGAAGGATTCAGGCGGTAACTAATCAGACTGAAGAATTAGAACAAAGGCCGAGAGTATTCTATATCGTCTGGCATGACCCGTTGTGGACCGCTGGTTCCGGGACTTTCATTCACGAGCTAATTGAAAAAGCAGGCGGGGTCAACATCTGTCAGAATATGACGGGTTATCCGACAATCTCAATTGAAGAGGTTATTGCCCGCGATCCTGAAATAATTATCACCAGCGAAGACTCGTACGACTGGGCGATGAACGCCACTGAGCTTGCGAGTACCAACGCCAGTCAAACCGGTAGAATCTATACACTCGACGATGACCTGGTTCAACGTCCAGGCCCCAGACTGGTCGAGGGCCTGGAGTGGTTTGCCCATTTCATTCATCCCGAGATATTTGAGGAGCCTGAGGGTAGCTAAGTGAAGGTTTTTTCCTCCTGGAGCGGGGGCAAGGAATGTGCCCTGGCGACATATAAGGCAATTTCCCAGGGGCACGAAGTTCTATATCTGCTCAACTTTATCTCCGAAGATGGCCAGAGGTCGAGGTCTCACGGTACTAAAGCCAGTGTTTTAGCTTTGCAAGCAGAAGCCATTGGCATCCCTCTCATCCAAGTTAAGACGTCTTGGGAAAATTATGAAGAGAACTTTAAGAAGGTTGTCGGGGAACTTCGGAACAAAGGTATCGAAGGGGGCGTGTTCGGTGATATGGACTTAGAAGAGCATCGGGAATGGGTGGAGAGGGTGTGTAGCGAGGTCGGGATAAAGGCGTTCTTGCCCCTCTGGGGGATAAAGGCAGACGAGCTAATTGAGGAACTCCTTAAATTGAAATTCAAAGCCACAATAATTGCCACCAGATTAGATGAGAACTTCCTGGGAAAAGTTCTCGACAAAGCTCTGGTAAGGCAAATCAGCAAACTCGGCTCCCATCCCTGCGGTGAAAATGGCGAATATCACACCTTCGTTACCGGGGGGCCCATTTTCAAGAAAGCGCTCAAGATTACCAGTGGTGAAAGTAAAAAAAGAGATAACATATGGTTCTGGGAAATATCGGCTGAGTTACAATAAAGGGGAACTGCGATGAAAAAGAAAGGCTTAATTCAAGTTTATACCGGGGCTGGCAAAGGAAAGTCCACTGCCGCTATTGGTCAGGCAGCCCGCGCTGCCGGGCATGGTTTCAAGGTCGGCTTCGTCTCTTTTTTTAAAGACCCTGAGGTATTCGGGTACGGTGAATATAAATCCCTGAAAAAGCTGGGGGTAAAGACTTTCCTGTTCGCCAAGAAACATCCTCATTTCTATGAGGAACTGAATCCTGACGATGTCTGCCAGGAATGCTCCGAGGGGCTGGAATTTATTAAGGAGCTTTTCCAGGACCCATCCTGGGATATGCTGGTCTTGGATGAGATAAACATTGCCGTGCGCGATGGCTTTCTGAAAGAAGAAGAGGTTCTTGCTCTTCTGGAGACAAAGCCCGAAAAGTTAGAGCTTGTCTTAACCGGTCGGGGCGTCACAGAAAAGATTATAGAAAAGGCAGATTTGGTCAGCGAGGTGAGGGAAGTGAAACATCCTTATAGTCAAGGCATAAAAAGCCGAGAAGGCATTGAATACTAGGAGAAAATCAAAAGGAAAAAATAAAAATGCAAAATGACAGGTCAAAAATGACAAATCCTAAGCAAAAAATTCGAAATCCTAGACAAAAGAAAGGAAAAAATTTAGTTCATCTCATCTAATGACCAAAATCCAAAGCAAATGAGTTTTGGTATTTAAATTTAGAATTTTGGGTTTGTTTAGTCCCTGATTAAATCAGGGATTAGAAATTAGAATTTAGCGATGGCACGTACTGTATCTGAGGTATTTAGGGAGCCCGTTATCCCTTTTGCCATTCGCTGGCAAAGTAGAGTTTATTCTTTACTGGGGCTTGCTGCACTGCTGGTAGTAGTCATCGTGTTTGCCACTACTTTGGGAAGCGTTCATATACCCTTTACTACGACTTTTCAAGTCCTTCTCTCCCAACTGCCCTTCGTTCATATTACCCCTTCTTCTCCCGAAATTTACGGAGCGCCGTTGAGCCTGGAAATCCTGAAAACGATAATCCTGGATATCAGGTTACCACGCATCCTTCTGGCCGGTTTAGTAGGAGCCGCCCTGGCAGTAGCCGGAGCTACTTATCAAGGACTGTTCCGCAATCCACTAGCCGACCCCTATCTTTTGGGTGTGGCCTCCGGAGCGGGACTGGGGGCGACCATTGCCATGCTTACTCCCTTCACATTAGCCTGGATGGCTTTTGGAGCTGTGCCATTATTTGCCTTCATTGGTGCCATAGGCGCCGTGGCTGTGGTCTATTTGCTGGCCCGTGTCGGTAAAACCCTGCCCGCCACCACGCTTATCCTGGCTGGAGTCGCTATAAGTGCTCTCCTGGCCTCCATCACCTCCTATCTCATGACCATTTCCGGTGAAGAACTACATGGGATTGTATTCTGGCTGCTGGGTGGACTTTACCTGACTAAATGGTCTGAGGTGTGGACGGTCCTCCCTTGTGTATTAGCGGGCCTGGTAGTCATCTGGATTCATGCCCGACCCCTCAACGTCATGCAGCTTGACGAAGAGCAAGCCCAACAACTGGGCATCAATGTGGAAAGAGTCAAGCTCATATTACTGACGGCTGCCACCCTTATTACTTCCTCAGCAATTTGCTTCACTGGCCTCATCGGCTTCGTGGGCATACTCATCCCTCATGCCGTGAGGCTTATTTGGGGGCCGGACTACCGGTTTTTGCTCCCTCTATCCACGCTGGTGGGCGCCATCTTCCTCATCCTGGCCGATACACTAGCCCGTACCATAATGCCCCCTACGGAGATTCCAGTAGGAATAATTACTGCTTTCTGTGGAGCACCTTTCTTTCTTTATCTATTGCGCAGAAGGAGGGGGCTGGCCTTCTTCTAAAAGGATAAGACACCATGATTGAGCTTGATAATGTCAGCTTGGGCTACGACCATCGAGCCATCCTGCACGATGTAAACATGCAGGCTAAGCCTGGCCAAATACTGGGGCTGGTTGGCCCCAACGGCTCGGGAAAGTCCACCTTAATCAAGGGAATGACTCGGGTCATAGACCTATTCTCCGGGCGTATCTTCATTGACGGCCGTGATATAAAAACTATTAAGCACGATGAACTGGCTCGCCTTGTCGCCACGGTGCCGCAAAGCCCGGCTTTGCCCGGGGCGTTCACGGCTTTTGAAGTGGTGCTTATGGGACGGACGCCTCATCTCGGGCTTCTTCGCTATGAGGGAGGAAAGGACTTAGCCATCGCCTGGCAAGCCATGGAGGCAACGCATACCCAATCCTTCGCTGAGCGCAGAGTAGGTGAGCTCTCGGGAGGGGAGAGACAGAGGCTCATTATCGCGCGGGCACTAACCCAGCAGCCCAAGGCAATGCTCCTTGATGAGCCCACTGCTAATCTAGATATAAACCATCAAGTCGAGATTCTCAATCTGGTCAAGAGCCTTTGCCGAGAGCAAAGTTTGACCGTCATTATCGCTTTACATGATTTGAACTTAGCTGCTCAATATTGCGATTGGATGGTCATGCTAAATGGAGGGAAGGTTTACGCTGAAGGCACGCCAGCCGACATACTCACAGCGCCAAATATCAAGAAGGTTTACGGAGCCGAAGTATACGTTTATCCCCACCCCATTAATAAATTGCCCACCACCCTTATCACAGCAGGTGGGAGCCACGGAACAAGCTGATCTAAATCCTCTCCCTCGACGGGAGAGGGTCTGGGTGAGGGTGAATTTCCTCGAACGTATCCGACTTTGTAATCTCCAACTTTCCCAGCATCCCTGTTTATCCTCCGGGGACACAATATGGCAAAACTACACTATGACAAAGGGACTGATTCCCTATCCAAATGACTACCTGTATGATGCATAGAATCGCCGTTGCACATTCCTGACCATTGGTTATCGACAAGTCAGAGCAATCTTGAGCCCGGATAGGAAGCTACTTTCGTGGAGTAACTTCTTGGGAAGCCAAGGATCGCGCAAACTTCACTTGATTTCCAAGGTTTGTGGGCAGTTCTACATAGATTAGATCAATTTCTGGAGGGAATCTGCCAGATCTTTGTTCTGCCAAAAAATGTTCTGTCATATCTTTCTCCGTGAATATCAAGAGACGCGTTGTAGCGGCCTCTAAATGGAGTAGATATAGCGCATCGCTGTGAATCTTGTGAAAGTTGCCGGTCGCTTGTTTCCCCTTCGCGGTTTTGGCAGCACTAGTTGAAACGTTTGCGACCACGCTACCGTCTTCACTGACGGCATCGAATTTAAATGTGCCTCCCCATTTCAAGTGAACCAGTCTCTCCTCAAATTGCTGACTAAATTGCTTTGGAAGGTATTCTTTGACTACCCACTGGTGTGCCAACTTCTGGGCTAGTGTGTCAGCCATGACTCGTCCCGAATCCAATCAAGATAACTTCAGAGTTTCCCGGCCTCATTATAGCAGGTGCCTGCCGACCACGGGGCGATTACCAACCGGGGGAAGAACACCTCCGAAGCGGTCCAAGGTTCTCGGAAATGAACGAGTCACGAAGAAAATGACTAACAAGGCAACAATCACTCAAGTAGTTATTTAATTCCCTTCTACAAATAACCAGAACGCAAAGCAGACCTAGGGTTTAGGAGCCTTCTCTCTGTAAGGAGGGATACTCCAAGCAATAGCCATGTATCGTCTTTAGCTCGATATGGAATGCCCCTGACCTGCTTTGTCTTTCGTACATCCTCGTATATTCTTGTTGCGGTGTCACCACTCGGCAGCGAAGATACTAGCCAGAATATCGCCAGTAATGTTTTACTCGTCCTCTGGTGCATTTCTAAAATTGACTGTGGTCAAGCTCTCAAAGAGTTATGCTACAGTATATTCTCTTCTACTGAATGTCGTGCCTACCTTCAACCAAAAGAAACTTGACAACTTGGAAAAGACATGCTAGAATGTTACGAAATAATGTTGATATTGCAAGGAGGCGAAAATGTCACCAGTAATACGTATTGAAGATCGAGTAATGGAAGAATTGAAAACAAGAGCGATAAAATTGGGGCTTGTTTTCGGCACTCCGAATGATGTATTGATAAAAGTTCTGGAATTGGATGCAGGTACCAAGATTGCTATTGACAAAGCTATAGAGCCACCTGTTACAGAAAAACTGCTGTTTGAAGAGCAACGTACGATTGACGGCCTCTTGGAAAGAGCTAGCCCTAATCTGAGAGAGGTTTTTCTTACTCTGAGGGACAGGATTCTGAAACTTGGTAATGATGTATCTGAGAAAGTAGCCAGTAAAAAGGCAGGCTCATACTGTGATTATCGTAAAAGGTCCATCTTTGCTGAAATTTATGTTCAAACTAGAATCAATAGGCTTCAAATTTATATAAAGATGGGCGATAGACAGATTGATGACCCAAAGCAGTGGACCGTTAAGAAGGATTTTACCTGGGGGAAACTAAATACTAGGTTTGAGGTAAATTCGCTCGACCAGCTCGATTACACAATGCATTTAATCAAGCAGGCTTACAAATATGCACCGTAAAGTAAATAAAATTACTGGTTGAGCGGAAGAGGAAACTGTGAGAAGCTGCCGCTAGGCGAAGGGAGGTGAACCACTTGTGGCACGCAGACGGGTGCGAGTAACCAAGAAGTAAAAAGTTACGCAACAAACTAGCGTTTTGTTACCTTACTGAACAATAGTCTATTTTAGGCAATATTATCTTGTGCCTGCTGAGCCGGACAAAGGCACATATAGCTCGGTAAAACCATATTTAGGCTTTTGCCTGTTGGATGAGTCGGCGGGTAGAGGAGCTTCATAACAAGGGTCGGGAGAAGCCGCAGGTGCGGCAGTGGTACTTGCCCATGCCTGCTCCGCAGCAGGGACAGCTAATTTCATCATCCCTGGCCTTGGGAATTTTCCCCACGACCTCGTTATAGATGCGCCAGTAAAAGAAGTGCTCTTTGTTTATGAATTTTATGTCAATTTCGTCTTTTGCTGATTGGAATTCTCCATCCATGACCATATTATTTATTATTTCGCGAAGCTTGGTGGAGCCAGAGCCATACTCTATGGGCTCCTTTCTCCGCGATATTATGTCCGCCGGCAGCAGACCCTCAAAGCTCTTTCTCAGGATATACTTCCCTACCCCGTCTTGGACCTTGAACTCCGGGCTTATTGCCAGAGCAAAGCGAACGAAATCCTCATCGAGAAAGGGCTGCTTTGTTTCAATGCCCAAAGCCCTGCCAAGCTCATTGGCTGAGAAATGCCAGTTTTGTGAAAGCCTTCTTATATATCTTCCCAGGTCTTCAGGAAGAAGCTCTGCCATATAAGAATAGCCGGCGAAGAGCTCATCGGCTCCGTCACCAGTCATGACGGAACTAATTCTATTTTTCCTAACAAGTTTAAGGGAAAAATATATGGAAAGGTCATTGGGCAGGGCGAGGTCAAAGGTTTTCAGTATTTTTATAACCTCGGGAAGGGTGGCCAGTGCTTCTTCCGTAGTGAATTCCATTTTCTTATGCTGTATTCCCAGGAGCTTGGCAATCTTCTCCGAATAGACAAGGTCAGCTGCCAGGGAGCCTTTCAATGCTACTGTGAAGCCTATGCTCGGCCCGGCCACAAAAGCCAAAATGCTAGTATCGAGCCCTCCTGATAGGAGTATGCCATCGGCTCGGCTCCTCTCCACAGCTTCCTTTAGCTTGCTCCTTAACTGCTCACAAATGTCCATATTGGCGGGGCTTTTGGCACCTATAATAACACTTCCCCACCTCTCAGATTTTTAACCTTTAAAAGCGGTACGTTTGTACTCTTGACATAACTCTGTGCATTATACTAAAATGGTCTTTTTAGACTAGTTCTCGTTAGCGTAGCTCTAGCAGGGAGATAGGGCGTGAAACGAAGAGCAGTGAGCATTTTAATTGTCGTGGTGGGTGTCTTGGTGGTTGCCTTGGTGGTGGTATTAGCTGTGATGCTACCGTCTGCTATATCATCTAAGATAGAAATAGATGATTATGTCGTGCAAATATGGCAGCCGGGGATGGTAAGTGGCGAGTCAGAGGCACTGCTAGCTTTTGGTGTTGTTGTTGATGATGGCAACCATGTGCTGACAGTACTGGATTACGAAGCGGACACTCCGGATAAGCTATTAGTGGTCTCGCCCGAATACGGCACGTTCAATGCCTCCATTCAAGCTATAGACTACCGCACCAGCGCCACACTGCTTCAATTGCAGGATGCCAACTTACCGCCGGCTGAAATCGGCGACACTTCATCCCTGGCCTCAAACCAGAGCCAGAGGGTGTACATTAGGGGATGGAGCGGAGGGAACAATAAATACATGAAATGTCTGGCAGATGCCTATTTATCAGACAATATATCGCCATTATTCTTTACGATAAGTCCATCGGAGGAAGCTATCACAAAGGGAGAAGGTTGGGTTGACACGTTAGGGGCAGTAATAACCGATAAGGATGGCAAAGCTATCGGTCTATTGGGCAGGTACTGGAGTAAGTTGCTCAGTTTGCACCTTCCTGCAAACTATCTTCCGTGGGCAATAAAAATCAATAGTGCTTTAGGGCTATTAACAGATACAAGTCACACAAACGGACCAGCGGTATTCGTCATATTAACTGAGTCCGTTGGCACAGAGATTGTGCCCGGGAGTGATCTGCCAGTCAATAACATCGAGAACCTGGCCACGAATGTAACGGGATTACTTGATAAGCTTGGGGAGCCTTTGCCGCTAGATGACCTGGCGCAATACTCCTCGGGTCTTCCCATGGGGTTCTATTCAGAAGAAGGCAACATGCTGACAGCAGCTTTTACGTATCCTGTAGAGCTGCACGATAGCGGCAACAATTTACTGGCCAGCGCTAAGTGGGTTGGCATCCAGTGGGATAGAAGCGAAGGCAAACCCAACCGCCTGATTTACGGAAGCACTGCCTATGCCGTGGAAGGTGCTTATAGGATCGAAGGCGATGTAAGTGGTCTTGTACAACTCGTTGAACCGGTATTGTCAGAGCTGAGACATTAAAACTCCCACGCTTGCATTTTTGACCTTTAAAAGCGGTACGTTTGTACTCTTGACGTAGCCTTTGTGTCATGCTAAACTATATCTGTTAGGCAAGAATGGTCGGTGTCTAACAAGGAGGTGGGGCATGACACGAAGAGAGGCTTGGTTATGCCGATGGGTGTTTCCTCAAGGGAGCTCCCTGGCAGCGTAGGGAGGAGGTCGCTTCGATACTTAGGGTGCGTTGCTGGAGAGCAATTGGAAGCCCCGAGCTCTTCGTCTGTAAGGCAAGGCTCCCAAGAAGGGGCAACGGTGGTTCAGCCGGAAGCTGAAGTGGAAGAGTAGGGGTGATCTAAAATTGAATAGGGATATTCAGGAGCGAGCTCCAATTTTGGAGCTCGCTCTTCTTATTATCCGTTATTTGCCCAAAATTTTTGCCACCTATATTAACAACTCCAGGCTATCATCGTGAGCCCAAGGCGAAGGACCTCATCTTACGGTTCTCCCTCCCCTAGCTGGAGGGAGATAGAGGGAGGGGGTTCACCCTCACCTTAATCCTCTCCCTTCAAGGGAGAGGAGAGAGCTTTGCTAGCTTGAGTTGTCATTGCCCTGCGCGAGATTGCTTCGGCTGGCAAAGTCAGCCTCGCAATGACAGGATGGGAAAGATCATTCTGACCGAAGAGAAGAATCTAGACCCTTCCCTTTCGTTTCACTCAGGGTCAGGGTGACAAAACAAAGAGGTCATTTAGCTTTCAAATAGGAATTGATTTGCTTGCGGATTTTTTCAGCCGTGTTTCTGGCTACCTGGGCAAAATCCTTTTCCTTGGAGGCATAAAGAATCTGCCTGGACACATTGATAATCGCCTTCTCGCCCCGGGTATCCACTCCATAGCTAACTGCTGAAGCCAGGTCTCCTCCTTGAGCGCCGATGCCGGGAATGAGCAAGCACATTTCAGGGCAAATTGAGCGAACTTTCTTCAATTCCTCAGGGTAGGTAGCCCCGACGACCAGGCCGATGTTGCCATGAATATTCCACTCTTTGGCTTTTTGAGCCACGACTTCGTATAGTGGTAGACCGTTGGTGCGAAGGTTCTGGAAATCGGTGGCTCCTGGGTTGGATGTCCGGCATAGGATAAATACCCCTTTGTCCTGACAGTTAATAAAAGGCTCTATGGAATCGAAGCCAAGGTAGGGATTGACGGTAGCGGCATCGAAGCCAAGAATCGAAAAGAGAGCCCTGGCATAAGCCTTGGCAGTGTTACCGATATCGCCGCGCTTGGCATCAGCAATTGCAGGAATATCACTGGGTATATATTTAACGGTCTTCTCCAGGATGGCAAGCCCTTCGGTCCCTAAGGCTTCATAGAAAGCTAAATTGGGCTTATAGGCGCAGACCAGGTCGCAAGTGGCCTCAATAATGGCTTTGTTGAATTGTAGAACGTCTACCCCGGCCATAAGCTCCGGGTCAGGGTCGAGTCCGATGCAAAGCCAACTCTTGTTTTTTCGGCTGGCGTTAAGCAGTTTATCGATGAATTTCATTACCGTACCCCAGATAATATCAAGTGATTGGTCAACATTCTACTATATCAGAAGGTTGTTGCGCAGCTTAGCTCTGGCAACGAACTCACTGGATTGCTTCGCTTCGCTCGCAATGACAGAGAATAAGCGGCTCAGAATGACACTACCCTGTCATTGCGAGGAGCCCCCGATTCATTGGGGCGACGAAGCAATCTTGATGTGAAATTGCCGCGCACCTTTCAGGTGCTCGCAATGACAGAAGAAAGGTGGCTCAGAGTGACAGCGCTCTTTGCCTTTATTCGTGTCTAAGGCTACAATAGGGGCATGCGGAATCTGATTGCTGATGCTTTGAAAGGCCATGGTGCCGACTATATTGAAATCCACTTTGAGGAGAGCCAGGCTACCAGCATTGTCTACCGGGGGGAGAGGCTGGAGGAGATAAGCAGGGCTCGTAATTCTGGTGGCAATATTCGTGCGTTAGTCCAGGGTAGTTGGGGATTCGTGAGCTTTAATCGTCTTGACGGACTACAGGACAAGGTGGCTCTGGCGGTGGAGGAGGCAAAGTTAGCCAGCAGGGAATCATTTAAGCTTTTCCCCATAGGGCCTGCAGTGGATACGGTGGTGCCACAAATGAAGAAGGATGCCACGGCGATACCGTTAGCAGCGAAGAAAGAGCTTCTAGATGAATACAACGACATTATGTTAAGCAGTCCGAAGATTCAAAGCTCAAGAATCAATTACCGTGATGCCAGGAGGCAGAGTATTTTCGCCAATTCTGAAGGTAGTTACATAGAACAAGCCAAACCTGACCTTACTTTGCGATTGGCAGCCATAGCTCGTGAGGATGACGAGATTCAACAGGCAGGACTAAGCATGGGAAGCACGGGTGAGTTTTCGGCCGTGGAGGGACTACATGAGCAAGCCAGGGAGATAGCGAGGCGTGCCGCAGCCCTTCTTTCTGCCCCTCAGGTAAAAGGTGGGGAGTATACTATAATTTTGGACCCTGTTCTGGCTGGAGTCTTTGCTCATGAAGCCTTCGGGCATTTATCCGAGTCGGATTTTGTATATCAAAATGAAAACCTGCAGCAAATCATGGTCCTGGGGAAAAGATTTGGTGGCAAGCATCTCAATATCATTGATGACCCGACAATGCCTAATTTGCGAGGCAGCTATAAATACGATGATGAAGGGACGACGGCAAGGAAAACTTATCTTATCCGGGAGGGCATTCTGGAGGGAAGGCTTCATTCTCGAGAAACAGCGGCTAAGATGGAAGAAAGGGCTACAGGGAATGCTCGAGCCATCAATTACCTCTTTCCTCCCATAGTGAGGATGAGCAATACCTTTATTGAGCCAGATAGTGGCTCGTTCAAGGAAATGCTTGGGGACATTGAGGAAGGCGTCTATGTTAGGGATTGGTACGGTGGGACGACTAGCCTGGAGATGTTTACCTTCTCCGCTGGAGAAGCTCACATGATTCGCCGGGGGAGATTAGCAGAGTTATTGCGCCCCGTGGTGCTTACTGGTAATGTTTTTACTACCTTGCAAAACATAGATGCCATAGGTAATGACCTGGAGATGAATGAGGGTGGTGGCTGTGGCAAAGGGGAGCAATATCCATTGCCTGTTTCCAACGGGAGCCCACATATCAGGATTCGTCATTGTGTGGTAGGAGGAAGATAAAAATTGAGAAGTCAGTAGTCAGTAGAAAGAAGGAAGAGGGGTGGCTTCTGACTACTGAATCCTGACTACTGACTACTAATTCCGGGGTTTAGAATTTAAGATGGAAAGTCCCTTGGAGGTTCTCCGCTCTGCTCAGAAGGTGGCTGAGCAAGCTGAAGTTTTTTCGGCTTTTTCTCGGGCCATGCCGATACAGTTTGAAGCCAATGAACTAAAGCAAGTTCAGACCAAGGAGAGCAGCAGTACTGCCTTGCGAATGTTCAAGGAAGGCAGGATTGGCTTTGCTACTGCCAGTGGAGGGGGTGGTTTGGAAGCTTTGGTGGACATGGCTGTGGAAACCTCGCAATTTGGCGGTCCGGCTAATTTTCAATTCCCTCACTCCCAGGACTATTCGGAAGTGGGCATCTTTGACCCTAAAGTGGAAGAAATAGCTATGGAGAGGATGGTGGAGATCGGGAAGGAACTTATAGCCAAGATTAGGAGGCATACTCCAGATATTCTTTGCGATGTTCAAGTGACCAAGGGGACAAACTCCATCTCCTTAATTAATTCTCAAGGTGGTGAGGGGAGGTATGACAGGAGCTTTTTTAGCCTTAGCTTGGAAGGCATTCTTGTTCGGGGTACAGATATGCTTTTTGTGGATGATAGCGAAAGCTCGTGTCGTTTGCCTGACAATATTGATGACCTGGCTGATAGGGTGATATGGCAACTGGAAATGGCTAAGAGAAAAGCTACTGTGTCCACCAAATTGCTGCCGATAATTTTTACACCTCGTGGAGTAGCTAGTGCTTTGCTGGGCCCTCTAGTGCTGGCGTTTAACGGCAAAGCAGTCCTCGAGGGGGCTTCGCCGTTAAAAGGGAAACTGGGGGAGCAGGTTTTTGACAAAAAGCTGAGCTTATGGGATGATGCTACCGTAGCTTACGGCGTAGGGAGTTATCCTTTTGATGACGAGGGGGTGCCCAGCCACCGTTTACCGCTTGTTGCAAATGGAGTAGTGACGAATTTCCTTTATGATTTACAGACGGCAGCTTTAGCTAGCACCCAGAGCACTGGTAACGGTGGGCGAGTAGGTGGTGGTTTTCCCAGCCCAGCTATAAGCGCTATTATTTTAGGAATAGGAGATGTTTCTTTTCGGGCGATGGTGGAGGATATGAAAGAAGGATTAGTTGTGGAGCAAGTTATCGGTGCGGGACAGGGTAATCTTCTGGGTGGTGACTTCAGTGGCAACGTTTTGCTGGGATACAAGGTAGAGAATGGTGAGATAGTGGGGAGGGTGAAAGATACTATGATTGCTGGTAATGTATATCAGGTGTTAAAAGAACTTCTAGGCATAGGGCAAAAAACAAGATGGGTGGGCGGGATTTTGCAAACTCCTGCTTTATATTGCTCTAGTGTATCGGTGACGACCAAGGGAAGCTAAGATGGATACAAGAGGCGTAATAAAACTTCATAAGCACCCACGCCCTAGGAGTTGTTCCATGATTGCCTCCTGGCCGGGCATTGGCGACGTTTCCCTAACCGCAGCGAAGTATCTTGTGGAGAAGCTAAATGCTGTAGAAATAGGGGAGATTGAACCTGTTAAGTTCTTTGAACCAGTGGGTGTCACAGTCAAGGACAACGTGGTTGAAAGCCCTCGTTTTCCTGAGAGCAAGTTTTATTATTGGCAGTCTGCCAGGGCTGGTAAAGGCTTGGTGATTTTTATTGGTGAAGAACAGCCTGGTTTCAAAGGATATGAGCTGGTTAACTGTGTTTTGGATGTAGCGCAAAGGCTTAAGGTGGCAAGGATATATAGTTGTGCTGCTGCGGTAACACGCATCCACCATAGTGAAGAGATGAAGGTTTGGGGAGCAGCTACAACCTCCAGTTTAGTTGACGAGTTAAGCAAACATAATGTGGTTCTTAGAGGCAACCTTCGCATCGCTGGATTGAACGGATTGATATTGGGAATGGCTAAAGAAAGGGGGATGGAAGGTATTTGCTTGCTGGGCGAAGTGCCAGCGTATGCCACGCAAATAGCAAATCCCAAAGCCTCCCTGGCTGTGCTTCGTGTCCTGACTAAAATGTTAGGAATTACACTGGACTTGACTGAGCTTGGCCATCTGGCTGAGCAGGTAGACGAGGAGATGGATAGGATAGCGAAGAGGGTTACGGCTGAGTTTATTGACCAATTCACCGAGCCTATTTGGGAGCAAGACGAGGAGGAAGAGGAGGACTGAATAAATTGAACAGTCTTGGTCTGGGAATAGCCCAAATTGACCGACAAAGGTAGATATGCTACCATCAAATTAAAACCACCCACGAAAATCTTGCGATTTTCTAGGGTTGATTTAAATGTCAGCTTTAGCTCAACTTTATGAAGAAATTGTAGCTTGCCAAGAGTGTGAGCTAGTTAAATCTCGCACTAAAGTAGTACCTGGTGAAGGGGCTGAGGACGCAGATTTACTTTTTATCGGTGAGGCTCCAGGCTGGCACGAAGATCAGCAAGGGCGTCCCTTCGTCGGGCCAGCCGGGCAATTTCTGGATCAACTATTAGCCTCAATTGGTTTACGCAGGGAAGAAGTTTATATCGCTAATGTGATTAAGTGCCGTCCTCCCCAAAACCGTGAGCCACTACCAGCGGAAATGCAAAGTTGTCGCAAGTGGCTTGACCGTCAAATAGAGATAATTCAGCCCAAAATGATTGTTACTTTGGGACGTTACTCTCTAGCGCGGTATTTCCCCAATGAAAGCATAGGGAAGATTCATGGAAAACCGCGAAAGTTGGAAGACGTCATTTATTACCCCATGTATCATCCGGCAGCAGCTCTCCATCAAGGCTCTCTACGACGGACCATCGAAGCGGATATGCTCAGGATTCCGCAGATATTAGCTCAAGGTAAAGACCTGCCTCAAGACACAGTTGAATCTCAACAATTAAGCTTGTTTTAGAACCATGTTCTGAATGAAAGGAAAAACCATGCCAATACATAAATTAAGAGTCATACCTCTGGGCGGATTGGGTGAAATTGGTAAGAACATGATGGCGCTGGAATATGGCAATGATATCGTCGTCATTGATGCCGGACTTATGTTCCCCAGTGAGGAGATGCTGGGAGTTGACTTGCTTATCCCGGATATTAGCTACCTTTTGGCGAGACAGAATAATTTAAGGGGGATAGTGATTACTCACGGGCACGAAGACCACATTGGGGCGCTGCCTTACATTTTATCTCGCATCGCCCCTCCCATTTATGCTACCAAGTTCACTCGGGAGCTGATTCTCGTGGAACTCAAGCAGCGAGGAGTGAAAACTGGCGCAAAATTGAATTTAGTCAGCCCGGGGAGCAGGATTACACTAGGTAAGTTCACCATAGAGTTTTTCCCTGTTTGCCATAGTATTCCTGATTCTGTGGGGCTGATAATTCACACTCCCCTGGGAATTATAGTTCACAGTGGTGATTTTAAGATTGATTATACCCCGGTCATTAGCGAGGCTACTAACTTTAACCAATTAGCTTCGCTAGGGGCAAAGGGTGTTTTGCTTCTTCTCTCTGACTCCACCTATGCCGAGCTCCCTGGATATACTCCTTCCGAGAGGGTAGTTAGCGATACTTTAGATCGGATTGTCAGCGAGGCAAAGGGGAGGGTAATCGTAACTACATTCGCCTCTCTTATATCTCGCGTGCAGCAGGTGCTTGATGTTGCCGTTAAACATGGTCGCCGTGTATTTATCATAGGGCGGAGCATGAAGGAGATAGCGAGCATGGCATTGAAGACGGGCTATCTTACTGCTCCCCCCGGCATTATTTGTCGCTTGGATGAACTTAAGGTCTTGCCTCACAATCGAGTTATCGTGTTGAGCACGGGAAGTCAAGGTGAGCCCACCTCGGCCCTGGTACGCATGGCTAATCGTGACCCCAGTAGTCGAGTTCAGATAATCCGTGGCGACACCGTGGTGATTTCAGCAACTCCTATTCCCGGCAATGAGGCATTGGTTAGCAAGACTACAGACAGCCTTTTCCGTCAAGGTGCCAATGTAATTTATGACAAGCTGGCTCAAGTTCATGTCCACGGGCATGGTAGTCAAGAGGAGTTGAAGCTTTTACTTAGTTTGGTTAAGCCTAAATTCTTTGTTCCTGTTCATGGGGAGTATCGCCATTTAAGCTTGCATGCCAGCTTAGCTCGAAGTATGGGTATACCCAAAGATAACATTTTTGTCCTTGATAATGGAGATATCCTTGAACTCGGGCAAGATTCAGGAAAGGTGGTTGCCAGAACCCGTGTCGGAGTTATCTATGTAAGCGGCATGATAACAGGCGAGCTGGATGGCGGTGTGCTTCGAGACCGCAAATTACTTTCGCGGGACGGTGTCGTTGTGGTGACCATTGCTGTTGATGCTGAAAGTGGTAAACTAGCCGAAAGGCCACGCATTATAACGCGTGGCTTTATTGATGCTGGAGAGAAACGGGCATTGATTGAGAAAGGCCGAGATGTGGTGCTATCTGCGTTGAATCATGATAGGGGACGCTTAAGTGAACCAAGCTTCGTTGATGCCAAAGTAAAGGATTCCCTGAGCAGATTCTTTTATGAACAAATTCATCGTCGTCCTGTCATTATTCCTGTGGTTGTGGAGGTAAGAGGGAAGAATTCAGAAGTCAGTAGCCAGTAGGGAGCGGACTTCTGACTACTAATTTCGGGTACATAAGCCGTGTCTAAAGCAAGAAGTGGGTCTAAGTCGGGGCGGAAGGCAAAAGAAAGCCAGTCAGCATGGAAGCGATTCTTTAGCTTCATAGCTTCACCGGTGGTACGCAGGCTTATCTTAATTGTCGTAATAGTAGTCTTGCTGTATGTGTTATGGGGAAGAATACTCACATTGTTTGGTTATGGATTAATAATAATAGCCATCGCTGTGGGTTCGCTGGTCTGGGTGGCATGGCGGCGGCAGTTCTCTGTTGTGAAACAGAGGTGGAATTGGGTTCTCGGGGGCATTAGTCTGGCTTGTGCCGTGTGGGGAATTCTGGCCCTTTTCAAATTAGGAGGCAGTATCGGGCAGGGCATAATAGGTGCTTCTAAGACTGTGGGAGGACTTTTAGTAGCCGGGCTTGTCCTGCTCGGCATTATTTTCATCATCCCTGGGAAGGCTTGGAGTGCTGTTAAGAATGGCTGGCGTCTCTTGACCAAAGGTTTCCGACTCCGTCCCAGGGGCGTCTCCCCCCGGCGAGTTCCTGCTAAAGCTACCCCTCGCGAAGCTACCTCCCCTGAAGCAGGGGCGGTTAGTGAAGCGGAGGCAGAACCTGCTCCACCTGCTTCTCCTCCCGTGTGGCAATCAGAACACGAACCGATTCTCACCCCCGGAGGATGGCATCTTCCACCGATTGATATCTTGGATAAGCCAGTTGAGATGAAATTGGACAAGGACGCCATTGACCAACGAGCCCGATTGATTGAAGAAGCTCTAGCGAGCTATGGTGTAGAAGCCAAGGTTGTGCAGGTAAACATAGGCCCTACCGTGACACAGTTTGGTGTTGAGCCTGGTTGGGACAAAAAATATAAGGAGGTAAGAGAAAAGGGGAAGAATGGTAGCTATGAAACGAAAGTGGAAGAAGTATCCAGAACCAGGGTAAGGGTAGACCGCATTACCTCTTTGGCTAATGATTTAACTTTAGCCCTCGCTGCGCCCAGCATCAGGATTGAGGCTCCTGTGCCCGGGGCACCGGTGGTAGGCATTGAGGTTCCTAACACTGTGTTTGGCTCAGTTGCCCTGCGCGGTGCCATAGAGAGCGCTGCTTTTCAGAAGATTAAAGCACGCTCTAAGCTAGCTATCGCTTTGGGTAAAGGTGCTGGTGGTGAGGCAGTGGCAGCCGACCTGACCAGGATGCCACATTTACTTATCGCTGGAGCGACTGGCAGTGGTAAAACTGTTTGTCTTAATTCTATTATTTGCTGCTTGCTTTTACACAACAGTCCCGACGACGTTCGGTTCATCATGATTGACCCCAAGAGGGTGGAGTTAGTGACTTTTAATGGAGTGCCCCAGCTACTTGCCCCTGTGGTTGTGGATACTGATAAGGCGATAAAGGCTTTAAGATGGCTTAATCAGGAGATGGATAGTCGATATCGTCAGTTTGCTAAGGCGGGAGCACGCAATATTGAGGGGTATAACAAAGACCGCGCACCTGGAGAGGGGTTGCCATATTTGGTGCTCCTCATTGACGAACTGGCTGATTTAATGATGACAGCTTCCGATGAGGTGGAACATACGCTTTGTCGGTTAGCTCAATTATCTAGAGCTACAGGCATTCATCTTGTTGTGGCCACACAACGCCCTTCAGTAGATGTGGTTACTGGGCTTATTAAAGCTAACTTTCCTACCCGTATTAGTTTCGCCGTTACTTCACAGGTAGATTCCCGGACTATACTGGACATGGTAGGTGCTGAGAAATTGCTAGGTAGAGGGGATATGCTTTACATGCCTACTGAAGCTAGCAAGCCTAAACGTCTTCAAGGAAGCTTTGTTTCTGATGCCGAGATCGAGAGATTGGTGTATTTCTGGGGGAATCAGCAGCAGATTAAGGTAAGTTCTGTTAATTTCGATGAGGTGGCTGAGCGCCCCTTGGGTACCCAGATAGCTGCTCCTCCCGACCCTCTTTTGGAAGAAGCCAAGCGTCTGGCACAAGAATATAAACATATCTCCACTTCTTTCTTACAGCGCCGTCTTCGTATTGGCTATCCTAGAGCTGCCCGCCTTATGGAAGCATTGCAGCAAGCAGGTCTAGTGAAGGAGGCTCCGCCCGAGCAAGAAAGCTAAACCGGGCTAGTGAATCCTGAGTAATACCTTAGGAAATTCTAAATCCTAATTCCCAAACTCTAAACAAATCCAAAATTCGAAATCTAAATACCAAAACTCATTTTGTTTTGAATTTTGGTCATTGGTGCTTTGTATTTATTTAGGATTTTGAATTTCGTGCTTGGTATTTTCTTTAGCTAGGCGCCAAACTTATCCAGTTTTAAAGCATTAGCCATGGCTAAGGGCATGATTTCCGTAGCCGGGAAACGCCCCATACCACCAGCCAGGCAGGCTCGTTCTGAGAACTCAGTGACATCATCGGGGCGACACCATTTGGACTTCAGCATGAAGGGGACTGGATGCCAGCTATGCATGGCTAAGGTTGCGGGGGTAGAGTGGTCTCCAGTGATAATCAAGACATCTGGGTCTAAGGTGAGCAGGCTGGGGAGGGCCTTATCAAGTTCCTCAATGGTCTGAACTTTAGCCCGGAAGTCGCCGTCCTCCCCTCGGGTATCGGCACTCTTAAAATGGACGAAGAAAAAGTCATAATCGGCATAGCAGCGGCGTAGGCTATTCAGTTGCTCTGTTATGCTTTCACCACTTGGCAGCACCTGCATCCTCACCAGCCTGGCCAGTCCTCGGTACATAGGGTACGTAGCGATGGCTGCCGGCTTTAATTTATAGATTTCAGGGATGGAGGGAATGTCGGGGCGACGGGAGAAACCGCGCAGAAGCACCATGTTGGCGGGGGTTTCACCATGTAAGAGGCTTCCTGCTTGTGACACAAATTCGTTGACGATTCTCGCGGTTTTCTGTGCCTGCGGCGATAATGCCTCTATCTTCTTGGGGGCTAGCCCTATTTGCTGGGGGTCAGAATCTGCTAGTTCAGGAGACAAAGCTTCGCCTCGGAGGATGAGCACAAATCTATGCTCTTTCACCGGCAGCACGGAAATCTCAGCTCCATCTGTGGTTATATCGTTCAATAAGCGGCATAACTTGGTATTTTTATCTGTGGAAAGCCGTCCTGCCCTCCTGTGGGTAATAATTCCCTTCTTATCAACTGTACAGAAATTGCCTCGAGCCGCAATATCGTCTGGCTTTAGTTTGAAATCTATTCCTAAGGCTTCAGCGACTCCCCTCCCGATATTATATTTGACAGGGTCATAGCCAAAAATGGCTAGATGACCCGGCGCACTCCCCGGCGTAATTCCTGGGCTAACAGGGTCAATGAGCCCGCATAGGGAGTCCCTGGCTATGCGATTCAGGTTGGGCTTCCTGGCTGACTCCAGTTCTGTTTTACCGGTTTCAGGATGAGGCAGACCACCTACGCCATCTATTATCAAAAACACTATTTTGGACGGGGATGTCCGGGATATTCTTTTCATGTGCTCAAATCCAATCATGGTGTTTGTTATTTTACTCGGAGGCATAGCACAGTTCAAGTCTGGCGTTTGACAAGGCTAGTTTTATGGCAATGGGGACCGTATCTATTGCACAAATATTTGTTTTCATGGCATACTAGTGGTGATTCAATTACAGGAGGTGATAATCTATGGGTATTACACTACCGGGTCATCTAAGTCTGATTGGAGGAATCATTGCCCTTATCTTCGGTATTGCCATAATGATTTTTCCTAAAATCCTCAATTATCTGGTGGGCATCTTCTTGATATTGTGTGGAGTGATAGCCCTTATCGTCTATTTTACTTAGCCTAAAGTCGGAAAGACTTTTTTTTTGGCAGGTAGCGCATAGCTCATACAAGTCAACAAGGTTCCTTACTTACCTTGGGGAGCCCGGCTCTCGAGAGCTTTGTGGATGATATGTGCTCAAAATCTCGAGGGGCGATGTTTGTTGTGCTAGCAGCTAATCGCTAGCTTTCCAGATTGAAAGCGGCAGCCATTGTAAAGTATAATATTTGTGATTGTGGTGAGCGTAGCCCAGTGGTTAAGGCGCCAGGTTGTGGCCCTGGAGATCGTGGGTTCAAATCCCACCGTTCACCCCAATTTATTTTTGCGCCTATAGCTCAGCGGACAAGAGCACCGGTCTTCGGAACCGGGGGTCGTGGGTTCGAATCCCTCTAGGCGCGCTATCTGAATCATCATCTTTTGCTAACATTTTGCTAACATCTTCCGTTTGTTCCGCTTCTGACATTATTAGCGCGTCGAACCGCAAGGCCGCTGCTTCCTGTAACCCGGGCACTACGTGGCTGTAGGTGTCGAGAGTTATCCCTATATTTGCATGCCCCAGCCTTTCTGAGACTATCTTGGGATGAACGCCCCCTTTAAGCATCAGAGTAGCGTGGGTATGCCTTAGGTCATGGAAGCGTATGTGTGGCAGCTCAGCCTTCTTAATGAGCTTACCAAAGGCATGGGTGACTGTGCTCGGGTCCAGCGGACTGCCATCGAGATGGGCAAATACTAAATCATGCCCGGCAAACGCTTTGCCAAGCAGAATTTTCTGTGTTTCTTGCTCAGTATGATGCCGACGCAGCAACTCTGCCACAGAGGGAGATAATGCTACCAAACGCCGGCTGTGAGGACTCTTGGGCTCTTTGATCACGAATTTTCCGCCGCTTAGCCTACACAGAGTCTGGACCACAGAGATCGAAGCCTTCCCCAGGTCGATATCGCACCATCTCAGCCCCAAAAGCTCTCCCCGCCGCATCCCCGTATAAAGAGCAGTGTAAAATATAACGTAGTACGGTGTCTTTCGGGCAACATCAAGGAATCTGGGGACATCAGCACCAGAAAGCGTTGCCATCTGGCTGCGACTGGGTCGGGGAGGAACGACAGCTTCAGCTACATTTCGAACTAGCAACCCCTGCTTCACCGCATGCTTTAGCGCCTGTGACAAGACCCGGTGCTGATGCAGGACAGTCCGTGCGGAAAGGCCTCCCTTGCCATCCAGCCGACCGTGTGACAGGGCATCGGCGTAGTATTTCTCCAGGTGCCGCGGTTGCAGCTCACATAAAGAGATTCCCCCGAGCGCAGGAATAAGATAGCAATTGACGATGGCTTGATAACCCTCAGCCGTCCTGGGTGAGGTGTGCATCACCGCGTAGCTCTCAACCCAGTGTTTCAGATATTCCCCCAGGCTTATCTTTTGCGGCTTGACGTAGGCCCCTGCCTCCAATACTCGCAGCTTTTCCCTCAGTTCCCTTTCCGCATCCTTCTTGGTACCTTTCACCGTGTACCATTGCTGACGTCTTTTCCCTGTCTTGGCATCCCTCCCTACATCAATAACAATGCTCCACGATCCTTTGCTTCTTTGTCTGATATGTCCTCTCATGATGATACCCCCCGAATTTCTATTGTATCACAGGTAATCCTGAGTACTAACCAGTGCGACATAGTTTCCTTGACTCACTAGAACACATGTGCTATTATATCGCTCTCATAACCCCCTGTCAATACCAAACAACACACAATGGAATTGGAAAGACTTACACTCACCGTTGAAGAAGCTGGAGAACTTCTGGGCATCAGCCGCGCCCTCGCTTATGAAATGGCTCGTACCGGCCGGCTGCCAACCCTCCGCTTCGGCAAGAGGATCGTCGTCCCCAAAAAGGCCATCGAGAACATGCTCGAGCGCTCCGTCCCCACCATCGCCCGCGAGCAAGCCTGATCAAATAGGACCCCAATTGGAGACATGTACCCTCGCCAGGCAGAGCTCATCACCAGGAGCTCTCCGCACACGATTACTAACGGATAACGACTATGTTCGATGGAGAGTTGACGCCGGAGGAGAAGCAGGCTCTTCTCAAACACTGGCTGGATAGAGGCAAGCCCACCGTCACCCTGGGCCAAGCCCGGTGGTTCAACCTCGAGGTCTTGCTCCATTCCACCGACACGTATGTGGCGCAGCGGCGCCGTGATCACACCCCCGCGCTCCGGCAGATCCTGGCCCGCTGGAACAATAACCAAGCGGAGGTACCAAATGAAGGTATTGAAGTACGCCCTGGAGAACCAAAAATATAGCCTGGCCGCCCATGCCCTGGTCTATGGCTTGGTAAAGGCCAAGATTGAGGAAAATGGCAAAAAGAGGCGCCCCCAAGGGCAATCAAAACGCTCGTAAGCACGGTTTCTATAGCCGCGCCTTGAGCGAGGCCGAAAAGGTCGAGCTGGAAGAAGCATCCCTCGTTGAGGGCATAGACCAGGAGATCGCTTTCCTCCGGCTGAAGCTCAAGGAACTGGCCGAGCATGAGCCAGACAGGATTGACCTCCATCTGGAAGCAGCCAACACTATCGCTCGTCTCGTCAGGACCCGCTACCAGATATCCAAGGAGCAGAAGAAGTCCCTAAAGGAGGCCATCCACAAGGTCCTGGCCGACGTTGCCCTTCCTCTCGGCATAGGCATAGGAACAGGAATAGCTAAGAAATGAACCTCAGACCCTACCAGCGCGAGGTCGCCCGCGCCGTCCTGGACAGCATCCAGTACCGCAGAGGACTCACTCTCTCTGTCGAGATCGCCCGCCAGGGCGGCAAGAACGAGCTGTCAGCCCACCTTGAACTGCTTTTGTTAACCCTCTTCATGGCGCAGGGAGGCAACCTCATAAAGTGCTCTCCCACCTTCAAGCCGCAGACCATCATCTCCATGCAGCGCCTCAAGGAAAGGCTCGATGAATTCGGATTCAACGGCATCTATCACACTGAGATGGGATACATAATCACCCTGGGAAACGCCCGCGCTGTATTCCTGTCGGCCGAGGAGTCATCATCCGTAGTCGGCCACACCGCCGACATTCTCATGGAAATAGACGAATCTCAGGACGTCAGCAGGGAAAAGTATACGAAGGAGTTCCGCCCTATGGGCTCAGCCTCCAACGTTACCACCGTCCACTATGGCACAACCTGGGACGACGCCACCCTGCTAGAGGAAGTCAAGCTCACCAATCTTGAGCTCGAAAGGAAGGACGGCATCAAACGACACTTCCGGTTCGACTGGCAGGAGGTGGCCAAGTACAACGAGGACTACAAGCGGTTCGTAGAGGGGGAGAGGCAACGCCTGGGTGAGGACCATCCTCTCTTCCGCACCCAATACCTGCTTCTGCCTATTAGAGGCGGAGGAGGTTTTCTCAGCCGCCAGCAAATCGTCTCCATGCACGGCACACATGAGAGACGCCAGGACCCCGAGGAGGGCAAGGTCTATATCGCCGGCATCGACCTCGCAGGGGAGAGGGAGGAGACGAAGGAGCAAGCTCTGGCAGCAGCCCGGCAGAAGCTCGATTCCACAGTAATCACCATTGCCGAGGTGGACACCATACAGAGGGCCGCGATGCCCCTGGTCGAGCCGGTCCTGAAGATCGTCGAGCATTACCATTGGATAGGCACGCCCCACAGCCAGCTCTACTCTTCGATGGTCCAGGCCATCAAGAAGTGGAAGTGTCAGAAGGTGCTGGTGGATGCCACCGGGATCGGCCAGCCCGTCGCCAGCTTCCTCAGAAAGGAACTCGGCAGCCGGATCATCCCCTTCACCTTCACCCAAAAGAGCAAAAGCGACATGGGTTTCGAGCTCCTATCGTTCATCAACAGCGGCCGGCTTCACATCTATCGCCAGGACGGCTCCAACGAATACAAGGAACTCATGTCCCAGCTCGAAAAGGCCCGCTCACAGTACCGGCCCAACCAGACCATGAACTTCTACGTTGATCCCCAGGAAGGCCACGACGACTTCCTGGTGAGCCTGGCATTGGTAGCAGAGGCCGCCAGAGACTTCAGCCCCAGAGCCGCCAAGGGGGGCTTGCGAGATGATTGATCACATGACGTCCACATACCCAGGTATTTGTTTTCCGAAAAAACCATCGCTTCCCGAATCCCAGCGGATTTATGGTAGACCTTGAATGAAACTTCAGCCCCACTACTTCTGCCCCAAAGGCCCGAAAACCAGAACGAAGCCCAGGATTCGCAAAGGGGACGTCAAGGCCTGCTACGTCCGTATAAGGAGACGATGGGTGAGAATAGGAACCATTTGCCTCGATTGCGGAGAATTCGTCTCAGAATTGTGATAGCCTCCTAAAAACAAATGAAAAGAAACAACCAAGAGACGTTAAAAAGAAACTAGGGGGGGGTCAAACAAAAGACGCAAAGTCGAAGGACCTAAATGAGGAGACTACCTTGACTCCACGGCGATGGGGCACAAATACGAGAGCCTGGGCCTACCGCTACCTCGTGCTCAGGGACGGCGAGGCTTGTTCCATCTGCCACGCCATTCCGACTACACAAAACCCGACTACACAAAATAGATTGGACATAGACCACATAGATGGCAATTTCAACAACACTGACCCCGACAATCTCAGGCTCCTTTGCCGTACATGCAATGTAAGCATATCTAATAAATCTCGCCCACGCAAATCCCTTTCAAGTGCCAAGAAAGAGAGAGAGAAACTCGAAGGCTGTCCAGCCACACGCATCGCCAAGGAGGATGCAAACTACCGAGCGGGCAGCCCAGAGATGCAAGCCAACCTCATATATGAGGTAGCATTCCGACGATGGGTCATGGCTCGGGTCACAACGCAGAGCAGCTATGACTACAGCACCGCTATCAATGAAGGCGCCGAGACCATCGGATGCTCACCCCTAACAACCACACGCTATTTGGCCAAACTTACTTCGCCAGCCGGTCCACTCACCGAGATTAAAGATGCACTTGGTCACCGAGTCCTAATCCTCAAGCCGCATCTGCAAAACTCAGCCGACCCTCCGTCCCAACCATAGAACACTTTCCATCACACGAACAGTCCAATCATAAAACCAACCCAAGCCCAAAGGTGACGTCAAGACGCGCCACGTTCGTATTAAGAGGCGACGGGTGAGAATAGGAACCATTTGCCTCGATTGCGGAGAATTCGTCTCGGAATTGCAGCAGCCTCTTACAAACAAACGAAAAGAAACAAATAAGAGACGTTAAAAAGGAAACTGGGGAGCTCAAACCGATGATACTAAGGAATTCCGAAGTCTTCCCTACAGTGGCTAATTGTACCCACCTTTATCCCAAGACGGCGAAGTAAAAAACGACAGAATTGCCCGCACCGCTCCTCCCGCGCCCATCTTTTTATACTGGCTTCTCCACCTTTTGCTCTCGGGTCATAGAAATCTATGTCCTCAGTTACTATGTACCTCTCCGATGCCGTGGCGTGCGCACACTGTATGTACTCCAAGTCACGGTCCTTACATGGAAACCCACAGTCCACGCGCATCCTCTTTACAATCCGTCGATCTATCTTCTTGCACTGAATCCTCCTAACTCCACCCGCCTTAAGCTGGTCAGCTAACCACTCGATGAATACCTGCGCGGAACAAACGTTCTCCCATTCTATCAACACCTTGTCACTTGCAACAATCCCACACTTCTCCGATAGCCAAATCACCGTTCGGTAAACACAGCCGTTATTGACGCACAACTCTCTGTAGAAATCCGGAATGACGTTGGCATCAACTACGATCCCGTCACTCATGCCAATTTCACCACTTTGTGTTAACCCGTCCTAAACCCAGCTATCCTCTTTGCCTCCACCAATCTTTCAGGGAAGAATCCCTCAGGCCACTTCTCCTTAAATAATCCATCCGCTCCTAGAGGAAGCAATTTCGCCTTTTTCTTACGTTCTATTTTATCGGTGTAAACGTAATATATGGCTACATCCTCTGGCTGAAGCTTGCCCGAGGCCACATGACTCTGAAGTCTAAGAAGCAGATGCTCACTATGCGTCTCAATAAGCACTTGAAGTCCTCTCTCCTTCACATCCAACACGAAGGTACCAAGCTCAGCCTGCGCCTTCGGATGCAAGTGAAGCTCGGGTTGTTCGACTATCAATGTGCTTCCGCTAGGCCGGCTAAACCCTGCCGCCAGAATCGGCAGTATCTGGCTGCACCCATAACCCACATCGGCAAGATTTTGATATTCCCCGGACCGGAAATGGCTTACCTGAATCTCGACGTGTCGCGGGCTTATGATCTGCGGCTGAATCAGCTGGGCTATTTCTGCGTTCTGCAGCCACATCGACACCTTCTTCGCCACGCCCCTCCTTCGTTTCCCTCTTGCTAGATAATCCGAAATAACAACGTCAACGGCCTTGTCGCCACGAACGCCCACCGTCGAAGGACTCTCACCCGAAAGGGCGTACACCCTCTCCGCCTTGCTCCTAAATGGACCGATAAACTCCACTCCGTTAAGCAGTTCATTAACTGCAAAACCGAAGTTGATAAGCTCCCTATACAGCCTGAACACAGCATTTATGTCCGATTGCTTCCACTGACGCCCAAACGGCGGAGTAAGCGTCGGTACAAAATGGTTTAGCTGAAGCAGCCTATTCAACCGTCTAGCTGATATTTCCCCTATCCTGCTCGCCACCATCTCTACCACTTGCCTGTCACCGCCCTCAGCCAGCCGCGTCGCCAGAATGGTCTCCCCTCTTGTCTTGATGTTAGTACCCCCTACCACAATCCGACGGTTCTTCGGCTGGTACTCCAACTCAACTGCCAACTCTCCCTCATACTCTGTAGTTTCCCGCTCCCTCCGCTTACCCCGGCTTGGCGCTGCTGGCACAACCTCCGATATGTCAAACCCCAAGCCAATCTTTACACGTCTCTTGGGGTCATTAGCATACACCATATCCCTGTACGACCCCAGATCCTCGAACTTGCCCCGCAGCAAGACCGCTGCGTATGGGTCAGCACTCTCCAGCGTCTGCGCAAGTAAGTTAACGGCGCTTAGTATTGCGGACTTGCCCGCATTATTCGGTCCGAAGAAAAGATTCACCTTCGACAAGCTGATGTCTAACTCGTCAAATGCCCTGAAGTTCTCAACAAATATCCTGCGTAACACCTTGCCAAACCCTCTAATACAGTATACCACCAACGCCCAACTAAGAAATACCCCCAACACCCTATCCCCGATGCTCCGGCTACGCCGTCGCTGGCTCGGCTCGCAACGCCGCTCGGCGGCTCGCTCGGTGAGATGCTCGTCACGCCTCGCGGCTCGAGAGAGGGAGTGCTCGCCGTCGTAGGTATTTTGTTTCCCATCCATCCATCGTTGTACAGTACCATCCGTCCATTCGTTATCCGAGGCCACCCGTATCTTTTGCGTCGGCGCGCCGTCCTCCTAGCGGCACGGAACTTGCTGGTCGTCGTTGCGAGCTTGGGGCGGCGAGAAGGGAAACCGAAGGGGTCGCCGCCTGTTATCATTCTAGTCTTTCGTTGCAGGCTTGGTTGGTTTGCTCCGTCCTTCCGCCGCTGCGTCGGGCGGCATCGCCGTCGTTTCGGCGCCGTCTTTCGACCTCGCCCTGTGTGCCCTTCGGGCAGGAGGCTTTTGCCTGCGCACGGTGCTCGCCATGCTTGCCTACGCTAAGAGCGTCAGCTAAAGCAACGGCAAGCGGCTGCGCGTCGGGCGCACCTTCCCTTCCAGGGGATTCTCCACCTCCAGGCTAAAAGGGCAAAAGCCTCGGCTCGAATTCAGCGTAATGTGAGCCTTATCAGGAGAGGGGGCAGGCTCACTTACTTGCTTCATGCGAGCGGGCACGTCCGCTGGAGTTCGCTCTTAAAGGAAGAATTATGTCTGTCGCTCACTCAGCGCTCCCGTGCTGGTTATCACGGAGTAAAAGTGCTGAGCTAAAGCTCACCACGTTTTCCTCGGTTGAGGCACCGTGCTTTCAAGGTTCTTTCAAGCACCGTGCCTTCCCCACCTAGCACTAAGTCACCCTCGTGCCTGCGCCTCGCCTCAGTATTTTAATCAGCCACCCCACCCCGAAACATCGCCCACGGGGCCATAGCTATTTAGGCTCGGCTTGACCCTCGGGCTCCAGGTGCTCCCTTCCCCGCCATGTTACCCAGGTCAGCCAGGTTTGCCTCCCCTCCCTTCCCAACTACCACCGCTTACGTACGGCTACGGCTCAAAATGGACGCAATAGGAAGTGCGGCTGCGGCTCGGTCATCACCTTTCGCATCGTTTGTCGCTTCGCTTATTTAAGGAAGGCTCAGGTCATGACCTCCCCGCCGAGCAGGGCTCTACGCCGCATTCTTTCCCTTGTCCAGTTTCAGCCTTCGTGGCCGGGCGGCTGAGGTCGCTCACCGCAGTGCCTTTGAGGTTGCTTCGCATAGGGGAAGGCTCAGGGCGGTTCGCTCCGTTCCTCGCTCGGCGCCGAAAGGGCACTCGCTCGGCAGGTCGGCTACGCCTCCGTGAAGGCAGATTAGAAGCCTCGGGCTAAGCCCGAATCTGCGGAGTGGATAGGTTTTCACGTGCCAGCCCCCCTTTATGCCTGCTGCTTTCTTATTGTCTCGTTCCGTGCCGAGCTCATTGGTGACCATGTATCTTGTCGCCGTCCCTCCGTCCTGTCTCACAGTTCCGTTCGCTCGGCACTTCTCCGTAGCATCACGGGGAGCAAGGGTTCGTCCGCCCTTCGGGTTCCTCACCTCACGCAAGCGTGATGGTCGTCAGTTTCGGCGGTGCTTGCCCGCTTTTTTTGGAGGTGTAAGGGCAAAAAAAGACGGTCACCACAGCCATTTCCTAAAGGACTCCTTCTGTTATCACCGCCGAAACCGTCCCGATGGCCTACGGCCTCGCCCTTGCTTTCTCTCGATCCCAGCCTTGGTCTAGGCCAGCGTTGTACGGGAACTGGGGGAAATAAAAGCAGGCAGTTCCCCCGGAGCTGCTTGCAGAAGGAGGTGTCTCGTGTCTCAGGTCTTGTCTCGTTACCCGCATCTGGAGCCCGGTCTTTGTGGTCGGCTTGAGTGCCCTCGTATCTGCAGTCGAGTCTGTCATTGTGAGGCTGGGCTCCGCCGCTCCCGTGTCCGCCTCGCTGAGCAGGCACGGCGGCGCTTTGCCATCAGGGCGAACAGGCGCCAGGAGGAAGTCTGCGCCAGGATCCATAAGGCTGGCCTCTGCCCCCAAATCTGCCAGAGGGTCGGCGGCTGCTTCCTCCCCAGGGATGGCGATCATCCCTCAGAGGCCCGCAGGAAGGTCTTCCGCTGTCAGTACGCCGTTGATCTTCTTGTCGAGCATGGAGGTCTGAAATGCAAATGACCTCATATCGTAGCTTCAAAGTCAAGGAGCTCCACGTCCGTTTCAGGGCGACTCGCTACACTTCCCCCGGGAAGATAACTTGCCCCCAGGATATCCATGACCTGGTAGCTCCCATGGTCAAGGGCGTGCCACGAGAACGCTTAATTTCAATCGCCCTTGATTCTCCCCACAATATCGTCGGATTCGAGATCGTCAGCCAGGGAACATCCGACACAGCTCTGGCCACTCCCCGAGAAATCCTCAAGGCTGTATTGCTTACCAACTCCTCTGCATTCGTTGTTGCCCACAATCATCCTTCTGGTAATTGCGAGCCCAGCCTTGAGGACCGCCAGATAGCTAAGAGGATCGCTGAGGCTGCCGCGATTCTCGATATTCAGCTTCTCGACTTCGTAATCGTTACTGATGCTGAGCTGTACAGCTTCGCTCAGTCCGACCCGGCAGCAATAAATAAATAACCAAAGGAGGTGATCAATGTCCCAGCTCTATGATAAGGCGGCCGTCTCCGAGCGAGACGCAATCGTCGAGGATCTCGGAGACTGGATCGACCAGTACAACATTGCCAACCTTGTCGTCGACGCCCTAGAGGAAGAATGGAATTGCCCACCCACGCTCGAGAGGGCCAAGGATCTCTGGTATCGAGCGTGTGAAGCCCTCTCCGACTTCCTCGAGCAGATATCACGACGTCTCCCCGATCCAGCGGACGAGGAGTAGCCCAACTACCAGACAGCGAGGACTCGTCGGGGTGAGAGGCCCGGCACAACAAAGGAGCGTTTCATGAGTAAAGGTTTTATCTTCACCGAGGATGGAGAGGTTGAGGTCCTGGAGCATAGCGTCGAAGGCGGCGAGGATATGTACTGCCCCGACTGCGAGGCCGTCAGGTATCACGCCCTGGTCGCTATCAGCTCCCTTCGGGGCAACGTCTATATGTGCACCTTTTGTGGCCGTGAGACAGATTAAAAGGAGGGCGTATGCCATATCAGCAAAGCGTCAAAGTCAGGTTGTTGTGGGATGACAAGCTGGAGAGGTTCGCCAGGTGCGGCCCATTCACCACATCCTGGGATGAGTACCGAGCGTTCACCAAGGTCGACGGCGGGTATAGTGTGTACTATCCCCGCCTGGGTAACGCTCCCCATCCCATTACCGAGGAAAAGCCGAGATGCGCAGCGTGCGACTCGGCCAAGCCCCTCTTTTTCCGATACCTCCGAGATAGAGAGGGCCTCATGCACCTGGTCGGGCAGGAGTGCTATAGCCGATTGTGCGAGATGAAGCTTGTCGTTCATAACGACTTCGTTTCCCCTATACCCAACAGTGAGGACAAGGCGGGGTGAGAGGCCCGCCGATAAAAAGGGAGTTTACGATGAACGGAGAGAGTAGATACCATGCCGAGGTCAAGGTTGTTCTCGAAGGGCGAGAGTGTCGAATCAACGCCTTCCGGGACACACTGGCTGAAATCTTTCAGGATATCGGGACGATTTGCAGCCAGTTCCCTCAGGACTGGAAAAGTCCAGCCAAGAGGGAGATCCTCAACGCTGAGCTTAAGGCCCAGCAAATGGCCAACAACCACGATGTCAAGCCGACCTGCCTCACCTGCAAGTCCGATAAGAACATGGAGCTTGTCGAGTTCACCGACAGGGAAACTGGTGAGAAGAAGAAGGCCTGGAAATGCCAGAAGTGCAAGAAGTGGTTCTGGCCACCCAAGTGAACGAAAAGGGGAGTGGGGGGTTCACCCCCTCCCCCCAATAAAAGAAAGGAGTGTGACCTATGGCTTACAAGAAGAAAACTTTACGGCACATGCAGCCCATCACCAGGCGCTACGCTAGGATCATCAACGACCTGGATGGCGTCACCCGGAGGCTCAAGAACCTCACCCAGGACATCGCCCGCCTGGAACTGGACAGTGCTGCCCTCTTCCGATCGAACCGCCAGGAGTACGACCGAACCCACCACGCCGGCTTCCGAAAGGAGCCAGGCTGCCTGGACGACTTCATGGACGACTACTTCAAGCAACAGGAGGACGGCGATGAACTATGAGCAAGCCCTCGAGTATCTCCAGGAGATCGATACCATCCCCTATTGCGACACAAAGTTCACCGACGCCATCAACAAGGCGAACAACGCCTTAATGGATTGCCTCGAGATCGGGCTCACCGGGGACGACGAGGAATCAATCAGGGCGGGGCCTTAACGGCCTCGCCCTTTTTTTAGGCAATTACCCCTTGGTGTCAAGTGGGGAATATGTCCTTAAATGTCTATACCTCTACCTCTAAAGGCAAGGTAGTTTGCTCCCTCTTTTGCTTCGACCTTTGTAAATTCAATTTATATTGTCGGTCAATGCGACCACTTTTTAGCCTATCTTCAATCATCTGATGATATTGTGGATTTAATTCAGCCGATATATATTGTCGATGTAAAAACTTACAAACCTCAATCTCGGACCCACTCCCCCCAAAGAGAACTAAAACTATATCGCCTCGCATGGTACACGCCTTAACTAACATCTCAGCAAGAGCTTGGGGGATTTGACAGGCGTGAACCGTTTTTTCACGGCTAACATTCTTTACTAAGTTATAGTAAAACCAATCATAGGGCATGCGACCTTTTGACCCATTGGCAAGATTGCTGAGGATTCTGCGGTCCGTCGGATTTTGATACGGTACAGCAACATTGTCTTTATAGAAGTGATTATCCCTCGTTTTCCGGCAATGAAGAATGCTACGATGAGCAGTCGTGAAACGGTTGGGTGTGTGACCTACATTTGTATTGTAGGCCCATACATAATCCGAGACTTCATAACAAGCATCATCTAGAAATTTCACCCGTAGGTACGCATTCTGTTTCGGGTAATTGATGAAAAACATATTGCCTGTGGGTTTAAGCACACGGAGGGATTCCCTTGCTAAGCTAATATACCATTCAACATACTCATCAAATGTAGTTTTATAACTCATCTCTCCATATTTAACGCCTACGTTGTAGTCGGGGTCACCATAAACCATATCAACCGACTCCTCGGGGAGCTCCCGTAGCAGTTCCAATACATCTTTCGGGAATACTTGATTCAAATATGACTCAATAGTCATTCCTACCCCTTACAGACTGTCCAATCTAGTCCAGATTGCTTCATGTATCTTCTGAGATTAGCTGGTCGCTGGGCTACATCGGCCTGCGCCCGTGCAAGCCTAGCCTTATCGGTTTCATGAACGACATAATTCAAGTAGTTAAATAGGAAGGCACGTCCCTCAGTGTCCCAATAAAAGATATCCTCCATGATGAACATCCATTTTATAATCTTCAACAAGATTTCAGCAGAGGTTCCTATCCCCAGATTCCCTTTGAGTTCAGTGTTCCGTGAAATAATGACATCAACATCCTCTTCGGAACAATGGTAGATTTCACCCAAAGCGGCAAGCAAAGCGTCCCGATGTCGAGACTCAGCCTTGTGACAGAAGTCCTCTACCACATCTGCGTGTTCACCTGCATTGAGACCATCGCTCGGCTCGACTAAGACCTTAAAGTCAAAGTTCTTTTTTCGACCTGGTCTACCTATCATTAAAATTCTCGTCGGGAGTGTTTCGACTGGATATTGGAATTTGATGCCAAACCCTTTTTGTGCGTATTCAGTCTCGATGAATTGATTGACTACCCGCTTCACTATCTCGTATCGAATCCACTTTCCCTTAATGTCAATACGTGGCCCTGTTATAGTGATAGTTTTTGTAGTCATGCATCCTCCATTCTCTTACAATCCTAATTATGATGTCAAGGGCCTCGCCCTTTTTTTCGAGGCAAACCCCGAACCCGTTTTCCTCGAGCTCCTTTCCCCTACTTGCCCGAAAGGTCCCCGGGGTCACCCACCATACCAGTCATGGTTATCGTAATCGTACAGGAGCTTGAGTTCGACGAGGTTGACTCAGAGGAAGCCGTCGCCTCGATCGTCGGCGGGCTCTCACTGCTCGCCGGCTCGGCAGACCCTGGTGAGGAACCACCACCAAAGAACAAGAAGAGCGCGAGAATCGAAGCGAAGCACAGAAATCTAACCACTCGTCTCAATGTCCCCTCCAGTCATCCAGGTCAGGATGCCTCCAGCTATAAACAGCCACCGCTATCGCTATCAGCAGCAGCACCATCAAGTCAGGCCGTGCCCAATATAAGCCCACCACCGCCGCTATTGCCACGCCCAGCAACACTTTAGCACGCATATCCCGCAGTATACCCCCCCTCACCGACCGTCGCAACCGGCACGTTACTCGGGTATACCGCCCTTCCCTGCCTTGCACAATTGATGCTGAATGCCAACAGAAGGTTAATCAATGGAGCTATCTGCCCGACGCAGACAAAGGAAAGATACCCAGAGCACTGTTGCAAAGCAACCGGACCGCCGTAGAGAGCTTTCTGGCCTCATTGACGGCTGCTGTAGCTAGACAAATCGAGAGGATTCTTGTTCTGCCGTTGCATGGTAGAACGCACGAGGTGAAGACCATCGGGGAGGCAGTCAAGCTCATCGAATCTTACAACGAGAACACAGCACCCTCAGGGTTCGAGAGATACGAAATTCAAATCCGATTCAGCACTGGCAATGAGATAACAGGCAAATTCAACGATAAAGCCAGCGCAATAAAATTCCTCCAGATGTATCAATCGGCCACTTCCTGAGACGCACGCACCGAAAGGGGGGAACTCTGCGGCATACTTCGTCACTTTGTCAATCTCACCTGGGGTAGGGCACTATCTAGAAAACATGGGATTTACTATTGACTAGCCAGTGGTCTAAAATGTGAGAAGGCAAATGGCTGCAAGTATACTATGCTCTGCAATTATCTGACCGACTTGAATAAGTAGGAGGTTAATCGCTATGGAGACGCCAGAACGCAAAAAGGGCATTCCGGAGGTAAAAGCCGCAAAATCATTCCGCGAGATCGTGGAGAATTTCACCGACCCAAGAGAAATTCTCCGGGAGGCGATCAGCAACGCACTGGATTGGGGAGCCTCAACTCAAGTAGTTACTGTCTACGAGGACAGAAAGCGCGCCGATAGAGAGCTGGTCATCAAAATCCGAGATGATGGCCTCGGCTTGACCAGAGAGCGGTTCCAGGCATTCTGGAATCTTGCTGATTCCCCGGAGGCACATAAGGATGAGTTCGGTGGCAAAGCAAGTCCGCGAATAGGAGAAAAGGGGCACGGAACTAAAACCTTTTGGAAATGCAGGTTGCTTCAAGTCGAAAGCGTCGCTAGAGAAACCGATGGGACGAAACGGCATGTAATGGCTGAGATGAATGAGCCTATCAACACGCTAATGCAAGAAAGAATCCCTAACTACGAATACGTCGAAGAAGCGCTCAAGGAAGACAGTCCAACCTTCACGGAGATTACTATTAGAGGTTATGATGTTAGGAGCGCGGAGGATTTTCGTCACGAAAGTCTTAGGGACTATATCCAATGGTTTACTAAGTTCGGTTCGGTTGAGCTTGAGCTCGGTAATGAAACCCACAAAGGAAAGGCCTTACATTTACAAGGACTTGGGCGGGCAGAGCCCGAGATATTACGCTTTGGGCACGTATTCCCTCAGGTATCTAACAACATAAAGCAATTGCAGCAGGCGTACCAGGATTCGTGGCCAAAATATTACGTCAATAAGTGGCTAGCTAAATCATTACCTATCGAAGGATCCCCAAGTAGCACTTTAGATATCATCTTCTACCTTGAGGGAGATTCGGTTAAACGAGACTACAATCAAATGTTGACTCGGCCGGGCAGAAAGTCAGAGGTATGGCATTATACGGTGTCAGACAGATATGGACTTCACGTCTGTAAGGATTGGATTCCCCTTCCCCCAACTGAGCGCGTAAGTGAGTGGGTGTCGGAGAAGAGCGAGTGGACTTTATATCACGCATTTATCAATTGCCAGGATTTCCAACTTACGGCTAATAGGGCAAGCATTGGAAATACAGATCGCGTTTTTCTGACAAACGTCAGGGAAACTGTAGCCAAGTTCTTTGATTCGAATATTAAAGCCAGTCCAGAATACAAGGCTTACAGAGAGGAAATAGAATTCACTAAGGAACGAAGCGTCGTCGAACGTACCGAGCGGGATGAAAAGAATGACCTCGACTATAGATATGAGTTGGCCAAGAACAAGCGCGCTGCAAAACATCAACCTACGCTGCCTCCATCAATCACATTACTGGAACCACGACAGGAAGCTGAGGTTCTCGCGCTGTTCTCTGTTGCAGCCGCCGTCAATCCCAGTCTTTTTGAATTCAGAATAGTGGACTACAGCACAAGTAGGGGCATCGATGCACTTTGTGTTTTGGAGTCAGCACATGGAGGACTACAGAAGGGAAATTTGAGATATGTCGAATTCAAGAAGGCCCTAACTCACGATTTCAAGGATCATACATTTGCACGTTTGGCCGCGATTGTTTGCTGGGAATGTAACCTTGGCAATGGTGCAAAAGTTCGCGACCTGGCCGGAGAGGAAAGAACCCTTCATATCAGTAAAGACCCACAAGGTGGTACTCTGTATATGTTGCTTGCTCCGCCAAATCTGCCGACGAACAATATAAAGGCATACGTGTTGAAAGAATATCTTAAAGAAAAACTGGGTATTGCCTTCGCCGCTCAAACTTGAGAAACTGGATATCCATCCTTGTGAATCTGTGTGAATGAAGCAAAGGAAGGCAAACACATAGTAGTTGGCTGAATTTGTTCCTACAGTAGATTAACCGCTAGGGTCTTTGCAAACATTTTGCTAATAATTTGCTAATGCACTCAGCGCCCCCACCAATCACCCGCCATCACTCCATGTACGCCGCACCATCTCCGTTATAGAACACACATACCAAAACAAACACAAGCCCATACCTAATCAGCTCATGCGTTCAACTCATAACCCGGAGGCCGTTGGTTCAAATCCAACCCCGCCACCAATTCTAAAGCTAGAAAGGCCAAACTAGAACCAAAAATCAGCTATTCGGAGCCCTTTTTATCACTTGAATTGCATATCTTCTTGATTTCCAGTAGTTGTGGTAGAACACCTTCGCATCCTATCCCGAGCAACGTCCTACGAACGGATATAGCCTTATCTCTCATCTTCTCTTCTGTCTCGGGTGATTTCTGTTGGAGTCTCTCTTTCTCAAAATAGTTCCTTAGACCGATTACTTCATTCAAGAAAGTCGGTAGATAACCGATGACCCATTGCTTATCATGTTCCTGTATTTTCAATCCTCGAATTGAGGCCTGTATTATCTGCTTGCCCTTAATACCGTCCCTCATTACTGTTAAGGGTAGACGCGGATCGCCCCTCTCTCGAGTTGTAGGACGTAAGAAAATAAATATAGATGGCAATACCATTTCCAAGAACGGCCGAAACTCTTTCATCATATCGCCTAGACGACCATGTATCCAGGCAATTTCTGCATCCACAAGCTTTTGCAGTGATTCTCCTGGTAATTCACGCCAATTCTCGGAGAGGAAATCCCTTTTAAGTCTATCTTCTGTCTCAGCCCGCTCCTGTTTCTCTTTTGTAAGAATGTGAAAAGGAGAACTGATTATCTGCATCCTTTGTTCAGCGAACGTTATAGCCTTCCCCCAGTACTCCCCTGCCACAAATTCCTCTCCAGAAGAATCCGTGATATCATCAAGCAAACCATCATAGAGTTCAATGTAACCAAGATACTTCAGAACATCACAATAGAGTTTGACGCTACCCCAGTCATTTATATCCTTGGGATGCTTCTTGATTTCCTCAAAAATGTCCGCGGCCTCTTGAATGTCAAACTCATGCCCTAGGTGCGGCAGATATGGGAGGAAACCGTTATTGTGAAAATCAACATGCCCCGTCTCCGCTGAATACTCGGTTGCCTGTTCTATGGTTGTAGCACAAATATCCCAAGCGCCCTCGGAAATATGTGAAAGAGCATCTTCATACCTCATTTGACTTACGCGTATTGAGGCCAATTCTATCCTGATTATCCCACTCAGGAGAATAGTCGAGAATCCAAACAAATCCTTATCAGCCAGTTCTTTTCCCCAAGCTTTTGGGTCATCTAAATCCAATTCAGGTGGTTGGGACAAGTAGTACGCTTCAATAGCCCTTTCAAGAATCGCAACCAGACTCGTATTTTCGTATGTCGGGTAATCCGGTCTTATAAGGCAGACCGCTAGTGCTCCTGCTAGGTGAAGTTTGACGAAAGCTATATTCGGCATATCTTCAACCCCAACGGCACCCGGATGACCATTCTCAAACAGATGCTTCACCTCTTCAATATGCTGGTCCGCGAGAGTAGGAGGTTGCTCAGTGCCAAGATAAGTTCCCCAGAACAACGCAAAGGCAGCCTCGCGCTTTGCAGGGTTATCTCGCAGGATTCTGATACAAGAATCGGGACCGATGTCGTGATATTTCTTTTCCTCTCTAAGCCACTGAAATCCTCTTTCCCTCCACAGAATCCGCCAAAGATTTGATGAAATAGAGCTCTCCATCGCTTAACCTCAGCTCAGCCTTTCGATATCCTTAAGTTGCTTCTTGAGTTCTTCTTCTGTCTCCATGGCACCAGCCATTAGTCGCCTCTTTCCACTTATCCTATCCATAGTAAGTTAACTTGCGGTCGCAGTCAATACCGCTTCTCACACAAAGGTCAGTATTGTTGATCATCCGTATTGTGTGCGGTCCGACCTGCAGTTAGCTGCTTGTGAAATCATTTCGTTCAATGCCGCCCGGGGAACAAGAATCCTCTTCCCAAACCGTAGGCTAGGGATTTGCCCTGTGCGTACAGCTTCATACGCCGAAGCCCGGCTTAATCCCAAGACCTTGGCGGCTGCCTTGCCCCGGGGTTTCTCCTCTTGCAAACATTTTGCTAACAAACTCACTGACATGCCCCATCACCCCAAATCCTCCCAGCTACAAAACGCACCCGACCAAAAACCACAAACCATCATTTCGCAGCTAGCAACACACCCCAGCACAACCCGCTTCTAGCTTCGGAACCGGGGGTCGTGGGTTCGAATCCCTCTAGGCGCGCTATCATAGCGCAGAGTCTATCCCGTACTCAAATAAGAAATTCACTTCACTCTTTTATACCTTATAAAATCTTCGATTCGTCTGGATTGGATTTTATAGGAACCCCGGAGATGGCAATAGAATAGGCAAGGTGTCCCTGAAAAACCAACTCCCTAGGAGAAAGGTATTGAAAACGAGGTAAGGACGTTGTAAGATAAATTACAAAGAAAGCAGAAAGGAGGAAACAGGAATGTTACAAGACTTCAAGGCATTCATAATGAGGGGCAACGTGATTGACATGGCTGTGGGCATCATCATCGGTATCGCCTTTGGTCTGGTTGTAAACTCACTTGTTAAAGACGTTATTATGCCACCCATAGGTCTCGCCCTGGGCAAAGTTGATTTCGCCAACCTCTTCGTTGTCCTTAAAGAGGGTTTAACTCCCGGGCCATATGCTTCTCTGGCTCTAGCCCAACAAGCCGGGGCGGTTACAATCAACTACGGGACCTTCATAAATGCTGTTGTTAACTTGCTGATAATAGCAGCAGTCGTCTTCTTTCTGATTGTGCGTCCAGTTGCTAAGCTGCAAGCCCCCAAAAAGGTAGCAGCACCAACAACTAAAGAATGCCCTTACTGCTTCACCTCTATCCCTATTAAGGCCAGTCGCTGCCCGAACTGCACTTCAGAATTGAAGATGGCGTAAATCGGTAGGCATCCCTTGCATTGAATAACGACAGCGCGTCGAGCGCTTGTGGCGGTGCTCTACGCGGTTCAAGGAATCGTGGCTAGAGAGAGCCATGCCTGAGAATACGCATGACTGTCGGAGGAATGGGGAGTGTGGCTCACATCTCTCCATGCGCGCTTAGAAATCATCGAGTACGGATTTTTGTAGCTCTCTCAGATGTGAGGTATCGTTATGCCTGGTCAAGACGAAACGCCCATCCACGTAATTGAAAATCGTGATTCCGCCTACATCCAGGTTGATATTCCAGAAGTGGGAGTTGTCCAGTCCCAGTAAGGAGCATATCAGGACTTTGTTCACAACCCGATGAGATACCAATACTACGCTGCCCTGATATTTGGAAATGACCTCGTTAACTACCTCGATAGCTCTCCTTCTTACATCTTCCAGGCTCTCTCCGCCGGGCATTCTTACCTTGTGAGGATTATTGTGCCACTCATTGTGTAGGGCTGGATATAGCCTCTTTGCTTCTTGCTCTGGCAGAGATTGCCATTCCCTATAATCGAAATCTATAAGGCCCTCGGCAATGTATACGGCAATTTTGTGGCAGCGGGCAATGATATTTGCCGTATCTAGCGCCCTTTTTAAGGGACTGGAATAAATAGCCTCTAATTCCCAATTGCTTAAATACTTGCCCAATAGCTCTGCTTGTTTAATGCCCACTTCGTCCAGATTCACATCCGTTCTACCACGATATATCTTCTCCACATTCCACACAGTTTCTCCGTGTCTGGCTAGGATAAGTTTTGTCATGGCTCCCCACAAGAATTATCTAACGGCTGAGGAATTATAGCAATATGGGGAAAACTTAATTCTTTGAGCTTGGATGGTTGACTTGTGCGCATTGATTAATTAGGGTTGTGGGTGTAAAATAAACACGACGAAGGAGGCATACCATGGTAGAGATGACGATTGACAGCATCCGGGTTAGCTTGATGAATTATCAAAGGGTGGTGATTTTAAAGGAGAAGGGGACAAAGGAGAAGGGGGCTAATCGTTATCTACCCATTTGGATTGGTTCTGCTGAAGCAGATGCTATTGCCATAAAGCTACAAAATGTTGAACTATCTCGCCCTTTGACACATGATTTATTGCAATCTGTAATTTCTACCCTGGGGGCTTCAGTTGACTATATTGTGGTAAGTGAGCTTAAGCAAGATACTTTCTATGCCAGACTTGCTCTCAGCATCGATGGTGTACGGGTAGATATTGATTCTCGGCCCAGCGATGCTTTGGCTCTGGCTGTGAGAGTTGGAGCACCAATATATGCTGAAGAAGCGGTGTTGGAAAAAGCGGGCATTATACTTGAAGAGGAAACAAGCAAATCTGTTTCCGAAGGTAAAGTTGATGAACAAGAGCTGAAAGGGCTATCAGCATATAAGGATTTCATAAACACGCTTGACCTAGAAGATTTTAAGAAACGCCAATCCTGAGAATGTCAATGGAAGCGGCCCCTTTCGCCACTTCCAGATAAAGTCTCCTGCTTAAAATCCTAACGTGAAGGCTTTGCCTTCAGCTCGCCAACCAAGACTTGCAAGGCAGTAACATATCCCCTCCAGCCCAAGCCGCTTATCTGCCCTTCAGCTATGGGGGCAATTACAGATTTGGCACGCCATTCCTCACGTCGGTAAATATTGGATAAATGGACTTCAATTACCGGTAATTTGCTGTCAGCTAGAGCATCAACCAGAGAAAATCCATAGTGGGTGAGGGCACCAGGGTTAATTATTATGCCCTGGGCGGAATCCGCTTGCTCTTGAATAAAATCTATGAGCGCTCCTTCATGATTAGACTGAAATGTCACCACTTCGACATTTAAAGCCCGGGCTTCTTTCTTCAGTAGGGCATCAATTTGCCCCAGGGTTTTTTCTCCGTAAATTGACTTTTCTCTTTTGCCCAGCATATTCAAATTTGGTCCGTGGATAACTAGAATCTTCATACGGCTACCTCCTCTTTTTGTTTCTCCGGCTCGGATAGTTTTACTTTACGTTGACAAGCCACGCATTTAGCCCAATCCCCTTTGTATTGTACTAAAAGATTGCCACAGGCAGGACAAGGCTGAGCTATTGGCCTGCGATTTACGGTGAATTGACATTTGGGAAACTTACTACACCCATAAAATACCTTCCTCTTTTTCTTACTGATTCTCTGCACGAGCTCGCCGCCACACTGAGGGCAAGAAACCCCGGTTTTAACTAGGTAGGGCAGGGTTGTTTTACAGTCAGGATAGCCGCTACAGGCGAGAAATTTACCGAAACGCCCGACCTTTATGACCATGGGGCGACCGCATTTGGGACATGTCTCCTCGCTTACCTGAGTCATACTGACCTTTTCTAAATTTATCCAAGCTTTATCCAACATATCTTGAAAGGGGGGATAAAATTCCTGCAAAGCAGCGCTCCATGTATATTTACCTTGGGCTATTTCGTCTAGTTGTTCTTCCATCTGAGCCGTGAAACCAGGGTCAACGATTTTAGGGAAATGCGCAGTCAAGATTTTGTTGACAGTTATCCCTAGTTCCGTAGGATGGAATTTGCCATCGGCTTTGTTAACGTAATCTCTCTCTTGAATGGTTGACAGGATAGGGGCATAGGTACTGGGGCGTCCGATTCCTTTCTGCTCCAGGGCTTTTATCAATGTGGCCTCAGTGTAGCGGGGTGGTGGCTGGGTAAAACATTGTTCGGGAAATGTTCCCAGGTAAATCAATTTATCTCCAATCCTCAGCTTGGGCAAGGAAACAAAGCTTTCGCTTCGTTCATCTTCATCCCTGCTTTCGCTGTAAACAACTATAAAACCAGGAAATTTAACCACAGAGCTACTTGCTTTGAGTAGATATCCTTGAGTTTGTTTTTCACCCAAAAATTTCGCCGACTTTTTTGGGAACTCAATCACTTTGCTCGTAGCAGCATTGCTTGCCTTTATCTCCACGTTGGTTGTGTCGTATAAAGCTGATGACATTTGACTGGCGACCATACGCTTCCAGATAAGCTCGTAGAGCTTTAGCTGAGCCAGATCGAGAAATGGTTTGAGTTGCTCCGGCTGGCGGTAAATTTTGGTCGGCCGAATTGCCTCGTGAGCTTCCTGGGCCCATTTTGCTTTTCTGACAAAACTACGTGGCTTTGGCGGGAGAAATTTGGTTCCGTATTTCTCGCCGATGAACTCCCTCGCCTCGCTTATGGCGGAGGCCGCCACATGGGTAGAATCGGTGCGCATATAGGTAATAAGTCCCACCGAGCCCTCCTTGCCTAAGGGCAAGCCTTCGTAAAGGTGCTGAGCAATAGCCATAGTTCGCCTGGCGGTGAAGTGCAGCTTCTGCCAGGCCTCTTGCTGCAAGGTGCTCGTGATAAAGGGTGGGGCCGGCTGACGGGCTACCTGTTTAGTTACCACCGTCTTAACTGCATATTCAGCCTTTTCTAAGTCGGCGGTAACTCTGTCTGCTTCATCTTTACTGCCAATATCCAGCTTGGTGCCATCGGCCAGGGCGAACAGCTTGGCTTTAAAGCTCGCCTTTTTTTCTTCAAGCGGAGCTAGCTCAACTTCTATAATCCAGTACTCCTGGGGAATAAAGTTTTGAATCTCCCGCTCGCGGTCAACAATTATCCTCACAGCCACCGATTGAACCCTGCCTGCGGAAAGTCCCCTCTGCACCTTTCGCCACAGGAGCGGACTCAGCTTATAACCCACAAGTCTATCGAGGATACGCCGGGCTTGCTGGGCATTCACTAGGTTCATATCAATGGAGCGGGGACTTTGGAAGGCCTCTTGGACCGCGTCCTTGGTTATTTCATGAAAAGCTACACGCTGAATGGATATCTCATCCTTGTCCAGCTTGGTTGCTTGTACCAGATGCCAGGAAATTGCTTCTCCCTCGCGGTCAGGGTCAGTAGCCAAATAGATAAAACTAGCCTTACTAGCCGCCTTTTTGATTTCGCCAACTATCTTTTTCTTCCCCGCGGGAATGACATACTTGGGGATGAAGCCCTTGTCTATATCTACCCCAAGACTTGCCCTAGGCAAATCGCGTACATGCCCTAAAGACGCTTTGACACTATAGCTGCGCCCCAGAATCTTATTTAACGTCCTGGCTTTGGCAGGAGATTCGACGATAACTAGTTTACTTGCCATAATTTATCCTGTTCTAATTCCTTGAGCCAGTACATAGTTCATATTTCCCACTTGCTTGGCTATCCCCTTTAGCTCCAGCATCGCTAGGGTGCTGCTCACTTCTGGCATTGGTAAACCGCTGCGGCGGCAAATTTCATCTATATGATTAGGCTCGGAGCTCAATTGTTTTAGTATAGCAGATTCAACTTTGTCGACCGGGGAAAATTCCTTAATTTCTGCTTGCTGTACTACGATGGTCAGGTTTAGTTCTTGGAGAATATCTGTATAATTGTGAACCAGCTTAGCTCCTTCCTGAATGAGGCGGTTAGTTCCCTGGCTGGCGGGGGAGAGGATGCTGCCAGGGATAGCGAAGACCTCCCGATTCTGTTCCACTGCCTGATGGGCCGTAATCAAAGCTCCACTCCTTTCTCCAGCTTCTACCACCAGCACTCCCAGGCTCAAGCCACTCATAATTCGATTGCGGAGTGGGAAGTTCTCAGCCCTAGGCTTGACGCCTAAAGGATATTCACTAACCAGAGCGCCATGTTCCATAATAGCTTGAGCCAGTTTGGCATTTTCTCCGGGATAGACGATATCCAGACCGGAGCCAAACACAGCTACGGTTTGGCCCCCGGCATCCAGAGCAGCCCGATGAGCCACAGAGTCAATTCCTCGGGCTAATCCGCTGACAATAGTGATTTTACTTCGGGCTAAGTCGGCTACAATCTCCTCAGTTACTTGCCTCCCGTAGACGGTGGGACGACGGGTACCGACTATGGCCAGGCAAGGCTCATCCTCGGCTGGGAGACTACCTCTGACATAAAGCACTGGGGGATAATCATAAATTTCTTTTAATCTCGAAGGATAAGGAGGGTTCTCATAGACAAACACCTTTACCTTGTAGCGTTCCAGTTTTTCCATCTCGGCGTCTAGGGAGATTCTCGGGCGTATGGTCACCAGGGCATTTATGCTTCGTGAATCTAGTCCTGCTTGCTTTAGCTTGCCTTCGGGAGCTTTCCAGGCATCCTGTAAACTGCCAAAGTACTCTTTTAGCTGGGAAATCCGGACACGACCGATCCCGGGTATCCCGGAAAAAGCTACCCAATATTTCAGTTCGTTAGCACTTACCATATTAATGTCACCGTCTCTTTCGAGGGTGACATTTTAACAGAACATTTAAGGGTGACAAAATCATGGGGCATCAACACTCAGATCACAAAACTTGACAAGGGAAGAGACATTTCTATAGAATATTGGTGCGTTGGTACTTTAACAATTGAATAGTGGAAGGAAGGTTTTGAGTGGAGAGCTTGATCCTGGCTCAGAATAAACGTTGGCGGTGCGCTTTATGCATGCAAGTTGAACGGGGTTATGGTCTTCGGATTGTAACCTAGTGGCGAACGGCTGAGTAACACGTAAGTAACCTGCCTTGGAGTGGGAAATAACCTGCCGAAAGGCGAACTAATGTCCCATGTGGTAATGAAGCGTAAGCTTCATTATTAAAGCTTTCGGGCGCTCCAAGAGGGGCTTGCGTCTGATTAGCTAGTTGGTAGGGTAATAGCCTACCAAGGCGATGATCGGTAGCTGGTCTGAGAGGATGTCCAGCCAGATGGGGACTGGGACACGGCCCCAACTCCTACGGGAGGCAGCAGCAAGGAATTTTGGGCAATGGGCGAAAGCCTGACCCAGCGACACCGCGTGAGGGAAGAAGGCCTTCGGGTTGTAAACCTCTTTTCTTGGGGAAGAATTTTGACGGTACCCAAGGAATAAGCCTCGGCCAACTACGTGCCAGCAGCCGCGGTAATACGTAGGAGGCGAACGTTATTCGGATTTACTGGGCGTAAAGGGAGCGTAGGCGGTTCCTTAAGTCGGATGTGAAATCTTCTGCCTTAATCAGAAGGTGTCATTTGATACTGAGGGACTTGAGAGCAGCAGAGGGAAATGGAACCCCCAGTGTAGCGGTGAAATGCGTAGATATTGGGGAGAACACCAGTGGCGAAGGCGATTTCCCAGGTTGTTTCTGACGCTGAGGCTCGAAAGCGTGGGTAGCGAAGCGGATTAGATACCCGCGTAGTCCACGCCCTAAACGGTGGACACTAGATATAGGAGGTATCGACCCTTTCTGTGTCGAAGCTAACGCTTTAAGTGTCCCGCCTGGGTAGTACGGCCGCAAGGCTGAAACTCAAAGGAATTGACGGGGGCCCGCACAAGCAGCGGAGCGTGTGGTTTAATTCGATGCTACACGAAGAACCTTACCAGGACTTGACATGGCAGAAGTAGGAATCCGAAAGGAGGACGACCTGTATCCAGTCAGGAGCTGTCACAGGTGCTACATGGCTGTCGTCAGCTCGTGCCGTGAGGTGTTGGGTTAAGTCCCGCAACGAGCGCAACCCTTGTCCTATGTTAAATTCTCATAGGAGACTGCCTTGTACAGCAAGGAGGAAGGAAAGGATGACGTCAAGTCAGCACGGCCTTTATGTTCTGGGCTACACACACGCTACAATGGACGATACAGATGGTTGCCAAGGAGCGATCCGGAGCTAATCCCCGAAAATCGTCCTCAGTTCGGATTGTAGGCTGAAATCGCCTGCATGAAGGCGGAGTTGCTAGTAACCGCAGGTCAGCTATACTGCGGTGAATACGTTCTCGGGCCTTGTACACACCGCCCGTCACGCCATGGGAGCTGGCAACACCTGAAGTCGATGGGCTAACTTGTGTTTAACAAGAGGCAGTCGCCTAAGGTGGGGTTGGTGACTGTGACGAAGTCGTAACAAGGCAGCCGTACGGGAACGTGTGGCTGAATCACCTCCTTTCTAAGGAGTCATAAGCAAAAGCTTAGGGATTCCTAGGTCGGTCGATAGACTGAAAAGTCTATCGTTGATCGTCTGAGATTATCCTTCCTTCCACTATTCAGTTGTTAGAGGTCTTGCCTGTATAGTACGCTCGGTAATAGGTAAATTTTCACCAAAAGCGCCTAAAAGGTTCTTTAGTCTCTTAGCCTGCTATTGAGGAGTGGTATGAGGCCAGGGTTGAGTCCTTATCAGCTAATGTACTAACTTTTTACCAATGTTGACGAAATTCTTGAAAAATCTTGGAGAAAAATCTCGGCAGTGCTATGATATAATATTGGTTAGGAGCTAGAATTTTGGAAAAGCTAAGTTGTTATAAGGGGGGGTAGGATATGAGTAGACACATGAGGGTCATGCTGGCAACTTTGCTCATCGTGACGGGAGTTCTGGTCTTCTTACCCTCCAGCTACGTAAGTGCTGGAGGATGGGTTGTGAATGGGGGCTTTGAGTACGGAACAGACGAAATCCCGTATGGATGGAACCTGACCGGAAACGCTACGCGCACAAACACCGGGCCCATCTATACAGGTAATGCAGGTAATTGGACCGCCAACATAACTGCGGACGGTCAAATGCTCACCCAGTGGGTCGGGAATATCACCATGTTGATAACAACATGTGATGCGTGGGGATGGATGTATGTTTCCGGCAACGTTACTGGTGTCATCGCTTTCGACTTCTGGCAGGGAGAGAATGGGATTCCATTGGGTCCAACAACAATGCTATCTGCCACCGACACGCATGGCGCCTATGTGCAAATGACTGGCACATTGAAGCCTCCACCCGACGTGACTCATGTGAGGATACGTCTCTTTGGAACCGACTGGAACGGTTCGGCGGAGGTACGGTTCGATGAGATTGGTTTCTATCCAAATTGGCCGAGCGTGCCGGGCGTCAACTGCTTCATTGCGACCGCGGCCTATGGCACAGAAACAGCCAGTCAGCTTGACATATTGCGCGATTTCCGAGACCAAGTATTACTGAAGAGTGCCTTGGGTTCGCGATTTGTAGCGACTTATTACAGACTCAGTCCTCCTGTGGCCGCCTTCATAGCGAAGAACGATTTCTTGCGGGCAGTTGTCAGGGAGGTGCTCGTCGATCCGGTGGTAAAGCTTCTGCAATGGTCGCAAGATCTATGGAGGGCTCAGCCAAACATACCCTAAGTCCGGGCCTTCTATGATATAGTCGCTGTTCACGCGGACTGGTATGGCGGAAGGTTTGCATCTGGAGCGGGCACACGCCAGAAATGCAGTCGGATGTTGTGAACTATAAGTCTGTTGTCCTCGAACTGATGTGGAACTCCGATAGGGTCTTAAATTCTCCCCGATTGTTGTGATTGTGAATATATTTACAGAGCAGCCTATCACGCAGGTTTGACCTGCTCCACAATCAAGCGGGCTTCCCTTTGAAGCTGTTTTGTTACAAAGGTGCACATGGCCTCGTTGCCCGAGACGGCCTTGTGTCGAGGGGATTTCCACTGGCAGTCATTAGAGCCTATCTATAATTGGCATTGTTGACATCTAGGCTCCTCTTTGACATTATTTAGGCGATGCCTTCCGGTTTTTAAGAATCAAAAGACCAGGCAGTCCGTTCAAAAAGGTAGGTCATGCCTCCCAAAAGAGTGAATCGAGGGGTAAATAAGAAATTCGACACGAGAGCGAACATTAAAGGCGGAACACATCTTTATTATGAACTGCATGGGACCCAAGGCACCCACTTACTGATGGTTCACGGCCTTATGTCCAGCCGGGCTCAATGGATCCCCAATCTGAAGGCCTTTACGGAATTTTGTCGGCCAGTGATAGTTGAACTGTTCGGCCACGGGCGGTCTCCGTCGCCGAAAAATCCTGAAGCCTATTTCCCGGAGAATTATGTCCGGGAATTTGAAATAATCAGGCATGAACTGGGTTTGGAAAACTGGTTCATCTGCGGCCAGTCGCTAGGAGCAGCTCTCACTCTTCGTTATAGTCTTATCCATCCCGAAAGGATAAAGGGCCAGATCTTTACCAATTCCCTTTCGGCTCTGTCCGATGCCAGAGAAAATGAAAACACGGAAAAGTTGGTCAGGTTAATGCTCCAAGGAGGGAGAGGATCGCTGGACCGTTTTTCTCTCAATCCTTCGCGGAGTCGTTTTCTGGACTCGGAAGTCAAGAAGGCACTGGTCGAGGATATCGATCTGATCGATCTGGAAGGGTTTGCCAATAACCTGGTCTACCTGATTCCCAGGTGCTCGGTTCGCAACTTGCTCTGTGAGATTACCGTGCCTACGTTACTGGTTGCAGGTAAATTTGACAAGCAGTTCAACTCGCTTATGCCGATCGCCTTGAAAAACATCCCGTCTCTTGAATTTATCGAATTAGACGGGGGGCATGCGGTAAATATTAATGCGGCGGACAGATTCAATGAGGCGGTTCGGGAATTTATCTTACGTCATTCAAGAGACGAACAAACGGATTTGGTTCGGCCGAAATCGTATGCATAACTCACAAAGGTAAGCGGAGTGATAATCAGCCACCTAAAAAGGAAATTCGGAAGAAAAAACCAGAGCCAGGCTGAAAACTGTAGATTGGCTCGAAGCTCGTTTGCCGCCTCTCTCTGGGTCACACCAGAATTGACGGGGCTCAACTTCTAAGGACGTTAACTCGCAGAGTTGTGGAAGTTTAACTTGATAGCTATCTAGGGTTCTAACCGGACAGCAGTTGAGGGTTATCTTTCCTACAGGAGTTGACATCTATAAAGCTAGCCGCTAATATAGCATGAAACCAAACTATAAAGGAGGATACATGGCGGGTATAGTATCGTATGGAGCATATATACCGTATTACAGATTGCCCCGGAGCGTAATTAATGGGGCTTGGGGTCGGCGTGGGGGTGCTGGCGAAAAAGCGGTGGCTCGTCTTGACGAGGATTCTATTAGTATGGCAGTAGCTGCGGGCACAGACTGCCTAAAGGGGACGGATCCCAAGGTGGTTGATGCTTTATTCTTAGCTACAACCACTGCCCCCTATAAAGAGAGGCAGAACGCAACAATAGTGGCTACTGCGCTTGATTTGCGCCGAGAGGCCCGAAATGCCGATTTCGCCAATTGCCTCAAGGCAGGGACTACTGCCCTCTTATCGGCTCTGGATGCCGTGAACGCAGGCTCGCTCAAGAGTGTTTTGGTGACTGCTGCCGATATGCGCATGGGAGGTGCTGCCGGCGAGAATGAACAGGCGTTTGGTGATGGTGCTGTTGCTCTTCTGATTGGAGATGGGAGGGTGGCAGTAGAGGTTGAAGGTAGCTATACCTTGTCTGATGACATAGTTGACTACTGGAGATCTCATGAGGACGACTTTGTCCGTTCTTGGGAAGACCGATTTGGTCTGGATGAGGGTTATCGGGCAATCCCAGCTGAAGCTGCGGCTGGAGTGATGAAGAAATGCAACTTAACGCCAAAGGATTTCACCAAAGTCTGTTTCTATGGTCCTAACACGAGACGGCACGCAGAGCTGGGTGGGGTGATGGGCTTTAAACCAGCGCAAATTCAGGAGCCGTTACTTGACACAGTAGGCAATACGGGGACGTCGCTGCCTTTGATGATCTTGGTAGCAGCCTTAGAGGAAGCTAAAGCCGGTGATAGACTCATGCTAGTTAGCTGGGGCAATGGGAGCGATGCCCTTGTGCTCAGGGTGACCAAGGAGATTGAGAAGATTAGAAACAGGCGCGGGATAAAGCGTCATCTGCAGATGAAAGGGACGCTCGATAACTATGGAAGGTATTTGCTCTGGCGTCGAATGGTGTCAGTAGAGCCGACTGCCCGCCCTTCAGCTTCTGGAGTCTCCATGGCAGCTGAATGGAGGGAGCGCAGGTCTGGCTTGCCTTTGTATGGTGTGAAATGCAAGAAGTGTGGTACTGTTCAGTTGTATATGAGCTCGAGTTCAACTCGTACTCGGGTCTGCTTGGAGTGCCAGGCTAAGGATGAGTTTGAACCTTATAGATTTGCCGATAAGAGGGGCAAGGTGGTGAGTTTTAGCCATGACTATCTGGGTGGTGGCATCGACCCACCTGCTACACGGACTGTTGTTGACTTTGAGGGAGGTGGGAGAGGTTTATTTGATATGACTGACCGTGACCCTGCAGAGTGCAAGGTGGGTATGGAAGTGGAGATGACCTTTAGGAAATTATTCTCTGTAGCCGGTACTCACAGCTATTTTTGGAAGTGCAAACCGGTGAGAGACTAGAATTTGAGGAAGAAAGGAGGAAAAGAAAATGCCAGGAAGTATCAAAGATAGAGTTGCTATTGCTGGGATGGGATGCTCCAAGTTTGGGGAGCGCTGGGATGCCAGTGCCAACGACCTGCTTGTAGAGGCTGCCTACGAAGCCTTTGCAGATGCTGGTATAGAGCCTAAGGATATCCAAGCAGCCTGGTTGGGTACTACCACAGGTAGCACCGGGATGACATTGTCTGAGCCTCTCAGACTGCAGTACATTCCCATTACTAGGGTGGAGAATGCTTGTGCCACTGCTTCGGATGCCTTCAGAAATGCCTGCTATGCAGTAGCGGCTGGCATATACGACATAGTGCTAGCCATTGGTGTCGACAAATTTAAAGATAGTGGAATTAGTGGCTTGAGTGATGGGGGAATACCCGGACCTAGCCATGGAATGGCGGCCGGCGCAGCAGGCCCACCTCCAGCCCAGTTTGCTATGCTGGCTACTACATATTTCTCGCGATATGGCTTGAGCTTCGAGGAAGGTAAGCACATGATAGGCAGGGTTTCCTGGAAGAGCCATGTCAATGGCGCTCTAAACCGTAAGGCTCATTTCCAGAGAGAAGTGCCTATGGAGACAATACTCAATGCCCCCATGGTTGCCTGGCCTCTAGGACTGTTTGACTGCTGTGGCGTGAGTGACGGTTCAGCAGCCGCTATTGTTACCACACCTGAGATAGCCAAGTCCCTGCGGAAGGGCAAGGAGCCGCCGATATTTGCTAAGGCGCTGCAGATTTGTATGGGTCCTCGGGAAGGAAACTTTAACACAAAATTTGACTACACTCACGTTGAAGAAACCACACGGGCTGCGGCCAGAGCCTATAAGGAGGCAGGTATAACGAATCCCCGTGAGCAGATAAGCATGGCTGAGGTTCACGACTGCTTCTCCATCACCGAAGCAGTTACCATGGAAGACCTCGGGTTTAGTCCCAGGGGGAAGGTAAAGGATGATATTGAGTCCGGCTTTTTCGACCTTGGTGGCAAACTGCCGGTGCAACCTGACGGTGGGCTGAAGTGTTTTGGACATCCCATCGGCGCTAGTGGCATACGAATGCTTTATGAGATGTATAAGCAGCTTCAAGGCAAGGCGGACGAAATGTTACCTCCTAATGCCAAGCGTTCGCGGCAAATTAAGAATCCCAAACTGGGACTAACCCATAACCTGGGTGGTGCCCCAGCGGGCTGTGCTATTTTTGTCGGCATCGTCGGGTTAGAAGGGGTATAACTGAACAACCTAAGTTGTAGTAGGAAATAAAATATCCTGAGACAGTAGGCGATGATTAAAACTTAAATTGATATACCTAGCGAGGAAAAGATAATACTAGGCCAAGAATAATTTGCGTTGGGTAGTCTAGTGGAAGTCCTTGGGCCAATTGCCCAAGGACTTCTTTCAAACAACACAAACCCTGATTGAAAGCCCCACACCCTAGCTTTTTCAAGCGTCGTTTGGGAGGGTTGTGTTCTAATCTCCTTTCCTATATTACTTGACGTTTCTGTTTATCTAGATGATAATCACAGCAATCAGAGGGTTGGACAATCAACTGCCTAACTTCCAATTGTATAAGCAAGGCAGGCATCGTTATGCTAACAAAAGTGCTTGCTCAAGAGTGGGAAGTACAATATCAGGGCGAATATGATTGCCTCAGCTATTGTCAAAACTTGCTTTTTTGAGCTGGTATGGGGCCATCTGGGCGAAATGCGAGTGAGACGAATAGATTATTATGGCTAATCCAATCAAATTCGGCACTGATGGGTGGCGAGGGATTATCGCCGAGGATTTCACCTTCGACAATGTGCGAATCTGTGCGCAAGCCGTAGCGGAATATCTCAAGCAAGACGGACTCGATAAACGAGGTCTGGTCATTGGCTATGATACTCGGTTCGCCTCTGAAGATTTTGCAGCTGCCGCCGCTGAGGTGCTAGCCAGCAACAATATCAAAGTTCACCTCTGCCTCAAGCCAGCCCCTACGCCTGTGGTGAGTTTTGCTGTACCGGCTACTAAGTCCGCTGGGGCTATTGTGATAACTGCCAGCCACAACCCTGGCTCATGGAATGGATTCAAATACAAATCTCAGGATGGGGCTAGCGCTCCAGACGAGGTCACCTCGCAGATAGAGGGAAATATCGCTTCCCTCACCCGGCAGGGAGGGGGTGTGAAAAGGCTTGCTTTGGATAAGGCCTTAAAGAAAGGAGTTGTTGACTATGTGGACCCTTCTCCTGTTTACTTCGAGCACCTTAGTCACTTTGTTAATATAAGAGAATTGCGCCGCCGGAAATTGAACATAATAGTTGACCCCATGTACGGGGCTGGCATTGGCTATTTTAAGGCAGTCCTTCAAGGTGGTAACTTGAAAATCACCGAAATTAACGCTGAAAGAAACCCCTCATTCCCGCAAATTCAGCCTGAGCCAATTGTCAAGAACTTGGCCAAGCTCTCCCAGTTGGTCGTTGAGCAAAAAGCTGACGTAGGCTTAGCCACGGATGGAGACGCCGACCGTATTGGCATCATGGACGAAAGAGGACAGTTTTTAACGCAGCATCAAGTTTTTGCCTTGCTTTGTCTCTATCTCTTAGAAGTTCGTGGTGAGCGTGGCGCCATGGTAAGGACGCTAACTTCCACCATGATGCTTTCCCGCCTGGGGAAGCTCTTTGATGTGGCTGTTTACGAAACGCCGGTGGGTTTCAAATATGTCGCCCCCTTGATGATGGAGAAAAACGCCATTATTGGTGGGGAAGAGAGTGGTGGCTATGGCTTCCGCGGTCATGTACCGGAGAGGGATGCCATACTTGCTGGCCTTTACTTCCTTGACTTTATGGTAAAAACGGGGAAAACACCGTTCCAGCTTCTTGATTACCTTTACAGTAAAGTCGGGCCTCACTATTATGACCGCAGGGATTTTCATATCTCCGCAGCTAAGCATCAGACAATCCTGCGCCGACTCAGTTCTAGCTTCCCAGACAGCATAGCCGACTCAAGGGTGACTAAAGTTGATACCATCGATGGTTTTCGCTTCTTCCTTGGTGACGGGTCCTGGTTGCTCATCCGCTTTTCCGGCACAGAACCACTGGTCCGCATCTATGCGGAAGCTGAAAGCTTGGAAAGGGCAAAAACGCTACTGGATGAGGGCAAAAAGCTGATAGGCCTCTAAAGAGCATATTATTTTAGCGTGTGACTTGTATTTGACATATGCAGTTAATGGTCGATACAATGTAACCCGTCGCTTTTGGAGTACGAAACGATAGTTTCTTTGTATTGACGGAATCATAAGAATACCATCTGTGGATGCAAGACTATTATGAAATTAGGTGGCATGGGCGGGGTGGTCAGGGAGCCATAACAGCAGCCAAGATTTTGGCACAAGCAGCCTATTTTGAAGGCTACCAGGGAGTGACTGCTGCTCCGTCGTTCGGCGCCGAGAGGCGAGGCGCTCCAGTTAGTGCCTCAACCAGGATTGACCCGCGAACAATCATGGTTGTATCCCAGGTAGAAAACCCCAATGTAGTGGTAGTTCTAGACCATACCCTACTGAAATACGACGAGGTAACCAGCGGGCTGGTCAGAGGAGGATGGCTCATTGTAAACTCTTGGCGACATCCCAAGGAGTTTGACCTTGCAGGCGATTTCAACATTGCCACTGCTGATGCTACTAGAATATGCTCAAGCCTAGGATTGATAGTCGCGGGCCTCACGGTTGTGAATACAGCGATACTGGGTGCATTTATCCGTGCTACCGAAGCGGTAAGCATGGCAAGTGTGGAGAAGGCAATAAGAGAGAGATTCTCCAACAGTGAAGTAGATATTAATCTTGCCGCAATTGCGCAGACATACGAGATAACTAAACTTGAAAAAATAAGGTAACAGCAAGGCATGGGAACCAGGGATTGTCAACATATATGTGGTGAATCGTCACCGGCTGTTGGCGATGCAGGCAAAACAGGCGAGTGGCGCGGCTCATTTCCAGTGATAGACCGAGAAAAGTGCCTGCTAGTTAGACAAAACAAGCCTTCCTGTTTTCTATGCTGGCTCTATTGCCCGGAGGCTGTTATTAGTAAAACCATACCCGTCCAGATAAATATGGAATATTGCAAAGGCTGCGGAATATGCGCGCAGATATGTCCAGCACATGCTATAACCATGGCATATGAAGAGAGATTCAGTCTCAATGAGACGGATTGAGTGATTTTTGTGAACAAAAAGATTGCTAGAAAAGCCAACGCCCAGATACTCGATGGCAATCATGCTGCAGCCCAGGGGATAAAACTCAGCCGGGTTCAAGTAATTGCTGCCTATCCTATTACACCCCAATCACCAGTAACTGAAACGCTCTCCCAATTTGTCGAAGGAAGGGAACTCGATGCCCAGTACATTGCCGTCGAGAGTGAGCACAGTGCCCTCGCCGTATGCACTTCAGCTTCTATGGTAGGAGCCAGAACCTTCACTGCTACTAGTTCGCATGGCTTGGCCTATATGCATGAGATGCTGCATTGGGCCGCTGGGGCACGTCTCCCAGTGGTCCTCGCCTGCGTAAACCGCGCTATTGGAGCGCCCTGGAATGTGCTCAATGACCAGCAGGACTCTATATCCCAACGAGATACCGGTTGGATACAGATATATGCTCGAAACAATCAGGAGATAATAGACTCGATAATCCAGGCTTATAAGGTCGCCGAGTCGGTTTATGTACCGGTTATGGTCTGCTATGACGGTTATGTGTTATCTCACACTGAAATGCCAGTGGATGTCCCGTCACAGAAGGATGTGGACAGGTTTCTGCCCCCGTATAAACCACACACGACACTGGACCCGGCTAACCCTAAAAACTATAACCTTGTGACCCTGGCAAATCCTCGAGTTAACGCTGAAGGCGTGCTCTGCCATGGATACATGGAACTGCGGTATCTTCTCCAAGAGGCGTTGCAGAACTCCAGAGAAATGATAATCAGGGTAGGTCAGGAATTCGGCGAGTTTTTTGGCAGAAGCTACGCCAATATGTTCTGGGAAAACAGACTGGATGATGCCGATGTAGTTATTGTCGCCATGGGCAGTTTAGCTATGGAGGCAATAGTAGCCGCAGACATGCTTCGGGGGCAAGGGCACAAAGTGGGTGTCCTGGGCTTGAGAGTGTTCCGGCCATTCCCCAAGGCAGATGTGGCAAAAGCACTGAAAAAATCCCGCCTCGTCGTGATCTTCGATAAGAATATCAGCTATGGCTTAGAAGGAGCCACCTGCTCGGAGATAAAATCAGCCCTCTATGGGAGTTCCATAAGAGCGGTAATACGAAACTTCATTGTTGGACTGGGTGGCCGTGATGTTAAAGCCAGAGAGCTGGTAGATGCGGTAAACAAATCGCTGTTATCAGTGGAAGAGAGCAATTTAAACGAAGAATATCCTGAATGGATATGCGACATATGAGGGGGCTTGCACAATGAAAATTAATGCTGCCAACATGACGGAAAAAGAATATCTACTGCCAGGTAACAGGACCTGCCCTGGCTGTGCCTTGTCGCTCGCTTATCGTCACATTCTAAAAGCGCTGGAAGGGCAGGTTATTGTGACGGTGCCAGCCAGTTGCCTCACAGTATTGCATGGCATGTATCCCATAACATCTGTCACTGTCCCCTGTGTAAATACACCATTTGCCACCACCGCGGCATCGGCCACTGGCTTAGTTGCCGGGCTAAAAGCCTTAGGCAAAGAAGGGTTGACCGTGCTGGCTATCGCTGGTGATGGTGGGACACATGATATAGGAATCCAAGCGCTGAGCGCCGCCGCTGAAAGGCAAACTGACTTTCTCTATATCTGCTACGACAATGAAGGCTATATGAACACTGGCAATCAGCGCTCAGGCTCCACGCCACTGGGTGCGATTTCAGGTACTACACCAATTCTGGGCAAGCAGCAGAACCAGAAAGACATAACAGCCATAATGGAGGCACATGGCATCCCTTATGTTGCTACCGCCAATGCTTCCTATCCCCTGGACCTTTACGAAAAAGTCAGGAAAGCCAAGACAATACGAGGGACCAGGTTCATACATGTGTTCATACCTTGTTCACCGGGATGGGGTTTTCCCTTCAGTGACACTATCAAAATCGGCAAGCTCGCAGTGGAAACGGGATGGGTGATACTTTATGAGGTTGAAGACGGCGTTTTCCGCCTCACTGCGGCCAGTGAGTCCATTGCCCGGAGGGGTAACCTGAGGCTGTTGAGAGAGTATCTCAAGGAACAGGGGAGGTTCAGAAATATTACCGAAGAGCAAATTGACGAACTGCAGGGTTGGGTAAATACTCGGTGGAAGCGTTGTCTGGATCGAGAGAGCAATAATTAATCATAAGCATTATTTGGTTTTTTGACCTTTTGGCGGAGGGAGAGGGATTCGAACCCTCGACCCCGATTTAACTCGGAGTAAGCGCTTAGCAGGCGCCCGCACTAGACCACTATGCGATCCCTCCGCTTCCTGCGGCTTAATTCATTATGCCACACGTCAGACGAATCAACAAACCTTAAAATGTTGTCACAAGCAAAGCTGAAGAGGATTAGCGTAGCCTAAGTCCCGTCTTCCTCATTTGCACCCGTCAGTTCCTTATGTCACTGCGGGCGTACTTTTCCTTCTGTTGAGGGGACTAAAATGTCTTCAATGCAGCAATGGAAGGTACCAGCAGGAGCAACAACTTCAACTGTTTGTCCCTTTTCTTTATCCAGGATTGCTTTGCCCAGGGGGGAAGCAACGGAAAGTTTACCATTGGCTGGATTGGCCTCTCGGGGATCGACTAAAGTATAGCTGAACTCTTTACCTGAGGATAAATCACGAAGCATTACCGTGTCTCCAAATTTTGCCCGGGATATGTCCTGAGCTTCCCCCACCATCTTCGCCTGATTTAAGGTTGCCTCTATCTCCTTAATTCTTCCATCCAAATGTGACTTGCGCTCTCTAGCTGCTGCTAGAGGGGCATTTTCTCGAAAGTCCTTGTCAATGGCTGCTGTTTGCATCTCCTCAATAACTTGGGAGCGCTGATTTTTCAAATCGGCTAATTCCTTCTCTAATTTTGCGTAGCCTTGTTCAGTTAAGGTAGCCTGTACCTGAGCACTTTGCCAAACGGCGACTGTTTTCAAAGAAGTTTTTTTTGCCCTGAGGTGAGGAGCTAAACTTGTGCTGATGAATCTCTTTTTCCGGATGTACGTAAGAAAAGACCTAAGGAGTTTGACTGCCGTAGGGTTAATCAGTTCGCCATAGCTAGCCACATCCACAGGGCTGATGTCCTTCACCTGCCGGGATGAGCCAAGCCATCTGACGAATTTAGATATCTCGGCCTGTGTTTTTCCCCTTTCTTCCGGCGGTAAATTTGATAGGAAAGCGTCAGCTACTTCGGCAAGTGTCGGGTTGTGCTCTATGTTTTCCACGAAGAACAAATGATAGCTTCAAAAATGGACGCTGTCAATTTACATTGTTTTTCTGGGGATGGTCGCCATTGCGATTGGGACTGGGGTGGTTCCTTTTATCCGCAGTAGAAGATTCCCGAGGTGGAGCATCGTCAAGAGTTAGTTGGCTTGGCAGATTTGTGATATGCGTTCAAGCCTTCGATAAGACCTCAAGCTATCCTCAAACTTCACTGACCCATAGTCTGGGAAAGCCGGATTATTCGAGGGACATAATACCAGATTTGTAGTAGGCCTAATTGATATAGTGCCCCTAAAATTCAGTGACTGTGCGGGTGAGCTATAGCTTTCAACCTAAGATGGCCACTATCAGTTTACGATACACGCTCTATGCTTTTCGCCTCCATATAAGCCTGCTCCTCTTCGTTAACACTCACAATACCATTGACCTTAAGAACAATATCCGTATCCTGCAGCGAGTCAGGACTCAGTCCTTCTGGAACATTTGCCTCCGAATGAGCACTTATATAGATTGCCCCTGTCGAATCCTTGATTACCCAGTCACTGCGGGTGACAGGAGGTGGTGTATTGGCTTCGTGCAATAAATCCCAGCCGCGGTAATACCCAACAATTGTTATATTCTTTCCTTCAAAGGTAAACGGTTCAGCTATTATAGCGCTGATTATCCCTGTTAACTCAGGCAGCTTGCTGATAATCAAGTGCAAACGGTATGTATCTTTAGCTATTTGCTTGCCATTTTCAGGGTAAGGAGTTACGTGAAAAGCGATATTGTACTCCTCGTACCTTTCCTTGGTGTATTCATCCGTCAAGCCAGGCTCAGTTAATACCATCTGGTACAAGGAACCTGTTTTTACTAGCTCAACCACACAAGAAACTCTACCTTCCCAAATACACATCACACCCCGTGGACAACGGCTATCTCCGATAACCTCTTTGAACCTGACTTCTAGATTCTCTCCTGTAATGAAAACACACTGCCCTATAGATAATTGGAACTCCTCATTCAGACTGACCTGGAGCTTGCTAAATGGGCTATAGCCCGAGGCTGTTAAAACGACGGCTGTTATTGCGATGACAATTACAATACAACCTGCGATGATTCCTGCCATCTTTTTCCTACTCATTCTATCCTCCTCTAACAATATAATGCAGCAGGACTAAAAAGGTTGCGCTATTCTGCTTCGCTAATCTCTCTATTGCCCGGTATCCTGGGAACATAATACTTAATCACAACCTTGCCAATGCCTTGAAAATACCTCAAAGCTATCCTCAAACTTCCCTGAGCTAGCAAGTGGCATAATTAGGATTAGGATATATACTATGCTTAATGAGTTGGCTTGTAAATCTGCCTGGAGAGGTAATATTTTGGCTTCTTGTTACCTATTGAACCGTCCTCAGCAGGATAAGTAAATTCATTGTCTACGACAAAGGGTAAATATGTCATTGTTGGGAGAGAGGTTAGCCTTTATCTTCCTGGCATGGTGTGTTAATCTAACTATATTTATCTCTGAGCGCTAAGAAGAAGAGGTGGGACTATACAGGGAATCGATATATTGTGCTGGAATGTCAACGGTGAAAATCTTAGTTCAATGTGATTTCGACGGTACAGTTACCGAAGAAGATGCTAGCTTCTTTCTTTTAGATACCTTTGCTCAAGGAGATTGGCGACGACTGCTGCGAGAGTATAAGGAGCACAGGATGTCTGTCGGAGAATTCAATACTAAGGCTTTTGCCATGGTTAAAGCCGATAAACCTACGCTACTTGGGGCACTGAAAGGCGAAGTTAAAGTGCGAGATGGATTTCACGAACTGGTAAATTACTGCTTGAAAAAAGGCTTCAAATTGGTGATTGTGAGCAACGGTCTGGATTTTTACATAAAGGCGGTGCTGAAAGACCTGAGGCTGGAGAACATTGAAGTGCATGCTGCCCAAGCTTCCTTCCACCCTGAGGGGATGAAAGTTCAATATGTGGGACCGGATGGTAAAAGATTAGACGATGGCGTTAAAGAGGCATATATCAAATCGTTCCTAAAGCTAGGATACAGGGTAATATATATAGGGAATGGCGATTCCGATGTTGCTCCAGCAAAATACGCCCACCATGTTTTTGCCACGGGCGACTTGCTGGCGTACTGCAGAGAGAACAACCTTGATTATAAGCCTTTTGAAAACTTCAGTGACGTCGTTAGGGACCTGGAACAGATGTCACAATTTCAACTCTGAGGCGATTCCTTTCATGGCTTCGATTCCCAGGGTGATGAACTCTTCCAGCTCCAATCCGATTTCCTGACACTGGGCCACTTGTTCCCGATTAACCCCAGCCGCGAAGCTTTTTTCGCGAAAGCGTTTCATTACCGATTTGGTGGTCAGTCCGCTTATTTTATCGGGGCGAACCAAGGCAGCGGCAGTGATCAGCCCACTCAGGGGGTCAGCACAAAAAAGGGCCCTATCCAATTTCGTTTCTCGGGGAACGCCATGAGCTTCGTTATGGCATAAAATAGCATGGGCCATAGTCTCATTGGCTCCAAGCTCCTGGGCGATGTCGGCGCCCAATTTGCCATGGCTACTCATATCACCCTCCACCAGTTCCACATCAATATCGTGGATGAGCCCGGTAATGCCCCACTCTTCTTCATTCTCTCCCAACTTCCTGGCCAAAGCCCGCATAATAGCCTCGGTGGCTAACATATGCTTAATCATATTCTTATCCTGGATATTGTCATGGATGGAATCAATAATTTCCTCCCTGTCGAGCTTTGATTTCACGTCAACACCTTTTCTCGTTGCGTTGATAATATACCACGTAGATATTGCCCGGTAAAAGAGGCATCGTTTTGGGCCAATTCCTCAGGTGTGCCGGCATCCACAAGGTAGCCACCCTCATCACCAGCTCCCGGACCAAGGTCAATGACCCAATCAGCGTTCTTAATCACATCCAGGTGGTGCTCAATGACAATTACCGTGTTTCCGTAATCCACGAGGCGCTGCAGCACCTTCAGGAGGCAAGCAATATCTGAGAAAGAAAGGCCGGTGGTTGGCTCATCCAGTATATAAAGCGTTTTGCCTGTGGAGCGTCGGGATAGCTCAGTAGCTAGTTTTACTCGCTGGGCTTCGCCTCCCGAAAGGGTCGGTGCTGGCTGCCCCAGACAAATATACCCCAAACCTACATCTCGCAGGGTTTCCAACTTGTTTTTGACTTTAGGGAAGTGGTCAAAGAAGAGTAAAGCTTCGTCCACCGTCATATCCAGGATTTCGGCGATGTTTTTTCCTTTAAAGTGGATTTCCAGCGCTTCACGGTTATATCTTTTCCCCTTGCATACCTCACAAGAGACAGTGACATTGGGCAGAAATTGCATCTCAATCTGAACATAGCCTGCCCCTTGACAGGCTTCGCATCTTCCCCCCTTTACGTTGAAGGAAAAGCGTCCTTGGGGATAACCACGCATTTTAGCCTCAGGAACAGTGGCGAAAAGTTCTCGAATAGGGGTGAATATCCCGGTATAAGTGGCAGGGTTGCTTCTCGGGGTGCGACCAATCGGTGATTGGTCAATGTTAACCACCTTATCAATGTACTCAGTGCCAATGATACCATCACACTCGCCTGGCCTGTCCTTAGCTCGGTAGAAGAGGCGGGCCAGTCTTTTGTACAGGACTTCATTAATGAGAGAGCTCTTACCGCTTCCCGAAACGCCAGTGACGCCAACAAACTTGCCCAGAGGGATACGGACATCGATGTTTTTCAAGTTATTCTCCCTGGCACCTCGGACCACTAGCTCTTTTCCCGAGCCAGAGCGGCGCTCAGGTGGCAGGGGAATTTGCTTTGTCCTACTAAGGTACTGCCCCGTTATTGATTGAGGGCAAGCCATTATGTCTTGGAGCGTCCCTGTGGCAACGATTTCTCCTCCGTGTTCACCAGCCCCGGGCCCCATATCAATAATGTGGTCAGCAGCTCTCATCATAGCCTCATCGTGTTCTACGATGATTATGGTGTTATCCAGGTCTCTGAGGCGCTTCAGCGTGGCGATAAGCCGGGAACCATCGGCAGGATGCAAACCGACTGTGGGCTCGTCACAGATGTAAAGGACGCCGCTAAGCCCGCTGCCAATCTGAGTAGCCAAACGAATCCTCTGGGCCTCACCACCGCTCAAGGTTGCTGAAGGGCGGTCCAGGGTTAAATAGCTCAAACCTATATCTCTGAGAAAGCCCAAGCGGGCCTGAATTTCTTTGATAATTTGCCTGGCTATGGTGAGTTCCCGAGGGCTGATTTTGCCGCCTAGTTGCTCCACCCAATTTAAAGCCTCTATGACAGGCAGGGCGGTAACATCCATGATATTTTTGTCCACAATAGTGACAGCTAAAGACTCTGGCTTCAGCCTCTTTCCCTGACAGATGGGGCAGGGGTTGGATGCCATATAGCGCTCGATATCCGTTCTGACACTATCCGAACTCGTCTCTCGATAGCGGCGCTCCAGGTATGGTATGACGCCCGGAAAATTGGCGTAGTACTGACGCAGGTTGCCGTAACGGTCTTCGTATGTGGCGGGAATTAGCTCACCTCCGTCACCATAGAGGATTATGCGCAATTGTTCTTCGCTCAAATCCTTTACCCGTGTGGACAGAGAAAAACCGTGCCGGCGCCCCAGAGACTGTAGAATGCTGCTGGACCAGGTGCTAAGCTGTCCATTTCTCATCCAGGGCTGAATGGCTCCCTCAGCCAGAGTCAGTCCCTTGTCTGGGATGACTAGGTTAGCGTCAATGTCCAATTTACAACCCAGTCCCGTACAAGCAGGGCAAGCTCCATAGGGATTGTTAAAGCTAAATGTTCTGGGAGCAATTTCCCCCAGGCTTATGCTGCAATAGACACAGGCGAAATGCTCTGAAAAAAGCAACTCCTCGCCATCCAGGACTTTGACCAGCACCACGCCCGACCCTAGTTTTAATGCTGTCTCAATGGAGTCAGCAAGGCGGGTGGCATTTTCGTCTTGCTCAATCTGAAGTCGGTCAACTACTACCTCTATGGTATGTTTCTTATTCTTATCTAACTGAAATTCGTCGGAAAGGTCGTAAATTCGCCCGTCAACCCGAACTCTAACAAACCCGGCCTTTTGCAAGTCCCTTAATATCGCCTGATGCTCACCTTTACGGTCCCTGACCATAGGTGCCAGAATCATGACGCGGCTGCCCTGGGGTATTTCCTGAACGGCATCCACAATTTGTTGCACTGTCTGGCGCGAGATTTCCCTGCCGCATTCGGGGCAATGGGGATGCCCAATGCGGGCAAACAGAAGGCGCAGGTAATCATAGATTTCAGTCAACGTGCCTACAATAGACCTGGGATTATGGAGCGGCCCTTTCTGGTCAATGGATATGGCCGGGCTAAGTCCTTCAATGTAATCAACGTCCGGTTTCTCCATCTGCCCCAGGAACTGGCGGGCATAAGCCGAAAGAGACTCTACGTAGCGGCGCTGGCCTTCGGCGTATATGGTATCGAAAGCCAAGGAGCTTTTTCCTGAGCCAGAAACACCGGTGATAACCACCAGTTTGTTCCTGGGGATAATGACGTCAATATCTTTAAGGTTGTGCTCCCTAGCACCCTTGATAAATATGGCATCGGGCATGATGCTTTATTGTAGCATCAACGCCGGATGCCTCTCAAAAATAAAGGTAGCGGGAGCCTTTAACTCGATGTGACAAGTTTACTGCTGTTAAATCAGACCACTGAAATGCGTTAATACTGGTGCCAGCATCAGTGAAATCACCGACATTAGCTTGAGCATTATATTCAAGGACGGTCCAGCAGTATCCTTCATGGGGTCACCGGTGGTATCTCCTATGACCGCTGCCTTATGAGCTTCTGACCCCTTTCCTCCAAACTGACCGGCCTCAATCCACTTCTTAGCATTGTCCCAGGCACCGCCAGCATTATTTAAAGTGACGGCGAGGATAAAGCCAGTGGCGAGAGAACTGACCAGAAAGCCGCCCAGAGCATATTTGCCCAGTATCACTCCGACAACAATCGGCGCAGCTATGGTCATTATTGAAGGAGCTAGCATCTGCTTTAATGCCGCTCTGGTGCAAATATCTACGCACTCGCCGTATTTGGCTCTGGCCTTGCCCTCCCTTAAGCCCGGTATCTCACGCCATTGTCGCCGAACCTCGTCCACGATAAGTCCCGTGGTTACACCTACCGACTTCATTGTTAGGGCAATAAAGATAGCTGGTATCATAGCACCTATTATTATGCCGATCAGAACCGGCGCCGAGAGTAAGCTTAGCTCCGGTGGCAGCACAAGCTCTCCCTCTGATACTGTTACCAATCCTGCCGCCAGGCCATAAGCAAGGATTAAGCCTAGTGCATTTAAGACAGCGGCGCCAATGGCAAAACCTTTCCCTGTTGCGGCCGTGGTGTTGCCCAGTGAATCTAAAGCGTCAGTTTTTTCCCGCACCTCCGGTGGCAACCCTGCCATTGTACTAATGCCGCCAGCATTATCAGCCACAGGTCCATAGGCATCGGTAGCTAACGTCACGCCTAAAGTGGAGAGCATGCTGACAGCAGCGATAGCTACTCCGTAGAAATTAGCAAACTTGAAGGCTATGATAGTGGCTATAGCGACAAGGATAACCGGTGGCCAGCTGCTCATCAGTCCAACAGCAAAACCCCGCACGATGGTGGCACCACCACCGATGGTAGAAGCTTGTGAAATTTCTTGTGTTGGCTTGAAAGCATAGGAGGTAAAGTAATTTGTGCTCTCACCTATAAGCACCCCGGCTACAAGGCCAGCCAGAACTGCCCAGAAAATACCCAAACGGGCATTTAAAAAATAAATCACCAAAAAGGCAAATATGGCGGATAATATTGAAGCACCAAGCGTGCCACGACGCAGTGCTGCCAGGAGAGCAGTCATTTCCGGCTTCTCTCCCACCCTGACCAGGAAACAGCCAATCACGGAAGCCACAATGCCTCCAGCCATGATGAGAAGAGGCAACCACCAAGCGCGCTGTAGGGCAACCTCCGAAGAAAGTGTGGGGAACAATTCCGTTACCCATGGTGCTAGTATGACACCCACCGTGGTAAGCGTCATAGTGGCAACGACAGTTTCCACATAAGACTCAAAAAGGTCAGCACCCATGCCGCAGACATCCCCGACATTGTCACCAACGAAATCAGCGATGACCGCAGCGTTTCTGGGGTCATCTTCCGGTATCCCCGCCTCCACCTTGCCCACCAGGTCAGAACCGGCATCAGCCCCTTTGGTGAAAATCCCACCGCCCACCCTGGCAAAGAGAGCTACCAGTGAGGCTCCAGTCCCATAAGCTGGAATTGTAGCTAAGAAATGAGGGTCGTTATGCCAGACCAGATAAAGGACAGATAGCCCTATGACACCAATGCTGACCACTGTCAACCCCATGACTGCTCCGCCCCGGAAAGAAACTCTTAACGCCTGATTCAGGCTCTTCTGTGCCGCTGCTGTCGTCCGGCCATTGGCCCTCAGTGCCATGTTCATGCCGCCGTAGCCAGCACCCATAGAACACAGGGCGCCAAAGATGAAAGCCACGCTCACCTTCCAGCCCAATCCAGGTACGAAACCTAGGATGATGGCTATTATCACTACCGCAATGGCCAGTGTGCGATATTCTCTATGAATAAAAGCAAGTCCCCCTTCTTTAATAGCGCCCGAAATCTCCTTAATCCTCTCCGAGCCTTGGTCTTGCCTTAAAACATACCGCACAAAGTATGCCACCACACCGGCCGCCACAAGCCCCGCGATTATACAAATCCAGACTAAATCCATAGCTCTCTTTCCTATATGGGCATAGAATTAGAGCACTCAAGCCGAATCCAGATACCCTCGCTGTTGTTTGCTAAAATATGCATACTAGAGACGTAAGGCTAATACAAAAAGCTCCGTCCGTCAATGATTCAATGGCATAATCAAGGCAATAAGGTGGGTTCTGGTGGAGATTGCCCAACATGTTCTGGGCGAGTTTTGAACCAATGGGGGAAGGGCTTGGATGATGAGGCTGCGTTGGGATACAGGAAAAATAATTGACCTTGGTTGGTGCTGGGCAGTAAAATCAGCCTTTAAAGCGAATAAAAAGTAGGCGAAAGTGACCGATGGCCTTCAACAAAAAAGTTTAAAATAGCCTGTAGAGGAGCGAGAAATGGATTTTGAACTTACCGAAGAACAAAAAATGTTCCAAACCATGGTGCGGGGTTTTTGTGCCAGGGAAATCGAACCCTACGCTGCTGAATGGGATGAGACAGAGAAGTTCCCCCATGATGTTGTCAAAAAGATGGCTGACGCTGGGTTATTTGGTGTTCACTTTCCTGAAAAATATGGGGGGAGTGGGGACGAAGTAACTTTTACCATAGCCACTGAAGAGATTTCCCGTGCCTGTGCCGGTCTAGGTGTCATGTATCTTGTTAGCCTTGGCCTGTCTATGTATCCCATCGTCAAGTATGGAAGTGAACAGCAAAAGAGTCGCTATATTCCCCGTGTGGTCAATGGGGCGATAGTGGCTTTTGCCTTAACTGAAGCCATGGCTGGCAGTGATGTGGCTGCTCTGGAAACAAAATACGCCTGGGAGGGCGATTATTATGTTCTAAATGGCCAGAAGATTTTCATAAGTAATGGCGCTGAGGCCGATTTTGCAACCGTATTTGCTACGAAGGACAAATCGCTGGGCTATCGTGGCATCAGTGTCTTTGTTGTGGATAAAGGTACTAGAGGCTTCTCTGTGGGCAAAATAGAAAGGAAAATGGGACTGCACCCCGCTTCGGCAACGGAGCTTATTTTTGACAATTGCAAGATACCTGTGACCAATATGTTAGGCGAGGAGGGTAGAGGTTTCAGAATAGCTTTAGAAGCTATAGATGCCAGCAGGGTTAGTATAGCTGCTCAAGCACTAGGTATTGCTCAAGCTGCTTATGATGCAGCCGTGGCCTATGCTAAGGAAAGGAGACAATTCAATACCGAACTCGCTCGCTTTCAAGCAATCCAATGGATGATTGCCGATATGGCTACAGACATAGACGCAGCCCGCTTGCTGACCTACAGGGCTGCCTGGCTAACCCGGAAAGAGGAGCATGCTCCCCCTAAGGAGGCGGCAATGGCCAAGGTTTTTGCCTCTGAGGCAGCTCATAGGGTTTGCCACAAAGCCCTTCAGATATTCGGTGGCTATGGCTATACTAAAGACTTTGCTGTGGAACGCTACTACCGTGACCAGAGGATAACTGAGATTTACGAAGGAACCTCGGAGATGCAGAGGTGGACAATTGCCCGCCAAGTATTGGGTGTAAAGTGAAGGGGACGATTATGTTTACAGAGAAAACTTTGCAAGAAGTACAGGAGGGCCAGAAGAAATGGGAGAAAGAAGTGGGGAAGGCCAGAAGGCAAAAGTCTGAGAAGGGGAAAAGATTTTCCACCGTTTCCGACCTTGAGATAAAGGCAATTTATACCCCGGAAGATATCAAGGACCTGGATTTTGCCAAGGATATCGGCTACCCCGGCATTTTCCCCTTTACTAGAGGTTGTCAACCCACGATGTATCGAGGAAAGGAATGGACCTTTCGCATGTTCTCCGGGATGGGCAGTGCCGAGGATACCAACAAAAGATGGCATCACTTGCTTAAGGAAGGCGAGACGGGGCTGAGCACTGCCTTCGACTTCCCCACATTAATGGGATATGATACCGATTCGCCTCGGGCTCGGGGTGAGTGTGGGAAATGTGGCGTGGCCATTGACACCCTGAGAGATTTCGAGATTCTGACCCATAGGATTCCCTTGAATAGTGTCACTACTTCTATGACTATTAATCCCCCTGCCTCCATACTTTGGGCAATGTATCTGGTTGTTGCTGACAAATCAGGGATAAGCTGGGATAAAATCGGGGGCACAATTCAAAATGATATGCTCAAGGAATTTATTGCCCAGAAGACATTCATGCTCCCGCCCGAGCCATCAATCAGGCTGATAAGCGATACCATCGAGTTCGGTACCCAGCATGTTCCCCTGTGGAATCCTATAAGCATTAGCGGCTATCACATTCGGGAGGCAGGCTCCACTGCTATCCAGGAATTGGCTTTCACCCTGGCTGACGGGATAGCCTATGTCCAGGATATCATGGAAAGAAAGAAGCTGGATGTTGATTCCTTTGCCCCCCGTCTTTCCTTCTTCTTTAATTCTCACCTCGATTTCTTTGAAGAGATTGCCAAGTTCAGGGCAGCGAGACGGATGTGGGCTGAGATTATGCGAGATAGGTTCAAGGCTAAGAATCCTCGCTCCTGGTGGATGCGGTTCCATACCCAAACAGCAGGCTGCTCTCTGACCGCCCGACAGCCCTACAATAATATTGTCAGGACCACCACTGAAGCCCTGGCGGCGGTCATGGGTGGGACACAGTCTCTACATACCAACGCTCTGGATGAGACCCTGGCTTTGCCCTCTGAATTTGCTGCTACCATTGCTCTGCGCACCCAGCAAATCCTCGCCGATGAAATAGGTGTTACTAACACCATAGACCCTCTGGCGGGCTCTTATTTCGTAGAGTCTTTGACCAAACTGATGGAGGAAAAGGCTTGGGAATACATCAATAAGATAGACAGTATGGGAGGCATGCTTGCGGCTATTGATAAAGGTTTTCCCCAAATGGAGATTGCCGATGCCGCCTATCATTATCAACGGCAAATAGATAAAGGGGAGAAGGTCATGGTGGGGGTGAATAAATATATTATTAAAGAAAAAGCTCCTCCCGAGATACTAAGGATAGATGAAGCGGTCGAAGAAAAGCAGATTGCCAGGCTACAGAAAGTAAAAAAAGAGAGGGATAACCGCAAGGTGGTTCAAATTTTGAAGGACCTTCGCGCTGCTTCCAAGACGGACAAAAACTTGATGCCCTATGTGATAGAGGCAGTAAAGGAATACACCACTGAGCAGGAAATCTGCGATGTCTGGAGAGATATTTTCGGTGAGTATCGAGACCCCGGATTTTATTAAACTATACTCCTGAAATTTCCCTCTCCCTTGAAGAGACTCCCCTCTCCACTTGATGGAGAGGGTTAGGGTGAGGGTGCAATTTATGGGAATACTCTGTAGTGGCGGGGCTTGTCCCCGCCTAAAGGGAGACCAAAGGAAAGCTTAAAATCCCCCTCTTAAGTTAAGAGGGGTCAGGCCTGCCCGCCGAACAAATTCTTTGGCAGGCGGGGGAGTTATGAAGTAGTGGCGGGGCTTGTCCCCGCCTAAAAGGAGACTGAGTGAAGGTAAAGGCAATATGATGGAATCAGGAAGAAAGATACGGATTTTGGTAGCCAAGCCGGGCTTGGACGGACATGACCGAGGAGCCAGGGTTATAGCCCGGGCTTATCGGGATGCTGGATTTGAGGTGGTATATACCGGCTTACATCAGACGCCGGAGCAAATTGTTGCAGCGGCGTTACAGGAGGATGTTGACCTGATTGGGCTAAGCTGCCTCTCTGGGGCCCATATGTACTTATTTAAACGAGTGCTCGAGTTACTAAAAGAGAATAAGGCAGATGACATAGTGGTTATTGTTGGAGGCATCATTCCTGAAGAAGATATCCCAAAACTTAAGAAACTTGGAATCAAAGAAATATTTTTACCGGGCACCTCTCTTGATAATATAGTAGAGTGGGTGAGAAATAACGTAAGTCCGCGCTGCTAAAACTAAGCTCCCGGCGCCCCCCTATCCGAGAAATAGCCCGAAATAACCCCTCTTGATTGCTCTTCATAGCGTTATTTAGCTTCACGATGTATCGATGTATCATTGGGAAGGCATTTCATCTGTTTTTTCAAGAGAATCTCAACTAAGAAGAGAAATTGCGGAACTGAAGAGCTTATTGCTTACTTAATTCTCGCAGAAAGCTATCAATATTTCTTTGGTTAGCACCCGCATCCCATCTAACCGTTAACCACTTACTATCGCTGAGTATATAGACTCTAACCTTAGAGCCTGCAATTTGTATTAGCGTTATAGTCATGACGAAGTTCCTGATGCTTGCTTTAAGTAAATCCGGTTTTTCCATCATTCTGATGGCAGCTTGCATTGAATCAAGTACACGATAGCAGGCGTCAAAAATCGTATCAATATCGTTTCCAACAGTGACTATTGCTTCTTTGGCAACATGACTCCTATTTAGTCTGTAGTACCTCGGCTGTATAAGAAAGTGGTCTATTAGCATGTAGAGAGGAAAACCTATAAACATTATAAAGAACAAAACAATCCAAAAGTCCATTTGTAATTCCGCTATTCCAGCAATCCACATATATATAACCCCTCCGCCGAAAGCAAGCAGTATACAAGCAGGGACTAGATACATGATTGTGAAGATTCCCGGTGGGCGCCTACTAGGCTCACCTTGTTTAATCTTCAGTAAGCTAACTGTTTTTATTTGAGCAGCGGGAGTACTATTTCCTACCGCTTTCTTGTGCCCGAAGTAGTCAGTTACTTTAATCACATAGTAAATAGCAGCTGGCAAGAGAAGAATTAGAGACAGCCATAACCGAAAATCTTCTAAATCCATTGGCACAGTCAATCTTTACCGTAAGGTGATATTTTTGGATATTATACTACAATCTACACTGACAAGAATCAGAATTCAGGTGAGCCTCATGCTCATGAGGTTGATTGAGCAATGGGACTAACTTTGAAGGGAAAGCGCAGACGTTCTCCTATTGGAATAACCGAGAGATGTAACCGTCTCTCGGTTTCTTGTTGCACGCAAATTGATAAGAATCATTCTTTGGTTACATTGCGATAAGCTGTTTCCATAAAAGGAATATAACCACCTATATCGAGGTTCGGGCCTTCAATTCTTACATAGTAATCACCGTAGTCGGGGTAGTATTTATGTTCGGCACTAGGATATGGGTCATTAATGTTCAGTTGCTCTGGTGGCTTTCCTAGTTTAAAACCGAGATGACAGAATTGCCCGCTAACCCAGTAACTTATGTAGAACACATTCCTACCACCATATTTGAATGGAATGTAATATTGGCGGAACCTAGGCACTAGACTCCATTGCTTCGTTTCGCAGATAGCCTGCACCTTGTCAAACAAGCTCTTTCCTATTTCTATTCGGTCTTTGCTTATTCCTAATTTTGTCTCATATTTGTCCCAATTCCACTCTTCAGACGGGTGCACACTAGTGATTACTGACTTTGGAGGAGCTTTGTGGTCTGTTACAAGATAACAGTTTTCTTTTGAACCAAATCTTCTTACCTCAACAAAATCAAACTCAAAAGACTCCACATATTGACTTAGTTCAAGTAGTGCGGGATCTATTTGAGGGGCGACGATTACTATTTTGGGATTGAAGTCGATTTTTTCAGTTGATAACCTTTTCTTTTCAAGCAGAAACTTTATGCTGTCAGGATGGTTCTTAATCCAATTTGCATAACGCAGCGTTTGTAGGAGTATTGTTTGTTCAGCGATTTCTTTTTTCAATTCTATTAATGTGATTTGGGCAGTTCCTGCAGTCTTGTCTAGAGCCAGAAGGTCTATTCTGTCACCAGCACCAGTGTCAACCTGTTCACCAAATATTTCAATACTATCCCCAAGTATTTTGGGGTTTTCTCTTATGAAAGGCTCCAAGTCATTAAGCTCATCTTGGAAAGGAAACTCAGAGATAGCTTTAGCCTTATCTCCCTTGGTAATACCAAACAGTTCTGCCATTTTGCATCTCCCTTGTTAAAGACACATTTGCCTACCTCATATCCTATGTTTTTCAAAGAGGCAGACACGCCATAGAAATTCTATCCCTCGCAGTAGTGTGTGTCAACGATGACCGAGAGATTTAACCGTTTCTCGTTTTTCTGTGTTGGCGGTTATTTCCCTTGGTCGGTGACTCTAGTAATAGACCATCAATAGCTACTGTCCCCTGAAAATTAGACTCACGGGAGCCAATAAGCATCGCTTTCTTTGCAGTGTATCTATTCAGCACCTTCACCTGCATTAAGGCTATATCATCAATTGTGCCACTTTCATATTGGTGTTTCGCCTTTATGAAAGCATCCAGTATCGCTGTCTGGACTTTCTTGTCAGGGATGTGAGCGGGGCAATGTAACAGCAGACCACCACTAAACTGTATAGCACCATCAGAACCGACACTCATAGTCATTCTTTCCTGTTCCGCTCCCAACTCTCTAAGAATGATGTAGTTTACTAGAAGCTCTTCCACATACGTAGGGATGAACTCCGATGTTTTTAAGAAACCGTGCCATTCATGAAGGAATTTAGGCGCTTCATCACCCTGGTCATATTCTGAAAACTCGTTCGGGCTTCCTATGATATATCGTCTTTTTTCCTTGTCCAATATGAATGACTGATATTCGTAATCGCCGATTACGACTAACGGTTTTCCGAAATTCTCCTTTCTGAAGTAGTCTTCAAGTTTATCAGCGGATAGGATAACTGCATCAACTGGGTAATTGTCCTGGATGCTCGTAACAATTCTTGTTCCTAGTATCTCTCGTTCCCAAATTATACTCTTGAGGACGGCATTCCGTGTCACACTCAGAGTTTGATACCCTAACCTCTTTTGTACCCTATCAGATTGTTCAATGAGCGTCTGTATATCCTTTTGAGTCAACGATCGTCGCTGCTCTGAGGTAACTTCAAAACCTAACTCTTGCAGGAATTCATTAACTGACAACAGCTCTGATGAGTGACTCTCAAACGTGACGTATATTTTGTGCTGTTCCAGTTCTTTTCTAAGACTATCTTTGAGACCAAGAAAAAAAGCAGCGGTCCTTATATGCTCTTTGGGGGGAACATCTACGATTATCTGGATACTACGGTCAGTGGATACTTCATCGCCATTTTGCCATTGACCAACTACATTGACTTCTGATAGACCACCAAACTCTTTAAAAATCCTAGTTCTGATAGAATCTATTAACTCCTCTGAGAACTCCTTTTTATCGTTGTCGTGCAATGGGACAATAACTCTCCACGTCTCAATGCTTTTTTCTATACTATTTTCGATTAGCTGGTACATTTGTCTTGATTCTATCCCCCGCAGTAGAGGGTGTCAATTGGAGCGTAATACTTCCCTTTGCTCTATTTGTTCATGTCCGCTTTCTAACGTTGGCTGGTGGTATAATTGATTTGAGAGGAGGTGAAGTGAAAGAGACATGATTAGGGTAAATAGGAAAATAACAAAGGCAGCGAAACAAAGGCGAAAAGAAAATAGTTACAAGGAGGTTTATTGATGTCAGTAGGTTTGATAATGTTATGGATAGTACTTGGAATAGTTGCGGTCATAGCACTCGCTAGCTCGATTAGAACTGTGAGACCTGTAGACAGAGGCTTGATAGAGAGATTTGGAAAGTACAACAGGTTCGCCAATCCTGGACTGGTCTTCATCCTACCATTCGGCATTGAGAAACTTCTCAAGGTAAACATTACAGAGATGATGGTAGATGCTGGAGGGCAGGAGATAATTACAAAGGATGCTCTAAATGCCAGTGTTGATGCTCAGGTTTACTTCAAGGTAAAGCCCGATGAGGGAAATGTCAAAGCATCTGAGTATAATGTTTATAATTACAAGATTCAGATTGTCGCCCTGGCCAGAACCACACTGAGAAACATCATAGGTACTATGAACCTAATGGAAGCGAACAGCGAGAGAGGCAAGATAAACCAGTCCCTCTACGAACAACTTACAAAAGAAACGCAAAGCTGGGGAATTGAAATAGTAAGAACTGAGTTGAAAGAGATTAACCCTCCCGGCAGTGTTCAAGAGGCTATGAACAACGTAGTTGTGGCTAACAACAAGAAGATAGCGGCTATAGACTTTGCCACAGCTACCGAGACAGAGGCGGATGGTGTGAGAAGGGCTGTAATTAAGAAGGCAGACGGTGAGAAGCAGTCTAGGATATTGGTAGCAGAGGGTGAGGCTGAAGCAATAAAGTTGGTGAACACGGCAGCTCAAACATACTTCAAGAACGAAGCCCAGACTCTAAAGCAACTGGAAGTGACACAGGCAGCTCTAGCGAATAATTCTAAGATAGTTATTCCCACAGGTCAATCACTGATTAACGTAATAGGAGATTTAGCAGGAATAACAAAGAAATGAAGGTAGAGAGGGAAAGGACTGTAACCCGCTATAAGAAAGGCTCTATCTTTGAGTATCTACGCTCCAGATTTTGAGGCTGACTGGATTTTTCTACGAGCCAACATCTTCGTGGCTAGGCGTAGGTGGCTTCAGTGTCCCGAGGGTATACCCCCATGCCAATATGTGAACAACCAGCTTCACCTTGTGAACAATCTAGCTTCAAAGCCTTGTCTATTAAGCGGGGCCTCGCAAAAGTCTTTCTATGGCTTCATACTCACGGCTATTCTCCTCTCAGGCTTGACTCCACTCCTAAGTAGCTGTTTCCCTACGAAAGGCTGACCGTATAAAATGGCATAATTTTGTAACTTATTTCATTCCGATTTTATGATTATTTAAGCATCTATTGGATATAATTGTTATATAATAATTAGAGACCGTGAAAATGATTCAGGTAAAGGAGGCAGGACATGGCAACTATCGAGAAAAAGAGTCTAAATCAACCAGAGCAAACGCAAAAAATTGGGAGGGGGAAGGTTGAGGGCATTAAAATGGGAGGTCTTAATTTTCAACGCTACACCGCAGAGCCTGGATGGCGATGGTCAAAAGACATTAAACCTGTTGCTAAGACTGAAAGCTGTCAAGTAAGCCATCTTATTTATGTCATTTCAGGCAGGCTTCATGTAAGGATGGATAACGGAAAAGAAGAGGAATTTAACCCCGGCGATATGGGTGCGATTCCCCCGGGACATGATGGTTGGACTGTTGGAGATAAACCGGCAGTTTGGCTTGAAATCTCACATTAAGAATCCAAGCACATAAAATAACGCTTTCGCACGCACTGGTGGAAAGATATTGGGTGTACCGCTTATATAGCGTCAGACTGTGGTCGGAGGCTATCGGAACTATATGCCGACGCAACGGCCTATTCTATTAAGCAACATTCTTCTTGTAAGCAACATTCTTCTTGTATAGTTGCAAGGCATCATCAAAGGTAAGGGACTTCGAGTAGCTGTCATCAAAATTCTAATCCTGACTGAATTTTTCTATGAGCCAACATCTTCATGGCTCGGCTTAGGTAGCACCAATGTTCCTAGAGGACACCCCATGCCCTGTGAATAATCTCGCTTTGAATACCTGCTACCCAGGCATCGCTGCTGGGGCTGACCTGGGGGTGTAAAACCTTCTTCTTGTTTACCAACTGTAAGATTTGAGGTAAAATAAATTCAGTTTCGCGGGAGTAACTCAGTGGTAGAGTTCCTGCCTTCCAAGCAGGATGTCGCGGGTTCGAGTCCCGTCTCCCGCTCCACCCAAATTTGGTTGCCATGAAAAATTTCAATTTTCATGGGTGGCAGAGTGGGCTCGTAGCTCAGGGGCAGAGCGGCCGGCTCATAACCGGTTGGTCGCAGGTTCGAATCCTGCCGGGCCCATTTCGAAGTAAACCAGATGAAAATCCGGTGCGGTTCGAAAACTTCGCTCGATAGACTTTTCTTTCTTACAATTTAGGGTATCCTGTGGGTGAGAGGATGATTTAGGCTTGATTCATCAAGCACAATCGCCCAATAAATTGGGCAACTACATTTCTAAACACCTACATCTAGGGTATCTTGTGTGTGACAGGTTAATTTTAAGTTAATTCTGTCGATGCCAAAGTCTGTTATCAATCGGTGGCAATTGAGAAGATGTTGACAAGAATCAAGGGCAGTGTATAATGTAATATACATAGTATACCGATGTATCAGGAATGGCTTAAATGTCGGTCAAAGCTGTAAGCTATGAAGAACTAATACCGGGTTACAAATTCCCTCCTGCCACTTATGCATTAAGTGCCTCCTTCGCGGCCAAGTATCTAAAAGCTGTAGATAGCGCAGGTGATGGATTTGTTCCCCCTTTGGCTGTTACAGCCTGCGCCATAGCTGCTATGACGAAGTCTATTTCCCTGCCACCTGGCACTGTCGCTATACATGCTTCGCAAGAATTGGAATTTTTAAAACTGGTGCCCATTGGCGCCACTATAGAGTGTCACACCCAAGTGGCACAAAAGATAACTCGGGGCAAAATGACTATGTTAATCCTGGGGCTCGAGGTTTTTGACAAAGGCAAAGAGAAGGTGCAATCGGGAAGGGCAACTATAGCACTGCCCACCTAAGAAAGAAATGCTCACAGAGATTCGAGAAGGGAAGGCTCTTAACCCTGTGATAAAGCATATCAGTCAGGAGAAAATTAATCTTTATGCTGAGGCATCGGGTGATTTTAATCCCATCCATGTAGACGAGTCTTTTGCCGCTAAGACTCCTTTGGGTGGCACTATTGCTCATGGTATGCTTAGCTTAGCTTATGTATCGGAGATGATGACTTCGGCTTTTGGCCGAAGCTGGCTGTCCGGGGGTAAGCTTCGAGCAAAGTTTAAAGAGCCGGCACGTCCCGGAGATACACTGACTATCAGTGGCAAAGTTGATTGCGTTGAACAGAAAGATGATGTATCATACGCCAATTGCAGTTTTGAGTGTTGTAATCAAAAAGGCGCAGCAATAGTCGCGGGCGAAGCAATAGTCAAGGTCGCAAGTGATGAGAAATAAAAATATAGCTCAAAATGGCAAAGTAAGGGTGGCTGTGGATGCTATGGGTGGGGATTATGCTCCTGAGGAAATAGTCAAAGGGGCGGTGCTGGCAGCTCAGAAGAATGATGTAGAAATCTTCTTGGTGGGCCCCACAAACATTCTAGAAAAGGAATTAGCCGGGTATAAATTCACCAATGGTTCATCCATCCATATTGTCGAAGCCAGCGAATTTATCAAAGAGAACGAGTCGCCGGTCGACGTAGTTCGGCGCAAGCCTAATTGCTCTGTTGCTGTAGCGGCAAAGATGGTAAAAGCGGGCGAAGCAGACGCATTAATGAGTGCTGGATCCAGTGGAGCAGCTGCAATAAGTGCCATTCAATTTATGGGCATGTTGGATGGGATGTATCGTCCGGCAATTGTTGGCTCTCTGGGTAGCTTTGCATCGAATACTGTGATGGTAGACCTCGGGGCTAATGTAGATTGCAAGCCACATCAATTTCTAACTTTTGCCATCGCTGGCTCGGTCTACGCCAAGAAGTTCCTTAACATCGCTGACCCTAAGATAGCTTTGCTAAGCACGGGAAGCGAAGAAGGTAAAGGGAGTGAGGCAGTGCGTGAAGCTTATTCCCTTCTCAAAAATAGTGGGTTGAACTTTATTGGCAATATAGAGGGCAGTGATATTTTAAACGGCAAGGCCAATGTTATCGTCTGCGACGGCTTTGTGGGCAATGTTCTTTTGAAGTTTTATGAAAGCATTGGGGGTTATGCCAAAGATTGGACAGAGCGAAAGCTGAGAAAGTATCCACCTCTACGTGCCTTAGTTAAACTATTGTTTAATCGATTGTTCCCGGCAACCAAAATATCCAGTGAAACTGAGAAGCGAAGTGGCGGTATTTTGTGGGGCGTCGATGGGGTTGTCAAGATAGCGCATGGAGCGAGCCGAGCTCCCCAAATAGCTAATGCTATAGAAAGCGCTAAGGAAGCGGTAAAAGCCGACGTTGTGGAAAGTTTGAAGTCGGAATTAGCAAAATTTAACCAAGGAGGGAAATTATGACCGTTGAAGAGCAGGTAAGAGAAATCGTAGCTAAGATTACTCATGTTGATAAGAGCATTATTACCAGGCAAAGCACATTTAAAGAGATTAAGGCGGATTCTCTAGATGTAGTGCAGGCATTGGTGGCAGTGGAAGAGACCTTTGGGATTGAAATCCCTGACGAAGATGCCCAGAAGTTTCAGAACTTTGGCGACTTTGTCTCTTATGTAGAGAGTCGGGTAGCCCAAGCGGAGAAAGTCTAGCCGTGTCTCTTGAGGGGAAGCTAGCTTTAGTAACGGGTGGTGGGCGAGGTATTGGTCGGGCGATTGCGTTAAAACTTGCTTCGCAAGGCGCTGATGTTATTATCGATTTTTTCCGTCGCCGCGATAACGCGGAACAAACGGCTAAGGATATCGAAGCGCTGGGAGTGAAAGCTGAGGTCATCCGAGCTAATGTGGGAGACCCGGCAAAGATAGATGAAATGTTTGATATGATTAGCAATAAATTTGGCCGCCTGGATATCTTGATTAGCAATGCTGCTTCAGGCGTAGGTCGCCCTATAATGGATATAGATGTTAAGGCCTGGGAATGGACTATGGACATCAATGTCAGGGCCTGTTTACTCTGCGCTCAAAGAGCAGCTAAACTTATGGAGAGTAGGGGTGGTAAGATAGTCAGCATCTCTAGCTTGGGTTCACGCTTTGTCTTGCCCAATTATACTGTCGTTGGAGTCTCCAAAGCTGCCCTGGAAGCTTTAACTCGTTACCTGGCAATAGAGCTAGCCCCTCGGGGCATTTGCGTTAATGCTGTAGCTGCTTCTGCTGTGGAGACAGAGGCCTTGAAGTTCTACTTCAAAGAGGGGTTGGCAAAAGATAATCGTCAAGTAACGCCAGCGGGAAGAATGGTGATTCCTGAAGATGTCGCTAATGCAGTGGCTTTTTTGTGCAGTGAAGAGGCCTTTATGATAAGAGGACAAACTATTATTGTTGATGGAGGCACCTCTGTAGGGCTCTTCACCCTCGCAGGAAAAGGAGAATAATGAACACAGCTAGAGCTCCTGAAAACTCGATAAATTCCTGGGGCACGATAAATATACCGAGGGTTGTAGTTACCGGTATGGGTACTGTTAATCCCTTGGGCTTAAGTGTAAAAGAGTTTTGGGAAGGATTAGTCGCAGGAAAGTCAGCCATCGGTCCTATTACCCACTTTGATGCCAGCAACTTTCGGGTGAAAGTGGATGCTGAAGTGCATGGCTTTGATGCCGCAAAGTATATGGACTTGAAGGTAGTTGACCGGACTTCAAGGAGCATTCAGTTTGCTGTTGCTGCTGCCAAAGAAGTAGTACAATCAGCGGGCTTGGATATGGCTCGGGAAAATTCTGAGCGAGTAGGTGTTATCATTTCTACGATGACAGAGCAAGGCTATGTTGTTTGGGGATGGGAGCAATACCAAAAAACGGGTCCTAGAAGAGGAGCCGACCCGCTGTTCATCACCAAGTCAACTGCCAGTGCAGCATCCATGCAGGTGGGAATGATGCTGGGAGCCAAGGGTCCTAACAGCAGTGCAAATAGCCTTTGTGCCAGTGGCGCTGATGCCATAGGCACAGCGACGAACTTCATTCGCTTGGGATATGCTGATGTAATGATAGCCGGAGGGTCTGACGCCAGCCTGGAGCCAGTGGGCATGGCTGGAATAGATGTTTTGGGAGCTCTTTCCCATGAAGCTGACCCGTCCAAGGCTTGTCGCCCATTCGATCTCAACCGCAATGGTTTCGTCTATGGTGAGGGTGCTGGATTAGTTGTTTTGGAAAGCTATGAACACGCTAAAAGGCGGGGTGCACCTATCTTGGCTGAAGTTGCCGGTGCAGGCTGGTCTTTTGATGCTCATGATGCAACTGCTCCAGCCCCTGAGGCTGAGGCTTATGCCATGCGTACTGCCCTGCAAAATGCCAGGTTGAAGATTGAAGATGTCGATTATATCAATGCTCACGGCACGAGCACCAAGCTGAATGATGCCTGTGAAACCAAAGCTATTAAAATAATGTTTGGAGAGCATGCTTACAAAATTCCTATAAGCTCTACTAAGTCCATGATTGGGCATGGTATTACTGCTGGCGGTGCTGTTGAAACCATCGCCGCTATACTGGTTATGAACAAAGGGATTATCCACCCCACCATAAATTATGAGACCCCTGACCCAGACTGTGATCTGGATTATGTTCCCAATGTAGCTCGCCCGGCTCAAGTGAATGTATGTCTGAAGGATAGCTTTGGTTTAGGTGGTGAAAACTGCTGTCTAGTGCTTAAACGCGGCAATCAGTGAAGGTCAGTGGCGGAATTAGAAGGAAAAATATCCCTAGTAACTGGTGCTTGTCGAGGCATAGGTAAAGCCATTGCCTTGAAGCTTGCTAGCCTTGGTTCCAAAGTCGCAGTTAATTATGTGGCGATTGAGGCTAGTAATAAGGTTGATGCTGATAATGTAGTAGAGAGCATAATCCGTCTCGGTGGGGAAGCCATAGCGGTCGAAGCTGATGTTCGGGATAGTGAAGCAGTAAAAGCTATGATAGAGCAGGTGACTGATAGGTGGAGCAGGATTGATATTCTGGTGAACAATGCCGGAATAAATAGAGATACCCTTTTGTTAAGGATGTCTGATGATGCCTGGGACGATGTCATCAGTACTAATTTACGTGGAGCTTACCTGTGCACCAAGTTTGCCCTAAAGTCTATGATGAGGCAAGAATGGGGGCGCATTATTAGCATATCTTCGGTGGTCGGGATAGCGGGGAATGCAGGGCAAAGCAACTATGCTGCTTCCAAAGGAGGAATTATTGCTTTCACCAAAAGCATAGCTCGGGAGATGGCTTCCCGTAACATAACTGTCAATGCCGTGGCACCAGGCTTCATTGTTACTGAGATGACAGATAAACTGCCTTCGGAAAGAAAAGAGGCCATGCTGTCAATGATTCCATTGCAACGCTTCGGTCAACCTGAGGATGTGGCTGAACTGGTAGCTTTTTTAGCCAGTGGAAGAGCTGGCTATATCACGGGACAAGTCATCACTATAGATGGTGGGGCATTTCCTTAATCAATCGCTGTGCAAAGCGATAATCTAATCCAACTCAAGAAAATCTTGCGATTTTCTTGGGACCCGAGTCAATATCTAGAGCAAATTTGGCGGGTGGGAAATAGGCGCAAGACTTTTTGGGGTTAATCTAATGCTGTTATGGTTTTGCGAGATATCTAATATATGCCAATATCAAAGGGGTATTGACAAAAAGTTTCTGTATATTCATAATACATCGGATTACGATATAGAGGTATATGAGGTATAAGTTAGTTTTGCCCTTTTCTTACTATTTTCATAGGGGTGATATTTCCCAGAGCAATTGCCTATTGACAAAATGTGGTAACAGCAGCTTTTGATGCTGGGGTATTGACAAAAAAACTCTTTATATTCATAATACATCGTATCACGATATAGAGCATGGTTTTGTTGAACACGAAAAGACGTATGAAGTGGGGCACATGTGTGCTCAGCTTTACATCAGTATTATTCGCCATAATGGAGTAGCATGAAGCTATTAGTACCAACGAATTGGGATCCAGATCTGATATTACCATTAAGCAAGCTGGAAGCGGATGTACAACTATATGGCGTATTGCCAACCTCAATGATAGGCAGTGGGGGGAGAGGGCCTGATGATGTACACATGGTAGAAAATCAAGCAGAGGAATACATCGAACAGGCTCACTCAGCAGGTTTGAAGTTTGACTACCTCCTAAATGCTCCTAGTATGGGTAATATGGAGTGGGATGAAAATACCCATCAAGAATTGCTAATGCATCTTGATTGGATCAGCAGTATTGGTGCGGATAGCGTCACAGTAACCATCCCTTATCTGGTTGAGCTTATAAAACGTCAATTTCCGCATCTTAAGATAAGAGTGTCAACCATTGCTCATGTGAACAGCGTTGCTAGAGCTAAATTGGTTGAATCCTTAGGCGCCGATTCTATTACTCTGGACATTAACGTAAATCGAGACTTTACGTTGCTTAAGGCTATCAGGAACGCAGTTAGTTGCGAACTCACTGTACTAATGAATAACCTCTGCCTATATCAGTGCCCCTACGAATATTATCACCATGATGGCCTGGGGCATGCCAGTCAGAGTTATAACCCGCTCGGTGGCTACTATGTGGACTATTGTGTACTTCGTTGTACTCTAGACAGGCTCTGTGATATTTCTCAAATCATTAAATGCCGCTGGGTAAGGCCCGAGGATATTCATGTTTACGAAGAGTTAGGTATGGATGTGTTTAAAATCAGTGGCCGGTCAATGCCCACCGAGCAAATTTTGCATACTGCCACAGCGTATTCATCACATCATTACCAGGGGAACTTATATGATATTTTGAACATCATGACTCCGAAAATTGGATTTATCAATTCCGCTTTGTCGGGCGTACAAAATAATGTTGTTGGGTCACCGCCCAAATTCCGTATCGATAACCAAGCCCTGGAAGGTTTTATGGATTTCTTCAGGAAGCAAAATTGCCTATCCGGGTGTAGCCAGTGCAATTATTGTCAACGAATAGCCAGTAAAGTTATACAATTCGAGCGTGACGAAGTGAATGAATACATAGCCATGCTCAATGCATCTTTAGATAATCTATCCAGTAGCAGGATGTTTAAAGTTAAAGCCGGAGTAAAAAAACGCCTGCATTAACAAGCCAAGCGTTCAAAATATCGTAACAGATAAGTTTGCCCTAAAAAAGTCACCCATTAGCGGGGTTAATCTAAGTCTCAACCGACCGAGCCAACTCTTCGAGCTATTGACACTATGCAGTAGCCATGCTACTCTAAAATAAATTGAGACTATTTGATGGAAGACCATTTAATTAGGATCCTCTTGATGGGAAAAGGAGGTAAAAATGCCCACAACTGATCCCGCAGTACCAGTTATTAGTATAAGTAATAATTTAGGTACAATGGTGCTATTCTTAGGGATTTTTTTCATCATCGTGGGTATAATAATAGCCGGTGTAGTCTATCGCGAGTCGCGTGAGTGGAAAAAATTGGTATTGCCCATGTTTGATAGGGGCTCCACTGAGACGGCACCAGAATCACCTGGGGAAGCAGGTAGCTCAACGCCCCGAATGTCGGCCTTTGGCAAGGAGATACTTAGCCGACTCTTTACTCATATAGACGTCGCTGGCTTGCTAGGCGGCGCTGCTATCGTCATCGTGGGCATACTTGTAGTCTTGATAGGAATTGCTCTGAGAACCCCGTAGGCTGACGCCCCGAATGACGGCCTCGGGCAAGGAGATATTCAGCTGAGTCTTTATGCGTAGGGATGTGGTTGGCTTGCTAGACGGTGGCGCCACCGTTATCGTGGGCATACTTGTAGTCTTGATAGGACCTGCTCTCAGAGGTTAGCCCTTTATTTAGTATCCCTTGGACTCCTTTGACAGGCCACGACGACACAATGCCATAAATTACGGTGCTGATGAAGCGGGCTATAAGCCTGAGGATGAAGAGCACCGCCAATACAAGCCAGCGTATCGGTTCGTTGTATAGAAGCCAGGCTGTAACTCGGCCGATTAACCGCATCACGAAAAGGATGGCAATTATTATGCTTCTCAATGGGAGATTGTACACAAGCCAGGCTGCTGCCGCCGAAGCCCACCTGAGGTAAAACAGGACAGTCGCTACTAGCCAGCGTAGAGGGGGGTGGTACAAAAACCAGGTTATACCCAGAGGAATCCCCACCAGTATTCTCCAGAGCAGGGCACCAATACGAAAACAAATATCCCAGAAGACATCTCTCGTGGTAGGCCAGCCGCGGCGCCATAACCTCACCAGCCATACCACTAGGCCCAGGAAGAGCAAGAAGAGGAAGAGCACTCCAAAGATTAGGACTGGGATGCTTAGCTTTAGTCCTACTAGTGGTATTGTGACACTTGGAACATTAAGAATATAACTCAGGACAAGACCAACGACCACCAGCACGAAGAAAAAGAAGATGATATTTCTGAGTTGAGCTGACCACCTTCCCATCCGCACCAGCCAGGGATAGATATAGCGCCATGTTAGAACAAGAGCCAACGGTATCAGCACCAAAGCCAACACAAGCAATGCCACAGCCATCGGTAGCAGCCCAAAAAGTAACAATGTCCCTATGAACATGATAACCAGTGTTAGCATAAGGACCGCTGCACAGGTCATAGTATCTCACTCTCCTTGGAGTACCGGGGAAAATTTGTCTTGCTCTTTTTCATGGCGCCCTACGTATTTTGCTATAGACTCACGATAACAGTATAAAACCTATGACAAAAGCTACCAAACCAGTTATGTATCCGCCCATGAGTGCGATAAAACCTACAACAAGACCAATCAAACCACCCATGTATACAAGGATGGCTGCGGAAAACGCTGCCGTAAAGAAGATTGCTAAACATCCCATATTGTCTTGCCCTCCTTAAAGCACCGGGAAAAATTCACCCTGCTCTTTTTCAGGGCGCTCCACACGCTTTACTGTACTCCATTGCCAAAATTTAATAACCTCCCAACTGCAAATGCTATTGCAGAACCGGAAGAAAAAATTTTAACAGGTTGACTTACTCTGTTACCTTGAATTTTGTTTCTCGATAGGCCACGACCATGAGACCGACCAGCACTACTATCCCCACTACTACCCATACCCAGGTTGGGATTGGGGATACTGTGAACGAGCTGGAATTGGACCAAAGGCTTTCGTTGTCATAATTATCCACCGCTTTAACCCACCAGTAGTAGGTTCCCTTGGGTAAAGTCTCGTTCCCAGACAGTGTGTAAGTCGATGTCTCAATATCTGCCTTGCGCCAGACATAAGTGGCAACATCGGGGCTGTTGCTTATCTGCAGGATGTAAGTGATGTTGCTGCCACTCGTTATCCCCCCCCAGCGAAAAGTTATTTCCCCCGACCTTAATTTATTGTCCTTCTCGGGCGAGATAGGCTCAGGAGTTGTCAGGACTTTCTTCTTTACCGTGAATTTGGCTGAAGCAGTAGCCAAGCCCTCATCCTTCACCTCCACTGTCTTATTGCCCGCAGTGTTGGCTGGCACTCGGAAAGTAGCGAGAACATTGCCATTGGTCTGGGTTCGCACATCCAAAGGCTGCCCATCCTCCCCTGGCGCGGGGATCCCATCAACAGTCACCGTTAATTTCTTATTACCGTTAAAACCGCTGCCAGTGAGGGTAACGGAATCGCCAGGAGCTCCCTCAATCGGGCTGAGTTCTACTATTTTGGTTAGAGTGGTTAGGGTATTCGTCACAGGAGGCTGGGTTATGTCACCAGAAGCCGAGACAGTATGGCTGCCATAGGTACTGGCGTCCAGAACAAAGGAAGTCCCCCAACAACCACTTATATTAGCGGTGATGGTAGTAGAGGTAACAAGCTTGCCATCAAAGGAAACCTTGATGCCCGTTTCCCCGGGTTCGAAACCACCTCCCTTAACGGTAATGTTATCACCTACAAAAGCCGAAATCGGGTCAAGCAATATTCCGGCGTTCACGGTGAACGTAACAGGAGGGACATCACGAGCCCTGGTCGATGTTCCTGAGGCATCAATCTCATAGTCACCTCTCTGGACAGGAGGAACAGCAATAATGTCATTCCAGGAGCCATTGTCTTGAGCATAGCTGATTTTCTTCACCGTCTTCCCACCGAAGGTAACCTCAATGTCCTTTTCTTTACTGGCAAAGCCCGTACCATTTACCCTAATCGTCTGCCCCACCCTCCCCGAACTTGGCGTGACAGTGATTTGGGGGGTCACCTTAAAATACTTGCTCACCCAATTTACCCATACCGTACCCTCCTTAGCTTCGATGTCGAAGGTGTAGCCACCAGCGGGGGTGTCTGGGATGGAATAAGATACATTCCAGCTACCCGTAGCATTAGCCGCAGGTGTCTTTATTACCTTGTCATTGAATTTAATCTGGAGTTGCTGCAAGGCGGTAAAACCATAGCCATTGAGTGTTACGTTTGTGCCCACCGGTCCCTTTTCGGGGTCAATCTTTACAGAAGGGAGGACTGTGAAAATAGCGAACGCTTCTTGAGCGTAAGTATTGTCGACCAAATAAACCTTATGATCGCCCTTCGTAGCTTGGGGGGTGAAGATCACGAGGGAGTAGCTTCCAGCCGTGTTTGCTGTGAATGTCTCCATAACATTAGTGAGAGAATCCCAGGAAATATGATAGGTGCCAGCCACTGCCACGAGTGCCGTTACTCCGATCAGCTCGCGACAGAGCCCCTCGTTATCTGAGACCAGATCGCCGCAGACCCCACAAACCGGGTTAAGGGTAATGTTATACGACGTTACCTGGAGTGTTGTGAATTGGTAGTATGCGCCGGTATTGTTATCAGTGGTTGGTCCGGTGGTATCGGTAGATTGAACCTCAAAGTAGTAGATTGTGTTTGGGGTTAAGCTTGTCAGGGGTACAAAATGGGTGGTAACCGTGTTGCTATCATATACATATTTGCCCAATGTGCTATTGGTGCCGTAGTTCACCCGACTAGTACTACTGGTATTGGTAGTCCAGAAGATGGTGGCGGTAGTGGAGGTGTGGTCCAGTACCACGACATTCATTATCTCTGGCCCATCGGCCAAAGCCAATTGGGGCAATATCAGCATCCCTAACAGAAGCCCGGCTATGACGGTAACCTGTATTCTCTTTATGTGCAATCTCAACTCTCGTAGCCGCTAAGTTTCCCCAAAAAGTGTATTTGGCGGAACCTATAAAATATGACAAACTATACGCACATTTAGGAAAACTAAGCCGTTATCACCTCTCTTCTATATTAAACCAAGCTGTTTAAGTTTTCTAGTTGCCTGATTTATTGGGTCAATTGCCCAACAAACTCTTCCCCAATTAAGGGAAAAATAAATGAAGCAACTACGTTTTGAACAGCTTCATTGAAACATAATATCCTCACTTTGGTAAGTTTGTCAAGATATGTGCTAGCAGAATATTTTCTCTCCCTTCCTTGGACTCTACCTAATCGAAGGGCGAGGCCGAAGCCTCGCCCTTTCCTAATCCCAAAATCCGAACCCTAAACAAATCTGAGCAAAATGCAAGGATAGTGGTAGTAACAATAATACAGAATCCAGTAGCCAGTAATGAATGTTCTGAAATGCTGAATTCTGACTACTGGCTACTAATTTTGGGTTTTGGAATTTCTATTGTCAATTACTTTGTTACCGTATTTGGGGAATTTTTGTAGAAATCTCCTAGCTCACACGCCACAGGACTTGACAACCAATCCATTGTGGCATATACTAGATTTACCGAAGTGTTATGATGTTAACCTCGTATGTTTAGCTTGGTGCAGGCGAGGGAGCTAGTATGTGTTTGGTAGTGAAGAATATGGGAAAGCGGGCGCGAATGAGAATATTTAGTGGGGTGGTAAACAGGATGGGCAGACCGAATTTACCATTAACGTTGGCGATGGTCGGGCAAGCATTACCCGATTTATGTTATTGCTTGGTTTATCCCGAGGGATGGGAGGTGGATGGGGCTGACGAGCAGACGACCATCATTGCCCATGGAGCATTCTCGCAAGGAGGGTGCGGGTCGGTCTTGGGCGGTAACAATTACAAATCACCTCAAATTTTTATGGGGTGAAACAAAAAGAGCAGGCTGTTTAAAGGTGTAGTTACCAAAGTTTATTGCGCAATCGAGCCTGATGAAAATCAGGCAGCTGCAAAAACAAAAAAATCAAAATTAAACAGTCTTTAGATGCTTAAATGAAAGGAGGATAAGTTGAAGAAGATATTTAGTATTTTGCTTAGCCTGGCGATGTTAGTGAGCCTGGGCGCGCTGACCACAGCGCCAGTCGCGGCAGCGACATTGCCCAGCATCTCACCGACATCAGCCACGTTCGACCTGAGTAATCCGGCACAGGTCTCAACCACCATTACTTGGGGCGATGCCAACAATATAACCAGTATCGTGAAAGCTGGTGGTGCCGCCTTGAGCAACGGCACTGACTATGTACTATTCGACACATTGCTGGTGTTCACGGAGAATTACCTGTCAAGTAATCTCACCGATATTGGCAAGAGCATAACGTTGGTGATTGGCTTTGATGTGGGTTTCGCCTTGTTTACTGTCACAGCCACGGGAACTCAGCCCAGCATCAATCCGACATCAACAACGTGGGTGATAGGTGCTGGAGCTGCTGCTAACACCACCATCACCTGGGGCACTGATGTCAACAGCGTAGTTGGTATCAAGGACGATGCTAGCTACACCTTAATAGGTGGTGGCACCGATTATAATGCGGTGGATAATGGCGATGGCACAGGGAACCTGACCATCACGAATTCCTACCTTGCTGTTAAACTTTTGACTGTGGGAGCGACCAAAAAGTTAGCCATCGACTTTGCCAAGGGTAACAATGCCACCTTTACTATCACGGCTGCTGCAGCTGCTGTTCCTAGTTGCTCACCGGCAACAGTCCCATACGTCTTGGGCTCGTCTCTTAATATCAGTACCACCATCACCTGGGCTAGCTGCCCTATCGGCCAGATAAAATCTGTCGTGGATGTGACCAAATTGACCTCCCTGATCACATTAGTCGCTGGAACAGATTACTCTGTCTCTACAACTAATACCACTCTAGTAATCTCTGGACCTTATCTCGAGTGCCAGCTCGATGCTGCTTCGAGGCCGGGCCGACTTCTGCGGGTCACGTTTAATGACACTGCCCAGACCCAGGTCATCCTTAATGTCCCGGCTAGTGGTTATGTGCTGCCGAGCCTCTCCTCCACAGCCCTCACTTACAACCTGGACCAGATGAATGACCCGACATATACCTATGTAGGAGCCATCGCTACATTTGGCACTGCTACCGGTATAGCTTATGTCGAAGACTATGACACAGACGCTTATGGAATTAGAATATGTGCAAAGAACGTAACTCCAGCGTCCAGCTGGCTATGTTCCTATGTTGCGACCTACGGCGGTTACTTGTTCCTCTTGACCAAAGCCGGCTATCTGAACCTGAATTACCCATGTGCGGTTATGGCGACCAGCTACTTAACGAAGATTGGCCAACAGGCAAAGGTGCTTATACATTGGGCGCCTGGTAACCCATGCGTCTCGACCAATGCGTCATATCCAGATAGGTATGCACCCACACTGGTTACCGTCACGGCTACCGGAACTGGCGCCAGCCTCTCGAAGAAAACAGCCGACTTCGATCTGGATTCGCCAGCTGATGTCAAAGCCACAGTCTCCTATGGAACTCACGTCACAAACGTAACGGCCGTCAAGAATGGTGCTGCTGCTTTGACGAGAGGTGTCGACTACGTGCTGTCGCCGGATGGGGGCAACGCGACCACGTCTTCGAACCTGAGTATCACAGCCAGTTACCTCGCGAGCGTACTAGCGACGGTCGGTGACACGGCAGCGCTGGACGTCGTGTTTGATCAGGGTGACAATGCCAAATTAACCATCACGGCTGTCGGGACTACGTATTGCTTCATAGCCACGGCAGCTGGTGCGAATGCACCACAATTAGACACCCTCAGAGCGTTCAGAGACAAGGTTCTGCGACCTAACGTACCTGGGCTTGTGTCTCTCTACTACAAGGTCAGTCCTTCCCTAGCCAACGTTATCGCTGACAACGCGGCTCTAAAATGGTTGGTGAAGGAGTGCGTTGTTGACCCAGCTGCTTGTATCGCTGGATGGCTATTGGGCTGCTGCTAAGAAAGTGGGCTAAAAGCTCAGAAAGGAGGATTAAGTGAGAAAGTTGATCAGTATAGGTCTTGTCCTGGCACTATTGGTTATGTTCGTGGTACCTGTCGCCGTAGCGGCTGATGGTAATTGCACGACATGCCCGACGGCCGATACACCATGCCCGGTGCCAACGCCTGCTTGCGCTACTCGTTCGCCCGGTGGAGCTCTCCTGTGGGCTCTCCTCGGTACAACGTACATTATGGGGAATGCTGTGGGCGACGTTACGGAGCATCTTGCTGGCACCCTCGGGTGTTATGTTGATGTGTTAGCCAAGCCTCTAGGTGGTGTGGTAGAGGCGCTTGCGACAGGATTAGGTGGCCTAATCAAGGGTCTAGGTAGCCTGGTTCCTTCAATAGCAGACGTCGTCACCCCACTAGGCCAGATGCTTATAGACTTAGGCGCTCAGATTGAATCGTTCATGACAACGTCAGGCTAACTATGGTAACAGTGGCGTAATTTTTTCGCCCGGTTGCCTATAGAGCAAGGGGGCAGCGTGAAGCTGCCCCTTTGTATTTTGCACCCTTATCCTTGCTTCACCCTAGCCCTCTCCGGATTTCATCGGGGAGAGAGGACTCCCTTGGGGGAGGGTGTAATTGCGAGCCCCGACATGTCGGGGCTCGCCAATCCCAGTGGCTAAATTCCCAATCCCAAAGTCACTCCGCTACAAATTCTAAATTCCAAGCATCAAATACTAAACAAATTCCAATTTTCAAATTTCAAAACCGTTTAGTCCTTTGGATTTTGGTCATTTGATATTGTTTGGGATTTCGATATTAGGATTTAAAGTTTCCCCTTCAGTGCTTGGGATTTCTTCAAATCAAAAATTAGTGATATGTCTTTCAGTGTCCCCCGTTAAAATAAGGATTCTCTCCTTCGTTATCCCCCCTTAGAATAAGGGGGGACGAGGGGGGGTTATTTCCAGGGGTATCATGTTGTGTTTGCCTGCTCAGCAGCGATCGCACTCATTACTTCATAACTCCCCCGCCTGCCAAAGAATTTGTTCGGCGGGCAGACCTAACCCCTTTTATCCTTCGACTTCGCTTAGGACGGGTCTAAATAATATCAAATGTCAAAGGTCAACGTATTAATGTAGTGGCGGGGTTTATCCCCGCCTTGCCAGTGGGGACCATGTGGGTGGGGAACAAAATGCGGGCGGGTACGAGACCCGCCCCTACAACACTTCGCTCAGGACAGGTCTTAAGAGGGGGAGCGGCGGGCTCGTCCCCGCCCACAAGGATCTTTCACCCTCATCCTTCGATAAACTCAGGACAAGCCCTTAATCCTCTCCCACTCGCCTGCTGGAGTCATACGGCGAGCAGGTCGAGGGAGAGGGATTCATACGAAATTTTGGGGAAGACTATAAACTGCTAAAATAGAATTGTGTCCGTAAGATTAATAGCCAAGAAAGGCTCGACCTTCCATGATTTCCCCTATTCTCATCCCGAGCGGAAGTGCTTGCATTGCTGGATTATCAATGTCACGCCAGCGGGTCCCAACCAATGTGTTCATGGTTGTATCTACTGCTATGCCCGAGAAGCTATTTACTCCAACTACTCCGAAGATACTCTGATTTATAACAACTTGCCTGAGCTAGTGGAGAAGGACCTCAAGAAGCTGACTTTATGCCCGCCGATTTCCTTGTCCAATATCTCCGACCCCTGTCAGGAAATACCGGAATTGAAAAGAGAGGTCAAAAGGCTGATAGGGCTTCTTATGGGCTACGGCGTCTCTTTTTTCATCACTACCAAAGGCGACCCGTCCTTTCTTCTGGAATTGCCTGGTTTTATCGAGTATAAGCCTAAATTTGTAGCTATAACCATCGAAGGGACTCCGGAGGTGCTCGGGCTTTTGTCACCACGGGCGCCTTCGTTCGATGCCCGGGTAGCTGTTGCCGCCAAGCTATCCGCCATGGGTATAGACATCGTCATCCGCCTCGACCCCATTCTGGTCCATTTATTCCAAGCCCTTTACGGCGATTCCTGGTTGGAAAAAATAGCGAGGTTGCTGGATGTCTTCGCCGCAATAGGGGCCAAACATGTCACCGCCAGCACTGGCCGGCTATCCAAGAAACGCTCTCTATCAGCCGGCTACGAAGGCACAAGTATATGGCAGCGAATATATAAAGTTATCTACAGCCAGTCGCCGCTAGCAGCTAGGAAATTCGAGCAGGAATACATCTACGAGGCACATTGGTCAGGCGGAGGCTATCGCCTGCGCAAGGACTTGAGGCTCGGCTTCCACCGTAAAGTAAAGGAATTGGTTGAAGCCAGAGGAATGACCTATGCCACCTGCCAGGAGCTTTCCGCCGAAGAAAGTGATTCCCGGGGCATCCCGCACTGCGAGGGATTACCACTGCCCTTCTCCCGAGAACAAGCTGATGGAAGATTCCAGCCTGTTCCGGGTTGCACTGCTAACTGTCATGTCTCTTGCCGGGGATTATCCCATCCGCCCTGCGGGCAAGCTGAACTGATAGGCTGCGAGCCGCTGCGTTTTAAAAAACTACGCCTGAAATCTAACCGAGCCTCTGTGGCAAGTGGCGGGGTTCATCCCTACCTTACCGAGGAGGACGATATGGGCGGGTACAAGACCCGCCCATACAATACGAAATCCGTTCGCTCAAGACAGGCCTAAACGATATCAAATGCCAAAGATTAATGTATTAATGTAGTGGCGGGGTTCATCCCCGCCTTAGAGGTGGGGATGATGTGGGTGGGGACAAGCCCCGCCCCTACAACTCATAGACTAATGACCCGGAAAACGGATAATCCTCCCAATGTTCAACAATACCATTTCTCACCGCGTTATGAACGATGTAATTGGCAACTAGCATACAATCTTCGTCTCGTCGCAAAAAATGGTCATAAAAACTCCTTTGCCAAATAGTTCCTCTGTAGCCATGCTGCCAAGCCAGCTTGGTAGAGCGGCTCTTTATTTCCCTAACAAACGCGATGACACCTTTCGTTTCAGAAGCGCTTAGCAATAAATGAGCGTGGTCTGGCATGATGCAATATGCATACAGTAGAATATTATTCTCTTTACATATCGTCCTCAATAAGGCCACGAAATTCTCAGCTAGACTTTGGTGAGAAAAGATTGCCTCTTTCCCCTTGGTAGCTATGGTGACAAAACAAGGTAGGTCAGGAGTTCGGTATATTTCGGAGTCCAGACGAATTTTTTGGCGATGTTTTAGGTTCATTTAGACGCCTTGATAATGTTAGCAACAGTAATGGGCGGGGACAAGCCCCGCCCCTACAAATTAAATTTTTTAATCGGTAAAAAATGTAGTGGCCAAGTTCATCTCCACCCGACCAAAACACATGTAGTGGCGGGGTTCATCCCCGCCTAAAGGGGTAGAAGGGGTGGTGGTTGGGTTTACTTCGCCTGATAAATCAGGCAGCTTATAGCTTAAGTCGTTTGTTATTCTGGGGAGGTATATAAAAGTCGAGGAGCAAATCTAGAGTCCTTTTGCTGAGGTCTGTTTCGTGCTCTTCCACCAATCTTTTTGTGGCATGAATTCGCTGGCTAGCAATCTCCCATTCTTTTTTATCTAGTTCAGCTTGTTCTACAAGCTCCAGCATATGCTCTAGGTCATGAATCCGCTGAGAAAGGATTTCTTGTTCTTCTTCTATTGCTGCAACTTGGGCATCGCTTGCTCTTTTATATCCGGCAATCTGTCTTATTACTTCGAGAAGGGTCTTCTTACGCCTCTCCAGGCTAGCTATCTGTTCTTTAATAATTGATTGCTTCTCTTTATTCCCTTTTAGTTGCCTTGTCAGACTTTTAAGCTGCCACTGTTGTAAATCTATGTCGCGAAGCTGGGTAGAGATGCTCTTTAATCTACTGTGGTACTTTTCTTTGAGAAGTGATTGTAACTTCGCCAGTCGGTCAAGCCGCCGGCGTAAGAATTCTATCTCACTATGCGCTTCCTTAATCCCAGTTGATACTTCCTCGTGTTCAGCCAGAACTCGCTCTTGCCTTAGTGTCTCCTTAATCGTTTCCATGCCCCAGTTACCAGAAATCAAGAAGAATTATAAAATTTCCAGCCACGGATAAGCAATAGCTTCCACTCGTTTATATGGGTAGTCACACTTTTTTCGTCGTTGCGAGGCTGGCAAAGCCAGCCGAAGCAATCTTGGTGGGGCATGAGATTGCCACGCTCCCGCCTGCCTGCTCGCCGTACGACTTCGGCAGGCGAGCCAAGCCCTGGCCTGCTTGCGCTAAAGCTTCAGCGAAGGCAAGCGGGCAGGTCGCTCGCAATGACACGGGAGGCAAGCTCTAACGATTTATCAGCTCCACTATGGTGACACCATAGTCTCCTTCGCCATAATCACCAAGGCGATAGGATTTAACCAGAGGGTGTTTGGCTAGTGACTCGTGTACGGCGCGGCGTAATTTTCCTGTCCCCTTGCCATGAACAATGCGCACAGAGGACAGGCCACCCATAAAGGCATCGTAGAGATATTGGTCAAGCTGGTATAGGGCTTCGTCGACGGTAAGACGGCGTAAACTTAATTCCCTGTCTACTGCTTTCATTAAGAGTGTCTAGCGACTCCTCCTTGTCATTGCGAGCCCCGACTTGTCGGGGCGTGGTAATCTCTGGGATTGCTTCGTCGCCTTCGGCTCCTCGCAGGGACAAATAAACACTCTGTTCATGGCGACTTGATAAACTCTAGAAGGAGGATTTCCTTACTAGCTTCAGTAACCTTGACTCTATCATCAATGCGCCAGCCTACTACCCAGATGATTTGCTGAGGAGAATAGACGATTGGGATACGGCCTCGCCAGGGACGAGGTATCTTAGCGTCAACCATAAACTCAGAGAGTTTCTTGGGCATGCTCATGCCCAGGGGCTGAAATTTGTCTCCGGGCCGACGCTGACGGACGAAGAGTTTGGTTCCTGTTTTGTGTAAATCAAAATAGGTAACGAGATCGCTTTGGTAAGTTTCTTTGCTTGTACCCAGGACGCCTTGCGATGACAGAGAAGCCGCTCGCTCCCGAACTATGCGGGCTACCACCTTCCATCCCGAAAAAGGTGTCTCGCCAGGCACTTTAAGGGCAAATTCGACTGGCAGCGAAGGGAAAGGGCATGGCGGAAGCTGAGATTGCTTGCCCCGTATTAAATACGGGGTCGCAACGACAAGCTCTTTATATCCTCCGTGACAGATAAGTCCGTGGGGCAGAGAGATTCTTTTACTAGCTGGTTTATTTAGCAGGCTCCTGGCCGCTTCAATATGACTGGCTTCGATGTCTCGAACATCCCCGGCCAGCCTGGTCACAGCCGCTCTCAACAATTGCCTCTGCAAGGCTATCGGCAAGCTAGCCATCTGTTTTTTATTCAGGTAGATGGTGTTATTTTCCTGCTTGGCCACTTCATCCCACAAACCAGAAGCTTGCTGTTCAATGAAGGCATTATCCTCTTTGGCGATATCAGCCAAACGGAGCAGGGCTTGGTCGATGCTCGGATTATATTGTCTGAGCAGAGGCAACAAATGGAGGCGTAGGCGATTCCGGAAAAAGGAAGGCGACAGGTTCGAAGAATCAATACGCGGCTCAAGCTGGTGTTCCTGGCAATAACTTGCTGTCTCCTCCCTGGTAATATCTAGAAGTGGTCTTATTACTAAAAGATTGCTTCGCTGCCCCTTCGCTACGCTCAGGGCTTCGGCTCGCAATGACAGGGGGGAGGCGGGCCATGATGTTCCCTGGTTGTCATAGGCCATAGGCGAGCAAGGGGCTAAACCGCATAATCCGGTGATTCCCGTTCCCCGTAATATGTGCATCAAAATGGTCTCTACCTGGTCATCCTTAGTATGACCTGTGGCTATTCGATGGGCTCCGACCTCTCTAGCGACCCGGGCCAGAAAAGCATAGCGTAGTTCCCGGGCAGCTTCCTCAAGAGAGCAATTTCTTTCAGTCCTGTAGGCCGCCACGTCCTGCCTATCAATAGTGCTGGGAATGTCCAGCGAGACAGCCAGATTAGACACGTATTCAGCATCGGCCTCAGATTCAGCTCCCCGAAGTTGGTGATTGAGATGAGCTACATGAAGTTTTATCCCAAGTCCTGTCTGCCATTTGGCTAGGACATGGAGCAAACATACCGAGTCAGCACCACCTGAGACCCCGACAACCACTAGCTCTTTACGTGGAATCAAGCTATACCGCTGGATGAAATCTAAAACCTTCGACTCTAGGTTAACTTTGTTCATAGGGATTGCTTCTTGGCTTTGCCCCTCGCAGCTAACACTAATAGGAGGTATCGTTAAATGTCACCAGGCGAGCTCCAAAATCCCGGAACTCAAGAATGCTTACCCCACCCGGGTCGACTTTGAATTTGGTAAAGCAGTCCAGAGGCAAATTTAAAGCTTTAAAAATGATGGCTAAGGTAACGAAGTAATGACTGACTACCACCACCGTTCCATCTTTATGTTTTTCTAATAGACCTTCAATAACCTTCCAGGCTCTCTGTTGCAATTCAATAAGACTTTCTCCATTGGGCAATTTCATTGCCCCCCGGTCTTGCCACCATTGCATTAAAAACTGGCTGAACGTGGTAGTTAAATTTGAAACAGGCATGCCCTCCAGTTCACCAACTTTGAGCTCTCTGAGCCCTTGATCAATCTCTACGGGCAACTGGTGTTGGCTAGCTATGATTTTGGCTGTAGCTATAGTTCGCTGCAGGGGACTGGAGAGTATGGCGGTGATGGGCTCATTTTCGAGGAAAGCTGCTAGCTTCCTGGCTTGCTCCAGTCCGGTATCATTCAGTTCGATATCGCTAGCGCCTCCCTGGACACGCCTCTCTTTGTTCCAATAAGTTTCGCCGTGTCTAACTAAAATAAGCTTCAAAAGGCCTCCTTAGATTTCTTCGCTCCGCTGACAGCGAGAAATAAAATTATGAGCTAGTTTTACCCTCTCATTATAGGTGGGGTGGTCATAAAATAAAAGTTTTGCCCACCGGCCAGGTTCGGCTTCGGTTAGATTCTGATCGGTCAGCTTAGTCATCAAAGCAACAAAGGCTTGGGGATTATTGCTTAGCGCCAATGCCGTCTCGTCTGCCGCTATCTCTATGCGACGATTGTACCAGTTAAGTGCTGGTTGTAACACCAGGATAAGCACGGCGAGAACGAGAATTAGCCAGGGAAGGCCAGCGATATCACTTATTCCCTGGAGGGAAAACAATACCACTCCAGCTCTCAGGGCTAGATTGGCCAGATAAAAGGCCAATAAAAAGGTGGCTGTTTGGATTCCTATGAGTTTAGGAATATCATGGTGGAGACGATGTCCTAGCTCATGAGCCAAAGTTACCTCTATTTCATCCCAGGAATATCCCTGGAGCAAAGTATCGCTGAAAATAATACGTCGAGATTTGCCCCAGCCGCTTAGCATGGCGTTAGCTGTAGTGGCTTTGCTGCTTAAATCCATGGTAAGGCACTCTGCAATATCAACACCCGCCTTCCTGGCTAAATTTACCAATTTTTCTTTGAGCTCTCCTTCTTCTAAGGGCTTTAATTTAAAGAATAAAGGTATAAGAAAGGTGGGCGTTAGCCAGGTGAGGATTAAGCTGACTAAGAACATAATTAGGGCAGCGGCTAGCCACCACAGCGTCGGGAGACGCCCTATAAGCCAGTAAATGATTATAACCAGACATAAGCCTAGCAGTAATTCCAGCCCCGAAGCTTTAACCTTGTCCCTGAGCCAGCTTGCTAGATTTTGCTTTGATAAGCCATAACGATGGGGCAAGATAAAACCGTAGTAATAGACTAATGGTGCCACTATCACTCCGTAGCCGACTGCCAGTGCCAGCAGATACAAGGCGGCTGACCATGGGGAAGGAAAAGCTAAAAGGCTCGCCAGTGTAGTTGAGGCAGGTGTGAAAAGAAGGACTAGTGATACGATGGCTCCTATTCCGAGTTCGATGAAAGAGCCGCACCGCAGTAGCCTACTGTATTCTCGTGCTTTCTGCTGGCGTGTCGGGTCAGGGACGATTCCCCTTAACTTCTCAAGGTCTTCCCCCAAAATCGCACCTTGCTAAGATAGAATAAACTTAAGCTCCCTTCTGACTTACGAGGCAGCAACGCCCTTTTCCTTGGTTACTATGACCTTCTCTATCTTCATTCCCCGCATTTCAGTAATAACAAACTTCAGGTTCTGGTACTTAAACTGCTCCCCCTGCTTTGGTATGCGACCAAGGTGGCTGAGAATAAAGCCGGCCACAGTCTCATAATCACCACTGGGCAAATTCAGCCCCAACTCCTCGTTAGCTTCCTCAATCCTGAATCCTCCATCCAGTTGAAAGGTGCTGTCGCCAGTTACAATGAAATCCTTTTCTTTGCCCGTTAGCTCGTCGCGAATATCGCCGACAATTTCTTCAGTTAGTTGCCCCAAGGTAACCATTCCCGCAATACCCCCGAACTCATCTACCACGATTACTGCATGGTATCCACCGTCTCTCATCTCGGCCAGGAGCTCTCCCAGGCGTTTGTTTTCAGGGACAAAATGCGCTGGGCGCACCAAATCGTCAATGACGCTGTCTCTGCTATCAGATTCATCGGTTAGCTTCAGCAGCACATCCTTGGCATGCAATATACCCACCACATTATCGGTGTTATCCTTATACACAGGGAAACGACTGTAGCGTCTTTGGGCATAAAGCTCCAGAAAATCCTTTAACTTCGTCCCTTGCTCCACCCAGGTAATTTCCATTCTGGGGACCATTACCTTGCTCACGGGGCAGTCGGTGAATTCAAATACCTTGTGTAGCATCTCTGCCTCATTACCTTCCACTACCCCTTCAGCCTCACCTATATTGATAGCTGTACGAAATTCCTCCTCGCTGATGGTCGGTTTGGAAATTTCGCTCTCCCCGACTAACCTGGTGAATCTAATCCCGATATGGTTCAGGATGTAAACCAGAGGATAGAGGATGGCTGAGATGATTTCTAGAGGTTTAACATATCTCAGAGCCAGTCTTTCTCCGTAACGAACTGCCAAGCTTTTAGGAACAAGCTCAGCGAAAACTAAGGTTACTATAGTGATCACAATGGTAGCAATGGCTACTGCCCAGTTTGCATCTCGGATTAGTGACACTGCTATGATTGTGCCCAGAGTGGCTACCGCCGTCTCAAAGAAGTTGATCCCCAAAAGAACTGTAGCGAGAAACTTCTCCGGCTGTTCCACAATCTTTGCCACCCTTTGGGCAGAAGGGTGTCCACTCTGGATCAGATGTTGTAGACGCAGCTTCTGCATACCAATGAAAGCAGTCTCAGCACTGCAGAAAAAAGCGGCACACCCAAGACAGAGGAAAAACAATATCACAAAGAGGCTGTTAATGTTCACTTTAATATTCACCCTGAGTAAACGACATGTGTCACCAACTTGTTACCAGCTTTGGGCGAGGAGATAAAAGTCGACTCAGCGTCGGAAAAGAAGGCTGAAAGGGCTAAGCAAACTAGAAAGGCTAATAAAAGCCAACTACTGGCGGCATCCACCTATTACCACCCCCTGGATCCCCTCCCCAACCGAATTGACCATCTTGCTATCATTAACTTTGGCTATAATCTATGCTCTATATAGGTTATGCTAGCATTAACTAGCAAACCTGTCAAAACCCACATTTTTAAACATGCCTAGGCGAGTGATAAGCTCCGGGTTTTCCGTTATACTTACGGGGATGGACAAAATGTTCCTGGTGGACAAGCCCAAAGGGCTTACCTCCTCCCGAGTGGTACAGCGGATAAAAAAGAAATTCAACGTGAAAGCTGGTCATACGGGGACCTTAGACCCCCTAGCTACAGGGCTTTTAGTTGTTCTCACAGGCAAGTACACGAAAAACGCATCCTCATTCCTTAAGCTGGACAAGGCTTACGAGGTTAAGGCTGTTCTCGGTGTCGAGACAGACACCTTTGACTCTGAAGGAAGGGTTTTACGGCGAAGCGACAACGAAGTAACCAGAGAGGAATTGGAAAGGGTCTTGAAAGAATTTTATGGTGATATTTGGCAGACACCCCCACTATTTTCCGCAAAAAAAATGGCGGGGCAAAAAGCTTACCAACTAGCCCGCAAGGGTGTCAGCGTAGACATACCACCTAAAAAGGTAAGCATTTATTCCTTGGAGCTCAAGGAGTTCCAGTTTCCTTATTTTACTTTCGCTTGCGAGGTGTCTTCAGGATTTTACGTTAGAAGCCTTGTTCACGATATCGGAGAGAAACTTGGGGTGGGCGCTACCGTAGTGGAGGTTCGCCGCACTAGAGTGGGCCCTTATCATGTGGAACAAGCTAAAGGCTTGGAGGAGCTCCTGGGCTACAAATAGTTGCCGGTGACTTCCTAGACGAGCAAAACAAATGTGGCTGCGGGGTCGCTGGAAATAGACGCTGTTCCCATTTCCTGCTATATTTGAATCTTATGTTTGATTTAATTCCTTCAGGCAGTGCTAGCTCAGCTTCAGGATTCCTGGCTGGGGCGGTTCACTCGGGAATAAAGAGTAAAGATGAGCTTGATTTAGCTATTCTTTGCTCCGAAGTGCCCTGCACGGCTGCCGGCGTTTTTACTACCAACCAGATAAAATCAGCTCCAGTTATTTTATCCCAAAGACATATAGCCAAAGGGCGGGCGCAGGCAATAGTGGTGAATTCTGGTTGTGCCGATGCTTGCGTGGGCAAGTCAGGACTGGCCGATGCTCAGGAAATGGCGAAACTAACAGCCGCCAGGCTGGGCATATCTCTTGAGGAAGTCCTTGTCGCCAGCACCGGGGTCATTGGCGTGCCCTTGCCCATGGATAAAATCAGGACTGGAATTCCTAAGATAAAGCTAACCAGAAAAGGAGGTCACGATTTTTGCAGGGCGATAATGACCACGGATACCGGACTCAAAGAACTGGCTGTCCAGGTGGATTTAAAGGGAACTAAGTTCACCATGGGTGGGGTGGCTAAAGGGGCAGGCATGATTCATCCCAACATGGCGACCATGCTTTGTTTTATCACTACCGATGCTGCGGTGAGTGCTGATTTCCTGCAAGCAGCATTACAAAAGACGGTGGACGTCACTTTCAATATGGTAAGTATTGATGGCGATACCAGTCCCAGCGATTGCGTATTCCTATTGGCCAACGGCTTAGCTGGCAACGAACCTATTGACTTCGATAATGGTGGCACCTTTCGAGAAGCCTTAGCTGCAGTCTGTACTCATCTGGCTAAATCCGTAGCTCGGGATGGCGAGGGAGCCACAAAACTTATTGAAGTTAGGGTAGAAGGGGCAAAGGGCCAAATTTGGGCTCGCCAGGCGGCTCGAACTATCGCTGGTTCACCGCTGGTGAAGGCTGCCATCCATGGCAACGACCCCAACTGGGGGCGTATCGTGGCTGCCCTGGGGCGAAGCGGAGCCAGGGTGAGCGAAGAGAGATTGGATGTCTATTTGAATGATGTTTGTGTCATGAAGCAGGGTTGCCCCGCCCCCTTCAACAAAGCAGAAATGATATCGGCTTTGAACACAAGTGATAATGTGCTCATAAGGCTCTGTCTGAATTTAGGAGACGGCCAGGCCACCGCCTGGGGCTGCGACCTCTCTGAGGAATATGTTACTATTAACAGCGCGTATACAACGTGATGCAAAAGAAGATCATAGTAGTTAAAATTGGCGGCAGCACCCTAGGCAATCATGACACCACTTTAGAAGACCTGGTGGAGCTTCAGAAACGGGGTAAGTCCCTGGTAGTGGTTCATGGCGGCGCCAAAGTTACTACGGAATGGCTGGCCCGGCTGGGTATTCCCACCAGCTTTGTAAACGGGCTGAGGGTTACTGATGCCGAGAGCTTGAAGGTGGCGGCGGCGGCGTTGGGGGGTCTGGTCAATAAGGAACTGGTTGTGGCTATCCAAGCTCTGGGGGGGAAAGCTGTAGGACTGAGTGGCTGCGATGGCAACTTGCTCTGGGCGAGCGTGAAAAGCCCCGAGCTGGGCTATGTCGGCGAAATTGTCGCCGTTGACCCCACTCCCTTGAAGCTGTTACTGAATGCCGGCTATATGCCGGTGGTCGCGCCCATAAGTTTTGGCTCAGTGGAAGGCAAGGTCATGCTGCTTAACGTTAACGGAGATACAGCGGCCGGGGAAGTTGCCGCGGCCTTAGCCGCAGAAAAACTCGTATTCCTGACCGACGTTGATGGTATTCACGATGGCTCGGGGCAGGTAGTTCCCAGGCTCAACCTGGCCGAAGCCAGGGATATGCTCGCCTTCGGAGTAGCTTCCGGGGGCATGATCCCTAAGATAGAGGCCAGCCTTGAAGCCCTGACTGCCACGAAGGTCGTGCGCATCATAGATGGTCGAACTTCTCACGCTTTACTCCAGGACATCGCTGGAAAGGCCCGGCAAGCTAAATCACGAGGTACCACAATTGTCTCAGAATAATTGGCCAGAGTTAGAGAAAAAGCTATTTCTCAGAACGGTAGATAGAGTTCCCGTGACTCTAGTTCGTGGTAAGGGAGCTTGGGCCTGGGATGACCAGGGCCGGGAATATCTGGACTTTGTCGGCGGCTGGGCAGTAAATAGCCTGGGGCATTGCCCCCCAGTGGTTGTCAAGGCTCTGGAAAAGCAAGCCAAAACCCTGATCCAGGCATCCAACCAGTTCTATACCATCCCGCAGATAGAGCTGGCCCAGCTTCTAATCAGGCATAGCTGTCTTGATAGAGTTTTCTTTTGCAACAGCGGCGCTGAAGCTAACGAAGGGGCAGTGAAACTAGCTCGCAGGTATGGGAAGCTTCGATTAAATGGCGCCTACGAGGTCATTACTACCTATAGCTCTTTTCATGGGCGGACTCTGGCTATGACCGCCGCCACAGGGCAAAGTAAATTTCAGGAGCCCTACATACCTCTGCCGGACGGCTTTATCAACGTGGAATATAACGACGTCGAGGCAATCAAACGGGCCACCACTGACCAGACCTGCGCTGTTGTTCTGGAGCCGATCCAAGGGGAAGGTGGAGTTAATGTCCCCGACGATGACTATCTCCATAAAGTGGAAGAATGGTGTCGAGAAAAGGGCATCCTCTTTATTCTGGACGAAGTCCAGACGGGCGTCAGTCGGATCGGAACTCTTTTCGCCTATGAGCAATATGGGGTTGAGCCGGACATAATGACTTTGGCCAAGGGATTAGGCAGTGGCGTGCCCATTGGCGCTCTCTTAGCTAAGGAGGAGGTCTCGGTCTTTTCCCCAGGTGAGCATGGCTCGACCTTTGGTGGCAACCCGCTAGTCTGCGCCGCCGCTCATGCCACCCTGAAGTACATTATCGGCCACAACATAACGGCACAGGTTAAGCGCGTAGGGGGCTATTTTATGACCAAGCTGGAAAGCCTGAAGCAGCAGTTTGATTTTATCGCTGAGGTGAGGGGTCGGGGACTCCTCATAGCTTTGGAATTCGACCAGGAAATCGCCGAGAAGTTGGTGCTGGCTTGTCTTGATAGAGGCTTATTGGTCAACAAAGTGAAGCCCAATGCCCTGCGGTTTATGCCGCCCCTTATCATCACCGAGAAGGAGGTGGACAAGGCGGTAGGCATCTTGAAGGATGCATTAGGAGAAATACAAAATACTAAACAATGAAAAATTAAAAATCAAAGATAAAAAATCAAAATTACAGAGCAAAATTTAAAAAATCAGTTTAGTAAAGCCTTTTTGCATTTTGAATTGTAATTTTGATTTTTGATATAGGACTTCTCCAGAGGAGGTAGAAATGTCAGAAAAAGTAGTATTGGCCTACAGCGGCGGTCTGGATACATCCGTGGCCATAAAATGGCTTGAGGAAAAATATAACTCGAAGGTCATCACCCTCACTGTGGATATCGGCAATGTCCCGAACCTGGAGGCTATTAGCCAAAAAGCGCTCAGAGTCGGAGCCATAAAAGCGCTGGTGGTGGACGCCAAAGAAACCTATATTAAGTCGTATGTTTTCCCGGCACTTCAAGCCGATGCTGTTTATGAGGGGCAGTATCCCTTAGCCACAGCTCTGGGGCGTCCTCTCATCGCCCGACTCCTGGTGCAAACAGCTAAAAAGGAAAAGGCGAGAGTGGTCGCTCACGGCTGCACTGGCAAGGGCAACGACCAGGTGAGGATTGATGTCAGCGTAGCCGCTTTAGCTCCCGAACTGAAGGTAATAGCCCCGGCTCGGGAATGGAAGATGACTCGGGAGCAAACGATTGAATATGCCCAGGCGCACAATATTCCTGTCCCTATTACTAAAGCCAGCCCCTATTCCATTGACGAGAATTTGTGGGGCCGGAGCATTGAATGCGGTGTGCTGGAAGACACCTGGAACGAACCACCCGACGATGTCTTCCTGTGGACAAAGTCGCCTGAAAAAACACCGGCTCGGCCGGCTTATCTGGAGATTGGCTTTGAAAAAGGGATACCGTTAAGCCTTGATGGACGAAAGTTAGAGCCCGTGGCCCTAGTCCAGAAGGTTCATAACCTAGCAGGCAAGCATGGCATAGGCCGGATTGACCACGTGGAAAATAGACTGGTGGGTATAAAATCGAGGGAGGTTTATGAAGCGCCGGCTGCCGTGGTCCTGCTGAAAGCTCACCAGGCTTTGGAGGGCCTGGTGCTGACGAAGGACCAGCTCCGCTTCAAGGTCAGGGTCGCCGCGGAGTATGCCGACCTCATCTACAATGGGCTATGGTTTACCGCTATGCGTCAAGACTTAGCCGCCTATGTGGAAAGCACACAAAGGTACGTCACCGGCACCATACGGGTGAAGCTCTTCAAAGGCAACTGCCAAATAGTAGGTAGAAAGTCGCCCTATTCCCTTTATGATTACAGCCTGGCTACTTACGATAAGGGCGATGCCTTCGACCAGAGTGCCTCCCCCGGCTTCATCCACATCTGGGGCTTACCGGTGAGGACCCAGGCCAGGGTACAGCCCGAACCACCCGAATGACGATAGTTCGTCCCTTGTCATTCTGAGGGAACGGAGCGACCCAAGAATCTTGGTATTCCGGGGACATGATACCTAATTTGTGGTAGGCCTAATTGGTATGGTATCCCTGGAATTCGACCGAGCGACTAGCTGACTATGTTAGTCTCATGGTGACAAACGCTGCTGTTACATAGGCGGCAACACCCACTAGGAGTGACACCACCAAGCCCAAACGAGGCAGAAGAAAAATCACGCCGATGACATAGAACAGCCAAGCAGGCAATAGTATTAGCATACTCTTGGCATAAGACACAGCTGCCCCTGTTCCGCCAGCAAAGTATATGGTGCACAGAGTTATCAGACTGGTAGCGGGTAAGAATGCAATGAAAGCCGCAAGCTCACTTTTTCCTTGACTTCCAAAATAGGTTATGATCGAGACTATAAGTCCGCCAATCACAAAGTATGCTACTAGTAACTTGGGGTCCACGGTTTTCTTCAAGTTTGAGGTTGATTATACCATATAGCCTGGCGAACTCGACGGCACAAACCGCTCGATTGCGACGGAGGTCAGCAACATTCATTAGTACGGGACAGACTAATCACGAGCTAAGATATCCCTGATCTGTATGGCGAAAGCCTCGCTCTTGGTATCTCCGGTGACAAGCTGAATATCCTTTGCCGAAGACACGCCCAGTCCTAATTCAGCGGCTCGTGCAATCTGCTCTTGTTTAAAGATAGACCCACGGCTGACCTCTGGTGTCGTCCCCAACAGACGGAGAATCGCTACCCCCACCGCGTCGATGGCCACTCGGTCGGTGCCAGCAAGCATCACCCCGGCCTCTACTTTGGTGCCACGGGCGGGACCACCGTCAACAAAAGCCTCCACGCCATCCAGAACCACTAAGTCGGGCGAATAAGCGGTATTAATCTCGGCAATCATTTGCCGCTGGTACGGTGAGGAGTGAAGTTCCCGCATATAGGGATAGCCTGCCAAAGGGACAAGTCCTACCGCGTTCTTCAAAGAGAGTGTGAAATGGCCGCCGTAAGCATGTGTCTTGAGACAGCAGGTCAGGGCAATTGATTCCGCCTCGAGATAAATCCGTGGAAAATGAAAACCTTGGCTCCAATGACTCCCTTTAGGTGCTATCTTGCTCCAGCCTTCGGGGCCTACCTCTTCCAGATTGAGGATGTTGAAGCCCAGCTCTTGAGCTAGCTTAAAAATCCCCTTCTTCTCCATAATCGTCCGTGTGCCATCTCCGGGGCCACTTCGCTCAGCCAAGGTGATCTGCTTTACTCCCATCTGCTGAAGAGCTAGAACCAAAGACCGCAGTGTCTCGTTATGCGTCGAACCCGGTGCCGGGTCAGCCGTGTTGAAATTGGGTTTCAGGACCACACTTTTGCCACAAAAAGATCTTAACTCAAGGAGGTCTATTGCTTGCCTAACACCTTTACCCCGGTCCTTGGTGCTTACGAGTGCCACTTCTGTCATACCAGCTTTCTCCGTCTACCAAACATAGGTTAATTATAGCTGACATGCACCAATTCGACCAAGCTGATAAATTTAGTGCGACAATTATGAGTTACTGCCTACATCATGGCAATCCCGCATTTGCTGACGATACTTTAAATACTGGGCGACAAGGAGTATAATCCGCCATCGCCTAATACAGGAGGTTAAACAATGGCTCCCAATCAAACAGCAGCACTCGTCTACTCCAAGTTGGAGGGAAGAGGTTATCGCGGGACAATGGTGCCCATCGAGCATGTCGCTCAACTCAAACATGAAATAGAAGAGCGGCTCAGTCAGAAAGAAGTGGACGCGGGATTATATGAGAAATACCTGTCTTCCTTTAAATTCGATGTTACCACTAGTCTTCCGAAAGCTCGTTCAATCATAATAACTGCAGCTCCACAACCTCAGCGCAGGGTCACCTTCCATTTCAACGGGCAGACCTATCCGGTCACAATCCCGCCTACTTACTATTGTGACACAGATAGCCAAATCAGGAACACGCTCCAAAACATTCTCAATTCTAACGACTACCAGCTTCACTCGGCTGCGTTGCCGTTCAAGTTATTGGCAGTACGCAGTGGAATGGCAAAGTATGGGAAGAACAACATCGCTTACGTAGAAGGACTGGGGAGCTTTGTTCGCCTCAGGGCTTTTCTTTCGGACATGCCAACTGACAAAAATGACTGGTTAGAACCACAGGTGATGAAAGAGTGTGATAGGTGCAAGGCATGTCTTAATGAATGCCCTACCAGAGCGATTGTCCCGGACCGCTTCTTGATTCATGCGGAGAGATGCCTTACTTTCCTTAATGAATGGAGAGAAGAGTTTCCTGAATGGCTAGACCCATCCTGGCACAATAGCCTTGTAGGCTGCATGAAGTGCCAGCTTGTTTGCCCGGTGAACAAGCGTTTTGTCAAATGGGTGGAAGAAGGGGAAACTTTCAATGAAGCCGAGACCGAGATAATCCTGAGTGGAGTACCGCTCGATCGCATCGCACCTGAAACAGCTCACAAACTCAAGCGTAGCTATATGGTGGAATACCTGGACGTGCTCCCAAGAAACCTCCGTGCCCTCTTAAAGTGATTATTTGCAACAGCGGGTTTTTATTGTTTCCATCTGAGCGCTCTGTTATTCCTCTCTGTTGCGCCAGATTACGCACTAGCAGTACGTCAATTACACAGAAGTCAGAATTGTTGGCCAGGTATTCTGGGGACATAATACCTAATTTGTAGTAGGCTTAATTGGTAGGGTATCCCTGGAATTCGCTGGTTATTGGAAGCGACCGTCGTCTATTGTATAATCTCCGGGAGGTAAGGCAGGAACAACCCATAAGAGGGACAAAGGAGATAATGGAAAATTCTAATAGTAGGAGATATGACCATTGTAGAATATGCTTAGCAAGATGGGGGATGGCATGGTCCTAGGAGTTATACTTACACCACTAGGATTCATGTTAGGCATCAGTATCGTTTTGATCATGGGTATTATGATGCCTATATGGATTTTGCAGTGGCTAAGTGTATGGTTTTCGTAGTGGCTAAGTCGGTAGGAGCTGGCATATTCCTGCTTTTTCTCCGGTGGTATCAGTAGGCCGTGAGGTGATGATTCAGGAAGTGCTTTGGGTATTCTGGGGATATAATGTCTAATTTGCAGTAGGCCTGATTGGTATGGTGTCCCGGGAATTTTCGCACCATTCGATAACATCGGTGGACCAGACGGTGCCGATGGCTTTTTCCAGTACCGTCTGGCGTGGCTCAGGTATATCCAGTAGCATCCGCAGGATGCGGTCCTCAAATTGGCCCAGGAACGGGCACCGTTTACGCAGTGAGAGTATGGTAGTTCTGGCTCCGCCATAGACCAGATAGTCCAATGACCGGGCATGGAGCTCAATATGCTCCCGAACATGACCGCAAACCCGCTCCAGAAACTGCTCTATCTGCTTTTCCCGGTGTCGGGCAAACCGTGCTTGCGAGGAGCCACCTTTCTTGTGGCGGGCGTGCACCAGGCCTGTGCCCGTCTTGCTATCTATGAGCTTTGTGCCCCGGCAGACGCCAATGCTGTATGCTCCCAGGCGGACCAGGACTAGAGCGATAAGGAAGTCCTGACTGAGAAGGGAACGCAACGGCCCAATGTCATAGCCATTGGTGATATATTCTTCGGCAATTGGGAACGGCGGCAGGACCAGGTACATTTGCGGCGGGCTCCAGAAAACCGCCGCTCCCATTTCCCAGCCAGCCATAACTTCAGCCATGTCTGCCGGTATGGCAGTTGCGGCAAATACCTGTCCCAGCAGATTGTCAACCCTGGCTTGAGGCGTCCCCTGCGGGAGGTATAACGATATCGCTTTGCCTTCAGTAACAGCCAGCTCGTCCAAAAAGCCGAGCATCTGCGACCTACCGAGACGGAATTTCCTTGATGTGAACATAATATCAATCACCCGGTGGGGTGAAATACTCTGGCTACATGCTGACTATGGTAACGCCGTCGCCGCCCTCGCCTTGTTCCCCGGGCCGGAAAGACGCGACCAGCGGGTGAGAGGCTAGAATTTCCCTGACAATTTGACGCACAGTGCCTGTGCCGATACCGTGAATGATGCGAACCCGGCTCAAGCTGCATAGAGACGCTTCGTTAAGGTAGTCGTCCAGCGCCGGCTCAACCTCCTCGGCCCTCTTTCCCCGCAGGTCAAGCTCGAGAGAGACCCTGGGCTTGCGCGTCTCTCTTTTTATCAGGGCACCACCCGTCTTCACCGCGCCAGTTGATGGTACCCTCTTTTCCACGCTGTCCAGCCTGAGGGTCATCTTTACTTTCCCGGCTTGGACTTCGACGAGCCCACGTTCCTCAGACACTGAAAGTACCGTTGCGGGTACGCCAGCCTCTTTCAGCCAGACGGTATCACCGGCGGTGATTGGGCTTGTCTCGGCTTCCGCTTCGCCTATCTCAACCGCCGGTCGGGCCTGCCATATCCCAGCATCCAACTGCTCCTGTACCTCGGCTAGTGCCTTTTTGGCCTGCTCGATTCTTTCCCGGGATTTTTCCTTGCGCAATTCCGCTGCCACCTGACGAATTTTCATCTGTAGTTCGGCAGCCTCACGAACTATCTGGTCATGCGTCTCCTTGATGATTTTTCGCCTGTCTTCTTCTAACTGGCGGAGCCTGTTTTTCAAGTCTGTGTCGCTCTGTTCTGCTTCATTCAGTTCCTTCTCCAGGCTGTGGCGAAGCGATTCAACATTTTTTTGCTCGGTCACCAGATGGGTGAGCAAAGCCTCAATCTCCTGGGTGCTCTGGGAAAGCATGTGTCGGGCGCGGGCCACAATCTCCGCGGGCAGTCCCAGGCGGGATGCTGTAGCCAGAGCATTGCTGCCGCCCGGGATACCCACTGTCAGGTGATAGGTGGGCGCCATCGTAACGGGGTCCACATCCAGAGCCGCGTTTTCAATGCCGTCGGTAGCGTGAGCCAACGCCTTTAATTCGGTGTAGTGAGTGGTGGCTACGGTCATCGTTCCCTGTGATAAGAAATGGAGCAGGATAGCGCGGCCGAGAGCCGAGCCTTCGCCCGGGTCAGTATTGGTGCCTAGTTCATCTAACAGCACCAGGCTCTGTGCCGTTGCGTTGTTGATGATGTTCACGATGTTGCCTATGTGCCAGCTGAAGGTGGAAAGGGTCTGCTCGATGCTCTGCTCATCACCAATGTCGGCATACACGCCGTCATAAATGGGGATGCGGCTTTCCGCCTGAGCCGGAATGGGCAGACCTGCCTGTGCCATCAGGCTAAGAAGTCCTATCGTCTTGAGGGCGACCGTCTTACCACCGGTATTGGGCCCGGTGATGACCAGGACAGAGAAGTCCCGGCCAATCTCGACCGACAGCGGCACTGCCTTCTTTTTCAGCAGCGGATGTCGGGCTTCGACCAGTCTGAGCACTCCGCCCGGTTCATGTCCCTCTGTCTTGGCGTTTCTAGCAGCGGCCACGATAATGGGCTCGGTAGCTTTAGCCTCCCTGGCGTATCTGGCCTTAGCCAGCGCCAGGTCAATCTCAGCAATCAGTTCAATGTTACGAGAAATTTCGCTTTCGCATGCCCCAACTTCAGCACTGAGTGTTCTCAGTATCCTTTCTGTCTCGTCCTTCTCTTCGGCAATCAGCTCGCGCAGTTCATTCTGCGCGTCGGTAGTTGTCCAAGGCTCAATAAACACCGTGGCCTCAGTATTGGAGACGTCGTGGACAATGCCTTTTATCTGCCGGCGACATTCCACCTTGACGGGAATTACATACCGACCTTCCCGCTCGGTAACAATGGGGTCCTGGATTATTTTCCGTCCTCGGGGTGAGGTGATTATGGCTTCCAGGTGAGTGAGCAGTTCCTGGCGTACTTCCCGCATTCTATGTCTCACCGACGCCAGTTTAGGTGAGGCAGTATCCAGCAGGTCCCCGGTCGGACTCAAGCAGCCATCGATATTCTCTACAATCTGCTCCAGTGCCACAATGTCTCGGGCCAGGCCACTTAATAACGGGAGTTCATTCGGCAGGTTCATCAGGTGGCTTTTTAGCCTGTGGGCAGAGTCCAGCGTCCCTTGAATTTTCAGCAAAGATTGAGGGTCCAGGACTTTGCCACGTGCCGCCATCTTCACCACCTCCCGGATATCAACAACTTCGCCGATATAGGTATCGGGACTGAGTGCAAGCAAACGGCGCGCCTCAGCTGACTGCCTGAGCTGCAGGCGGACCTCTTCTTCATCCGAGAGAGGAGTCAGGTTGAGGGCCAGTTCCCGGCTAGCGGAAAACGAAGTAAAGCCGGCCAGTATCATCCGTATCTTGTGAAATTCGAGCAGTTCTAAATCCCTGTCGCCCAAGGTAACCTTCCCGAGTCGCCTATACTGTCATCGCCATATCAATCATAGAATAGTATAAAGCAATCACCCGAGTTTTCAAAAAATCGGCTTCTCCAGAGGCGGACGAGATTACCTACGTCGTTTTGAAGAGAGTTCCAGGGTATTCTGGGGACATAATACCTGATTTGTAATAGGCTTGATTGGTATGGTGTCCCGAGAATTCAAGAATTATCCGACCATAATACTTTATGTTCAGCGATTAATGATTTCATTGTAGATCGATTCATATTTTTCTACTATTTTATTGATATCGTGATCTTTGATGATTTCCAAACTTTTTTTTGACATTTGCGCCCGTATTGTTTGATTAGAAAGTATTGCGATAACTTTTTCGGCAAGCATTTGACTGTCCCCATCGGAAAAAAGATAACCATTCTCTCCGTCGTGTACCAACTCGGGCAAGGCCATGGCATTCACAGCAACAACAGGTAAGCCAGACGCCATGGCTTCCATCGTTACAATACTTTGCAACTCTGCTATACCTGCTATCACAAATAGATCAGCAATCCGATAGATATTCTGCAGGTCTTTATCGGGAACAAATCCGGTAAATGTTACTGCCTTTTGCATGCCCAGTTCCTCTGTTAATTTCTCAAGTTTTTGCTTTTCTT